>JAFQOD010000022.1 GCA_017395685.1 Clostridia bacterium
GTCAACACGCTCGAAAAAAATGAAGGATCATTTTTTTCGACATGCAGATTTTCTTGTGCTGCTTCGCAGCACGGGCAGAAAATCTGATAGGAATGAAAAATTCTTCCCGAATCATAAATGATTCTCCAGAATTTTTCTCCTGGCGGCGTACATGCCGCCGCTGCGGATTGCATTTCTTCGCCTACTATGCTGCAAGTATTTTTGCGTATGGGTGGTTTGTCAACGGTCTGTCACCGGCTGTTATGCCGGTGATTTTTTCATTTTCCCTGAAACGCATCATTCAGCCAGTTGCCTTCAAATACCGTTCCCTCCGCATCGATATAAACGCCGTAGCCATGGAGTTTTCCATTGAGGAATGCGCCGGTATAGGATGCGCCGCTTTTCCAGAAGATGGAGCCCTGGCCGGTGCGCTGATCATCTGCCCATTGGCCCCGGTAAATGGTACCGTCGGCCCAGACGAGCACCCCGTATCCATCCTTTTTTCCGTTCCGGAACTGGCCGGTATACAAGGTACCGCCGTCCCAGATGACCACCCCGTTCCCGTGCCAGGAGCCCGTTTCCCACTGGCCGATATAGGTTTGATCATCGTATTCCTTGATGCGGTAGCCTGTAAAGCCGGCGTCATGGATGGCCTGGCTGTAATCCTCCTGAGTGATATGGGCGGTATCCCGCAAAAAGGAAAGGGCAGCTTCATCCAATTGATCCGTCCAGCCGATGATATAGGCGGTCAGGCTGTCAATGGAGGCGGTTTTTGTGCTGTTCAACATCAGGCTGTCCGGGAAATATGCCTGGGCGGCCCCATGATAATCATCAGGATAATAATAATCCCGGGCACCGTAGAGATGCAGCAATTCATGGGCATAGCTGCTGGAGGCGGTGGTGGCATAGCAGACCAGATAATCATTATGTGCAGCATGGCTGTCACTGATGGAAAAGGCGCGGCCTTCCCGGTTGAGAATCATCAGCAGGGGAATTTCATTCTCCAGATAGAAGGAATTCTCACCCCGCGGGGGCAGACCGGCCTGCTGCAGGGCCTGCTCCATCACCTGACTGTATTCTGCCGCATCGATGTGATCCAGCCCCTCTGCCATATAGTACGCAGGGGAGAGGGAAAGGGAACGGCCGTAGCCTGCCGCCTGCGCCTTCAGATAGGAAGCGGCGTCCTCCACTGCTTTTTTGCATTGGTCCATCCGGCCTGCATCCCAGGGATGGCCCTTTTCGGCGGCAAAGATCACATACAGGGGGATTTCGCCCGTTAGTTCCCGGCAGGAGCCCAGATTTTTTTTCCGGAGGAAGAAATCATCCTGCTGCTCCACGCCCAGGGCAGGCAGGGGCAGGGCCAGCAGAAGCGCAAGGATCAGAGCCAGGTATTTTTTCATGCTGCATTCTCCTTCTCGGGGGATAAAGGAAGGCCCGCTGGGTGCAAGCGGGCCTGGAAAAAGCTTATTTCAGCTGATCGGGATTCAGGCACTGCAGATCCTCGGGGATGAACAGGCCGTCCTTGCGGATCAGTTCCCCGTCAAAATACATTTCGCCGCCGCCGAATTCCGGGGTCTGGATGCAGACCAGATCCCAATGGACGGCAGATTTATTGCCGTTGGGGCATTCATCATAGGAATTGCCGGGGGTGAAATGGAAGGAACCGGCGATCTTTTCATCAAACAGGGTATCCAGCATGGCATGGGTGATGAAGGGATTGACGCCGATGGCGAATTCGCCGATGTAGCGGGCGCCGGGATCGGTATCAAAGACTGTCTTCAGGGCCTCGGGGGCGCTGCCGGTCTGATCGATGATCTTGCCATCCTTGAAGGTGAGGCATACATTTTCGTGGCGCACGCCCTGATAGAGGGAGGGGGCGGTATAGGTGAGGATGCCGTTCACAGAATCCTTGACGGGAGCGGTGAATACCTCGCCGTCGGGGATATTCAATTCACCGGCGCATTTGATGGCGGGCATGCCCTTGATGGAGAAGGTAAGATCGGTGCCCGGGCCCACAATGTGCACCTGATCGGTGGCCTCCATCCGCTTGACCAGGGCGTCCATGGCCCGGCTCATCTTGCCGTAATCCATATTGCATACGTCAAAATAGAAATCTTCGAAGGCGTCGGTGCTCATATTGGCCTGCTGGGCCATGGCGGGCAGGGGATAGCGCAGCACCACCCATTTGGTATGGGGCACACGGATCTGGGAATGCACTTTATTGCCGTAATGCAGGCCGTAAAGCGTTTTCTTTTCGCCGGGCACATCGCTCTGCTCAAAGGCATTTTCGCCGCCCCGGACGCCGATATAGGCCTGGCAATCCTGCATGCGCAGGGAATCATACTTGGCCATCAGGGAAAGCTGCTCTTCACAGCAGTGCATCAGCATGGCCCGCTGCACCTTGGGCTGATTGATCTGCACCATGGGAATGCCGCCGGCCTTGTAGGCCTCCTCCACCAGCGCGCAGACGAAATCTTCGGGGATACCGGTGGCCTCAATCAGCACCTTTTCGCCCTTTTGCAGGCGGCAGGAATAATTGATCAGATTATGGGCCAGCTTCAGCATACGGGGATCTTTCATGCTATATTTCCTCCATTAAATAAGATTGGATATTCAGGGGCGCATGCCCCGGCGCAGCCGGCGGGCAATGGGCCTTTCAAACAGATAAGTGATCAGCGACGCCAGGATGATGGCGCCGATAAAGCAGCACAGGGTGTAATTGACCTGCCAGCGGTATTCCCCGGCGGTCCAGGGAGAGGCGGATTGGCTGGGCGGAAAGCCCCAGCCCTTCAGCTGCACGGCGAACAATTGATGCCAGATATAGAATTGAAAGGAAATGGCGGAGAAAAATTTCATTACCGGATTGCCCAGCAGGAATCTGAGCCCCGGCAGGGAAAAAGCAGCGCAGAGCATGGCGCAGGAAAGGGTGAGGGAGAGAGAAAATCTGCGCTCCAATTGGCCTTTCTGGATATGGCTGGCCGAGGCCTGGCCTTTTGCAATAGCCACCAGCTGGCAGATGCACAGGAAGAAAAGCACCGTAAAAAGCAGCTTGATTTTCTTATCGGTTTCCCCCTGCCCCAGCTTTTTCCGCAGCGCAGTGAACACGGATGCGGCCAGGAAGCCATTGGCATATACATCCAGAAAGGCGGGCAGCTGATTGAAATACATGCTCAGATCCCGCTGCTGGGCGGCCAGGGCCCGGAAGGCGAAGGCGGCCCCCGCCATCAGGCCCCAGGTGATCAGGGGGAATTTTTTAAATGCCCGGGCCAGGAAAGGGAAGATCAGATAAAACTGCATCTCCACTCCCAGCGTCCACAGGGCGCCGTTGAGGGGGGTATGATGATAGCTGAAGGGGAAAAGATTGTGGGTGAAGGTAAGATGGGCCAGCAAATCCCTTCCGGCTGCCCAGGGAGTGGCATATTTGCCCTGCAGGATGGCGAGAATGAACAGCGGGATGATGCAAAGCAGGTAAGAGGGCAGAATGCGGATCAGCCGCCGTTTATAGAAGGTCCAGATGGCAGGGGAGGATTTGCCCTGGGTATAGGGAAGATACAGCAGAAAGCCGGAAAGCAGCAGCATCCCATCCACCCAGATATAGCCGGAACGCAGCAGAAAATCCAGATGGAAATCGATCCCCAGAACGGAAAAGGAGGGGGAAAGCCAGCCCTGCTGCCAGATATGGAACCAGCCCACCAGCAGCACACAAAGAGCCCGAACCCCGTCCAATACATCGATTTGGCGGGGATCGGGCGCCTGATGATAGGATTGCAGATGCGTGCGGATCTTTTCCATGGGATTATTCCACCCGGGTCATCCGGTAGAGCAGATTCTGCTTTTCGTGGCGCAGGGTCAGGGCATTGGCAGAATTGGATACGATGTTATAGGTATATTTCAGGGATTCGGGACTATCGCCAATATCCAGAGAATAGACGTTGGCGAAGTAGTAATAATCACGGCCCTCGATGGTGCAGGTGCCGTCTTCACGGAATTCCATCACAGTGCCTTTGGTACTCTCCCATTTGCCCATAATCCGATAAACAATTTTATTCAGACGTTTTTCAGCTACATCGCTGTAATCCATGATTTGCTTGTAATATTTGAGCGCTTCGAATGGCTTGTGGTCAGAATAAAGGGAATTAGCATAGCGATAACATGCTTCTACATACATCTCCGGAATATCAGCATACTTTTCAGAAAGATGATCCTGGGAGAGATTTTCCAGCGCTTTAACTGCTGTTTCGTAATCCTTCTTGGCGATGGCGGCCTTGGCGGCCTGGTATGCTTCCGCATAATACTGATCGAAGCAGCTTTCGGAAAGGGAGGCGGCATCCTGATAATCCCCGGCCTGTTCAAACAGGTAGGCGGCCTGGGCCAGATCGCCCTGATTCATGGCGTCCGTACCGGCCTGATAGGCGCACTGCTGCTGGCGGCTGCGGGCATCCTGATAGAATTTGATGGATCCGAACATTTCGGCGGCCTGGGCCAGATCGCCGTTTTCCATTTTCTGCACAGCGACCAGATAGACGCAGTCCTGATACTGGGTGAGGGCGTCGCTATAATTGCCCAGGGCCAGCAGGATGGTCATGGCGTCTTCGTAGTGCCCTTCCACCTTCAGATCCAGGGCCAGCAGATACCGGGCCCGGTTCAGCTGTTCGGCGCAATCCTCATAATTGCCCAGGGCCACCAAGGCGGTGATGGCGCTTTCGTATTCACCATAATCGATCAGATAAATGGCCTGATGATACTGGGCCTGGGTCAGGGCCTGGGCACTGTCACGATAGGTGCCCAGCTGGGTATAAAGCTGGATGGCCAGATCGTAATTTTCTTCATCCCGGGCGTTATTGGCCTGTTGATAGAGCAATTGATTGATGTAATCATCGGCAGCCTTATAGCCGGAAATGGATTGGAACAGGGGCAGCGCCTCCTCCCCCCGGCCTTCATCCATCATGGCCACGGCAGGCCTGTAGATGCATTCCTTCATGGCCTCCTGGGCGGTCTGCAGCTCCTGCGCCTTTTCGAAATAGGCGTAGGCGGCCTCGTAATCAGCCTGCTCCATCAGGGCAAGGCCCATCTGATACCAGCATTCCAGCAGCAGCGCCTTGGAATCCTGATAGCCCTGGATTTTTTCCAGCATGCCGGCGGCGCGCTGATAATCCCCATCCTTCATGGAAAGAACGGCAGGCTCATACAGGCAGGCGATGGCCTGGCGGTAAGCATCGGCATAATCCCCGGCCAGCAGATAATACTCGGCAGCGGTATCGAAATCCTGGGCGGCAAAGAACTGCCGGGCAGCGGCATAATAGGCTACCTGCAGCTGCTGAACGGAATCCTTATATTCGCCCAGCTGCAGGAAATAATCCACGGCCAGCAGCGGATCCCCCTGCTCCAGCGCACGGACAGCGGGCAGGTACAGGCAATCCAGGGCATTCTGCTGGGAATTCTGATAATCGGCGAGGGCCAGGAATTTTTCTCTGGCGTCCGGATAGGCCCCCTGCTCCATCAGCTCCACGGCCCATTCATATTCCGCCTGATTGCGTTTCATTCTGGCATCGCCGTAGGCAGGAATGGTTTCATACATGGCGATGGCCTTGGCCCATTCCCGGGCGGAAAGCAGCTTTTCGGCATGGATATACCGGGCTTCCTGGGCTTTGGATGCGCTGTCCTTATAATCGCCCAGCGCCTCAAAGGAGGTGCTGGCCACCTGCAGGGAGGTATAGGTGCCGTTATTCATGGAAGAGAGGGCGGCGCGATAATCGCATTCCAGGGCCATATCGGCGCTGTCCAGATAATCTTCCAGGGCCAGGAACTGGGCCTTGGCCGTATCATACTGGCCGCTTTCCAGGGCACGTTCGGCCTGATAATAATGATAATAGGGAATGCCGTGGAAATAGAGGCCGTAGGCCAGAGCGGCGCCCAGCACCACAATGGTGGTCAGGGCGATGATCAGCTTCTTGCGGCGGCGGCGCTTTTTCCGCAGCGCTTCCTTGGCCTGGGCGATGCGGCGGGCCTCCTCCCGCTGGCGGCGCTGCTCATCCTCAATGGCATTCTGGCGGGTGATGATGATCTTTTCAATGGCGGCCTGATTGAGCTTGGTAAAAATCTCATGCCGGTCCCGCTGGCAGCGGCGGCAGCGCTCTTCAGCCGGGCCGTTGGCGCGGCCGCATACGCAGACCCACACATTGCCCTGATCGCTGGGATAGGCGGCGGCATCCGGGCCAGCCAATTCCTGCATCACCTGCAGCTGCTGATCCTTGAGCAGGGGAGAGGGGGTAAATTCAGCAGCGGGCACGGCGCCCCGGCGCCATACCGTTTTATCCTCAAACCATACCTTTTCGATCAGCACTTCCAGATCCTGGGCCTTCACCCCTTCTTCCAGCAGGATGGCGGCTTCGAAGGCATGACGGGACGGCGCATCCAGATCCTGGATCCGCTCCACATGACGGGCATACTGCTCCCCGTCGATATTATAGCATAAGGCGCATACCTGAATGCTGGTTACATCTTTATCCGACAGATTGTAAATCTGCATGGCCAGCACAGGATCGTTGGCAGCAGGCATTTTACAATGCCATAATTCCACCGGGCAGGTCAAATCAATTCTCATGGCGTGAACGCCTCCGTATACAGGCAGATCAGAAAAATCTGTAACTTATATTATAATGGAAAGATCTGATGCTGTCAACTTATCCGGCCTATTTATAAAGGAAAGCCGCCCGACAAAAACATCGGGCGGCAGGTAATGTTTTTTACGAAATGATGACGGAGTTTGTAACAATTGAGAGGATCAGCGCAGCAGCATCCGCATTTCCTGCAGTTTGCCGCCGACGAAGGTCAGCTGCCAGTGCACCAGCGCTTCTCCGTCGGGGGAGAGGGCATAATTGATGGTGGCGGTGGTTTCGCCGTAGGCCAGGATGCCGAAGGGGGCGTTGACGCCGTCGCCGTAGAGGGCGATGCCGTTATCCACGGTGCCGCCCTGGCCGTGGCTGAAGCGATACATCACGCTTTCCATGCTGTCGCCCACCCGGACGCCCCGGGGGCCTTCCAGGGTATCGCCGTTGATGAGCATGGAATTGACCTGCTTGAACTGCTTGGAGGAATCATAATTGAAATAGATGGATACCCCATCCCACTGCCGGATGCGCAGATATTCGCCGGAGCTATCCTGCTTCCATTCATCCACGGGGGAGCTGCCCAGCACGGCAGTGGCCATTTCGGGGGTAAGATCCAGGAAATCCAGGCCGCCGAAGGAAAGATCCTCCCGGACGAAGGGGGCCAGCAAACTGCCGTCTTCGGATTTGGGATAGGCGAAATAATGGGTGGCTTCCTGGATTTCGGCGGTATCGGCGATTTCCTGGAGGGCCTGGGTCTCATCGATCCGCTGATCCATGCCGAATACGGCGATATTGACGATCATATCATTATCAATCTGATAGCTGACGCCGCAGGAAATAACGCCGTCGGCCACCCAGTGATAGATGCAGTGGGTCACCTGGGTCACCCGCTGGCCATCCCGGAGCACCCAGCCCAGCACCGCTTCAGGCTTGGAGCCGGAGATATACAGGGCGGCGTCGTTATAATTGCCGGCCAGATCGGGATTGTGGTTGGGATAGGTGCTGAGCAGCTTGGACAGGCTGTCGCCGATCATCAGGCCCCGGGGGCAGGCGGCGGTGGGATCCAGCACGGCACCCAGCACGGCGGTATTTTTATCCAGGGTTTCATCGGCAATGCGCAGCAGGCCTTCGCTTACGATGGCCAGGGTATCGCCGTTATCTGCCTTGGTGATTTCAACGCTGCCCTCCAGGGAACGCTGACGCAGGGCGGAAAGATAGATTTCCAATTCTTCATAGGTGGGATAGGCGGCTTCTTCCGTCATGGGTTCAGCCAGGCAGGCGCCGGTGATCAGAAGCAGGGCCAGCAGCAGGGAAATCAATTTTTTCATGGTGCAATCTCCTTTTTATAGTAGGATCACAGATATGTAACGCCCTGGGGCGTAACCAGCGCATGCAGAAGACGGGCGGGGGCCGTCTTTTCCCGGGAGAAGGTGAGGGCGGCGCGGATGCGCTGCTCAGCGGCATCGGCGCTTTCCGGGGTGCGGGCATACAGGGTGCAGATGCTGTCGCCGGGCTGCACGGGATCGCCCATGCGGATATTCATCACAAAGCCCACCGCGGGATCGATTTCATCCCCTTTGCGGATGCGGCCAGCGCCCATCTGCTGGGCGGCAAGGCCCAGGGCCACGCCATCCACCTTTTCCAGCCATCCCGCTTCCAGCGCAGGAACGGAACGGATAACGGGGGCCTGGGGAAGCAGGGCCACATCATCGCAGACGGAGGGATCCCCGCCCTGGGCGGCAATCATTTCCTTCAGCTTCTGCAGGCCGCGGCCGCTTTGCAATGCCTCTTCCAGGGCGGCGAAGGCAGCCTTTTCATCGGGCTGTACCCCGGCGGCCACCAGCATCTGCGCTCCCAGGAACAGGGCCACATCCTTGAGGGGGCCCCCCGTCCGCAGGGACAGCACATCCACCGCTTCCTTTACCTCCAGGGCATTGCCCACATGGCTGCCCAGGGGCTCATCCATGCCGGAAACCACGGCGATGATCTGCCGCCCGGCATGAGCGCCGATTTCCACCATGGTCCGGGCCAGATTCACGGCGCTGTCCAAAGTGGGCATCAGGGCGCCGGAGCCGCATTTCACATCCAGCACGATGGCCCGGGCCCCTGCCGCGAATTTCTTGGAAAGGATGGAGGAGGCGATCAGGGGGATGGAATCCACCGTGCCCGTCACATCCCGAAGGGCATACAGCGTTTTATCCGCCGGGGCCAGATGGGCGCTCTGGCCCACCACAGCGCAGCCGGTGCGGCGGACGATATCCATAAATTCATCTTCAGGCAGCTCTACCCGCATGCCGGGGATGCTTTCCATCTTATCCACCGTACCGCCGGTATGTCCCAGGCCTCGGCCGCTCATCTTGAGCACCTTGCCGCCGCAGGCCGCAACCAGGGGGGCCAGGATCAGCGTGGTGGTATCGCCCACGCCCCCGGTGGAATGCTTATCCACCGGCACGCCCCCCACATCGGGATAAAGCATATTGCCGGATTCGGCCATTTCCATGGTCAGATCCGCCGTTTCCCTGGCGTCCATGCCGTTGAGACGGATGGCCATCAGCAGGGCGGCCAGCTGATAATCGGGGATGGATCCATCCCCGGCCCCCCGGGCGAAGAAACGGATCTGCTCCCGGGACAGGGCCTTGCCCAGCTTTTTTGCTTCAATAATGGATAGAATATCCATGCAAAAACCTTCCTTATAGATTAATCCAAGTATAGTATATCACAGAATTGTTACTTAGTAAAGCAATGATCACCGCAGGATTCAACAAAACCTTGTAACAAATTCATAAATAGTATTGACTTTGTAACAAAAATGTAATACAATGCATGAGAAGGAATCTACGGTTCTTTTGCGTGTCCAAAATCCCGCGCGGATACGCCCGCGCTAAAAACCAATAATCTTATTGGATAGGGAGTCGGTTTTATGAGGAAATCAGGTATTCTTACACGGATGTTGGCACTGGTGCTGATGGCGGCAATGATTCTGCCCCTGGCGCCGCTTACTGCTGCGGCTGAGGCTACGGCCGAATATGGCTATCTGATCATTGATGATCAGACCATTTTGGATCGTACTGTGAAATTCCGCCCCACGCCCGGCTCCACGGATTATGTGGAGATTCTCCAGGAAGGCTGGGTTATGCAGGTGCAGAACACCGTCACCTACAAGGGTGAATTGTGGTACGGCGCCAAGAACCCTGATTCCGGCAAAACCGGCTACATCAAAGGCAATTTCATGCAGCTGATGACGTCGGATGAAGCGGCGGAATGGCTGGCCGCTCCTGTGCAGCCCCGGCCCATCGTCGTGGTTACGCCCACCCCCGTCACCCCTCCCGGTGCGGGGCTTGGCTTCGTGCGCACAATTGCGGATAAGGTGAACCTGCGCGTTGCCCCCGCCGGCACGGTGCTGACCTTAAAGGATGAAGAAAAGATCCCCGAAGGCCTGGTGCTGGCTTATTACGGCGAGCAGCTCAATCTGTATGGCTTTGATTGGGTGCAGGTGGCTTATAACGGCATGGTGGGCTATATCCGCTCCGACTGCTATGTGAAGACCGACGTGTACGGCAACGTGCCTTCCGAAAATACCCCCACCCCCGTTCCCGGCACCACCCCCGCCCCTTCCCAGGGCTATATCAAGCTGATTGCCGATAAGGTGGCCATCCGGCAGACCCCTGCCGGCAACGTGCTCAACGAAGGCAGCCGCTTCTCCCTGGGCGAAGTGATTGCCTATATGCAGGAAACCGATCTGATCAGCGGCTTTAAGTGGGCGCTGGTTAACTATGGCGGCTATACCGGCTATATCCGTTCCGATTGCTATACTTATTGCGATGAGCTGGGCAATGTGATTTATGCCCCCGGCGTTACCCCTGCCCCCACTGCCGTTCCCGGTACCGTGGAAGGCTATGTGCGCCTGACCATTGACGAAGTATTCATCCGTGAAACCCCTGCGGGCATCGTGCTCAATTTCAATGATAAGCTGCCCGAAGGCCTGGTGCTGGGCTATACCGAACGCACTACCGAAAAGGTAAAGGGCTATTATTGGGTGAAGGTAAGCCATAACGGCTATACCGGCTATGTCCGTTCCGACTGTTATGTGCATTGCGACAGCGTGGGTATTGAGATTCCCTCTCCCGCCCCCGGGGTTGTCCCCACTCCCACCCCTGTGCCCGGCTTTACTGCGGCTCCCGGCTCTCCCACCGCCATTCCCAAGCCCACCGGCTCTGTGACTTACGGTGAAAACACCTACGGCCGCACCAATACCGACAAGGTATTCTTCCGCCGGACCAAGAGCACCAGTCCCAATGCCCCTTACTGGGCCCTGCTGCCCTATAACTGGCTGCTGCAGGTGCTGGGCGCCGAGCCTGATAACAACGGCACCATCTGGTATCATGTAAAGGGCGGCACCCCCACCAGCCCCAACCAGAGCTATACCGGCTATATCCACAGCGATTATTTTGATCTGGTCACCATCGGCGGCGCCGGCAATGTGCCCGAAACCGACAGCGATTATGCCGTTATCACCATCAACGGCATCAAGCTGCGGGAAACCATGGGCGGCAATGCCATCACGGCCCTGCTTTCCAACACGGTGGTCAATATCATCAGCCGTCCCAACGGCACTTCCGCCAGCGACTGGTTCTATATCGAATATAACGGTGATTACGGCTATGTGGAAGCCACGGCCCTCCGGGTGCTGACCAAGGATGAGCTGGGCAATTTCAATCTGCCTGCTGCCCCTGCCCCCACCGTCACCCCCAGCCCCACGCCTCCCTATACCGGCACCGGTTATATCAAGATCATTAAGAAGAGCGTCAATATCCGCAAGACCCCTGCGGGCACTTCCCTCACCCCCAGGGATGATGATAAGCTGCCCCTGGGCCTGATCCTGCGCTATTACGAAGGCCCCACGGAAAAGATTTCCGGCTATAACTGGGTAAAGGTCAATTACAACGGCATTGAAGGCTATGTCCGTTCCGACTGCTATGTGCAGTGCGATATGGCCGGCAACGAAGTTGTTGCCACCCCCACCCCCACCCCTGACAGCGGCGTTTCCGGCGCGCTGTATATCCGTCTGCTCAAGGGCGGCGTCAATCTGCGCACCGGCCCCGGCGGCACATCCGTTGCTCAGCTGAGCAAGGGCACCGTGCTGCCCTACCTGGGTGAAAAGAAGAATGGCTTCGAAACCTGGTACGAAGTATACTCTGCCGATGCCGGCCGCTATGGCTTCATTCTGAGCACCATGGCCGCCTTCTGCGATGCCAACGGCAATCCCGTCATTGTTACTCCTGCCCCCACCACGACCCCTGTAGGCGGCGGTGCCGCTGTATATACCGGCTATGTGGCCACTAGGATGTCCTCTGTGTGGGTGCGTTCCGCCGCTCAGGTGGGCGCTGCTACCAGCGGCAAGGTGGCCAAGACCGGCACCGTGCTGCCTGTCATCGGCGCCAAGGAGACCCCTGTTGGCAGCTCCTACAGCTGGTATCCCATCCAGATGGCTGATGGCACCCGGGGCTATATCCGCGGTGATATGGTATTCGAGCTGGCGGATTGGCAGCTGCAGTACTATAACCAGTACGGCGTATGCCCCACTCCCACCCCCGGTCCCGCCACGCCCAAGCCCGGCAACAGCGATTACATCATCACCACCGGCGATAAGCTGTGGGTACGCCAGTCTGCCAGCAAGAAGGCTGGCACCTGGGGCCAGCTCGCCCTGGGCACCGTGACCAAATTCTACGGCAAGCAGGTTGAAAAGCACAGCAACGGCACCCAGACCACCTGGTACGAAATCCTGTTTGAAACCCACACCGGCTGGCTGCATGAAGATTTCGTGCGGGTGCTGACCAATGCGGAATATGCCGCCTGGCAGGGCCAGAATCCCGGCGAAGCCACCCCCACGCCTTCTCCCATGCCTGATCCTTCCACCTTCAGCGATGTGGGTATCACCACCATTGACCGGGTGAAGATCCGCAGCGCCGCCTCCATGAGCGGCACTGAGCTCAGGCTGGTATACGATCCCGGCACCAAGGTGACTTATCTGCGGGAATACAAGCTGAATGTGCCTGCCAGCGACGGCAGCATCTACAACTGGTTCAAGATCAAGTATTCCGGCGTTACCGGCTGGATGCGCGGCGACTGCGTGCGCATTCTGACCGAGGATGAAAAGGCCATGTATGAACTGGCCGGCGATCCTGACGCCGCTCCCGAAGCCAGCTACAACACTTTGGGCCTGGGCTCCTCCGGTGATGAAGTCACCAAGCTGCAGCAGGCGCTGGCGGATAAGGGCTATCTGGCCGCATCCGAAGTAAACGGTTATTACGGCAATACCACCGAACAGGCGGTTACCGCCTTCCAGCGGGCCACCAGCGGCCTGGTGGTGGACGGCATTGCCGGTGAAAAGACCCAGCATGCCCTCTTCGGCACCGTGCCCCAGGGCACTTACGATGGCAGCTCCACCTCTGCTGTGCTCTACCCCGTTGAAAAGATCGATTGGTTCAAGGGCGGTATCCAGAGTATCTTCAGCGTGGGCACCGTGGCCACCGTGACCGACGTTTACACCGGTATCTCCTTCAAGGCCCAGCGGCTTTACGGCGATAACCACGCTGACTGTGAGCCCAAGACCGTGGCCGATACCCAGGCTATCTGTAACATCTACGGCGTCAGCAAGCCCCAGGAAATCGACGATTACGAACAGCAGCTGCAGTCCTATCGCCGCCGTCCCCTGTGGGTGACCATCGGCACCCGTACCTTCGCCGCTTCCATGTACGGCATTCCCCATAACCCCGGTGGCGACCGCATTCCCGATAACGGCTACACCGGTCAGTTCTGTATCCACTTTGTGAACAGTATGACCCACGGCAGCAAGGATAGCCCCGCGCACGTGGACTATTCCGCGGCTATCAACGGCTGGTTCGGCCATCAGGAAGCCATCGAATACGCCTATAAGAATTCCAAGAGCGGCAATAAGTAAAAATATGAAATACGATGTATTGATCATCGGCGGAGGCGCGGCGGGATTGACCGCCGCGCTTTCCGCATCCAGACAGGAAAAAAGCGTGATCCTGCTGGAGGCCGCCCCCCGGATCGGGCGGAAAATCCTGGCCACCGGCAACGGCCGGTGCAATCTGGCCAACAGCGGCCCCGGCCGCTATTACGGGGGTAAGGCCCTGGCCAGAGAGGTGCTTTCCCGGTGCCCGGTGGAAAAGGTGCTCTCCTTTTTTGAGGAATTGGGCCTGATCACCGTGGAAGAGGAGGAGGGAAGGATCTATCCCGGCTGCGGCCAGGCGGCGGCGGTGCTGGATGTGCTGCGGGGCGACATGGAAAAACGCCGCATTCCCGTGGTGTGCGATTCCCCGGTCATCCGCCTGGAAAAGGCGGGCAAGGATTGGAAGGCCGTCACCTCCCAGGGGGATTTTCTGGCCCATGGCGTGGTGATTGCCTGCGGCGGCATGGCCGGGGGCAAGCTGGGCCATGACGGCAGCGCCTACCGGCTGCTTTCCGATCACGGGCATCAGCTCATTGATCCCCGCCCTGCCCTGACCCAGATGATGGGGGAGAAGGGGGCGGTGAAGGGATTATCCGGCCTGCGTCTGCCCGCACGGCTCACCCTGTGCGATGGAAATAAGCCCGTCAGCGCAGCCCAGGGGGAAGCGCTCTTTACCGATTACGGGGTCAGCGGCGTATGCGCCATGCAGCTGTCCGCCGATGCAGGGGCGCTGCTGGAGGCAGGAAAAAAGCCCGTGCTCTATCTGGATTTTTCCCCCATGATGGGGCTGATTCCCCGGATTTATGACCGGATTCGGGCGGAAAACCCGGAAAAAAATCTGCCCCTGGTGCAGGCATTTCTGAAGAAACGGGCGCATACCCTGCCAAAGGACGCCCTGCTCCGCGGCCTTGCGCCCCGGCTGCTGGCCGAAAAGATGAAGGGATTATCCCTTACCGATATGGCCCGGATGCTGTGCGCCTTTCCGGTGCCCATTCTGGGGCTCAGGGGCATGGAATATGCCCAGGTGACCAGAGGCGGCATGGATACCCGGGAATTTTTCCCCGATACACTGCAATCCCGCCGTGCCCCCGGCCTGTATGCCGCCGGGGAAATGCTGGATGTGGATGGGGATTGCGGCGGATTCAATCTGCAGTTTGCCTTTGCCTCCGGCCTGATTGCCGGGGCGGCGGCGGCCAATCGGCCTTGAAAACAGGAGGATATGAAATGGAACATGAATTTCTTTCTCTGAAGCCGGGCACCTTGCTGGCCCCTGTGCCGGCGGTGATGGTATCCTGTCAGCGGCCCGGGGAAAAGCCCAATGCCATTACCCTGGCTTGGGTGGGCACGGTATGCTCCGATCCGCCCATGGTATCCATCTCCATCCGGAAGGAAAGGTATTCCTATGATATCGTCAGGGAAACCGGGGAATTCATCATCAATCTGTGCGGGGAGGAAAATCTCCGGGCTACCGATTACTGCGGGGTCAAATCCGGCCGGGACGAGGATAAATTTGCTGCCTGCGGCCTGACCGCCCTGCCGGTGGAGGATTATACCGCCCCTGCCATCGGGGAATGCCCCATCTATCTGGCCTGCAAGGTGGAATCCGTTCAGGAACTGGGCACCCATGATCTTTTCCTGGGCAGGATCACGAAAATGGGCGTGCGCAAAGATCTGATGGATGAAAATGGCCGTATCGATTATAACCAGGCCCATCTGGTGGCCTATAATCACGGGGCTTATTATAAACTGGGGGAAGCGCTGGGCTTCTTTGGCTATTCCGTGGCTGCGCCGGATGTGCTGGAGCGGCGGATGCAGCAATTGAAATAATGTATTTTCTTTGCATGGCGGCCTTCAGGCCGCCTTTTTTCTTTTCAGGGATTGCAGGAAAAAGGAAAATTGCGTATACTTAGAGGCGAAATCAGGAAAGGATGCGAATGAAATGACGGTAAAAGAACGCTTTTTGAAATATGTTGCCATTCCCACCACCAGCGATGAGAATAGCCCTGCCTGCCCTTCTTCCCCCTGCCAGTGGGATCTGGCCCGGGAACTGGAAAAGGAAATGAAGGAAATGGGGCTTTCCAATGTGCGGGTGGATGAGCATGCCTATGTGTACGGCGAAATCCCTGCCAATGCGGATGCAGCCCCCGCCATCGGCCTGATTGCCCATATGGATACGGTGGATGCTGTGCCTGGGGAAAATATCAAGGCCAGGGAAATCCATTATGAGGGCGGGGATATCCTGCTCAATGAAGCCCAGGGCATTGTGATGAAGGAAAAGGATTTTGCCTCCCTGCGCCATCACAGGGGCCATGATTTGATCGTCACCGACGGCACCACCCTGCTTGGCGGGGATGATAAGGCGGGGATCGCGGAAATCCTCACCTTCTGTGAATATGTGCTTGAGCATCCCGAAGTGAAGCATGGCAGGATCTGCATCGGCTTTACCCCCGATGAGGAAATCGGCCGGGGCGCCGATCTGTTTGATGTGGGGGCCTTTGGGGCGGATTTTGCCTATACTGTGGATGGGGGCGCCATTGATGAAATGGAATATGAAAATTTCAATGCCGCTTCCGCAAAAATCAAGGTAAACGGCTTTTCCATCCATCCCGGTTCTGCCAAGAATAAGATGCGCAATGCCGCCCGGATGGCCATGGAATTCCATGCCATGCTGCCCGCCCATGAAATCCCCGAATGCACGGAAGGGTATGAAGGCTTCTATCATCTGTGCCATATTCAGGGGGAAGAGCAGCAGGCGGAAATGCAGTATATCATCCGGGATCATGATATGACGAAATTCCAGCAGAAGAAGGATCGGATGCAGAAGATCGCCGCTTATCTGAATGAAAAGTATGGGGAAAATACCTTTGAACTGACCCTGAAGGATAGCTATTATAACATGCGCCAGAAGGTGGAGGAGAATTTCCAGGTGGTGGAAAGGGCCATGAACGCCCTGCGCGCCTGCGGCCTCACCCCCCGGTGTGTGCCCATCCGGGGCGGCACGGACGGCGCCCGGCTTTCCTTCATGGGCCTGGTATGCCCCAATCTGGGCACCGGCGGCTGCAACGGCCACGGCATCTTTGAATATGTATCGGTGAACGAAATGGAAAAAATGGTGGAAGTGCTGAAAGCGCTGGTATTGGAAAAATGATGGAGAAAAATATCAGCAGGCCCCTGCAGTGCGCTGCCGTTCATGATCTGTCCGGGTTCGGCCGGTGTTCCCTTACGGTGGCGCTGCCGGTGCTGTCCAGCATGGGGGTGCAGGTGAGCTGCCTGCCCACCGCCGTGCTATCCACCCATACCGGCGGCTTTCAGGGCTATACCTTCCGGGATCTGACGGAGGATATGCAGCCCTTCTTCCGCCATTGGCAGAAGGAAAATTTCCGGTTTGACGCTTTGTATACCGGCTATCTGGGCAGCGAAGAGCAGATTCATCTGGTGGATGAATTTCTGTCCCTTTTCCGCACGGAGGAAAATTTGATTCTGGTGGATCCGGTAATGGGGGATCACGGCCGGCTCTACAGCCTGTATACTCCTCAGATGGCGGCTGGGATGAAGCGGCTATGCGCACGGGCGGATGTCATTGTACCCAATATGACGGAGGCGGCCTATCTTTCCGGCATGCCCTATCAGGAAGCGGGCCATAGCCGGGATTATCTGGAAAAAATGTGTGAAAAGCTGCTTTCCCTGGGGGCGAAAAATGTGGTGCTTACCGGCATTTCCCCTGAGGAAGGGCGCATCGGCGCTGCCTGCCATGACGGCCGGGAAATGCGCATCTATGCCCCTGAGCGGGTGAACGCCGCCTATGACGGAACGGGGGATTTATTCGCTTCGGTGCTGCTGGGGGCGCTGCTTCGGGGATGGGGGCTGGAAAAGGCCATGATGCTGGCCGCTGATTTCACCCGGGATTGTGTAGCCCGCAGCCTGGCAAACGGCACGGATCGCCATCACGGGGTGGATTTTGAGCCCATTTTGTGGCAGCTGGGCAAAAGAATACTGGATCCGTAATGAAATTCGCAAAAAGAAACGCCTGTCTTTTCAGACAGGCGTTTTTGCATTATTTTTCAATCCTGAAAGATCCGGGAAACGAAATTGTACAGGCCGTGCTTCCATACGGTGAAATCATGGCCGCCCTTGGTGACGTAGAAGATATGCTCTACTCCGTTTTCTGTCAGGGTATCGGAATAGTCTTTAGGCCAGCTGCCCACCACATAATCCGTTTCCCCGGCATTGATGAGGATGAAGGTGTGCTGATTGCCGGCGGGGGCAAAATCCTTTTTCTCAAACAGGCCCTTTTCCACATTATAGGGCAGCACCCCGGGGGCAGGGCAGAAGGCGCCCACATACCCAAAGGTATCGGACAGGGTGAGGCCGATATACAATGCCTCCCTGCCGCCCATGGACAGGCCGGCGATGGCGGCATTTTCCCGGCCGGGGGCAATCTTATAGCGGGATTGAATAAAGGGCATCAGATCATTTTGCAGATCGTTGATAAAATGATCAAAGGCGGCGAAATGGGCGGGGGTATACATATCCGCTGCATTGATGGAATCATTGGCCCGGGCCCGCACATTGGGGATCACCACGATCATTTCCTTGGCCTTCCCGGCGGCGATCAGATTGCCGATCACCACATCGGGCTTGCCGCCCAGCCATTCATTGTGATCGCCGCCGATGCCGTGGAGCAGATAGAGCACCGGATATTCTTTTTCAGCGTCATAGCCCGGGGGCAGCAGGGCATAGCATTTGCGCTCTGTGCCGGTGGTCTGGGAATGGTAGGTATGATAAACCATTTTGCCGTAGGCGATCCCTTCACGGCGCTGATCAAAGCCTGGAACGGGGGTGTAATCCTCTGCATGGGCATGGGCGCCAGCCAGGCAGCAGGCGGCGAGAAGAAGGGCCAGAGGAATCAATTTCATGGCAATGCTCCCTTTCGTGTTTTTCTTTGATTATAGGGGATGTGAAAGCATCCGTCAAGATTATGCAAAAGAAAGCGGCCTGTGTCGGTTTTTCCCGGCATGGGCCGTTTTTTGTCTGGAAATGTTTTGAAAAAGAATGCTTTTATTCGGCTGGAATTATTGCTTTTTCCTGCTGTCAGTGGTATAATTTATGAGAGGCAGTATGCCTGTCTTTGGCATTCCTAAAATTTTGCCTCAACGGGAGATGGAAAGAGAATGAGAACGGGCCGTAAAAAGACCGTATTGATTATGGCCGCACTGATTGTGCTGGCCGCAGGCGTGGCGCTGGTGGGGAATACGCTGGCTGACGGTGTTACAAAAAGCACTGAAGCAGAAAATGCTATCGGTAATTATGAGGTCGAGTTTACTTATAAGAATCAAGAGGGCAACTATGTTTCTGTTCCTGCGGATGCGTCCGTGCAAGGTGTGTCGGATGTTACCGAGGGCATGTTCTGGTGCCCCGGCCGGACGGAAATTATTTATCTGAAGCTGGATAACAAGGAATTGTTCGATACCAAGGCCACCATTTCTGTGGATGTTTACGGCACCGGCTTTGGGGAAACGCTGACCTATGCGGTTGTTCACGGAAGTACGCCGGATCATCCCGGAACCTGGAAGGAATTTCAGGCAAGGGCAAAGGAACTGGAAGCTGCCGGAACGCTGCCGCTGACCGGAACGCTGAAAGCGGGAGCCGAAGAAAATCCCAACAATTACAAGCTGCTTGCCGACCGGCTTCTGGATAACGAAGCCAGTAATCAGGCCACGGCGAATGATTATTATGTGGCTTTTGCCATTCACATGGATGAAAATGCATCCAATGCCTATCAGGGCAACACTATGAAGCTTGATCTGAAGCTGCAGATTGATGCCAACTTCCAGCCGGGTACAAAGCCCACTACAGATACGGATGCGGATAAGAGTTTATAACAGATCCACCATGAGAGGGAGTATCTCCGATGAAAAAGATTGCAATTGTGTGCTGCATGCTGCTGGTGGCAGCGGCGCTGGTGACGGGCTCCATCGCTTTCTTTACGGACAGTGTGGAATCCAACCAGAATGTTGTCGCCGCCGGTACGTTGGATATTGAGCAGCATGAATATGAGGATGTGAACCGGGAAACGGCCGCCCTGACCGTATGGGATGAAGAGGGCAGCCATCCTGTCTATCCCAGCTCCATCCGTGCGGAAGATATGGATGAAGAGGGCGAACGCATTTCCCTCAAGATCAATGAAGCGGATGTAAAGCTGTTTGATAAGCACGTCCCTGGCTTTGTGGATAAGGTTGTCAATGTGGAAAATGTGGGCACACTGATTGCCTATGTGCGCACTTTCATTGCCGTTCCTGTCTGCGTCACGGAGGATGCCCAGTATGAATGGCTGCATCTGGATCTCAACCGGGACGGATGGGAATGGAGCGCTCCCTTCACCGCAAAAATCGGCGAAAAAGATCATATGATCTATGAGGGCATCTATACAGCCCAGCTGCTGCCCGGGAAATTTACCACGCCTTCCCTGCTGGGCTTCTATATGAATGGCAGCGTAGGCAATGACGGCAGCATCCTGGTCTATAAGGCGGCTGACGGAACGAAATATCCGCTGATGGATATGGCCAAAGAAAAACTGGAAATCCTGGTGAAGTCCGAAGCATCCCAGGCCATCGTTTTTGATAATTCCGTTCATGCCCTCACCGTTACCTTTGAAGGGGAAGGCATTGAAAATTATCATCCCTGGATGAAATAAGCAAATTAATAAAATCCCTGCTTTCGAAGCAGGGATTTTTTTGATGGCATCAGGCATTGCGGGTGCGCACCACCAGGATGTTGGGGTTTTCGGAAAGGTGATTGGCGATATCCATGTAGCTGAATTTTGAGGGCAGATGCAGGGTATACAGATTGGTGTAAATATTCCGCTGGATTTTATCCCCGTCCGCCATGGTTTCGATATGGAAATCCACATCCAGTATTTTCACATTATTCTGGGTGAAGAAGGAATTGATATAGGCCAGGGTTTCCGCCCGGTGGGTGAAGCGTACCTCCACCCGCTTGATGGCATTCACCCGAATGATCCGCTGCATGATCACCAGCACAATGATCACGATGACGCAGCAGGCCCCCGCCACCCAGTAATATCCGTAGCCGATCAGCAGGCCCATGCAGGCCACCGTCCACAGGCTTGCGGCGGTGGTCAGGCCGGTGATTTTCTTCTGGGCGATGAAGATGGTGCCCGCCCCCAGGAAGCCGATGCCGCTGATCACCTGGGCGCTGAGACGGCCTACGGTAAAAGATACGCCGCCGTCCGGATCGGCGGAATGCATCTCCTGCCGGAGCAGGCATTCCATCAGGGCGATGATACAGGCGCCCAGGCATACCAATACATTGGTGCGCATGCCGGCGGGCCGGTTTTTATGCTCTCTTTCAACGCCAATGATGCCGCCGGCCAATACGGCCGCACCGATGCGAATCAAAATATCCACCCAATCAAGATCAAACATGGGCGTTCCTTCTTTCAAATTTTCTATGGGTACATAGTATAGCATAGAAGTGACAAATATACCAGCAGAATATTTGAAAAAATGAGAATAAATAAGTGGTAGAATACGCTGATTCTTGATCTTTTTTTCTTGTGTGTTATAATGAAATGGAATTGACAGGGAAGGAATGATATAAGTGAATAAGAAAGAAAAGTATTACACAAGAGCATCGTATCTTCGTCATGCGGGGATGATTTGCCTCTTAAGTATTGTGATTTTTCTTGCGATGCTTGCCCCGGCATTGGCTGGGGAATGTTCTCATGATGATCAGGAAGACACTTTGCACTATGAAGGCTTTCGATATAAAGACGGAACCTACCATGTGTATTACTATGAGTTTTCTGCGATATGCAATGATTGTGGAAAAACGGTGATTTCTCATCTGTACGAGGAAGCACAGCAAAAGCATCGCTATGATGCCAATGAGGTGTGCAAGCACTGCGGCTATAAAAAAGGCGGAGGCCCCACCCATGCTCCTGTGGTAACTCAGCCTCCCGTGGTCACCCAGCCAACAGCGGAGCCGTATATTCCTCCGGCAACCGAAGCCCCTGTAGAATCTCTTCCTACAGCAAAGCCCAGTGCTCCTTCTGTCACTCAGCCTCCGGTGGTCACCCAGCCGACAGCAGAGCCGTATATTCCCTCGGTAACCGAAGCCCCTGCAGAATCTCTTCCTACAGCAAAGCCCAGCATTCCTTCAGTCACTCAGCCGCCAGTAGTGTTTCAGCCAACGGCGGAGCCATATATTCCCCCGGTTACCGAAGCCCCTATAGAATCTTTGCCTACGGCGGCGCCTGTGCAGCCAGAGGAAGAAATGTGCAGCCATACCGCCAGCTGGGATAAAGTGAATACATATTACCGCAATATCAGCGAAAAGCAGCATGAGCAGGTTACCAAGTATCATGTTTATTGTGCATGCGGTCAGACGGATTACTATACTGAGCATACTGCAAAGCCGACGGCGCACAACTATGCTACCCGCAATCGGGTGCAGGCCCTGCATGAAGCAAACGGCCATGCTACATTTAATCGCTGCGTCTGCGGCGCTACGGAAATGACAGGGAAGTATATTCCGTATTCTGAATGCTGTATTTGTGTTGGGCATTTGTGGGGAGCAGAATATAAGGATGATGGTGAATGGAAACATCAGTGCCAGAGGGAAACTTGTCAGGAAACGGAACTTGTTTTCATGGTGGAACAGTGTGATCACTCGTGGATCATCAAGAATCAAACGAGGATGAATATACATCCATCCCATGAAATTGATTACATTTGTGTATTGTGCGATGAAGTGAAAAGCGAACAGGCAGAGAATGTTGCTTGCTGCCTGTGCGGCGATGATGCGCATGATTTTGATCAGAAACCTTCCGGCAATTATGTGAAAGAGCATCCGCATACTGTTGTTTTGTATTGCAATGTATGCAAGAAATATATAGAAAATGGGCCTGATAACCTATTTCTTGTTGATTGTGTTTACTGTAATCCAAATGGACTGCAAAACATTCCCTATGATATGCAGGATACTCCCTTGGCTGAATATGAATATATCAAGGAAACAACTTGGTTTCAGAATACGTTTTTATATGCGCCCGAAGGGGGAACGTGGTATTCAGATGGTGAGTTCTTAACCTCGGGGGTTCCTACTTTTTTGGCAGCCGAGTATGCGCCATATCAAAGTTATACTTATTCTGCAACATACATGACAAAAGAGCAAGTAAGAGCACTTTATGATTTGCTTTCCGAGGAAACGAGTAAGCGGGCATTGGAAGCGCTTGAATCATGGACGTTTGATTTGCTTGGCGAATATGCGAAAGGAATAGAGAAAGGAGAAGAATTGTATAAAAATGGCGAGGTATTGAACTATCTTGCAAAAAATTGCCGACAGAGTATTTCTGATGAAGAACTGGAATCTTTAAAAGATGCGCTTGCGTTGATTCCTGATTTGCCGGCTCGGGATGCAGCCGATTTTATTGATCTAATTGCAGATATTCCTGTGCTTGGAACAATACTGGATGTTTATGATTTTTTTCAGGTTCTTGATTATAAAGGAACATTGAATGATTTAGAGAAAGCAATTGAAAACAATAAGGGCATTGTTATTGAAAAGCAAATAAGTGTAAATAAGAATATGGCTGGGAACGGAAGTTCATATGTGCCGCACAAGCAATATATCCTTCGGCCCAAGGTATCTTTATGGGATGGCGTATATATGGATAGTGATTTTCTGTTGTATGGTACATACACCCCGAATGAGAATTGGTATTATGAAAAGTATGTCTCAGGAGATTATGAATTCAATGGCATAAAAAATAGTGCTACAGTTGTAAAGATTACATCAGACGCCTGTTCTCTCCGTGATGCTCCGAACTGGAATGGAAAACCACAGGGACATCCGAGACCGGGAAGGAAGTTTGAGTATGTTGGAACAAGCGTTGCTTTGGATGGGAAAGAATGGTATGCAATGAGAACGTCAGAGGGCGATATTGTTTATGTTTCTGCTGATTATGCAACGCTCAGTAAATGATGATATGGAATCCCCTGCTTTACAGTCTTCCCAAAACATGCTATAATAATCGAAGTTTCACGGAAGGGATCGATTGACTTATGGAAAACGGAAATGAAAAACGCAAGGTAGTCTTTTCGGGCATTCAGCCCTCCGGCAATATCACCCTGGGCAATTATCTGGGCGCCCTGCGCAATTTTACCAGCTTTGATGATGCGGATTGCCTTTATTGCATGGCCGATCTGCATACGCTGACCGTGCGGCAGAATCCCGCCGATCTCAGAAAGCGCACCGCCTCCCTGGCTGCCATTTATATTGCCTGCGGCCTGGATCCGGATCAGAATATCATCTATTGCCAGAGCCATGTGCCCGCCCATGCGGAGCTGGCCTGGGTGCTCAATTGCTATACGTATATGGGCGAATTGAACCGGATGACCCAGTTCAAGGATAAATCCGCTAAGCATGCGGATAATATCAATGCGGGCCTGTTCACCTATCCGGTGCTGATGGCCTCCGATATTCTTCTGTATCAGACCAATATCGTTCCCGTGGGCGTGGATCAGAAGCAGCATGTGGAAATCTGCCGGGATATCGCCCAGCGCTTCAACAGCATTTACGGCGATGTATTCCAGATCCCCGAGCCTTATATCCCCAAGGCAACCGCCAAGATCATGAGCCTGGCTGAGCCTACCAAAAAGATGAGCAAATCCGATCCCGATGATACCTTCATCGCCGTTCTGGATAAGCCGGAGGATATCCGAAGGAAGCTCAAGCGTGCCGTCACCGACAGTGACGGGGAAATCCGCTTCGATCCGGAAAACAAGCCCGGCGTTTCCAACCTGCTCACCATTCTTTCTGTTTTGAAGAATGAAACCATGGATGAAACGGTGGCTTCCCTCCAGGGCCTGGGCTACGGCACCCTCAAGGAAGCGGTGACCGAAGCCGTCATCGCTGAGCTTTCCCCCATCCAGGCAAAGTATAATGAAATCATTGCCGATAAGGATGGCCTGGCCGCAATCCTTAAGCGCAATGCGGAGCGGGCCCAGTATCTGGCCCAGAAGACCATGCGGAAAGTATATAAAAAGGTTGGCCTGTATCAGGGCTGAGCATAAAGCTGTTTGCGGGGGAACCGTTCTTTGCAGGTCAAGGAACGGTTCCCCCGCGCCCCTTCCGGGAAAAGTATTTTATTCGACGGATGCCTGCTGCAAACTGATCAAAGGATTTTGAAAGGAGCGGCGTTATGAAGGAACAGATCTGGCGGCCGGAGGGCCGTCCCCGGGCCATTGTGCAGATTCTCCACGGCATGGCGGAGCATATCGCCCGCTATGAAAGGCTTGCGAAGGCGCTGAATGGGGCAGGGTATCTGGTGGTGGGCCATAATCACCGGGGCCATGGGCTGGAGGCGGAAAAGCAGGGCTATTTTGCGGATCGGAATGGCTGGGATGCGGTGCTGCAGGATGCCCATCAGGTATCCCTTTCCATCAAAAAGGAGTATCCCTATCTGCCGCTTTTCCTGCTGGGCCATTCCATGGGCAGCTTTGCCGCCCGGGAGTATGCCCTGCGCTGGGGCGGGGAGCTGGAGGGGCTGATTCTATCCGGTACCGGCTTTTATCCAAAGGCATTGTGTACGGCAGGGCGGCTGCTGGCGAAAATCAGCCCCTGTGAGAAGCCTGCAAAATTGGTGGATCAGATTGCCTTCTCCGGCAATAACAAGCCCTTCAAGCCCGCCAGAACCCCCTTTGACTGGCTTTCCCGGGATGTGGAAGAGGTGGATCGCTATATCGCCGATCCCTGCTGTGGTTTTGTATTCACGGGCCGGGCGTTTGCCGATTTCTTCGGCGGCCTGATTGCATTGACGGATGAAAAGCGGCTGCAGGGCATGCCAAAGGATTTGCCCGTTTATTTCCTCTCCGGTGACCGGGATCCGGTGGGCCAGATGGGGAAGGGCGTAAAGCAGGTGGCGGATCAGTTCGGGGCCGCCGGGATCAAGGATGTGACGGTGAAGCTCTATCCCGACGCCCGCCACGAATTATTCAATGAACTGAACAGGGATCAGGTGACGGATGATCTGATGGGATGGCTGGAGGGGCAGATGGAACGCACCTTTGGCCGCCGGGTGCTGGAAAAGGCCCGGTATTATGCCGTCATGCCCTGGCAGGGGGCGGAAAAAAATCGCTTCCATGGGGAGGATGATCAGGGCTGCCGGGTGGATACGCCGGATATTGGCTACACCGAATGCCAATATCCCTGCGCTTACTGGAAGGTCGGGGAGGAGAATCAGGGCATGCCCTATTGCTGGGGCGGCTGGACGGATGAAAAGCAGTTTGCTGAGGGCCTTTCCCAGGGGAAATATGCCGGCAATGTGCCCCAGGATCGGCCGAAGGTGATCAGCCGCCAGGCGGTGGGCATGGATTGCTCCGGGCTGGTATCGGTGTGCTGGAATCTGCCCAGGAAGCTTTCCACCCGGGATTTTGCCGCCATCTGTGATGAAATCCCTTGGAAGGATCTGCGGCAGGGGGATATTCTGCTGAAGGCGGGCAATCATGTGATCTTTTTCGATTGCCGGCTGGAGGGGGATCAGATTCAGGTGGTGGAGGCCACCCGCTATGGCGGCAAGGTGCTTGAGCGGCAGCGGAATGGGAAGGAACTTCAGGAAAACGGCTATCTGGCCTATCGGCTGAAAGCCGAAAATCGAAAAAACGTGTAAAAGAAAGGATGGCATCATGGCAAAATATTATGCAGGGGATATTACCCACGTCCATGGCATCCGGGTAGGCCATGCCCAGAGCGTCAGCGGCCGGACGGGCTGCAGCGTAATTCTGTGCAGAAAAGAAGGGGCGATCGGCGGTGTATCTGTCCGCGGGGCTGCCCCCGGCACCCGGGAAACGGATTTATTGCGGCCCGGCAATCTGGTGGAAAATGTGAATGCCATCGTGCTTTCCGGCGGCAGCGCCTTTGGGCTGGATGCAGCCGGCGGCGTGATGCGCTATCTGGAGCAGATGGATTGCGGCATGGATATGGGGGTGGCCCGGGTGCCCATCGTGCCCGCCGCCGTATTATATGATCTGGGGGTGGGGGATCCCCATATCCGCCCGGATGCGGCCATGGGCCGGTCTGCCTGCATGGCTGCCGATAAAGGCATGGCCCAGGGCAAGGTGGGCGCCGGCGCCGGCGCTACTGTGGGCAAGCTGATCCCCGGGGCCATTCCCCAGGAAAGCGGCATCGGTTCCGCCTCCATCACCCTGCCGGAAGGGGTCACTGTGGGCGCCATTGTGGCGGTGAATGCGGTGGGGGATGTATATCATCCCGAAACAGGGGAGGTGCTGGGCTGTGCCCATATGCCCGATGGCACCCCGGTGCTGGCGGAAGGGCTGCTTTACGGCCATGCCCCTGCGCCCCAGCAGATCCGCATCCCGGCCCCCGGCAGCAATACCACCATCGGCGTGGTGGCTGTGGATTGTAAGCTTACCAAAGAGCAGGCCAACCGCCTGGCGGACGTCAGCCATGACGGCCTGGCCCGCACCATCCGCCCCGTGCACACCCAGATGGACGGGGATACCATGTTTGCATTGGCTACCGGCCGCACCCATGCGGAAGTGAATTTCGTGAAGCTGTGCGCCGCCGCGGCGGAGGTCACCGCCCGGGCCATCGCCAATGCCCTGCTTTTTTCCAAGGCATGATTGTAGGCGTAGGGATTGATCTGTGCGAAATCGCACGGATGGAAAAATTGCTGGTTGACGGCCGTTTTCTGGGGCGGTATTTCAGCCGGGAGGAACAGGAATATATTGAATACAAGGGCAAGCGGGCCGCCGATACCATGGCGGGCATCTATGCCGCCAAGGAGGCGCTGGTAAAGGCCCTGGGCACCGGATTTACCAGCACAAATCTTCAGGATATAGTGGTGCTGCATGATAAAAACGGCGCCCCCTATTATGAATTGAGAGGGGATTATGCCCTTCATGCCGCTCAGCGGAATATCACTTCCCTGCATCTTTCCATCTCTCACGACGGCGGCATGGCCGCGGCCATCGCTATTGCGGAAAGAAACGCCAACTGAGGTAAATATAGCGAGAGGACCTTTCTTTTGAAAAAGAAAGGCCCTCTCGCGCTCTCCCAAAGAAAACTGATTCCGGACGAAGCGGTACAACTTTTTATCGGCTGTTTTCCCGGTGAAGTAAAAGAATCAAAGGGGAATGATTGTGAGAAACAGGATTCAAAAAGACGAAAGCAACGTGATCATCTGGAAAGAATTGCTCACGCCCGGGGATATGCGCAAAACGGAGCAAAAGGCTTTTGAAGCCGGCATGCCCAGCATTTTGCTCATGGAGCATGCCGCCATGAAAGTGGTGGATGCGCTGGAAAAGGAACTGGGCGGCTGTGATGGAAAACGGGTGGTTTTTCTCTGCGGCACCGGCAATAACGGCGGGGACGGACTGGCTGCTGCCCGTTTGTTTCAGGCGCGGGGAGGTTGGCCGGAAATCTGGCTGTCCGGCGATCCCAAAACCCCGGATGCAAAGATCAATCTGGGGCTGGCCCAGGCCTGCCGCATTGATATTCTCAATCTGTCAAAGCTGCCCCGGGAGGAATGGCCCTTTTCGGAAGGATTTTCCCCCCATCGGCATCATGACGGTTATGTGGATGCCCTGCTTGGCATCGGCATGAAGGGGGAACCGGATTTTATCACCTCTGCCATGATCCTGGCCCCCTATCATGATTTTCAGGATCATACTGTGATTGCGGTGGATGTGCCCAGCGGCATGGATGCCCTGACCGGCGATTGCCCCGGTGTTTATGTGCATGCCGATGTAACGGTTACCTTCCACAAGGCCAAGCCCGGCCTGTATCTTTCCCAGGATCGGGAGGCCGTGGGCCGGATCATTCCGGCAGATATCGGGCTGGAGGCGCTGGATTGCTGCTGTCTGGATGAAAAGGAACTGGATCTGGAGATCACTACGCCTGCCTATATGAAATATCTTCAGGATCGGCCCCTGGATGCCCATAAGGGGGATTGCGGCCGCATCCTCATCTATGCGGGCAGCATGGGCATGGCAGGGGCCGCTGCCATGTGCGCAAAGGCTGCGGTATGCGCCGGGGCAGGGCTGGTGACGGTGGCCTGTCCCAGGGAAATCATCCCCATTCTGCAGTGCCTGGTGCCCAATGCCATGTGCATGGATATTGAAGTGGCAATCAAAAATCCCCCCGCCTATGATGTGCTGGCGGTGGGCTGCGGGTTGACACAGAGCGAAGAAATCTGGGAAAATATTCAGAAATTATTCAATCCCGCCAAACCCTCTGTCTGGGATGCGGATGCCCTGAATATGCTGGCCCGTCATCCCATGAAGCTGGGCAGCCAGGCGGTCATCACCCCTCATCCCGGGGAGGCTGCCCGGCTGCTGGGGATAACGCCGGATCAGGTGTTGCAGGATCCCATCAGGGCCGCTCGCACGCTGCAGGGAAAATACAGCTGCTGTGCGCTGCTGAAGGGGGATGTGAGCATTGCCTGCGCCATCAGCCTTGTAAGTGGCGCCCCCAAGTATGTATTCAATGCCCTGGGCACTCCGGCCCTGGCCAAGGGGGGCAGCGGAGATGCGCTGACGGGCATCCTGGCCGCTCTTTTGCATACGGAAGGGGCAAGCGCCTCCACCGCAGCCATGGCCAGCGCATGGCACGGCATGGCGGGAATGATCGGTGAAAAAAGGCATGGCCAGCGGGAGCTGACCACCCTGCAATTGATCGAATGCCTGCATGAGGCAGAGCAATGGGGAAAGGGAAAAATTGCGCCCCCTGCGGGCTGGGAAGGCTGCTGACGGCCGGTTTATCCGGGCCCGGGAGAAATAACCCGGGCCGTTTTTTCTTCCCGGATCAGCCGCCAGCGCTTTCTGGTGGCGATGCCGCCCCGGATATGCCGCACGGCGTGATGATAATCCAGAATTTTTTTTACTTCCATATGCAGCCCCGGATGCACCAGGCGCAGCCGTTCGTGCACATCCTTATGCACTGAGCTTTTGCTGAGGCCATATTCCCTGGCTGTTTCCCGCACGGTGGCCCCGGTACGCAGGATATACCGGCCCAGCTCCATGCACCTGAGCTCAATTTCCTTTTTCATGCCCTTCCCCCTTCCCTGGGGCATCATATGCCGGGAAGGGATAAAACATGCAAAACGCCCGCAGCCAATCCTGTGACTGCGGGCGTTTTCATTTTTTCAGATCTGATGGAATGAATTACAGCCCCATCAGCTGCTTTTTCTTCAGATCAAATTCTTCCTTGGTGATGATATCGGCGTCCAGCAATTCCTTGTACTTCTTCAGTTCATCGGCAGCGGATACGGTGGCCACCACGGGCTGATTTTTCCGTTCCTTGTATTCCCGGATCTTGCCATCCACGAAGGCATAGATTTCCCGCATCAGAGGCAGATGATTCTTGGTGAAGGCAATGGCATTTTCGCTGGTATAGGCGGCACTGTTATTGCTGCTGCGGGCGCCCAGGGTTTCAAATTCCATATAACCGTCGGTGATGGTGCCGGGCTCCCGGAACTGAACGGAGGTGAGATCGGCATAATAGAATTTCTTTTCGCCGGCATAGAACTTATTGGTGACCAGCAGCGTCATGGCATTCTTTTTCGCCGTCAGCACGCAGTAGGAATCAAATACCTGCAGGGTGGCCAGGCCGGTTTCCACGTTGAAGATGGGCTCGTTATCATTTCTGGGTGTGGGGGGCACCTGGGGGGCCTGGGCCTTGGCGGCATTCCATTTTTCCTGGGCGAAGGCGAAGGCGGCTTTCAGCATGCTCTTGTCATTCACGTCGAGGTGATAATCCTTGCCCTTGTACATCATATAATATACGCCCAGCATGATGTACAGATTGTTGATTTCCGTATAGGGGGCAAAGAAATCCTCACCCTTGATCTGGTAACGGATGCCGGTTTCGGTGATGGTGCAGCTGCCCTTGCTGCCTTGGAGGAAATATTTAATGGGGTTAACGGGGGCAGGGGCGGCAGCCACAGGAACGGCAGCCACAGGAACGGCGGCCATAGGGGCAGGCGCTTCCGCGGGGGCAGAAGATTCGACGGCAGGGGCCGGAATTTCTTCCGCAGGGGCTGCTTCCGCCGGCACTTCTTCTGTGGCAGCTTCCTCAGCGGCAATTTCTTCCGCAGGCGCTTCTTCCACAGCAGCGACGGGCTCTTCAAAGGGGGCAGGGGCCGTTTCTACAGGAATTTCTTCCGCAGGGATCTCGGCTGCTGCGGCAACAGGCTCCGCAGGGAGGATCTGGGGGGCAGGGGCTGCCTGCACGGGGGCGATAGGGGCGGCGGGCTGGGCCAGGCGGCCTTCCAGTTCATCGTATTTCCTGGTCAGGGCTGCCAGACCGGCCTGCAGGCCATCCAGCTTGGGCATCCGCTGCAGGAAAGAACCCATATTCGCCACTTCGGCTTCCATTTTCTGAAGGCGGCTGGAAAGGGCATTCATATCATCCTGCAGATTCTGGGGAAGGGGGAAAGGTACATTCCCGGCGGCGGCAGGGGAAGCAGCAGGGGCTTTCTTGCGGCAGAAAACCAGGATGCTGCTGGCAATGATCATCATGAATACCAGCACGGAGATCAGGGTGGGAATGGGGGAATAGAAGCTGGCAAAGCCATTGAAAGGGGAAAGATCCATTCCATCCAGCAGCAGGGGCAGGAAATGCAGGGAGCCGCAGATCAGGCCGAATATGGCGCAGCATTTGCTGGAAAAGGCCTGGGCAAAGATCGAAAACAGAACGGAAAGCAGCAGCGCACCGGTCATGCACAGGAAGAAAAGCTGATACGCGGTATCGATACTGCCCTCAATGAGATTCATGAAGGTGGCGAGCAGCAGAAACAGGGCCCAGAGAATGGGCAAAAACAGCAGAGAAAAACGGGCAAAAAAGCGCTTCACAGAGTTTTCCTCACTTCATTTGTATTTTGTCCTGAAAGAATGCCTCTTGATTTTCCGTGTGAAGAAAAACGCATCAGGGATTCATCAGGCCCAGTACATTTCGCCGGGGGCATCATAGATCAGCACGCCCTTGAGGAATTCGATGGCCTTGGAGAGGCCTTCCTCGCCGCTCATGAGGCCGTCTTCATGCTCGATGGAGATGGGGCCGTCATAGCCGACGATGCGCAGGGCGCTCATCATATCCTTCCATACCTTGGCGTCATGGCCGTAGCCGATGGTGCGGAATACCCAGGCACGCTTCTTGATATCGGAAAAATGCTTGCTATCCAATACGCCGTTGGCCGCCACATTGTATTGATCGATGGCGGTATCCTTGGCATGGAAGAAATGGATGGCGTCGCCAAGCTCCCGGATGGCACGGACGGGATCGATGCCCTGCCAGAACAGGTGGCTGGGATCGAAATTGGCGCCCAGGATATCGCCCACGGCGGAGCGGATCTTCAGCATGGTTTCGGGATTGTATACGCAGAAGCCGGGATGCATTTCGAAGGCGATTTTCTTGATGCCGTGCTGGGCGGCGAAGGCGGCGGTTTCCTTCCAGTAGGGGATCAGCACGTCATTCCACTGATATTCCAGGATTTCCTGATATTCCGGGGGCCAGGCGCAGGTGACCCAGTTGGGCTGCTGATCCACAGGGGAGCCGCCGGGGCAGCCGGAGAAGGTGACGATGCGATCCACGCCCAGCTTTTCGGCCAGCAGCACCGCATTGACGAAATCATCATGATAGGCCTTGGCAATTTCCTTCTTGGGATGCACGGGATTGCCGTGAGTGGAGAGAGCGGCGATGGAAAGATCATACTTTTTGAAGGTATCGATAAACTGCTGCAGCTTTTCTTCATCCTTCAAAAGAACGGCGGGATCGCAATGGGCCTTGCCGGGATAACCGCCGCAGCCCACTTCTACCTGCTGCACCCCCCGATCCTTCAGGAATTTCAGGGCTTCATCCAGGCTGCGGTCAGCCAGGGCAACGGCCAGAACGGATAATTTCATATCGGTTTCCTCCTCTTGATTTCTATCTATTATTGACGCTGAATCACAAAGCATTCAGGCGCACCAGGGCCGGCGTTCAGAAACTTATGCCATAATACATTATACTGTTGCGGGGCCAGTTTCGCAAGCATATCCATCAGGTATTCCCTCTCCCGATCCCCTTCCTGATGGCCGGGATAGCAGCAGATCAGGCAGATGCCCAGGGGCCGGAGCAGGGAAAGGGCGGCATGCACCGCCTGTTTGGTGGTATCCAGCAGGGTGGTGACGGCCTTATCCCCGCCGGGCAGCCAGCCCAGATTGAAAACCACTGCATCCACAGGGCCGGATACTACCTCAGCCATGTGCTGATGCCCCATGCAGTGAAGCTGGGCCCTGTCCAGCACCCCGGCCTCTTCCAGCCGTTTTTTGGTGCTTTCCACGGCGGCTGATTGCACGTCGAAGGCGATCACATGCCCTTTTTCCCCCACCAGGCGGCACAGGGTCAGGGTATCGTGGCCGTTGCCCATGGTGGCATCGATCACCGTATTGCCGGGGGCGACGGCCTTTTCCAGGATTTCGGCTGCAATGAACCGGGCAGAGCGAAGCAGATAGGGCATACCGGCATCATCCTTTGATTTATTGATAGCGGGATTGGAAGGGCACTTCATTGCCCTGGGCATCGAAGAAAAGATAGCTGCTGGCGGCATTGCCCATCAGCTGATACAGGGCGGCATTCAGCCGCAGCTGTACGGCAGGGCGCACATAATTGGTTTTGAAGGAAAGGCTGGCCGGATTGAAGATACCGGTATCCGGATCATAAATCACATAATTGAAACTATCGCTCTGATCGGCGGTCCATACGCCCTCGGTGCGGTAGGTGCCCTTTTCGATGAACTGGGATTGGGCATATGCGGTGGGCACGGTGATGCGATCCCGGGCGGCGGGCAGATATTTTTTCAGTTCCTTCTGGGTAAGCAGATAGCAATTGCCGGTGCATTCCTTTTCCGGGCCCGCAAACATATCCGAAAGGGAGATAAGCAGATCGGAAACCCTGTTATCGCTGCGGCTTTCAAATTGCGCGCAGCCCAGGGGCTGTTCCGCCAGCAGGGTGGCATAGCCGTTGCTGCTTTCCAGCACCCGCCAGATCACCGGGGCGGCGGCGCCGTCGGGGCCCTGGGGATATGTGCCCAGGGTGAGCTTTCTTCCGGGCTGGGTGAGGAAGGAAAGGAATTCTGCCTGCAGCGATTCTTCAAATACCATGCCGCCCAGGGCCATGGTTTCATACATCAGATCCGCTTCCTGGAACCGGCCTTCACTGAGTGCCTGGGCAGCCAGGATTTTCATATGCTCCATCAGGATGATGCGGCGATCGCCGCTATCCATATAATCCCCGGCATAGACATAGGCGGCGTAGGCCCGGACGGGCAGCTGAGCGCTTTCAAAATACTGGCCCAGGGCATAGAGATATTCCTGAGCGCCTTCTGCCTGGGGGCATTCCTTCAGCACGGTCAGGGATTGATCATAGAGCTGCCGTGCGAAATAGGCCTCGCCGATGAGGAATTTCTGCTGGGCGATCTGGGGATGATCCCCCGCCAGGGCATACCAGGCCAGGGCATCCTCAAATTGCTCCAGGGCCTGCAGCTGCAGGGCGTGATTGAAGGCGTGATCCAGCGCCAGCTGGGGGGCATCCTGATAATTCTGGGCCAGCATGAAATAATCATAGGCGGCGGCCAGTTCGCCCCGGGCGCTGAGGGCCAGGGCCTTGCCGTAATAGGCCTGCAGCAGCATCTGATCGCTGTCCTGATAGTGATTGAGGGCGATGAAGCCGGCGATGGCCTCATCATAATTTTCCTGCTGCAGCAGCAATACGGCATGGCCGTACCGGGCCTGAATCAGCCGGTCGGCGCTATCCTTGTAATTGGCAAGATCGGTGAAAAGCTGGATGGCATCGGGATACTCCTGAGCGGCACAGGCGGCCAGGGCCTGCTGATAATCGGCTTCCAGGGCCATTCGGGGGCTATCCTGATAATCCTGCAGCGCCAGGAAGGCGGCCTTGGCCTGGGCGTAATTGCCCTTTTGCAGATCCTCTGCCGCTATGCGGTAGCGGGCCTCCAGCGCCATAACGGGGGCAGCCTCGTATTCCCCCAGGGCAAGGAAGATATCCAGGGCCTGCGAATTTTCGCCGGCCTGGAGCAGCATCTGCCCCTTGGCATAGGTATCGGAAAGAATGCGGGCCTTACTATCCTGATAATCGGAAAGGAAGGTGAAAAGCGGAATGGAAAGGGCATAATCCTGGGCGGCGGATGCGGCCAGGGCGCATTGATAGATCTGTTCCCGGCTATCCTGATAATCGATGATGAACTGCCAGGCATCCGCAGCCATGCCGTACTGGCCCTGGCGGAACAGGGATTGGGCATGGGCATAGATGGGGGCGTTTTCATCTTCCCCCAGACCGGCGTAGATGGCAGCGGCGGCGGCATAATCGCAGGCAGCCATGGCACGGCCGGCCTGATCCAGGCGGATATTCCGGGCTTGGGCGGCGGCATCCTCATAATGGGGGATGGAGGAGAAAAGGGTGAAGGCGGCTTCCTCCTGGCCCTGGGTAAGCAGGGATTGGGCCTGCTGATACCGGATGGCGTCGATACGGTCGGGGGCGTTGGTGTAATCCCCGGCTTTGGCGAAAGCGGCAATGGCCCCCTCCCGGTCGCCCTGGGCCAGACGGGCCTCGGCCTCGGTATAATATACCCCCAGGATCATCTGAGGGGCATCCTTATAATTCCCTACCTCACGGAAGGCCTGGGATGCGGCATCATATTCCCCCCGGGAAAGCAGTTCCTGGGCGGCCTGATAATTCTTTTCCGGGATCACATAAAAAATCACAGCACATACGGCGGCAATCACCAATAGCAGTGCGCAGGGCAAAATCACCCTGGCAGGGCGGCGGTTGCGCCGGGGGGCGGGCTTTTGAGGCATATCATCAGGGGCTTCCATGATTTCAGGCTGTGCCTCATCTTCCTGTATTTGCTCCTGGGCTTCCTGGGGAGGGGCGCTTTCAAGGGACGGCTGCTCCAGGGAGAGGGAATACCAGGTTTCCTTTTCCGGCTGCCAGGCGCTGCCCTGATCAAAGGCGGCGCCATGCAATTCCACCTCTACCCGGCAGGGATGATCGGGCTGGCAGGGAATCAGCATATCATCGCCGAAGGCCTCCCCCTGGAGGGCGTGAAGATCATCATATTGATGGGAAGAAAAGGCCAGAAGCTCATGGGCCTCATTATAGCAATAAAGGGTGATGGAAACCATCCGGAGGGCCTGCTGATCCAGATTGCGCCATTTCAGATATAATCCAGGCAGATGGATATCACCGGAAAGGCGGCAGCCCTCCAGCAGAAGGGGCGCGCCGGGGATAAAATGAATGGACGGATTTTCGGCATGTACACCGTCAGCCATGGCAATCGCTCCTTTCCTGAAAGCGATAAATATGGATAAATCGATAAAGCAAATTTATTATATCACAAAGCGGAGGGAATGTCATCTGCAACCGGCCGCCAAATCCTCCAGTTTCTGCGAATAGATTGTTAAAGAAAAATGAAAAAATGCCCTGCCTCATGGGACAGAGCATGATGATGCCCGCGGATGGCATCCGGGCAATTACAGATAAGCATTGAGATGGCGGATTTCTTCCCCCGTCAGTTCCCGCCACTGGCCCCGGGGCAGATCCCCCAGATCCAGGGGGCCGAAGGCCACCCGCCTCAGCTGCAGCACCTGATGGCCCACCGCTTCAAACATGCGGCGTACCTGCCGGTAGCGGCCTTCATGAATGGTGACCAGCACCACTGTGGCAAAGGTTTCCTCCTTGATGATGCGCACCTTGGCCGGGGAGGTTTTATGATCATCCAGCATCACCCCGCTGCGCAGGCTGCGCACCGCATCCAGATTGACATGGCCGGTGACCCGGGCAAGATAGGTTTTATCCACCTGATGGCTGGGATGCAGCATTCGTTCCGTCAGCGCCCCGTCATTGGTGAGCAGCAGCAGGCCTTCGCTGTCATAATCCAGCCGGCCCACGGGATACAGGCGCACAGGATAATCCCGGAAATGATCCAGCACGCAGGCACGGCCCTCCGGATCGGATACGGTGGTCACTTCCCCGGCGGGCTTGTGATAGATAATGTAATGCTTCCGGGCTTCGGGACGGATAATCTTGCCGTCCACCGCCACCACATCCCCTTCTTCCACCTGGGTGCCCATCTGGGTGATCAATTGGCCGTTTACGGTCACCTGACCGTTCTGGATCATTTCTTCCGCTTTCCGGCGGCTGGCCACGCCGCATTCGGCCATGTATTTCTGCAGTCTCATGGTATCTCCTTTGTATATCAGGCCCGTTTCCATTGAATGAGCCATAGAATCATGCCAAGCGCCGCCCAGAGGATCAGGACGGGCAAAAGATAAGGGGGAGGGGGCTGCTCACCAGCAGCGGAGGATCCTTTCCAGCTGGAATCGAAAGGTTTGTTCGGGGCTTGCTTCATCCGCATACAGAGGGATGGTGCAGATAATTTCGCCCCCGTCCATCAGATGGGCATTCCCCACAATCTGCCCTTTTTCCACCCCCGCAGGGAGAGAGGCAGGCAGATCGATGGCAAGATCAGGCCAGGTATCCATTTTCACCGGGGCGGCAATATCCCGGGATGCCCGGACGGTGATAGATTCCTTTTGTCCGTTTTCCACTGGAAGCCGGCGGATGGCCTCATCCTGCTGGAGCAGCGTCACCATCTGCCAGTTCTGAAAGCCCCGATCCAGCAGCGCCTCTGCCTGATCAAACCAGTCGGGACAATTGAGCACCACGCCGATGAGGGACATATCATCACGTTCTGCCGAAAAAACCAGGCATCGGCCCGCCGCCTTGGTATATCCGGTCTTTACCCCGGTAGCCCCGGGATAGGATGAAAGCAGCCGGTTTTTATTATTCAGCACCCGGTCGTAATCATGCCCCGCCCAGGGGATGGAGGCCCGCTGGGTGGATACGATTTCCCGGAAGAGGGGATTGCCCATTGCCTCCCGGGTGATCAGGGCCAGATCATAGGCGGTGGTGTGATGATGGGCGGCAGGCAGCCCGTGGGGCGTGGAAAAGAGGGTATTTTCGCAGCCCAGCGCCCTGGCCCTTTCCGTCATTGCCTGGCAGAAGGCGGGCACAGAGCCGCTGATATGCTCTGCAATGGCCACAGCGGCGTCATTGCCGCTGGCCAGCATCAGCCCATAGAGCATTTCTCTCAGAGTAAGCTGCTCCCCCTGGGAAAGATAAATGCTGGTGCCCGGTACGCCGAAGGCATTGTGCCCGGCAATCACCATTTCATCCGGATTCCCCTGTTCCAGGGCCAGCAGGGCCGTCATCACCTTGGTGGTGGAGGCCATGGGCAGGGGCGTATGGGCATTGCTTTCATAGAGTACCCGGCCTGTTTCCGCTTCCATCAGCAGATAGGCCTTTGCTTCTGCCCTCGCCCCTCCATTATACAGGAGAATGGCCGCAAAGAAAAGCCCTGCCAGCATTCTTTTCATGCCAAAGGGCCCTCCTGCTGATTCTTTTCCTGCTTGGAACCAAAGAGGGATTTGATATCCTCCATCAGCTGAGGGGCACAGTTGATGGCACGTTCCCAGGGGGTGATATGCTGGGCAGGCAGCACCTTGACCCCCTCCGGCCCCACCACCAGAAAGCCCACCGGCTGCAGGGATACCCCCGCGCCGCTTCCCCCTGCAAAGGGCATCTGATCGGGATTGACGGTGCGCTGGGAATCATATTCCCCGCCCCCGGCCACGAAGCCGAAGCTGACCCGGGAGAGGGGGATGATGGTGCTGCCGTCCCGGGATTCAATGGCTTCGCCGATGACGGTGTTCACATCCACCATATCCTTGATATTTTCCAGGGTGGTCTGCATTAAGTGTCCGATGGGATGTTCCATGCTGTTTCCTCCTTTTTGCCCGATAGTCGATAGCTGATCAAGCCCATCAGGCAGGCTATCAACAGGATGCCCAGCCGGAAGCGTACTATGCATTTGATCCGCAGGGCGGACGGCCCCATAAAGGAGGGATGAATGCGGATATCTGTTTTTGCAGAAAGCCCGGAAAGTGCCTGCAGCAGGGAAGAAACCAGCGCCGTATGGGCGGCGTCATCCAGATGAAGAAAAATATCCCCGTTCAGGCATTGGAGGTGAAGGCCCTGCCGTAATAATTTCCGGGCGAAATTTGCCCGGAGCAGCGCCCGGAGCACCTGAAAAATTTTCTGCAGTCGTTGCCGCCGGTCTTTCGGGGGTTTTCTTTTTTTGCGGCGGAAGCTGCTTTCCAGCCGCAATTGGCCCCCTTCATCCCGCAGAAGAGAATATCTGCCCTGGATGATCACACCCCAGACAGCGGCCCCTATGACCCCATGAACGGGGCCGTCTCCTGCAGAGAGAATGACGCCTCCCTGCACCGGGGCAATCAGAATCAGATACAGCATGATCAGCAGCCAAGCCATCATCATTTTTCCCGCTTTCTATCGAATTGTGACATACGAATGCCGCCACTCTGCCATCATATTCTTGCCCGTAATGGCATATATTATCAATGCAGGCGTGCGGCCCGTAAAGGGCGGACATGCTGATTGCCTGCTCTGTTCATTTGCTTCATATCCCTGCTCTTTTCCGCATATCCTCTGCCAGGAAGGAGGGCGCAGGCCATGATGAAAAATATGGAGCGGGCTGCCCAGCCACAAAAGAAGGAAAAACGATGGAGGGCAGGGGCGGCAGCCATCCTGGTGCTTTTATGCGCCCTGAGTGCGGTATATGCTTCCGGGGTGGAAAGCGCAGAGGTGGTGGCCAGGAAACGGGAATTGCCCATTTATTCGGTGGAGCGGGATGATCAGATCATCTCCATCAGCTTTGACGCCGCCTGGGGCGGAGATCAGACCCTGAAAATCCTGGATATCCTGGATGAGTATGATGTGAAAACCACCTTTTTTCTCGTCGATATCTGGACCCAGCGCTTCCCCGATCTGGTGCGGGAAATTGCGGCCCGGGGCCATGAAATCGGCAATCATTCCACATCACACCCCCATATGACCAAGCTGAGCAAAGAAAAAATGCGCCAGGAGCTGAAGGTGATGAGCGATGAGGCCCAGGCCCTTACCGGTGTGCGCCCCACCCTCTTCCGCCCGCCCTATGGGGATTACAACAATGATGTGGTGCTGGTGGCCAGGGAAGAGGGATACGAGGTGATCCAGTGGAGCGTGGATTCCCTGGACTGGAAAAACAAAGGGGCACAGGATTTGATCAGCAGAAGCACAAAAAATGTGAAAAGCGGGGATATCATTCTGTTTCACAACGATTCCAAATATATCCTGGATGCATTGCCCGCCATTCTCGAAAGCTATCGGCAGCAGGGGCTGAAGGTGGTGCCCATCTCCCAGATCCTGCTCACCGGTGAAACCACCATTGATACCCAGGGCAGGCAGCGGCCTGCCGAACGCTAAGTCACGGAGGTGTAGAAAAACCATGGATACGGAAACCAATCTGCTTTCCCTTTGCGGCGTCATCGAAACGGAGCCCCAATTGGATCACGAAGTATTCGGGGAAAATTTTTACCGGATGGATGTGAAGGTGCCCCGGCTGTCCGGTGCCAATGATCTTTTGCCCGTCACCATCAGCGAGCGGCTGATGAATGATCAGGTGAAGCCGGGGGTGCGCCTGGGCATATCCGGGCAGTTGCGATCCTATAACAAGGTGATGGGCGGGGCCGGGCGGCTGCTGCTCACCGCCTTTGCCCAGCGGCTCATGGCCCCGGATGAGGTGGAAAACCCCAATCTGATCCATCTCACCGGCGCTATCTGCAAGCCCCCTGCCTTCCGCACCACCCCCTTCGGCCGGGAGATCACCGATCTGATGCTGGCGGTGAACCGGGCCTTCGGCAAGAGCGATTACATCCCCTGCATTGCCTGGGGCCGCACCGCCCGGTATGCAGCGTCGCTGGCAGTGGGGGATAAGCTGGAGGTGCAGGGAAGATTCCAGAGCCGGGAATATCAAAAGCAGATGCCCGATGGCACGGTGATGACCCGGGTGGCCTATGAGGTATCCTTGAGCCGGCTCACCTGCCTGAAGGAAGGGACCATGGCCCCCCGGCCCTCCCTTGCGGAAAATATGCCCGTTTCTGATCGACCGATACAATAATGCCCAACAAAAGAAGGCCCGGCTGGTGGGAGGATTCTTAAGGATGAATTGATCCCACAACGAAAAAGGCGAGCATCTGGCGAATATGCCGGATGCTCGTTTACTTAGGTGGTTGTATAAACGCAATGCACTGGCACAGTGCGTATAATTGCGCCCTCCCCAAATGGCGGGAGAATGAGTTTTTCATCTGATCGGCAAATTGGAATTTATCGTTTGCTGAAATCACCTATCTTGCCGAGCAAACTACCAATGCTATGATACATGCCAGAATAGATAACAGGGTCGAGTTTCGTTAGATTCACATCAAAAGTGTCTGCACATTCCAACTGTTCATCTATTTGGACGTTCTTTATTCTGCAAAAAAAAGTAGTGGACTCTCCTGTTTCGATAGAATTGGCTACTTCACACTCATATACCCATCGACTCGCACCCAAAACAGGCACATCTACAACTTCACCTCTACAAACAGCGTATGAAATGCTATTCTTCTTTCCATCTTTTGCATGATGCGTACCCAAATAATCCATAAGTTCAAGCATGTCCGTGCTTACAAGATTAACGCTTAGAACTCCCGTTCTGATTACATTTTGCTTGGTTCTCTTAGTACCAAACATACTAATGGTTAATAAATAATCATTTCCTTTTTCGTTTGTAATGCTGACCCATGTGATTGGGGCAAAATTATATGTTCCATCATCATTGTTTGTACCAATAATAAAAGCAGGTTGCACACACATTGAAAAACGAGTTCCTACTGATTTTCGTTTTATAGTCTTCATTTGTCTCATCTCCGCAAATTCAAGTTTTTCGCTTTCATTCTATCACAGCAGTACAAGAAAACGCAAGCCAGACAAGGCTTGCGCTTCCAGCGTTTGTATCATGGCAGGGAAAGGATAACGCTATCCTTTCCATCATCCCTGCTGTGCCAGGGTTTTTGCGTGATTTTTCTGATGGATTACAGATTGAAATATTGTTCGAATTCAGCAGGATGGGGGATGGCGGCCATCTTCCGGCATTCTTCCCGCTTGGCTTTGATGAAATTGGTGATCAGGGCCTCGGGGAATACATTGCCGGCGGTAAGATAATCATGATCCTTTTCCAGGGCGCAGAGGGCCTCTTCCAGGGAGGTGGGCAGGCCCTTCAGCTTTTTCTTTTCTTCTTCCGGCAGGGTATACAGATTCATATCATAGGGGCCCCAGCCGTTTTCATGGGGATCGATCTGATTCTTGATGCCGTCCAGGCCCGCCATCAGGATGGCGGCATAGCAGAAATAGGGATTGCAGGTAGCATCCGGATTGCGCAATTCGAAGCGGCGCTTATCCGGGGATTTGGCGTAGGCGGGGATGCGGATGACCGCGCTGCGGTTGGAGGTGGCATAGCCCACGGTGACCGGGGCCTCAAAGCCGGGCACCAGCCGCTTGAAGGAATTGGTGCTGGGATTGGTGAGGGCGCAGAGGGAATGGATGTGCCGGAGCAATCCGCCCATGAACCAATGGGCTTCCTTGCTCAGGTGGGCATAGCCTGCATCATCGGAAAATACCGGCTGCCCATCCTTGATCAGCAGCATATGCACATGCATGCCGCTGCCGGCCTCGCCCCAGATGGGCTTGGGCATGAAGGTGGCTGTTTTGCCGTATTTCAGGGCGGTATTGTGGATAATATATTTGATCATCATGGTGGCGTCCGCCATATGGGACATCTTGCCCAGCTGAGGCTCGATTTCAAACTGGCCGGAGGCCGCCACTTCCGGATGATGATAATTGATTTCAATGCCCGCATCCTTCATCAGCATGCACATTTCGCTGCGGCATTCAAAGGAAGTATCAAAGGGCTTGGCAATATGATAATTTTTCTGCTTGGGCACCACCACGCCCAGGCCCTGATGGGCGCTGTTCAGATAGGATTGATCGGCGTCCACATGGGCGGCGATATGGCAGGGATCCACCTGCCAGCCCGCCTGATCGAACAGATAAAATTCGAATTCCGGCAGAATCATCATGGTATCGGCCACGCCCAGATCCTGCATATATTGCTCGGCGGCCTTTACAATATTCCGGGGATACTGGGCCAGGGGGCGGTTTTCCGGGCTGTCGATGATCATGGCATTGCCCGTCATGGACAGGGTGGGAATCTGGCAGAAGGGATCGATCACCGCCGTATCCGGATCGGGGATGAACACCATATCGCTCTTTTCCACCACCGCATAGCCATAATTGGAGGCATCGAAGCCGATGCCGCTTTTCATGGTTTCTTCGGAAAAATTTTCTGCTGGGATGGTCACATGCCGGTATTGGCCGTTGATATCCACCATTTTGAAATCGACCATGCGAATGCCATGGGCCTGGATCATATCAAGAATATCCTGAACGCTTTTGGACATAAGCCAAACATCTCCCTATGATGAAATTTTTTTCAGTATAGCAGTTTTGAGGGATCAAGTCAATTCTTTCCCGACGCCGAACCGGGCTGTACCGAAAAAAAACAGGCCCTGAGAAACGAGGATCATTTCTCAGGGCGCTCTTTTATCCGGGGAGTGGGAGGAGGCCCGGATCAGGCTTCCTTCCGCTTCCGGATCATCAGGATCGCGATGCCGCACAGGGAAAGGGCGGTCAGCGCCATCCACAGGAAAGGCATGCCGTCATCGCCGGTGCCGGGGATGACCACCTGCTCAATCTTGGTATAGGTGTTGGTGAATGCGGCGGCAGCGGCGTCGGCCTCAGCATCGCTGCGGCGGATGACGGGCTGGCACTGCTGATCGATGGAAACATGCCATTCCGCATCGCCGAATACCGTATCATCCAGCATCCAATGGGCGGCGGCGGCATCCTCGGCGGTGGCATAATCGGATGTTTCCTTGATGGAAAGGGTTACCTGCTTCAGATCGCCGGAAAAACCACTCAGCACGATCCAGCCCTTGACGGTGGCGGCGTCCTGCACGGCGATATAGAAGGTATCGGCGTTCTGAACGCCCTGGAATGTTCCATCGGCATTGGCAGGATCATTCTGATAAGCCATGGTGACGCTGCTGGCCACGGTGGCTGGGACATTCAGCTTGGCCTGGAAGGCAAAGGTGTTATGGCCGGGGGCCACATTGCCGGTCTGCACCACCGTTTTTTCCACGGGGATGCGGACGGAGGTGAGGGCCTCATAGGTGTTTGTGCAGGTGACGGTAACGGTTTCGCCGTCCCGGATGGTCACCTTGCCATCGGCAGGGGTCATCACGGTATTCACCCGGAAATCACTGCCGTTTTCCACCTGCTCGGTGATGGTATATTCGCCGATGGGGAGGAAGATGGTGCCGATCCAGCTATTTTCCTTCTTCACGGCCACGGAATAGCTGTTGCCCTTATCATCGGAAACGGTGAACAGCAATTCATCGGGGGCCTTTTCGGTATCGCCGTTGATGGTCTTTTCGATGCGCAGCGTGCCCTGATAGGGATCATACAGGTTGGTGATGATCACGCTGACGGCGGCATCCTTTTCCAGGGTGACCACGCTGCCGGTAACCTGGGCGCCGGTGATGGTGGTGGTGAGGCCGTAGCCATCCACCTGGGCCGTTTCGGTGATCTGGTATTGCCCGGTGGGCAGATCGGATACCGTCTTGCGCCAGCCGTTATCCTTGTTCAGGGTTACTTCATACACCTGATCGGGATCAGCCGTATATGCCAGCGTTACCAGAATGCTCAGGTTATCCGCCTCGAAATCATCCTTGGAAAGGGCGCTGTTGGCATCGAACTGCTTTTCCACAGTGATGCTGCCGGTATCCCGGGTGTAGGTGTTGGTGAGGGTGGAAGAAGCCACGGCAGCGGCGCCGTTGGTGACGGTGACCCGCTTGGGATTGAACTTGGACTTGGCGAGGGTGTATCCGTTGATGGCCTCAGGCACTTCTTCCGTCAGGGTGTAATCGCCCACAGGCAGATCGGCGATGGTGGCGGTGAAGCCGTTATCCACATTCAGTACGGCGGTGCCGGTGACGGCGGGACCTGCCACGGAGACGGCGGTCACCTTGATGGTGAGATCCTTGTACAGATCGGCGGGAAGGGCATTGCCCTGATCATCCAGGAATACCTTATTGACCGTCAGGCCGCCCACGATGGTGGTGTAGGTGTTTACGCAGGTGAAGGTGACGGGGGCGTCCTTTCCTACCTGGATTTCGCCATTGTTGGGCAGATCAGCGCTGAGGGTGTAGCCATCCACCTGGGCGGATTCGGTGACCGTGTAGGTGCCGGTGGGCAGGTTTTCCAGTTCCTTGATCCAGCCGTTGGCCTGATTGAAGGTGAATTCTTCCTTGTAGTTATCGGGACCGGTAACGGTGAAGGCGATGGAGCGATCGGTGAAATGCTCGGCCTTCAGATCGCTGTCGTCGCCAAAGAGCTTCTGAACGGTCAGCTTGCCCACATCCCGGGTGTAGGTGTTGGTGAGGGTAATGGTGACGGTGCTGTCCTTGCCCACGGAAGCGGCGCCGGAAGCGGTGATCTGGGCGCTGAGGGCATAGCCGGGCACGGAGGCATCGGCTTCGGTTACCAGATATTCGCCGGTGGGCAGATTGTGCAGGGTCTTGCTCCAGCCGTTGGCCTGATTGAAGATGATCTCTTCATTGTATCCATTGGGGCCGGTGACGGTGACCTGAATGGAACGATTCTGATCTTCAAAATCCTTCTGGGTCAGGTGACTGCCCTGGCCGAATACCTTTTCCACCTTCAGGCTGCCGGCATCCCGGCCGTACACGTTGGTCAGGCTGATGAGGGCCACTTCATTCCTGGCGATGGAAGCAGTGGCAGGGCTGAAGGAATGATCGATCAGGGAATAATCGGGGATGCTGCCTGCAATCACTTCTTCGGTCAGCTCATATACGCCGATGGGCAGCGGGCCAATTTCACCGGAGAAGCGGTTGTCGGCATCCAGAATGACGCTGCCGGTGATGGAAGCATCCAGGGTGGCGACGGCGGTCACCTTGATCTTGAGATCGCGGACCTGGGCAGCATCGAAGGCCTCGCCTGCTTCATCCACAAAAGCCTTGGTGACTTTCAGGCTGCCCTTCTGCTGGCTGTAATGATTGGCAATGACAACGTTGATATCCTCATCGTGATTGGTGATTTCGATCATGCCGTCGGTAACGGGCCAGTCGTTTACCATGATGACGGCGGAAAGATCATAGCCGGCCACCTGGGCAGATTCGGTGATGAAATATTTGCCGCTGGGCAGGTTATCGAAGGATTTGCTCCAGCCGTTTTCCTTGTTGAAGGTGAATTCTTCCTTTACGGAAACGCCGTCTTCGCTGGTCAGGGTGAGATGGATGGAAAGGCCCTTATCTTCGAAAGCCTGCTGATCCAGATCGCTATCCGGTGCAAATTGCTTTTCAACGGTGATGCTGCCGGTATCCCGGGCATAGACGTTGGTCAGCAACGCCTTGGGGTGATCGGTGGCATTTTCAATGGTCAGGGTATCAGGAGCGAAGGTGTGCTCCACCAGGTGATATCCGGGCAGGGCCACCAGTTCCTTTTCCGTCAGGGTATATTCGCCCAGGGAAAGATCGGTGAAGACCGTTTTGAAGTCATTGTGGCTGTCCAGGGTCAGGGGGAAGCTTTCGCCGGTTTCCTTGTGGGTGGCGGTTACTTCCACCTTGGCATCGTGCAGCAGATGCTTCATATCCTCGGAAAGCACGGTATCCCTGTCGGCGCCCCGCAGCTTATAGGTCTTTTCTACGATCAGGCCGCCCTTGATTTCTTCATACTTGTTGGTGACGGTGATAACCGCTTCGCCCTTATCGGTGATAACGGCCGCGCCGTGATTGGTGATTTCAAAGGTGTGGAGGTAGCCATCGATATTGGCGCGCTCGGTAATGGTATAGTGGCCAACGGGCAGATCGTCAATGGTTTCTTCCCAATTGTTATCTTTGTTCAGATAGAGGGTCTGGCTGAACTGATTGGGGCCTTCCACAAAGATTTCGAAGGGAATATCCTTGTCAGCGAAATACTGCTGCTTCAGATCGCTGTCATCGGCAAAGGCCTTCTTGATCACCAGCTTGCCTTCCTGCCGTTCATATACGTTGGTGAGGATGACGGTCTGGGCAACATAGGCTTCTTCGCCGGGGGTCACTTCTATAATGACGCTGCCGGTTTCATCATCGGTATGCTTTACATCGCCGGTAAGGGTGGTCTTTTCTTCCAGCCAGGTAAAGCCGTCAATGGAGGCATCCTGGCTCTTTTCCACCAGGTGATAATGGCCGACAGGGATCAGAAGGGTGGAATCGACCCAGTCATGCTGGGCATCCAGATACAGGGTGGCTATGAGCTTTTCCTCATCAACGCTGTATACCTGAACCACAAAGGTCTTATTCTGCAGCAGTTCATTGTCATTGGTCAGATCGCCGGTGACCACCTTTTCCACACGGATGCGGCCCAGATAATGCCGGTAATGATTCTGCAGCTCCAGAGAGATATTATCATCCTTATGGACGGTGAGGGTGCGGGTCACTTCCTGGCCGTTGCGCAGGAACAGGCTGTGCTCAAAGGCGTGATCCTTCACATCGCCGGTGACGGTTTCAGAAAGGGTATACACACCGGCAGGCAGATCATTAAAGGTGGCCTTGAAGCCGTTATCCTTGTTCAGATAGATGGTCGCATACGGGGTGGATGCGCCCTGGGGGGTTGCGGATACGGCGACCTGGATGTGGCTGTACAGATCCTCAGCAAGCGGGGTGAGGCCCTCCATATGCTGGTCGGTGGTGGCATTCAGATCATGTTCATAGAAGGTTTTCTGGATGGTAACGTCGCCTGCATGCCGTTTCAGGGTATTGGTTACGGTGGCGGTGTATTCGGTGTACTGATCCATGGCGTCCAGCTGAATATCATAGGAGCCGTTGCCGTCATGATCTATAAGCTCCTTGGTGACCAGCTGCCCGTTTTTCATCACCGTATATTCGATCTTGAGGGTATTATCATAGCCTTCGAAGCTGGTGATTTCCTCCAGGGTATACCAGCCGGGCTCCAGATTGGCAAAGGTATTCCGCCAGTTATTGGCATTATTGAGGCGGATGGTCTGCACGTAATTCATGTTGTGATTGCGTGCGCCCCGCAGGGTGAATTCCACATAGTGGGCATCTTCGGGCCTGTCGCCATCAAATATCTTTTCCAGCGTCAGGCCGGAAAGAGAATCCGGGCCGTAATGATTGGTAATGAAGTAGCCGTTGGCGCTGCCTTCAATATTGCTGGATTTGGGGATGAATTCACCCCAGGAGATATCAAAGAGAATATCGCCCAGATCCAGGAATTTATCGCTGGCGTCCGTCTGCTCGTCCAGGCGGTAGGAATGCCCGGAGGGGATGCCGGTAAAGGTGACCATACCGTTGGCGTCGGAGGTGGCAGTCCGGGTATAGTCTACTCCATCCACCATATCCCGCAGGGTGAACTGGATGCCGGGGAGAGCCTCGCCCTCTTCATTGATTTTTTTGAAGGTGAAGCTGCCCACCAGGCCCTTTACTTCGGGTTCGGGGAAGGGCGCATCATCGACGATCTTCCATTCATCGTTGTTATCCTTGGTGGCGTAGGTGAGCAGCGCCTGGGTATTGGTAGCGGTGGAGTCGGTTTTATTGGTATAGGCGCTGTCCAGATTATCCAGGGAGATATAATACTGGCAGGTATAGCCCAGGATGCCGGTGGTTACGCCGTTCTGGGTGGTGACGGTGGAAATACGGGGATCGGGCTGAGAGCCCAGGATGTTCCACTTCATGGTATCGCCGGTGATGCTTACGTCATTGCTGATGACGCCGCTGCCGGTGGATACCAGGGCGTTGCCCAGATAATTGATATGGGGGCCCATCTGATCGGTCACATGCCAGGCCTGGGCGGCCAGCTGAATCTGGGTGATAACGCTTTCGAAGGAATCGAACAGGCCGCCGTCCAGATTGCTGGCGTCATAGGCGGCGGAGGAGAATTTCTGCAGCCATTCACCTACAGTATCCTGGCTGCTAGTGGGGGGATTGGCATCATTCCAGGTCTGGAAGGGAGTGGAATCCCATACGTCATCGCCGGTGCTGTCGGTACCAAAGCAGATGGAGAACAGGCGGGACTGGGGGGAATGGGCCAGGATCTTGGCAGCCTCCGTGCCCACGTCCTTTGCGTCTTCCTTGGTGGTGCTGCTGCCGCCGCCCCGGGTGCCCAGGATGGCGGTGGTGGAGGCGTCATCGCCGTTTACATAATAGGTGGGGGTACCGTCGGTGAGCAGGATGGTATACAGATAATGAATGCCGTCGAGGGCCCGGCCGCTGGCGGTATTGGCGGCGATCATATTATCGGCCAGCATCAGGCCGCCTTCGATGTTGGTGCCGCCGGGATCGGTTACGGAATCGCCGTCGCTGTCGGTAAAACGTACGCCCGAGTTGGCAACGGTGATATTCTTGATGGCCAGCTCCGCAGCCAGCTTGCCGCTTTCGGTGGCCACATCGATATACTGGGTACGGGCAGCGGCGTGGGAGCCGAAGGTAATCAGGGCCACATAACGCTTGTCCCCTTCTTCGGCGCCGGTTTCATTGGCAAACTGATCGATGAAATCCAGGGCAGCCGCCTGGGCGAATTTAAGACGGGATTCATATGTATGATCGGCGGTCACATTGGTATACGTATGATTCCGGAAGCGCTGATCACAGTTATCGCAGCGGGTATTGCTATTGGTATTACTGCCTTCAAAATAGGTATTGCGGTTGCCGGGGCACTTGTAGAAGATGCCGCCGTGATTGATATGGCTGGCTTCCTGGCCGCAGTGATAGCAATCGTCCATGGAATTGGATACGTCAACCACAAGGGTGACGGCAGCATCGGGGGTATCGGAGGAAAGCTCCTCAATCCGCTCGGTGGTGCGCACCTGCAGCGTGACCATGAATTCATTTTCAATGGGGTTGCCGCTGGCGTCCTTGCGCTGCTCCGCCCATTTTTTCATTTCCACTACCGCATTCCCGGAAAGGGAAGTGGCATTGGTCAGGCGCCTCCCGGCAGCATCATAATAATAGGTGACGCTCTGCTGGGATGCCGTTACCTGATTGGTCTCCGCTGCCCCGGCGGGGGAGAGGGATACCATCAGAATCAGCGCCAGAATAAGGGAGAGAAGGGCATTCTTTTTGATCATAAACGATCGCCTCCAGGCTCATAAGAATAAGGGAAAATATGGAAAGCGTGGTATACCGCCAAAAGGGTAATATGATCACACCATACCAAACTAATTATAGTACCTTTGACTGTTTTTGTCGATTGGAAAAAGTAAAAAAATGTAATTCATTAAGAAAATTAATCAACTCGAAATATTCTTAACAAAAATGAAATAAATGAGAGTATAAAAAATCGGCCCCCTTTCCGGGGGCCGTCTGATGATGGGAATATGATCTGCATCAGGCCTTGGCAGCCTTTTGCTTTTTCTTTTTCTGGATGCCGCTCCAGGCGTGCATCACCAGTGCCATGGCGATAACGCCGTAGCTGATGAATACACGGAAGTATTCGCCGATGGCGGCGTCGCCGAAGATGGAATTGGCGGCAGGGGGCGCCACCAGGAACAGCAGATGGAACAGGATGCAGCCCAGGATGGCCTGGCCGTTGGTAGCCTTGCGGATGGAAGCGCCGCCAACCAGGATGGCTGCGCCGGCATACAGGCCCACCTGTTCATGGGCGCCGTAGGTCTGGAAGGAGCCCATATTCTGCACGAAGATCAGCTGGCCCCAGCCCGCCAGCACGGTGGAGATCATGATGGCGATCAGGCGCACACGATCCACATTGATGCCGGAAGCGTTGGCCACGGTGCGGTTCTGGCCCACGGCACGGAACTGCTGGCCCAGGCGGGTGCCAAGCAGGGCGTTATTGAACAGGCACAGCAGGCCCACCACCATGAAGGTGACCATGGGAACCTTGGTCAGGGCGAAAAGATTATTGATGAAATTGGAAATGGTAGATACCTGGAACAGGCAGATCAAAGCCACGCTGCAGCCCAGGATGGTGAAGGCCTTTTCCAGCTTGATGCGCTTGCGCAGCATCTGGAATACGGTGAGCAGAATCAGCACGGCCAATACCACATAGATGGCTTCCAGGAAGGAAAGATTCCAGATGCCGTCCAGGGCATACTTCAGGGTGCCCTTGCCGCCCAGATCCAGGGAAATGGTATTGGCAACGCCGGTGGAGCCCTTGATCACCAGACCGGGAGTCTTCAGCGGGATCAGATTGCCGAAGATGAAAAGGAAGAGCAGCTGATACAGACCATTGGCGAAATAGCCCAGGATCAAACCGCCGATCATTTCCTGGCCCTTCATCTTATTGAGCAGCTTACCAATCAGGAAACCGAAGATGGAGGCCAGCGGCACCGTCATGGCCATGGCCAGCAGGAAGCCGGGAATGCCCACGATATTCCATTCAATGCACCAGAGCACCGAAATCTGGGCGGCCATGGCGCCGATGGTGATGGCAAAGTTGATGCCCATGCCGGCCACGATGGGAATGATCAGGGCCAGCACGATGAAGGCGTTGCGGCTGAGACGGGAAAACATCTCATACAGTACATACTGGATGGACTGGCCGGAGAAGCACATGCACACGATGCACAGCACCACGAACATCACGGTAACGGCGTTATTGCGCATAAAGGTGCCAAATTCAAATTGCTTTTTATTGGTATTTACCTGCTTATCCACGGGATGCACCTCCAGACTTGGTCAGCGCATACAGGATGATCCCGTTGGAAATCAGAATGCGCAGCGTTTCAGAGAAGGTGGAGCCGGGCACCAGCATATTGGCAACCGGCATGCCCAGGGTGAGTACGCCCTGGAATAGGAAGGTACCGATCAGTACATGGCTTACCTTGCAGCGGCTGGTGGAGGCGCCGCCGATGAGGATGGCGGATGCGGCGATGAAGCCCATCTGCCGGGGAGCAGTATACAGCTGCATGAAGCCGTAGGATTGGCTGTACACCAGAATGCCCACAGCGCCCAGCACGGTGGAAAGCATGGTGCCGATGATGCGCATCTTGTTCACATTGATGCCGGTAGCCTCGGCAAACCGGGGATTGTTGCCCACGGCCTGCATGGCAACGCCCGTCTTGGAGCGGCCAAACAGCCATACCAGGAGGCAGCACAGCAGCATGAACAGCAGCAGACCGGTGGGAACGGTGAAGCCGCCGATATTGAAGGACAGCAGATCATCCAGGATATGCTCGAAATTGGTGTTATCCAGGCCGATGGTGTTGCGCAGGCCGGTGCCCAGGGGCCACTTCAGCTTCAGGCTGGTAAAAGGCAGCACCAGCCAGGCAATGCACATCAGCGATACGATGGAGAAGCCCACATAGGTGGTAACGCCCATTTCTTCGCCCTTGAGGCGATTGAGCAGATGGCCGTACAGCCAGCCGGTAACGGAAGCGATCATGCAGCCCACCGCAATGGCGAACAGGAAGCCGCCCCAGCCGGGGAAACCGAACTGGATGGTCATCAGGCCGCCGATCAGACCGGCAACCAGGCCGATGGGCAGGCCCAGATTCAGGGAAATGCCGCATTGGATGCCGGGCACCATGGCCAGAACCATAATGGAGTTCATGCCCATACGCACCAGGGAGTTGGAAAGCAGTACATCCAATTCCAGATCGAAGAACAGGCTCAGCAGGCACAGCAGGATGAAGAACAGCCCGATGATCACCCGGGGGATGCCCAGCTTTTTGATCAGCAGTTCGCTGTAAATCACCGTCAGCGCTGCGATCAGCAGGCCTACGGCCAGATAGATCACGTCATCCGCATAGCGGATCAGGAAGGGGCCGAAGGTGTTCTTCAGGGCGCCCTTGCTTCCGGCAGCCATGTACGTATCATAGAGGGCTGCGAAATCGGCCCCGGCTTCATAAACGATGCCGGCTACCGTTTTCTGCAGGGTTTCCAGGGCGGCGTCATCCATCACGGGATAGATGGTCTTCAGGGCAGCGCCTACCGATTCATAGGCGGTGTTTTCCTGGGCCTGGAGGGCAATCATTTCTTCCGTGGCGGTGAAGCCGGACATATCCACATTCACCGTCAGGGTTTCAGGCACATCCTGGCCGGCTTCCAGCTTGGCAGCCCGGTCAGCCTCCGCCTTTTCCAGAGCGGCGGGATACATCAGATCATAATAGGCCTGTTCTGCTTCTGCCTTGCAGTCTTCATAGGCCTTCAGCGCCGTATAATAACCGGCTACGGCATCATACAGGGGCGCGGGATCGATGGCGTCATAATCCACTTCGAAATTGGAATACTTGGCACGTGCCTCTTCTTCCGCAGCGGCAACGGCCTTGCGGATGGCGCTCATGCCCTTGCCTTCCGCCTTGGCGGCCACACGGGCTTCTTCCTTGGCAATGGCAACATAGCTTTCTACTACGCCTTCGCCGGTGGCATTGAGCAGCGTGCGGATCCGCAGATCGGCGATGATATCCTGGCCCTTTTCGCTGTTGCGCATGGGCAGGCAGATCACGCCGGTCACAATCAGGCACAGGGCGATGGCAGCCAGCACGAGGGCAATAATCTTTTTCACTTTGGACTTGGTCATGCGTTGCCATCTCCTTTCTCTTTGTGTTCAGAGGGCTTGATGCCGCTCATTGCCAGGCCGAAATCGGCGTCGGATGCGTTGGGGGAGAGGATATCCACCAACTTGCCTTCGGAAATGATGGCAATCCGGTCGGAAATGGAGCGCAGCTCCTGCAATTCGGAGGAGATCATCACGATGGTCATGCCCTGCTCCCGGTTGAGCTTGAGCAGCGTTTCCAATACCAGCTTCTTGGCGCCGATATCGATGCCGCGGGTGGGCTCGGATACGAAGAGGAACCGGGGATTCATAGCCAGCGCCCGGGCGATGCAAACCTTCTGCTGGTTGCCGCCGGAAAGGGTGCCGGTATGCTGGGTGGGGCCGAAGCAGCGGATATCCAGATCCTTGATCATCTGATCGGCGATTCCGCGGACGGCCTTGGCATCCTTCAGCCGGAGGGGGCCATACCAGCGCAGGTATTCGCCCTTGATCTGCATGGCGGTGAATACGATATTATCTTCGATGGACTGATCCAGCAAAAGACCTACGCCCTTGCGGTCCTCAGATACCATGGCGATGCCGCTGTGCAGGGCGGATTTGGCATTGCCCAGGGTCAGGGGTTCGCCAAACAGTTCCACACTGCCGGAGGATTCATACAGGCTCATGATGCCGTTGGAAATGCCCAGCTTGCCCTGGCCGGCCAGGCCGCCGATGCCCAGAATTTCGCCTTCATGCACATCCAGGGAGATGCCCTTTACTTCTTCGCCGGGCATATCCACATACAGATCCCGGATCTTCATGGCGATATTGCCCTGGGGAGCGGGACGGGAATCGGCCTCTACCACTGCTTCGCCCTTCCGGCCGATCATCAGTTCAGCCAGATCGGTGATGGTGGTATCCTCCGCCTTCCGGACGGCGGCCAGCTTGCCATCCCGCAGGATGGTGATGGAATTGGCGGCGGCTGCCACTTCATCCAGGCGGTGGGTGATGAAAATGATGGCGATGCCGCTGGCAGCAATCTGCTCCATCACGGAAATCAGCTGGGTGGCTTCGCTTTCGGTGAGCACGGCGGTGGGCTCGTCAAATACCAGCAGCTTCACGCCCTTCTTATCAATTTCACGGGCGATTTCAACAAACTGCATATAGCCTACGGGCATGCCGTGGATCTTGGTATATTCATCGATATTCATGCCCACGCTGTCCAGGGCTTTCCGGGCGTCATGGGACATGGAGCCCATATCCAGGGTTTTCAGATTCTTGCCCAGGATGCGGCTGAACAGGTTGGGGGTGGTGATTTCACGGTTCAGCTTGATATTTTCTGTTACCGTGAAGCCGGGCAGCAGCATAAATTCCTGATGCACCATACCAATGCCCTTGAGCATGGCGTCGTGGGGAGATGCCACATGGGTTTCTTCCCCATCGATGAGCACCTGGCCCTCAAATCCGCCGGTGGAATGAATCACGGGCATGCCGAAAAGCACATTCATCAGCGTGGATTTGCCTGCGCCGTTTTCACCCAGCAGGGCATGGATTTCCCCGGGGCGTACGGACAGGGATACATCGCTGAGAACGGTGTTCTCGCCATAGCGCTTGGTGATGTTTTTCATCTCCAGTACATACTCTGCGCTCAAAGTAAATAAGCCTCCTTTGGAAAAGAACATTTTACACGCAATTGTCAAAGGGGATGGATGGGCCCCTCTCACAATTGCGTGCAAAAGGGTTAAGCCGGAAAAGAGGCCCGCCCGAAGGTGGGCGGGCCTTTCATTTGCTGTTACCGGAAATCGGATTACTGCAGGTAATCGGCGAAATCAACGGGAGCCAGCAGGATGGTGTAGTAGTTGTTGAAGGTGGTGCCTTCAGCATTGGTGTAGTTGGCAACCTTAGCGCCGGGGATCTTGGCGGTGAGCAGCTCAGCCAGCTTCACGCCGTCGTTGCGATCGGTGATAGCGCCATCGATGTAGCCCTTGGCATATTCAACGCCGATTTCGATGATGGTCATGGCAACGGGGGAAGCCCAGGTGGAGTAACGGCCAACGGCGTCATATTCCTGCAGCTTGGCGGCGATAGCCTTCAGAGCGGCTTCGTCGTCACCGCCTACAGCCAGTTCCAGGCCCAGGGTGGCGGGGAAGGCATGATAGGGGGAGGGGCAGCAGGGCTGGGGATAGTAAGCATTGGGCTGGGTCAGGATGGCTTCCTGCAGGGAGGGCTGCATGCCGCAGTTGGTGGTGAAGAAAGCAACCTTCTTGCCTTCGTACTTGGCCATCTGCTGGGGCACGTCTTCCAGAATGAACTGCTGGGAGGCGGACAGGCCGGCTTCAGCGGTGGGGTCGGGAGCGGTTACGTCAACCAGTTCAATGCCCAGAGCATCGGCATTTTCCTGCAGCAGCTGATGACGGCCAACGATCAGTTCCATGGCCATGTGGCGGGGGAAGGAATAGTGGATGAACACTTCGATGCCCCAGTCAGCGCACTTTTCCATGATGGAGTCGCCCTGAGCGATTTCGTCAGCATACATCACGATATCGGCGGCGGCAGAAATGACGGCGGGGTCTTCCTGGGGAGTGCCGGCAATGAAGAGGATGTCGTCACGGCCCATTTCGCGGATCTTCTGAACAGCGGGGGTGGCGCCGGGAACGGCCTGGCACATTACGATGGCCTTCACGTCGGGGTCAGCGGCGAAGGCAACCAGCTTGGAAACGGTGGTTTCCTGTTCGGACATGAAGTTGTCCGGATAGGTGTCGGTGATGATGTGGTCGGCGCCCCAGGTGGCGACGGCCTTTTCAGCGGCGCGGAATTCTTCTTCGCCCTGAGATACGGTACCGGTCAGGATGGCGATCTTCCAGTTGCCTTCTTCGGCTACGGCGAAGGACGCCATGGAGAGCAGCATGGCAACGGCCAGGATCATGCTCAGCATTTTCTTCATGATGTGGTTCCTCCTCTTTTTTTGAGAATCTTTCCTGCATCCGACCCGGATGAACTTTGCAATCCGTCCGGATGGAATGGTCAAATTATAGCACAGGAGTTTTATTTGCACAAGAGGGAATTTTCAATTTTTTCCGGTTGATGAAATTGCGGAAAAACCCAGGTAAAATAAGGGTTTGAGAGCAATTTGGCTGGTTTTTGAAGGGCTGAAATACAAAAAATAAACAGTTTGAAAAAACAAAATTCTGAATAAATAAACGGGGGAAGCTGTCAGGGAAATTGCAGTTTGGGAATCGAAAAATTGCAAAACCGTGGAAAACAAAAAGAAAAAAGCCTTCCCGGAAGAACGGGAAGGCAAAACGCACGGTTTATTTGCTGAATGCGGTTTTGAGGATGGATTCCGGGGGCAGGGTGGACCGGGTGAGCAGACTGACGACGGGCACCACGATCAACCCTGCAATCATCCCGCTCACGCCGCTGAGGGCGGCCACGGAGGTGCCCAGGAACAGCGGGGGAAGCAGCGCCGTCAGGAATCCGCACAGCAGCCCAGCCCATGCGCCCAGGCGGGTGGTGCCCTTCCACAGCAGGCCGTACATGAAGGGGGCCAGGAACGAACCGGCCACTACGCCCCAGGAAAGGGACATCAGCTGCATGATGGGGGTATTCTGCATCAGGAAATTGATCACCAGGGAAAGGCCCACGAATACCAGGCAGAGGATGCGCATGGTAAAGGTCTTCTGCTTTTCGGTGCGTTTGGGGAAAATGGTGCCCAGCAGATCCACGGAAATGACGGAAGCGGAGGCCAATACCAGCGCCGTCAGGGTGGAAATGCTGGCGGAAAGTAAAAGCACAATGAACAATCCCTGCAGCCAGTCAGGAATGCCCACCACCGTCTGATCAGTGAGCATGGTGGGCATGATCTGATCCATTACCATGCCGCCCTGTTCCACAGCTGCGGCTGCGGTGCCGTAGGTGGCGTCGGGAATTTTGCTGAGCACCACCCGGCCGAAGCCGCCGGCGAAATAGATGCCGCCGGCAATGATCAGGGCAAAGCTGGTGGAAATGATGGTGGCCCGCTTTACGGATTTGGTATCCTTGATGGCAAAAAATTTATGCAGCATCTGGGGCAGGCCAAGGACGCCCAGGGAGGTGAGCAAAACATTGGAAAGCAGGGGCTGGGCATTCTCTTTGGTAATGGCCATGGAGTTGAAGCTGCCCTCCAATTGCCCCAGCTGGGCAAGGCCTTCCTTCAGGCCGCCGGCGCCCCGGATGATATACCAGATAATGAGCAGCACGCCCGCAATCATGATGATGCCCTGGATAAAATCGGTGATGGCAGTGGCCCGGTAGCCGCCGGCAAAAAGATACAGGGCGGCCAGCACAGCGATACCGATGACGCACCAGGTATAATCAATGCCCAGCGCCATGCGGAACATGGTGCCCAGGCCCTTATATACGGAAGCGGAATAGGGAATCAGGAAAATAAAGATGATGACGGAGGCCGCCAGCTTCATCCATTTGGCGTTATACCGCTTTTCAAAGAAGCCGGGGATGGTGCCCACATCCAGCTTTTCACCCATCCGGCGGACGGGCCTGGCCAGCAGGCTCCATGCCAGCAGGCTGCCGATGACCGCATTGCCGATGCCGGCCCAGGCGGCGGCGATACCGAACTGCCAGCCCATGCTGCCCGCATAGCCCACGATGATAACGGCAGAAAAATAGCTGGCGCCGTAGGAAAGGGCGCTCATCCATGCGCCTACATTCCGCCCGCCCAGCAAGAAATCTTTGAGAGAGAGGGATTTTCTTGCCGTCAGCACCAATACGGATACAATCATGACGGCATAGAGCACCAAAACAGCATACTTCACCTTAGGACACTTCCTTCCATACTACTGCCGCAGCGCGCGGCGTCTACAAAAATCATGATACCATAGCAGGCTTGGATTGACCAGTTTTTTTGATGTATTTCTCTCGTTGGCGCACCTTCCCTTCCCCTGGGCATAGGATGAGGATGAAGGCTGATTGAAAAGCCTTGATCCCAGGATATGCGTCCTCAGGGCGCAATCGATAAGGAGGCGCGTCTTATGTCTTTCTATTCCTACAAGAATGCCAATCCCTCCTGCTGCCCCGGCACGGTGGCCGGAAATGTGCTGGATGGGCTGAATGAGAAAATCTGCATCCAGGTGCAGCGGGTGTATGACAGCTGCCTGCAGCAGGAGCAGCTTTCCGATGTGGATGTGGTGATTACCAGCTACGCCCAGGTGGTCAATACCTGCTGCTGCAATTCCTCCGCCTGCTGCGGCAATGAAACGGAAACCGTACCCCCTACATCCGCTCCGGTGCCCCCCATTGTGTTTGAATCCTGCCGCTCCAGCACCATGGATGTGGATATCAGCAATCTTTCCGTGGAGCGGCTGTGCGACCGGCCCTGCTTTGCCCGGGTACGGGGAACGCTGCAGATTCCCATCGATATCCTCTTTACCGACAGCCGGTGCGTGGAATATATCGGCAAGGCCATCATCAATGTGAATAAGGATGTATTGCTGGCGGTGCCCGATGAATCCATCGTGCCCTTCAATCTGGAGGGCATGGCCAGCGCGGTATGCGTGGCGGGCAATTACAGGGGCAATAATACCTTCCGGCTGACGGTGTGCGTCACCATCGTGCTGAAGGTGCTGGCCAAGGTGGAAATTCTGGTGCCCAGCTACGGCTTCTGCCCCATTCCTCCCTGCGAGGAATTTGCCGATTCCGTCTGCGATGAATTCTTCTCCCTGCCCCTGTTCCCCCCGGCCTCCCTCTGTGATGAGGGCAGCGTTGCCGGCCAGAGCTCCGGCTGCCGCTGCAATACCGGCTGCGGATGCGGAAACGGCTGCGGCTGTAATCGCTGCGGCGGCTGAAATGGCTTCTTCCTTCGGAGCGGCGAAAGCCGCTCCGTAATATATATTGGAAGGAATTTTGATTAGACTGCCGTAAGCGGACAGGAAAAACGATAGAAAACAGAAAAACTCCCTGCCAGGCGGCTGTGCCCGGCAGGGAATTTTCATTTGCTTTATTCCGTATAGGAATTGCGCATGGTAATTTTGATTACCTTGTTGTTTTCCAAATGATAGCTGAGGATCATCCGGGTGGTATCCTTGAGATAATAGACGTAATCGATCCGGTAGGAAGCATCGCCCAGCTTATACATCATGCCGTAGCCTTCCACTTCATCCCAATAGATGCTCCGGTCCCCGTTCTGATTATAGGTCTGCCCCATATCCCGGAATTTTTCGGTGATATCCTTTTCGCTCATGCCCACCTTGGTTTTCCGGGGGCCCACCATGGAGGAGGAGGTTGTTTCCACATGGTAGATCATGTAGCCGTCCTGGGTCATGACGAAGCGGGCTTCGCCCCAGGAATAGCTCAGCTTCACGCAATTGCCCAGCATGGCGCTGTCTTCAATTTCCACTTCCTCAAGGGGCTTTCCGTAATGCTTGATAAAGGCCTCCCGGGTGGTTTTCTGCATGGTGAAGCTGGCAAATTCATCCTTGTTGTTGAAGAAGCGCTGATAGCCGATATTGATCTTATATCCCCGCTCCAGCACGTTGCTCACTTCGCCGTAGCCGTTAACAGCCACCGCCTTCAGCGTCACCTTCCCCCCGGGGAGATAGAAGGGCTCACCCGTATAGATGGGGGAATTGGAGGTGGGGGTCTGGCCGTCGATGGTGTAATAGATGGTGATATCGTCTTCCTTGGGATCCTCCACCGTATCCGCTTTATCCTCTTCCTTTTCCTCATAGCGCAGCCAGATGCGCTGGCGGGTTTCGTAGGGACCGGGGGCCAGGGAGGAAAGGGGCGCCCGGGGCACGGGCAATTCAATGGTGAATTTTACGTTCAGTTCATCGCTGATCAGATCGCTGGATACCGCAACCGCCCTTATCAGATGGGTGCCCTTGCCCAGATGGATGGGCTGGGTATAGAGGGTGCCGTCCTCGGGCAGGGTGCCCTCCTCGGTCATGATATAGTAGATATCGTAATCCTCTGCGGAAATCAGGGCCACATCCCTTTCCCTGCGTAGCTTGCCGGCCTCTTCACTGGTGGTGGGGGTGGCGGGCAGCATATCCTCTCTCTGCCGGCGGAAGGAATCATCCCCGGTATTTTCATAGGCCACGCTCAGGAAGGAGGAAAGCTCCATCCGCCGGTTCTGATCTTCCATCAGGCGGATGGTATTGCGGTAGGCCACGGGATTATCGGGCTGCTTTTCCTGCAGCAGCCGGAATACATCCTCTGCGGCGCCCGTCCGGCCGCTGGCTTCATAGGCGTCTGCCAGAATCAGCAGCAGATCATAAATATCCTCCCGGTCCGGGTCCAGATCATGGGCCGTTTCAAAGCACTGGATGGCCCTGTCCACATAGCCCTGATCGAATAATTCCTGGCCATAGGTCCAATAGGCCTGGGCGTTACCTTCCTTGCCCATGCGCACCAGGATCAGCTGGCCGGGCTCGGTGACGTACAGGAGTACAACACCGCCGATCAGCACAGCGATCACAAGAAAAATCGTGATCGTCCACAGCAGCGCCCAGTTGATCATCATCCGCTTGCCGGGCTTGGGACTTTTCCGGGGAGATCTTGCCATCTGCTGGCCGGTGGTGGGGGGTGGCGGGGTGCCCTGGTGATTTTCCGGGCGGCCGGCGTCCCCGTGACGGGCAGAACGGCTGGCAATGGGAGGATGGAGGGCAGGGGGCGGATCAATCTGATACATGGCGCTGCCCACTTTTTCGCAGGCGGGCCTGTCGGAACGGCCCTGCCTGCGGCCGGCTACGCCGGCGGAACGATTGGCCCGGGGAATGTCGGCCCCGCATTCTTCGCATACCAGGGTGCCTTCCTTTAAAAGAGCCCCGCATTTTTCACATACCATGCATTCGCCTCCCTTCGTTTATGCAACGTAAGCATACCGTTTTTTATTGCATGGACCGCATGGCTTCATAGGCCGGATCCTCAGCATCAAATTCCCTTTCGGGGGCCTCGCCGCCCAGGGCTTCAATGGCGCTGCGCAGCTCAATATAATCCAGATATTCTGTTTCCTCGCTGGCGGCTTTGGCCTTCAGCAGGGGCAGCGCCCGTTCATCCCCCAGCCGGCCCAGGCAATCGGCGATGATGGCGATATGAGCGTCGGGGGCCTGGAAGAGGGCAAGAGCGGTTTCCAATACCGCTTCATCTCCGGGATAATCGCACAGCAGGGTGAGCAGCGCTTCCTGGCCGTCGGGGGTAGCCTTCTTCAGCGCTTCACGCATGGCAGGAACGGCCTGTGCCCCCATGGAGGAAAGGCTTTCCAGCGCATTATCCGCCAGTTCATCTTCCTGGCCGGCTACACGGACGGCCTGCCAGTCGATATAGCGCTGCATGGCGGCGCAGCTTTCGATTTCACGCAGCAGCGTTACGGCGGCCATCTTGATTTCCTGAGTGGCCTTTTCCTTCTGCATCATATTCAGCAGGCTTTCTTCTGCGGCCAGGCCCAATTCTGCGATCCGGTTCATCAGCATATCCGGCACAGGGATGCGCTGCTTGAAATAATCCTCCATCCAGTTGACCAGCTGGCGGGGATTATCAAACTGCTGGAAATATTCACCGGGCTTGCAGCCGGAAAGCCAGTTTACCGGCGTATCCAGAAATTCATCATATACCTGGGGCATGGCTGCTTCCATGGCATCATAATTCTTATATTCTTTGGCATGCTCCTTCATCCAGGCGGTTACATACCGTTCAAATTCTTTATCAAAATTGATGCAGCGCATGTATGATCACTCCTTTTTCATCCATTGCATATATCTCTTCAGCGCCCTGAGGGCACGGCGCTTGCCCTTTGCGTGGGTCAGCCCATCCCTTGCGATATCGAATTGCCCTGTGCGCAGCAGCAGATACAGCCAGAAGGCCAGGGGATAATGGGGCTGGCGTTCCTCATCACAGGCCCTTTTTTCCGCAGGGGACAGCTTGCTCCAGATGGGGGGCAGCAGCTTATAGATGATTTGCGGCTCCACCCGGCCAGAGAGCAGCATCACCATCAGATGCAGCGTACGATCGAGGGGGCCGGGCTTCAAACGCCGGGGCAGGGCATAGATCCGGGCAGCCAGGGCATGCAGCATCAGGGGCCGGGCGGGCATCAGATGCATATCCTGGGGATGCCGGCGATACCATAATCCCCCCGGGTCGTCGGGATCGATTTCCATCAGTGCGGCCAGGGCACGCCCTGCCTTTTCATCCGCCCCCATCCGCTTCAGGCACAGATAGCGCAGCCGCAGATAATCCGCACTGGCGGGGGCGGCGGAAAGCCGCATATCAATCAGCGATAGGGCGATATCGGGAACGCCCATTTCCCAGGCGGCAAGGCAGAAAGCCTCCGCCTGATGATAGGGGCCGCACAAAAGATAGGCCATCATCAGCGCCTGATAGGCCATTTCCCCCTGCCCGGCCTTGTGGCAGGCCAGGGCCAGCATGAGATAAGGCTGCTGACGGCCCGGTATTTTCCGGCTGGCCCAGCAAAGCAGGATAACGGCTCTTTCCGGCGGCAGCAGCGCCCCCAGCAGCAAGGCGATCCTGGGGGAATGGGATTTTTTCCAGGCCCGGCGGGCCCAGATCAGCGCATCATCGATGTTTTCTGCGGCCAGCGCCCGCTGGGCACGGCCAAGCAGCACTTCGCCCCGGGCGCCCCTGGGGGGCAGATCCGTTTGCTGCCAGGGATAGGTTTCCAATAGATCCTGGGCCTGCTCCGCATATATGCCGCCGGGGGAGAGGCGCAGGCTTGCTTCCAGCGCCTTTTCCGCCAGGGTTTCTTCGCCCCGGTTCAGGGCGCAGCAGCCGATGCCAAAGCAGATATCCCCCGTCAGTCCGCCCCGGGCGGCGGCAGTGGCCAGGCATCGCTCCGCAGCGGTATGGCATTCCATATCCGCATACATCCGGAATAATTCCATGGCCAGCTTGGGATCGCCGCTCTTTTCCAGCGCTTTCCGCATCAGCCTTACCGCATCCGGCCGCCGGGCCGGGGTATCATGCCGGCGTGCCTTGGTGGCCCAGTAAGCGGCAGGGCGCTCGAAGGGCACCACCACCGGGCGTCCTTCCTTCATCGGCTGGCCCTCTGGATCAGGGCAATCAGATCATCCTTGGTAAATACATGAGCAGTGCGGCAGAAATGGCAGGTCAGTTCCGCCTGGCCATCCTCTTCGATCAATTGCATCAGATCCTGGCGGCCCATGGCGATCAGCACCTTTTCCATCTTTTCACGGCTGCAATCGCACTGATAGGAAAGGGATTCCTTGGACAGGATCTGCATATCCATGCCCTCAAACCAGCCCCTGGCCAGATCCTCCAGGGAATCTTCGGCCACTTCACGGCTGATGGAGGTGAAGAACAGGGAGCGCACTTCCAATTGCTCCAGCATTTCTTCGGTGCAGCCGGGCATGGCCTGCATCAGCGCTCCGCCGGCGGACAGGCAGAATCCGTCATGCACCAGGCAGCCCAGGGCCACCAGAGAGGGCACCTGTTCGCTGGTGGTGAAATACTGGGCAAAATCTTCGCCCAGCTCGCCGGATATCAGGGGACTCTGGCCCACATAGGGTTCCTTCAGGCCCAGATCCTTGATGACGGTGAGGCGGCCTTCATGGCCGACCAATCCGCCCACATCCAGCTGGCCGTCCTTTTTCCGAGGCAGCTCCACCTCCGGATGATGCATGGATACCTTCACCTGGCCGCCGTGGGCCACGGCGGTGATCTTGCCCCCGGGGCCGTTGCCGGCCACGGTGACGGTGACGGAGTTTTCATCATTCTTCATCATCACGCCCAGCATGGAGGTGGCGGTCATGGTGCGGCTCATGGCGGCAAGTGCCGTGGAGGAGGGCTGATGGATCTGGGCAGCCTTCCGGGCCATCCCCGTGGTGCGGCAGAGCAGCACCCTCGCCATCCCGCCAAAGAGCGTGATATGCAGCATTTCATCGGGCAGATTCAGCATGGCAAAATTCTCGTTCATGATAGGATCCTTTCTGGAGTTATGCGGGGAGAGGTTCTTTGGAGCCAAAGAACCCCGCCCCGCGCCCCTCCAAGAAAGCTGCATGGGATTTTCTTTGACTTCGTTAATGAATCTGGTTTCCCCAAGATTGATTTTATGTTCACAGTAGCAGGGAGAAAACGGCCGATTTATTGACGATCAGAATTATTCCCTGCCAGTTTTCTTTGGGTGGGTGCGGGAGGGTATTTCTTTTTCAAAAGAAATACCCTCCCGCAATCATCCCTCTTCTTAATTCTTCAGGCTGTTCAGCGGGGCGGGGATGCGGCCGCCCCGGGCGATGAAATCATCGGAGGCGAAGGGATGCACGGGGATGACGGGGGCCCTTCCCAGCAGGCCGCCGAATTCCACGAAATCGCCCACTTTCTTGCCGGGGGCAGGGATGATGCGCACGGCGGTGGTCTTGGTATTGATCATGCCGATGGCGGCCTCATCCGCGATGATGGCGGAGATGGTGGAGGCGGGGGTATCCCCGGGCACGGCGATCATATCCAGGCCTACAGAGCATACGCAGGTCATGGCTTCCAGCTTATCCAAGGTCAGCGCACCGCAGGCGGCGGCCTCGATCATGCCGATATCCTCGCTTACGGGAATGAAAGCGCCGGACAGCCCGCCCACATGGGAGGAGGCCATGACGCCGCCCTTCTTCACTGCATCATTGAGCAGCGCAAGGGCAGCGGTGGTGCCGTGGGTGCCGCATTTTTCCAGGCCCATTTCTTCCAGGATGTGGGCGACGGAATCGCCTACTGCCGGGGTGGGGGCCAGGGAAAGATCCACAATGCCGAAGGGCACATTGAGCCTGCGGGAGGCCTCCTGGGCCACCAGCTGCCCCACCCGGGTGATGCGGAAGGCGGTTTTTTTGATGGTTTCCGCCACCACGTCAAAGGGGGCACCCTTTACATGCTCCAGTGCACGCTTTACCACGCCGGGGCCGCTGACGCCCACGCTCACTGCGCAGTCGCCCTCCCCGGGGCCGAAAAATGCGCCGGCCATGAAGGGATTATCCTCCACCGCATTGGCAAAGATCACCAGCTTTGCGCAGCCAAAGCCATCCCGGTCTCTGGTCTTTTCCGCCAGTTCCTTGATGGCCAGGCCGCACAGGCGCACCGCATCCATATCGATGCCCGCCTTGGTGGAGGCCACGTTCACGGAGGAGCACATCACATCCGTTTCGGAAAGGGCCTGGGGGATGGATTCAATGAGCCGCCGGTCCGCAGCCGTCATGCCTTTCTGCACCAGGGCGCTGTAGCCGCCGATGAAATCCACGCCCGTTTCCTTGGCCGCCTGATCCAGCGCCCGGGCAATGGGCAAAGGATCGGATACTGCGCCGGTGATCAGGGAAATGGGGGTGACAGAAATACGTTTATTCACGATGGGCACGCCAAATTCCCGTTCGATCTCTTCCCCGGTTTTCACCAGATGCTCCGCCTGGCGGACGATGCGGTTGTATACCCGGCTGGCCAGCCGCTTTTCATCATCGCATACGCAGTTGAACAGGGAAATGCCCATGGTGATGGTGCGCACATCCAGCTTTTCCTGGTCGATCATGCGCAGCGTTTCTAAAATTTCGTTTGTGTTGATCATGTATCCTCCAGGGTGTTTGCGAGGGAAACCATTCTTTGGAGCCAAAGAATGGTTTCCCTCGCGCTCCCTTCCAAGAAAGCTGTAAGGAATTTCTTTGGATTGAATCAATGAATGGATTTCCGGCAGCATTATCCAATCTTGTTCGCTTCACTGGGAAAATCGTTGATTTCCTGCAATCAAGTGAGTTACAGTAAAAGTTTTCTTTGGGTGGGTGCGGGAGGGGATTTCTTTTTTAAAAGAAATCCCCTCCCGCCATATCCTCTCCTTAAACCTGGTGCATGGCTTCGAAAATTTCGTTTTTCTGGATGCGGATCTGCAATCCCAGCGCTTTACCAAGATCATTCAGATCCTTCTGCAGCACATCGAAGGTGCAGGTGGGGGTGGAAAGATCCACTACCATCACCATATTGAAATAACCATCCAGGATGGTCTGGGAAATATCCAGGATATTGATATCCCTTTCAAAGAGCACATGGCTCACCTGGGCGATAATGCCTTTGCGGTCGAAGCCCAGCACGGTGACCACGGCTTTTTTAGCAGACGCCATAGCAAATAAACCCCCTTCATAAAGTGGTGCAGCCTATTATATCGCAGAAGAGGGGATTTTTCAAGGTTTTGCTGCTCTTTTATCCATATAAGTGTGCCCCTTGTTTTCAAGTGGTTTTTTCGCTATAATGGGATGGAATTGCACTTTCGGAGGGATGAACATGGAAAACAGGGATACCATTGCGGCTCTGGCCACGGCGCCGGGCACCGGCGGCATTGCCATCGTGCGCGTCAGCGGAAAGGATGCGGAAAAGATGCTGGGGCGGCTGTTTCATCCCGTCCGGGAATTTGAAAGCCATAAAATGTATTACGGCCATGCTGTATATGAAGGGGAAACATTGGATGAATGCATGGCGGTATTGATGCGCGCCCCCCGCTCCTACACCCGGGAGGATGTGGTGGAATTCCATCTTCACGGCGGGGAATGGGCGGCGCAGAGCCTGCTTTCCGCCCTGTTCAGGATGGGGGTAAGGGCGGCGGAGCCGGGGGAATTTACCAGGCGCGCCTTCCTCAACGGCCGGATCGATCTGAGCCGGGCGGAGGCGGTGATGGCCCTGATCTCTGCTGAAGGGGGCAGGGCGGCTCGGGCCGCTGTACGCCAGCTTTCCGGCGGCGTCAGCGCCTTCATTCAGGACGCCCAGCAGCAATTATTGCATCTGTTGTCCGGGGTGGCCGCGGCCATCGATTATCCGGAGGAAATATCCTTTGAGGAAGCGGCGGGGGATCTGGAGGCAGGGGCCCGTGCCCTGGCTGTTCAATTGGAAAATGCCTGTGATGAGCGGGGGGCACGCATTGCCCGGACGGGGCTGGAGGTGGTGCTCTGCGGCCGGCCCAATGTGGGCAAATCCTCCCTTCTCAATGCCCTTTCCCGGCAGCAGCGGGCCATCGTTACCGATATCCCCGGCACCACCCGGGATATTATCCGGGCGGATGTGATGCTGCAGGGGGTACGGGTGCATTTTGCGGATACCGCCGGCCTGCGTGACAGCGAGGACGGCATTGAAAAAATCGGCGTGGAACTGGCCCGCCAGGCCATTGCCGGGGCGGATGTGGTGCTGACGGTGCTGGATGCATCCAATCCTTTGACGGAGGAGGACCGGCAGCTGCTCCGGGATACGGAGGGCGCCCCCCGGATTATTGTGCTTAATAAAGGGGATCTGCCCCAGGTGCTGCGCCCCGAAGATTTTGAAAACTGCGTGCTGGTTTCCGCAGCCCGTGGGGAAGGCATCCAGGCGCTGGAGGACAAGGTGATCGCCTATGCCGCCGGGGCCGGGGAAAGCGCCCTCACCCAGGAGCGGCATATGCATCTGGCCCGGCAGGCGGCCCGCTCCCTTCATCTGGCGGCGGATGCCTGCGCCCGGGGGGAGGCGGTGGATATGGCGGCGGTGGATCTGCATGAGGCGCTGGCCGCTCTTGGACGGGTGACCGGGGAGCAGGTGGATGAAAAAATGATTGATGATATTTTCTCCCGCTTCTGCGTGGGTAAATAATTATGTGAAAGTTTATCGAAAATACGTGAAATTTGGTTCAATCTTGTATACAAAATACAAATTCTGTTTTGGATGTATGTAAAATTTTTAAGAATTGGTCTTTGCACCTTGTTTATGATTGAAAAATGAAGGCAATGCTGCTATAATGAGGGCAGATAATGCTGTGTCCAGGCCAGTGGCGATGCAAGCACCGATTAAATGGACCTTTGCATTTCTTCTGATCCATAAAATGCGTCTTCCTTTCTGCCGTTTCATGGATCGGTCAGACTTTTTGCATGTAATTTTTGATTAAAAAGAATTTCCCATCATCCCGAGGAGGATCATCATGAGTGAAAAATTTGAAAAAATGACTGTGCTGGAATTGCGCCGTGTGGCAAAAGAGATGGGCGTCAAGCTTGGTGCGGGCATCAGCAAGCAGGGCATTGTGGATAAGCTGGCCGAGGCGGAAGCCGCCCAGGGCAGCGTTTCTGCTGCGCCTGCGGAAGCCCCTGCTCCCGAAATGCCCCGGCCGGTGCGCAGCGCTGCCATTATTACCGATGATGAATCGGATGAAGATGATATTCCGGTGCTCACCCCCAATGCGGGCGTTCAGCCGGCGTCCCGGCCGGTATCCAGGCCTGCCCCGGCGGCCCCTGCCGGCGGCGCATCCTCCCTCAGCGGCATTTCCTCCAAGGCCCCTGCCTTCACCATGGAAGGCTCCCGTGCCTGGCATAATCCCCGGGCCAATATGAATCCGGGCCCCTCCTATCAGCGTGCGCCCCAGGCATGGGGTGCTCCCCGGCCTGCTGCCGGTGCAGCGGATAACCGGGGCTACAGCCGGCCCGGCCAGCTGCGGCCCGATCCCAGAATGCAGCAGACCAGGGCCCCTTCCTATCCCAGCCGTTTTGGCCCTGATACCGCCGCCCAGCCTGAAAACGGGGATTACCGCGCCCCTGCCTATGCCCCGGCGCCGCCCCAGGATTATCAGCCCCGCAATGATTATCAATCCCGGGATTACCAGCCCCGGGCCGAAATGCCCCCGGCAAGGGAAAGTGTCCCGGCCCCCTATAACCGGCCTGCCGCCCCTGCCTATTATCAGAAGGATGGGGCGTCCCCTGCCCCTGCTCCCGCCATGCCCGATCTGATGGCCGCCGGGGAATGCGGCGACGGGGAAGGGGTGCTGGAGGTGCATCCTGAGGGCTACGGCTTCCTGCGTACGGCGCATTACCGGGCCGGGAAAAATGATATTTATGTGGCCAATGCCCAGATCCGCCGGTTCAATCTCCGCTCCGGGGATTATATTGCCGGCAAAACCCGGCCCCAGCGGGAGGGGGATAAATACAGCGCCCTGCTCTATATCACGGAGATCAACGGCCGGGTGCCGGAGGAAAATCCCACCCGTGCTGCTTTTGACAGCTTTACCGCCATCTTCCCCAAGCGGCGGATCATGCTCTCCCAGAAAAACGGGGATCCCGCCCTGCGGCTGATCGATCTGCTTTCTCCTATCGGCTTTGGCCAGCGTGCGCTGATCAGCGCCGGGCCCAAGACGGGTAAAACCGCCCTGATGAAAAAGATGGCCGCCGCCATCCATGAAAATCATCCCAAGGCCCATCTGATGGTGCTGCTGATTGATGAGCGGCCGGAGGATGTAACCGCTATGAAGGAAGAAATCAAGGGCGAAGTGATCGATTCCACCTTCGATGAACCGGCGGAAAGCCATGCCAAGACTTGCGAACTGGCCCTGGAAAGGGCAATGCGCCTGGTGGAAATGAAAAAGGATGTGGTGATTCTTACTGATAATCTCACCCGCCTTTCCCGGGCCTGCCATGCCCTTGCGCCCCAGAGTGCCCGGGCCATGGAAGGGGGCCTTGCCGCCGGGGCCATGAATAAGCCCAAGAAATTTTTCGGCGCCGCCCGCAATACCAAAGAAGGCGGCACCCTCACCATCATCGCCACCATCCTGACCAATACCGGCAGCATCCTGGATGACGCCATCCTGGATGAAATGCAGGGCACCGCCAACATGGAAATGATGATTGCCCGCCAGCAGGGGGAAAAGCGGATTGCCCCGGTTTTGCAGATCGATTCCATGCGCACCCGGCATGATCAGCTGCTGCTCACCGAAAGGGAGCGGGCGCTGGCCGCAAAAATCCGGGAAATGAAGGGCCTGGATGAAATTTTGCCCCTGCTGCTGGAAACAAAGAATAATGAGGAACTGGCAGATCGGCTGCTGGGGCCTGGGGAAGAATAATTTTGCATAAGAAATTTAGAGCGCTGAAGCAATTCGGCGCTCTTTTCTGGGAGAGATACCACAATGCAGCGATATTCCATTATTTTTCTGGATCTGGATAACACCCTGTTTGATTTTCATGCGGCGGAACATCAGGCCCTGGCCCAGGTGATGGGCCGGTTTGATATTCCTGCCACCGAGGAAAATATCCGCATTTACAGCGAAATCAACAGGGGACTGTGGCAGCAGTTTGACCGGGGCGAAGTGACCCAGCAGCAATTGGGGGTGGCCCGGTTTGAAGGATTGCTGGAGCGGCTGGGCCAGGATAAAGCCCGGGGCCCTGCTATGAATGATGATTATGAAGTAACGCTGGGGCGCTTTGGCATTCTGCTACCGGGGGCGGAGGAATTATGCAGGCGGCTGCATGAAAAATGCGCCCTCTATATCCTCACCAACGGCATGAGCCGCTCCCAGCGGGGCAGGCTATCTGGATCCGCCATTGAGCCCTATATTGAAAGGATGTTTGTTTCCCAGGAGATGGGCTGCCAGAAGCCGCGAAAGGAATATTTTGATCATGTGATCGGGGCGCTGGGGCTGGATGAAGGGCAGCTCGGGCGCACCGTCATGGTGGGCGACAGCCTCACATCCGATATTCTGGGGGGCATTCAGGCGGGGATCGATACCATCTGGTATCACCCCAGGGGCAATCAGCCCCCCGATCCCATGAAGCCCACCTGGGAGGCCAGAACCCTTTCCCAGATCGGGGATATCATTCTGGGTGAATAAAAATGGAGCCGCTTTAGGGTCGTACTCTAAAGGACAGTTTTTAAAAATACGGCATATCTCAAAAGAGGTATGCCGTATTTTGTGTTTGTGTCCACAAATGCAGTGCTTGTCAGGAAAATTGACAAGTCATAGATGAACAAAAAGAAAAGGCTCCCTTGTGCAAAGGGAGCTGACGCCGAAGGCGGCTGAGGGATTGTTTTATAGAAAATCTAACCTTTACAATCCCTCCGTCACGCTAACGCGTGCCACCTCCCTTTACACAAGGGAGGCTATTATCGATTGGCATTTCAATATTTCTCGACACATTGGAATTTACTTTCTCCAATGGCTTACCACATGGTGATATATATTCTCGTTAAAATCAACAATATAGTCACGATGCTCTTCAAATGACAGATAATAAGCATCAATCGTTGCTATACCAAGTTTCAATGCCTTTTGTAATCTATGGTTGCCATCAATTAGCTTGTCTATATTTTCTGTTAGCTTGACAATAATTAGAGGCTGAGTAATTTCGGTAGTCATAGCATATTTTTCGTTTCCGTGAAATGGATTGTTTAGAGCAAGAAGCTTAACATCAAATGCTCTTATTCTAAACTTTTCAATATCTTTGAGGAGCTTTTCGATGTCCCATATTATAGATCCATATTCATTGCCAATCTGATATTTTTGCTCCATATCCGTTCCTCTTCAAATTCTTGTTTTTTATATGTCTGATTTATTCAAGTTTAACTTTTGTTTATCAGATGAATCAGGTTTAGTTCCTATTCCTATTATAACACAGAAACCGCAGAAAATCAATCTGCGGTTTCTGCTTTTTCTGTCGGCAGGTAATGTATTCCAAAAACTGTCCTTAAGAGTACAATCCTTTCAGCGGCTCCATTTTTAAATGTTTTTTGCGGTATCGGCAATGAATGCTCCGATGGAATGGAGGGTTTCTTCATCGGATAGCAGCACATATCCCGGCAGCCACAGGGCGGTTTCGGAAAGGCGCAGGGTATTTTCCAGGCCCTGATCCGGGATGGAAGGGGCCTTTCCTGCGGCTTTGAGCATTTCCGGACAGGTCATCATGCCCATTCTGTGCACCGGCCGGTAGCCCGGAGCGGCGGGCAGCCCGGCCTGCTGCAGCCTGGCCAGCAGGGCATCCCTGTTTTCTTCCATGCGGAGGCAATAAAGAAAATGGCCGTTCATGGTGATCCGGGGATCATCCGGGGGAAGCTGAAGGGGGGAATCGGCCAGCAGGGCATTGAGGATTTTTGCGCCCCGGGCCCGCTTTTCATTCTGGGCGGGCAGCCGTTTCAGCTGGATGCGGAGGATGGCGGCCTCCCATTCGGCCATGCGCCCGTTGGTGCCCTGCAGCATCCTGCCCCCCAGCAGCCCGCCGTCGGCCCCTGCAATGGGCCGGCCGGAATTGTGATGATGCCAGCAGCTTTCATACAGCCGCCGGTCGCCTGTTACAATGGCGCCCCCTTCCCCTGCGGTGAGGGTTTTGGATCGCTGGAAGCTGAAGGCAGCCCCCAGGCCTATGGCACCGCATTTTTGATTCTGCCAGGCGCAGCCGGGGGCGTGGGCGGCATCCTCTATCAGGGGAATGCCCGTCTCCCGGGAAAGGGCGCAAAGGGCGTCCATATCGCAGGGCCGGCCGCCCATATGCATGGGAATGATGGCCCGGGTGCGGCGGGTGACGGCCTTCCGGACGGAGGCGGCACTTATGCAGCCGGTAGCGGCATCTACATCCGCAAAAACGGGATATGCCCCGGTCATGGCCACGGCAGATACGGTGGCCGCAAAGGTATAGGAGGGCACGATCACCTCATCCCCGTAGCCCACGCCGGCGCCCCGGAGCAGCAATTCCAGGGCCTGGGTGCCGTTGTTGACGGGGATGGCATAGGGAACGCCGATGAAGGCGGCAAATTCCTGGGCGAAGAGCATCGCTTCATCTCCCAGTGTGCCCCATTGGCCTGCATCCAGCACCCGGGAGAGAGCCGCCTTTTCTTCCTCATTCCATTGAGGCCAGGAGGGAAGATTCCATTGTTTCATTTCCCCAGCCTCCCTTCATCCCAGGTTTTTTTCATCTGATCGGCATGGCGGATGATCCGGTCCATGGCTTCCAGGATGCGATCCATATCCGCTTTTTCCCCCAGCAGGGAGGCATGATACAGCCAGCATCCTTCCTTGTGGGCGGCCTGCTCATTGTGGGGCAGGGTGGAAAGATCCAGCTGGAATTCCCGGCCGGTCATCTTATGGAAGGATTGGCCCCGGATATATTCCATATGATAGATGGGATCTTTGTAGCCGGAGGCGGGCATGCATACATTTTCTTTGGCCAGGGCGCGGATGAACAGCTTCCGCGGCAGCCCTTTTGCCTCCTCCTCCAAATACTTGAATACATACAGATGATAGGAATTTTCCGTGATCCTTTCATCCCTTTTCAGCGGCCTGAATCCTTTCATTCTCTGCAGATTTTCATCCAGGTAAGCGGCGGCGGCCATCCGCTTCTGATTATCGGCTTCCAGCCGGTCCATGCCGCACAGCAGCACCGCCGCCTGCCATTCCGCCATGCGCCCGTCCGTGCCCAGGATGGCATGATCATATTGATACTCACCGAAGGGGCGGCCGTTATGATGCATGGACCACAGCTTCTGATACAGCATGTCATCACTGGTGGTGATGGCGCCGCCCTCTCCGCAGGAGAGATTTTTGCTGGCCTGGAAGCTGAAGGAAGATACATGTCCCAGCGATCCTGCCCTGCGGTGATTGAAGGAAGAACCGTGGGCATGGGCGGCATCCTCGATCAGATACAGCCCCTTCCTCTGGCACAGGGCGTCCAGTGCATCAGCGTCATAGGGCCGGCCGCCCAGATGCACCCCCAGGATGGCCTTGGTGCGGGGGGTGATTCTTTCTTCAGCGGCCCTGGCGTCCAGGGTGTAGGTATCAGGATCGATATCCGCAAAGACGGGATAGGCCCCTGCCGTCACGATAGCGCTGACGGAGGCGGTAAAGGTATAGGGCGGCACGATCACCTCATCCCCCCGGCCGATGCCCAGGGCGCGGAGGATCAGCTCCAGGCTGACGGTGCCGTTGAGCACAGGCAGGGCATATTTTGCCTGGCAGAAGGCGGCATAACGGGCGGCAAATTCCCGGGATCTGGGCCCCAGGGTGCCCCAGACGCCCGATTGCAGCACATCCGATAAAGCGGCGCGGATTTTTTCATCCGGCACGGGCCACCGGTGATAATCCGGGAGCTGACTGCAGACGGGATGACCGCCCAGAATGGCAGGGAGCGACATGTTCAGGCCTCCTTTATGCAGATTCCAGAAAAATTTCTGTTGTCATTATAGCATAAAAGGCCTGGGGATGCTATGGGGATGGGGCAGTTCATGCCGGGAATTATACTTTTGTTTCCCTGTTTTTGGGTTGACGATGATTCGCCTTGGTGATACACTACCATCTGGAGAGTGATTAAAAATGGATTGTGCCCTGAATGGTTTTTATGCTCCTGCCCAAAGGGAACGGTTTCTGGCCGCTGTAACCAAGCGGCGCAGCATCCGTAAATTTTCTTCCCCGCCGGATACGGCCCTGAGAAGCGCCCTGACGTATGCCGCTGCCAGGGTTTGTTTGCCAGGCGTGCGGATTGAACTGGGGGAAGGGAAGCCGGAAGCCATTTTCCGCAAATTGCCCATGGTGGGCGGCATTGTGGGCACCAATCGTTATGCCGCAGTGATCATAGATGAGCGGGATGATCTTTCCCGGCTCCATGCGGGCATCAGCGGCGAGGCGTTTGTGCTGGAGGCGGTCAGCCTGGGCCTGGGCGCCTGCTGGCTGGGCAGCTTCAAACACGGCGGCTTGGATATCGCATTGGATGATGATGAGAAAATTGCGGCCATTATCGCCCTGGGAGTGCCTGCGGAGGAGCCCAAGGATCTGAAAAGAAAGAAGCTGACGGATATCTGCTTCGGCGATCCCACCCAATGGCCGCTGTGGGCCTATAATGCGGCGGAATGCGTGCGCCTGGCCCCCTCGGCCATGAATCAGCAGCCCTGGAAGATGGCCTTTGCCGGCCGTACCATGGTGCTGCTGCGCAAGCGGTTCGGGGGCGATCTGGATCTGGGCATTGCCCTTTTGCATATGTCCCTGGGTGTAGGGGAGAAAGAGCATGTGATCCGGCTGGGTGAGGGCCGGGAAGTGGCTTCCCTGCTTGCGGAGGATCGGGTATGACGCTGTTTTCCCAGAATGAAAATGCCGGCGCCCCCCTGGCGGACCGGATGCGCCCCCGGAATCTGGATGAATTTTTCGGACAGGAGCATGTGGTGGGCAAGGGCCGGCTGCTGCGCCGGGCCATTGAGGCGGACAGGCTTACCTCCTGCATCTTTTACGGGCCTCCCGGCTGCGGAAAAACCACCCTGGCCAGCATCATTGCCCAGCAGACCAATGCGGCCTTTGTAAAAATGAATGCCGTCACATCCGGGGTTGCGGATGTGCGGGAGGAACTGAAAAAAGCGGCGGACCGGCGGGCGATGTTCGGCCAGCCCACCTATCTTTTGCTGGATGAATGCCATCGGTGGAGCAAGGCCCAATCCGATTCCATTCTGCCTGCCATGGAAAGCGGCCTGATCCGCTTTATCGGCTCCACCACCGAAAATCCCATGATTTCCATGACCCCCGCCATCGTCAGCCGTTGCCGGGTGTTTGCCTTTGAATCCCTTTCCAGGGACGATGTGGAAAAGGCGCTTCTGCGGGCCATCCGGGATGAGGAACGGGGCCTGGGCAGGATGAATGTGACATTGGATGAGGATGCCCTGCATCATATTTCCCATGTGGCTGGGGGCGATGTGCGCACCGCCCTCAATGCCCTGGAGCTGGCAGTGCTGACTACGCCCACCGTGGACGGGGGCATCCATGTGACGCTGCCCATCGCCGAGGAAAGCATCCAGAAGCCCATGATCCGCTGCGATGATACCCTTTTTTATGATATGCTTTCTGCCTTCTGCAAATCCATGCGGGGCGGGGATGGGGATGCAGCCTTGCTGTGGTTTGCACGGCTTTTGTATGCAGGGGCCGATCCCAGAATGCTGGCCCGGCGTATCATGGCCCATGCCAGTGAGGATGTGGGCCTGGCCAATCCCGTGGCCATGCTGCAGGCGGTGGCCGCAGGGCAGGCCCTGGAAATGATGGGCATGCCCGAGGCGAAGCTGCCCCTTTCCCAGGCCATCCTGGCCGTTTGCAACAGCCCCAAATCCAATTCCGTGGTCATGGCCATTGACGCCGCCATGGCGGATGCGGAAAAGGGAGGCTTTGGCCCGGTGCCCGCCCATCTGAGGGATTCCCATTATGCGGGCAATGAGCGCCTGGGGGTAAAAACCGGCACGGATTATCTTTATCCCCATGATTTTCCCGGCCATTGGGTGGCCCAGCAGTATCTGCCCGATGATCATCTGGATGCCCGGTATTATGTGCCCAGCGATCAGGGGCAGGAGGCAAAGCTGCAGCCCCGGAAGGGAAAATAAACGGCGGAAAATAAATTTCACGATTTTTGAAAAAATCTCAAAAAACCCCTTGACAGGGGGGATCGGTTGTGCTAAAATCTATCCTTGTCAGCAGGGATGGCTGCTCGCAGCTGCCTCGACAACATCGCGGCGAAATGCGCCTGTAGCTCAGCTGGATAGAGCAACGGCCTTCTAAGCCGTGGGTCGGGGGTTCGAATCCCTTCAGGCGCGCCAATCCGCTCGTGGTGGGTATAGTTCAGTTGGTTAGAGCGCCAGATTGTGGCTCTGGAGGCCGTGGGTTCGAGTCCCACTACCCACCCCATTTTTCCCGATTGGCGGACACCGTTGGGGTGTAGCCAAGCGGTAAGGCAAGGGACTTTGACTCCCTCATTCGTAGGTTCGATCCCTGCCACCCCAGCCAACCTTGACCCATTAGCTCAGGTGGTAGAGCACTTGACTTTTAATCAAGGTGTCCGGGGTTCGAGTCCCCGATGGGTCACCACCCTTTATGGGTATCCGCGGGCGTGGCGGAATGGCAGACGCGCCAGACTTAGGATCTGGTGCCGAGAGGCGTAAGAGTTCAAGTCTCTTCGTCCGCACCAGTAACACCCCTTCTTCATGCGGTAGTAGCTCAGTTGGTAGAGCGCCACCTTGCCAAGGTGGAGGTCGCGAGTCCGAGCCTCGTCTACCGCTCCATTTGCGGGTGTAGCTCAATGGCAGAGCTCCAGCCTTCCAAGCTGGCTACGTGGGTTCGATTCCCATCACCCGCTCCAGCTTACAAGGGGAGAATGCCACAGGCTTTGCCCCTTATGCACCATTAGCTCAGTTGGTAGAGCACCTGACTCTTAATCAGGGTGTCCCGGGTTCGAGTCCCTGATGGTGCACCAAAAAGAAACGGCAATCTTCAAAGAAGGTTGCCGTTTCTTTTTGTTTTCTTCTCGAATCATCATTTATCATTGATTATGCGGGCTTCGTAATGAATAATGAAAGCGTTTCCCTTGAAAAAATGAAGAATTGTATCATGCTGCGTGATGTGATAGAATAATGATGTTGGGATGTGGGAATGAAAGCGAATGCGCTGATCGAGAACACAAGGGTTTTATCGGTCGAATGATCAAGCGGAATCTGGGGAAATGCTGTAAATCGGGGAGGAGCCCATGAAGATTATCATCGGCGCAGGAAATACCCGCTATGATGGCTGGATCGCTACCCAGGAAACAGAATTGAATCTGCTGAACCGGGCGGATTTTGAACGGCTCTTTCAGCATGAACGCCCTTCAGCCTTTCTGGCGGAGCATGTATGGGAGCATATGACCTTGGAAGAGGGGATCGCGGCTGCGAAAAATTGCTATGATTTCCTGGCCCCAGGCGGTTATATCCGGGCGGCGGTGCCGGATGGGAATTTCCCCGATCCATGGTATCAGGATCTGGTGAAGATTGGCGGCAACGGCGATCCCGGGCATCCGGCCTATACCCACAAAATCGTTTATGATTACAAGCAATTCCGCCGTGTATTTGAACAGGCGGGCTTTCAGGTGGAATTGCTGGAATACTGTGATGAGCAGGGCGTATTCCATTATCGCCTTTGGGATGAAGGGAAGGGGATGATCGGCCGCTCCCTGCGGTTTGATACCCGGAATGCACAGGGAAAGCTGGGCATGATATCCATCATCGTTGATGCCAGAAAACCAGGATGAAAATCCCTTAAATTCAGAAGTATCAGGAGGCATTATGGCGAGAAGAGAAACCTGTATCCTGACCAATATGTGCATGATCTGCGATGGGGATAAGGTGCTGGTGCAGGATCGGCAAAACCCGGATTGGCCGGGGATCACCTTTCCCGGCGGTCATGTGGAGGAGAAGGAAAGCTTTGTTTCTTCCGTAATCAGGGAGGTAAAGGAAGAAACGGGGCTGGATATTGACGCCGTGCGGCTTTGCGGTGTGAAGCAGTGGAGCCATAAGCGGGGGGAATACCGCTATATCGTTTTTCTGTATAAGACGGATTGCTTTTCCGGCAAACTGCGGGATTCTGAGGAGGGAAAGGTCTTCTGGATTCCCCTGGATCAGATGGGCAATTATCCGCTGGTGGATGGCTTTGATCAGATGCTGCCGGTGTTTTTGCAGGAGGAACTGACGGAAAATTATCATTGGTATGAGCAGGGCGAGTGGCGCTGCGAAAACCGATAGAAAGAAGGATAAGGGATGAAATGGCTGATTGCATCGGATATTCACGGATCGGCTTATTATTGCAGGAAGCTGATCCAGGCCTATGAACGGGAGGGGGCAGACCGGCTGGTATTACTGGGGGATATTCTTTATCACGGTCCCCGGAATGATCTGCCGGAGGAGTATAACCCCAAGGCAGTGATTGAAATGCTCAATCCCCTGAAGGAAAGCATCCTGGCGGTGCGGGGCAACTGCGATACGGAAGTGGATCAGATGGTGCTGCAGTTTCCCATCCTGGCGGATTATGCCATTTTGTGCGCCGGGGAGCGGATGATTTTTGCCACCCACGGCCATCATTTCCATCCGGGGCAGCTTCCGCCCCTGCATCAGGGGGATATCCTGCTCAATGGCCATACCCATGTGCCAGCCTGTGAGGAAATAGGGGCGTATTGGTATATGAATCCCGGCTCTGTTTCCATCCCCAAGGAAAATTCCCCCCACGGCTATATGCTGCTGGAGGGAAATCGGATCCGGTGGAAAACCCTGGAGGGGGAAACCTGGCAGGAAAAAGCAATCTGAAAAAACCGGCTGCCTGATTTTTTGTCAGACAGCCGGTTTTATTTGCGCTTTGTATTATTGGAATGCGGGCAATTCATCCAGGGTGATGAAATAATCGCTGTTGTAGATGGCATGCAGGGAAGAAGGGGTATTGCTGAGGCCATCGGTGAGATGGCTGGTATGCCACACCATGAACATCAGCCAGGGGGAGGAGGCATCCTTCATTTGCTGCTCCGTGGGGATGGCGCCGCATTCATGGAATACGATGGGCATGCCCTCCGGGGCGATGGAGGCCACTTCCTGATAGAGATGGCCGTTGGCGCCGGGGGTATAGCTGTCGGCGCCGATCAGATCCACATATTCATCCCCGGGATACCAGGCGGCCATATTGCCGCCGTTGCCGGAATATCCCAGCACCCAGATCAGGTTATTCAGGCCCCAGTAATCGGTATAGCGGCTGTACATCAACTGCCACAGCCGGACGAAATGCTCCGATCCCCCTTTGCTCCACCAGAACCAGCCCCCATCCAGCTCATGGAAGGGCCGCCACAGCACCGGCACCCCTGCATCCTGCAGCTGCTGCAGTGCGGGCACCGCCCGATCCATGGCCTTGAGCAGCTTTTCATATTCCCCGGTGCCCGGGGTAAGGGCCTTTTCCCAATCCAGGTTATGATCCTTGCTTTCGTTATAGCCGCTGGCAAAATCGCTGCCGGTATGCCAGCAGATGTGGGGGATGCCCCCCTTTTCCCACCAGGCGGCTGCCCGTTTGGCCACGCCCTTGAAATCATTATGCATGAAATCCAGGCCCCGGATGGCGGGCAATTTACCGGTATGTTTTTCCAGGAAATTCATTTCGTAATCGGGGGAGCCCATCCAGGTGGATTCCATCTGGCCGGTGAGGCAGCCTTTGCCCCAGATTTCCTGCAGATAGGCGTATACCGCCTGAGCCTGGGGGAGGGCATGCTCATTGGAAAGACGGCCGTCATAGGTGTGGATAATCTTTTGCATTTCGTTCACGCTGCTCATCAGCTGCTGCATTCGGGCAGCCTGCTCCCCGTTCAGATGATATAAACCTGCGATCCGGCCCCCGTTCCAGGCGCCGATGGAAAAGGAGGTGAATTGCATGGGCAGCGTGATCCCCGCCAGTTCCATCAGTTCCTTCACGGTATAAAGATACAGCCGTTCTTTATCCGGCTGATCGGAAACGGCGTTGATATTGATCTGCTTGCTGTTCACCGTCATGCCCAGCACGCCCCAGCCCCCGTGGGTCACATCATCGCAGGCCCAGCGCAGGGCGATCATATCCTCCGCCTTGGCGGTCTTGAGCGGATAGCCCATGACCCCATTGTAGCTTTTGTTGACGGCGCCGGAAAAAATCAGCTTGCTCTGGGAAAGGATTTCATCCTGGGCGGCGCGGATTTCCTCTTCTGAAAGGCCCTGACGGATGATGGGGGCCTCCCGGGGCGTCCAGGATGCCTCCTGAGAAAGGGCGGGTATTGTGCCCGCAATCATCAGAAATACCAGGAAAAGAGTCAGCCATTTTTTCATATTGTATTCCTCCCGGGCCCGGATCGCCGGGCTGTATGAACATATTTGCTGGATATATGGTACAATAATCAAATCGTCTTTGTCAAGAAGGCATTCAATCGGGCAGGGAATTCTATCTCCCTGAAAGGCATAAAAATTTGCGGCATATTATGGACATTCAGGCGGAAATGGGCTATAATCAATACCGTTTACAAAAGATGGAGAGGATGAATGATTCATGGCAGAGATCCTGGAAGCGATGATGGTGGTAAGCTTCGGCTTATCCTGGCCCCTTTCGATTCTCAAATCCTACCGCGCCCGCAGCACCAAGGGCAAGAGCCTGCTGTTCATGCTGCTGATTGAATTCGGCTACGTTTGCGGCATTATCAGCAAGCTGGTGGGCAATAATATCACCTATGTTTTCGTATTCTATGTGCTCAATCTGCTGATGGTAGGCACCGATATCGCCCTGTATTTCCGCAATAAGGGCATTGAAAAGGCCAATAAGAAATAAGAAGCTGCATTCAAAAAGCGCTGCAAATAATCAATGCAGCGCTTTTTCTTTATCTGCCGCCGGGGCCCCGGAAATTCTTCCAGCCGCCGCCCCGGCCGTTTCCGTTCTGATAGAGCAGGGAATCCAGGGTGATCCGGGCAAGGATATTTCCTCCTGTGCAGGGGGCGTTCCTGGCAAAGCCATCCTGATCGGCGTCAGGGATATCTGCCCCGGCAATCAGGTTATAGGTGCCCCCTTCCCGGATTTCGGGGGCGGTAATCACCGCGCATTGATAGCTGTAGGCAGGGGTGAAGGAGAGGATGGCTGTGCCCTCTTCATTGCACAACGCCAGGGGAATCCCTGCCTGCTGGGAGGCGAAGGTGACCAGCATGGCGCCCTGATTTTCCGCCCGGCTTACATTCCGGGCCATGCCGCTGCCGCCAAGGGCCATCATCACGCCGCCGGTAACGGCAGCCTCCCCATCGAAATCGAAAGCGTTATTGCCTGTGGAGGGGGCGCCGCTTACCAGCACCACGCCCCCGGAAAGGGTGATATTGCCGTTGGAATCCACCCCGTCCCCCCGGGCCTGGATAAGAATATGGCCGCCGGATATCTCAATGGATCCGGTGGACCGGGAAAAGCGGCCCCGGCCCCAGCGATTGCCCATGCCCGATCCGTCGCTGCCCCCGGCGCCGTTCAGCCCGTCATCGGAGGCGGTAATGCGGATGCTGCCGCCGCTGATGCGAAGAGCGCTGGCCTCCATGCCCTCATAGCTTTGGGCAATGTGGATATCGCCCCTGGAAACGGTCAGATCCCCATCTGCATGGACGCCGTCATCCCCGCTGGCCAGATAAAAGGTACCGCCTTCCATGGCGATGCTGCCATTGGCATGGATGCAGTCATCCCGGGATTGGATGGCATATTCCCCGCCGCTCAATATCATATCGCCCCCGGCCTTCAGGCCCTTGAAGGAATCCAGGCTTCTGCCCAGGGGCTGGCTGCTGCCCCCGCCGGAAAGGATGGAAAGGCAGGTATTTTCCGTTTTCAGCAGGGTTTCTGCCTGGATGCCGTCATTCCCGGCGGTGATATTGAGGCTGCAGCCGGTCAGATAGATAAAGCCCCGATGGCTTTCCGCCGCATTATCGGATTGGATGCCGTCGGCCCCGGCCTGGATGGTGATATCGGCCCCGCTGATCTTGACGCAATCCTTGCCCTCCAGGCCATTTTCCCGGGCGGTAATGGAAAGAGCGGAAGACACGATCACCAGATCATCCTTGGATACGATGCCGTGCCGGTAATTGCCTGTTACGGTCATCTGCCCGCTGCCGTTGATGCATAGATCCGCTTTGGAAAAAATGGCGGCGTCCAGGGTGGATTCATTGTCGGTGAGGGAATAGGCGCTGCCGTCGGAAAGGATATTCTCTGTGCCTTCCGGCAGGGTGATAAAAACCTTGTCCGCAGAGCGGATATACAGCGCCGGGCCCCGGGAATTGGAAATTTCTGCATTGTTCAATACCAGCTGCACCTTATCCTCATCCCCGGCGGCAATCACGATGGTAAAATCCTGGAGGCGGCCGGTGAAGATATAGGTGCCCTCCCGGCTGATGGTCAGCTCCCCATCGGTAAGGGAAATGTCCTTCCCATCGAAAAGAAGGGAATCCCCCAGGCCTGTGATGATATAGGCATTCCTTTCGGAATAGGCCCCTGATTTTTCCCGGTCGGAGAAGGAAAAATCCATTTCAGATGCATATTCTTTCCTGGCGGCTGCCGGAAAAACGGAAAGGGCCAGCAGCATCAGAGCGGCAAGCAGGCGGAACTTCATGATCATCATATCCTTATTGATGGGATTGCAAGAGGGCAGGGCGTGCCCTCTTATTTTATTCTACCCGGAAAAAATGACCGGAAATTGAATAAACCGTAAATTATGGCGGGAAAAAGAATGCCGGAAAAGCAGGGGGAAATGCAGTTTTTTCTTTGGTAAGCGTTGACTTGCGCTGCCAATTGGGCTAAAATTTTCGTAGGGGATTTTTCCTCTGTTTGGCATAGAAAAAGCCAATTGCCGGGAGGGAAAGGCATGAGAATTTTATTTGATGAACTGACCAAGGTATTCACCGATAAAAAGCGCGGCAAAAAGGAAAGCGTGGTGGCGGTGGATCATTTTTCCTTTGAGATTCCGGATGGGCAGCTGATCGGGCTGCTGGGCCCTTCCGGCTGCGGAAAGAGTACGGCGCTGCATCTGATTTCCGGGCTGCATACCCCCACCTCCGGAAGGATCTATTTCGGGGATGAGGATATGACCGATGTGCCTGTGGAAAAGCGGGAGGTGGGGGTGGTATTCCAGAATTATGCCCTCTATCCCCATCTTTCCGTGCTGGAAAATATCATGTTCCCCCTGGATAATCTGGAGGGGAATAAACGCATCTCTCCCAATGAAATGCGCTCCCGGGCCAGGGCGGCGGCCAAGCTGGTGCAGATTGATGAACTGGAAAGCCGCAGGCCCAAGGAATTATCCGGCGGCCAGCAGCAGCGGGTGGCCATCGCCAGGGCGCTGGTAAAGCAGCCCCGGGTGCTTTTGCTGGATGAGCCCCTTTCCAATCTGGACGCCCGGCTGCGGCTGCAGACCCGGGAGGAAATCCGCCGGATCCAGAAGGGAACGGGGGTTACCACCATCTTCGTCACCCACGATCAGGAGGAGGCCATGTCCATTTCCGATCAGATCGTGGTGATGCAGTCGGGCAGGGTGCAGCAGATCGGAAAGCCCCAATGGGTGTATGATTTCCCGGCCAATCTGTTTGTGGCAAAATTCCTGGGCACGCCCCCCATCAATGTATTCCGGGGCAGCATCCGGGGCGGCCGGCTGTTTATTGGCAAGGACGATGTATTCGCCGCCCCCGGCCTTTCCGATCAGGAGGTATGGGTGGGCATCCGGCCGGAGGGCTTTATCCTGGATGAACAGGGGCCCCTCCGCTGCACATTCCAATCGCTGGAGATGATGGGCCGGGATATCAGCGTGATGGCCGGCCATGTGGCGCTGGAGGGGGAGCGGCTGCAGGCCCTTCTGGAGGCCGGGAGCGGCATCCCTGCCGGGGCCGCCCAGGTGAATTTTTCGCTGAAGCCGGATAAGGTGCATGTATTCAGCCGGGATACCCAGGTGCGGCTGGATTGGCAGAAGGGAGGGATGGGTAAATGATGGAAAGGAATAATCCCAAGGGCTGGCTGTATCTGCTGCCGGCCATGCTGTTCCTGGGGGTATTCATGGTATATCCCCTGATTGACGTATTCATCTATTCCTTTGAGCAGGGCTTCAATTTTGCTTCCCAATCCTATGACGGGGTGGGCATGCGCAATTATTCCTTTGTGCTGCGTGATCCCTATTTTCTGCAGGCGGTGAAGAATACCTTCATTCTGGTGATCTTCACGGTGCCCATTTCCACGGGCCTGGCGCTGCTGATTTCGGTGGGGCTTTCCTCCATCAAGGCGGTGCGCCATCTGTATCAGACCCTCTATTTCCTGCCCTATGTGACCAATACCCTGGCGGTGGGCCTGGTATTCATGATCCTGTTCAAAAAGACCCCTTATACCGACGGCCTGGCCAATCTGATCATCGGCTGGTTCGGGGCGGGGCCGGTGGATTTCATTGACGGGCCCTACTGGGCGAAGATGTTTGTGCTGTGCTTCTATACGGTGTGGGTGGTTATGCCCTTTAAGATCCTGATCCTTACCAGCGCCCTGGCTTCCGTGGATGAAGGATATTATAAGGCGGCCCAGGTAGATGGCACCCGGAAAATCAGGGTTTTTACCCGCATCACCCTGCCCATGATTTCTCCAACCATCTTTTATCTGATCATTACCGGCTTTATCGGCGCTTTCAAGGCCTACAGCGACGCCGTGGCCCTCTTTGGCACCGATCTGAATGCGGCGGAAATGAATACCATCGTGGGCTATGTATATGATATGCTCTACGGCAGCAGCGGCGGCTATCCTTCCTATGCGTCGGCGGCGGCCATCATTCTGTTCCTGATTGTGCTCACCATCACCTGCATCAATTTGCTGATCAGCAAAAAGCATGTGCATTATTGAGGAGGGGCATATGGCAAATACGATTGATTACCGGAAAATGGAGCGGGCTGCGGCCATCCGGAGGGGAATAGGGAAAACCATTACCTATCTGCTGCTCACCCTCTGGGCAGTGATGGTGCTGTTTCCCTTCTATTGGATGATTCTTTCCTCTGTGAAAAGCTACAGCGCCTATAATGCGGAATATGTGCCCAAGCTGTATACCTGGGATCCCACCTTCCAGAATTATCTGGATGCCTTCACTACCGTGCCCCTGGCCCGGTATTTCCTCAATACCCTGATTTATACCGTATCCACCACGGCGCTGATGCTGGTGGTGACGGTGCTGGCGGCCTTTGCCTTTGCCAGGCTGAATTTCAAGGGCAAGAATGGGGCCTTCGTGCTTTTCCTTTCCCTGATGATGATCCCCAACGAACTGGTGATCATCACCAATTTCGTCACCATCACCAATCTGAATATGCGAAATACCTTCCTGGGCCTGATTCTGCCTTCCGTGGCATCCATCTTCTATATCTATCTGCTGAAGGAAAATTTCGCCCAGGTGCCCGATGAACTGTATTATGCCGCCAAGGTGGATAATACCAAAGATCTGAAGTATCTGAGAAAGGTACTTATTCCCATCTGCCGCCCCACGCTGATTACCATCACCATTCTCAAGGTGATCGAATGCTGGAATTCCTATGTATGGCCCCGGCTGATCACCGATAATCAGGCCTATTTCCTGGTATCCAACGGCATCCAGTATATCCGGGAAAGAGGCTTTGGCCGGGAGAATATTCCCGCTATGATGGCGGCAGTGGTATCCATATCGGTGCCGCTGATCATTCTGTTCCTGATCTTCCATAAGAAAATCATGGAAGGCGTTGCGAGAGGGGGCACCAAGGGATGATGAAGCATGGAAGAATGGCTGCCTTGATTTCTCTGCTCTGCATTTGCTGCCTGCTGCTTTCCGGCTGCCATGGGGCCAATGAGCAATCCGCATTTCATCTCCCCGGGCACTTTGATGAAAGCCGCACCTATGAAATCACCTTCTGGACCAAGAATGATACCAATATGACCCAGGTGGAGATTTATAACAACACCATTGCCGAATTTGAAAAGATTTATCCCAATATCAAGGTGAATATGCGGCTGTATACCGATTACGGACGGATTTACAGCGATGTGCTCACCAATATTTCCACGGGCACCACCCCCAATGTATGCATCACCTATCCCGATCATATCGCCACGTATCTGACGGGGCAAAACAGCGTGGTGGCCCTGGATGAAATGCTGACGGATGAAAAATGGGGCCTGGGGGGCAGCCAGATCAAATTCGACGCCCCCACCCGGGATGAAATCGTGCCCCAGTTCCTTTCCGAATGTGAATTCAACGGCCATACTTATGCCCTGCCCTATATGCGCTCCACAGAGGCCTGCTATGTGAATAAAACTTTTGTGGAAAAGCTGGGCTTCACCCTGCCCGAAACCCTCACCTGGGATTTTGTGTGGGAAGTGGCGGATGCGGCCACTGCCAAGGATGAAAATGGCAATTATCTGGTCAATGGCCAGAAAACCATGATCCCCTTCCTGTATAAATCCACGGATAACATGATGATTCAGATGCTCCGGCAAAAGGAGGCAGGCTATTCCACCGCCGCCGGGGATATCCTGATTTTCAATGATACCACCCGGGGATTGCTGAAGAATATTGCGGAGCATGTAAAGCTGGGCGCCTTTTCCACTTTCAAGATTTCCAGCTATCCTGCCAATTTCCTCAATGCGGGCCAGTGCATCTTTGCCGTGGATTCCACCGCCGGCGCCACCTGGATGGGATCGGACGCCCCGCTGATCGATATCCCGGAGGATCAATTGGTGGAATTTGAAACGGTGGTCATGGAAATTCCCCAGTTTGATCCGGAAAATCCCAGGATGATTTCCCAGGGCCCTTCGGTGTGCATCTTCAATAAAGAGGATCCCCAGGAAGTGATGGCCTCCTGGCTGTTTACCCAGTTTTTGCTCACCAACCGGGTGCAGATCGATTATTCCTGCACGGAGGGCTATGTGCCGGTAACGCTCAAGGCCCAGCAGAGCGCAGAATATCAGGATTATCTTGCCCGGGAGGGGGAGGATAACCAGCATTATTACGATATCAAGCTGAAGGCGGCCAAGCTGCTGCTCAATCACGTGGATGATACCTTTGTGACCCCCGTTTTCAACGGCTCTGCCTCCCTCCGGGATGCGGCTGGCCAGATGATTGAGGAAGTGACCAAGGGCATCCGCAGGAAAAAGACGGTGGACGACGCCTTTGTGGATGATCTGTATAAAAAAATGACCTCCCTCTATCGCCTGACCCCTGCCGAGGAGGGCAGTCAGGCCGTGCAGCAGCTTTCCGGCCCTCTGCCACAGACCGCCGTGCTCCTGATTGTGTGCCTGGCGGCTGCCTGGACGGGAATCGTGGCATATGGGATCATCCGCTGGCTGAAGGATAGAAAAATTGCAAATTCCAAGAAGAATGATTGATTTTTAACGGGATTGATGTATAATACTGATGTACCCCAATGAAAAATGGAGGCGAAAACAATGAAAAAGATTCTGGCTGCTCTGTTGATCCTGGTGCTGGCTATGACCGGTATGGCCCTGGCCGAAGATGTGAAGGTAATGACCTACGCTGATTATGCTGCCGCTGCCATCGATGATGAAGTGGTAATCGAATGCTACGTGCAGGCCCATCAGAGCTGGTGGGATAACAAGATCACCGTGTATGCCGCTGATCAGGATGGCGCCTATTTCCTGTATGAAATGGCCTGCTCTGAAGAAGATGCTGCCAAGCTGCTGCCCGGCACCAAGATCCGCGTCACCGGCTATAAGGGCGAATGGGCCGGTGAAGTGGAAGTAATGGATGCTTCCTTCGAATTCGTGGAAGGCGAAGCCTATGTTGCTGAAGCCAAGGATCTGACCGAAGTGCTGGCCACGGAAGAACTGGTCAATTACCAGAACCAGCTGGCTATCTTCAAGGGCCTGACCATCGAAGCCATCGAATATAAGAATGGCGAACCCGGCGATGATATCTATGTCACCTTGAAGCAGGGCGAAGGCACCTACAGCTTCTGCGTGGAACGCTACCTCACCGGCCCCGATACCGAAGTGTATGCCGCTTTCGCCGAACTGGTTCCCGGCGATGTGGTGGATATCACCGGTTTCGTATATTGGTATAATGGCGTGAACACCCATATCACCGCCGTTGCCAAGGCTGAATAATCCGATTTCTTTCAAGGGCTGCCATCCGGCGGCCCTTTTTTCATGCCCGGAAGGAATGGAAAGGGGGAAAGGAACGCAGAATAAGGGCGATAAAGGGGAGGGAAAAGGAATGATCAAATCGTTTTTGCTGGGCGCTGGGGGCTACCCGCTGCTGGAAATCCTTTATCGGGGGCGCACCCATCCTGCCATGGGCCTGGCAGGGGGGCTGGGGCTGATTGCCTTGAACAGAATCAACAGGGGAAGGCGATCCCTCCCCGGCCGGGTGATCCGGGGGGCCTGCGCCATTACAGCGATTGAATATATCACTGGCCTGATTTTCAACCGGCGGCACCGTATCTGGGATTACCGGGGGGCCAGGGGCCATATTCAGGGCCAGGTTTGCCCCCGCTTTTTTCTCGTCTGGATGGGATTGGCGGCGGCATATACTTTTCTTTCCAGAAAGAATATGCTATAATCAGGAAAAAGCATGAGGAGAAACACAGTGGCAAAATTATATTTGATCTGCGGGAAAATCTGCTCCGGGAAAAGTTATTATGCCCGTCAGCTGCAAAAAGAGATACAGGCGATCAGCCTTTCCTGTGATGAACTGATGCTTTCCCTGTTCCCGGAGGGCCTGGGAGAAAAGCATGACGCCTTCAGCAAAATCGCCCGGGATTATCTGATGAAAAAGGCGCTGGAGGCGGTGCAGGCGGGCTGCAATGTCATTCTGGATTGGGGCTTCTGGTGGGCCGATAACCGGAAGGCGGTATCGGATCAGGCAAGGGCCGCTGGCTGCGATTTCGAATGGCATTATGTGGATGTGAGCGATGAACGGTGGGAAAAAAATATCCTGGAGAGGAATGAAAAAATTCTCCGGGGGGAAACGAAGGATTATTTCCTGGATGAGGGATTGAAGCAGAAGTGCCTTTCCCTGTTTGATGTGCCAAAGCGTGAAGAAATGGATCGCTGGATCGTGAAAGATTAAATACAAAGGAATGGCTGAGAGCAATGGATTATCAGGCGCTGTTTCATCTGATGCACCCCGGATTTTTTGAAAAGGAATTTATCCGGGATCTGGATCCCGAGGATGTATTTGTAGAGCAGATCATGCCCCTTTCTGATTTTGATGTGAATGCGGTGGATATCCCTGTGCCCGCCGGGGTCACTTTCGGCTTTTATCAGGGGGATCTTTCCGCCCTGCAGGCTGCGGTCAGGGAAGTGGATGAGGATTGGGTGCAGTATTTTCAGAAGGATGACAGGGTATTCTGCGCTTTCTACAAGGGCAAGATAGCCGCCTTTTGCCTTACGGACAGCATGGGAGAATATGATGCGGATGGCCGGCATATCCGCATCGCCGGCCCCGGCTGCGTGGGCACGGTGCCCGCTTTCCGCAGGCAGGGCATCGGGCTGAAAATGGTGCAATTGGCCACGCAGCTTCTCAAGGAAGAGGGCTATGATTACAGCTATATCCATTTTACTGCCGTGGGCCATTGGTATGCCCGTCTGGGCTATGAAACCATTCTGCACTGGAATTATCAGGGCATTCTGAAGGCCTGACGGCGCTTCCTGCAAAAATACTCCTGCTGCTCAGGCAGGGGTATTTTTTCTGTTTTTCATGTTTTCATTCGGCTCCCTGTTTGACAGGACAAGTAAACCGGCGGTATAATATGGGGGGTATTGATACAAAGGAAAGCTATTGATGAAAGGATTATCATGAGTATATTGCATAAGCTGCTCAGCGTGCGGGATCATGAAAATAAGATCCTGGATCAGGAGCAAACCAAACAGCTTTATAAGAAAACCTTATCCATCGCCTGGCCCTCTACTGTGGAAGGGGCGCTGATGAGTATCATCAGCTCCGTGGATACCATGATGGTGGGAACCCTGGGGGCCACGGCCATTGCTGCCGTGGGGCTGACATCCCAGCCCAGAATGGTCATGCTGATTCTGGCCCAGGCACTGTGCATCGGCACTACTGCGCTGTGCGCACGGAGAAAAGGGGCCCAGGATCAGCGGGGTGCCAATCAATGCCTCAATCAAAGCCTGGCCATTATCACGGTGCTGGGCGTCATTATGACGCTGGCGGGCTATTTCGGCGCTGAATGGATGGTCACCCTGGGGGGCGCAAAGGAAGATACCCTGGAAATGAGCGCCACATATTTCAGGATTATCAGCCTGGCTTTTCTGCCTGTGTGCTGGCAGCTGTGTATCTGCGCGGCCATGCGCTCCATCGGCAAAACCCGGATCACCATGGCCACCAATATTACCGCCAATCTGATCAATGTATTTCTTAATTACGGCCTGATCAACGGCAATCTGTTTTTCCCCGCCCTGGGGGTGAAGGGCGCCGCTATCGCCACTGCCTGCGGCAGCATTGCCGCCAGCATGATTTGTATCTTTGTGGTGCTCAGAAAGGGCGGCTATTTCCATCTGGCCCTGCCCAGGTTTGATAAGGTGACCATTCGCGGCCTTGCCAAGGTGGGCTCCAGCTCCATGATTGAATCAACGTGCCTGCGGCTGGGATTTCTCATCCTGGCCCGGTTGATTGCCGGTATCGGCACTGATGCCTTTGCCGCCTATCAGATTGTATCCCAGGTTACCTCCCTTTCCTTCACGCTGGGGGATGGGATCAGCGCTGCAGGCACATCCCTGGTAGGGCAGAGCCTGGGGGCCAAACGGAAGGATCTGGCCATGGCCCATGCCCGGGTGGCCAAGCGCGTGGGGTTGTTTGCGGCCCTGATCCTGATGCTTGTCATCACCCTTTTCAGCCGGCAAATTGCCTTGCTCTTCACCGATGAGGAGCAGATCATCACCGGGGTTACGGTATCGCTGTATATGGTCATCCTTTCCATGATTCCCCAGAACGGCCGGGTGGTGCTGTCCGGTGCACTGCGGGGAGCAGGGGATGTGAAATTCGTCGCGGTCTGTGCATTGCTCAGCGTTACGCTGCTGCGGCCGGTGTTTACCTGGTTTTTCTGCTATCCCCTGGCAAGCTGGCTGCCCCAATTCCCGTATATCGCCGTGATGGCCCCCTGGATCGCCTTCCTGATCGATTCCATCTTCCGGGATCGTCTGCTCTCCCGTCGTATCCGGCAGGGAAAATGGCTGGAAATCCGGCTGGATTAAGAAATATCTAAGGTGAAGTGACTGTCATGAAAAGGGCCCCTGCGGGATTGCAGGGGCCTTTGCTTATGGGGCAATTCCGAGAAGCATGAACAGGGCCTGCTCATCCTCCAACGGAGCGGAATTATGGAATTGAACCTCCTGATACAGGGTGGGGCGGATTTCCACCTGTTCGGTGGAGAAGATAAACTCATTCAGGCAGGGGATCGGGGCATCCAATTCTTTACGGAGAATATGCCCGGCCCGATCGTTGGTCACAATCCGCAGGGCATTGTCCATACCGGGCGCATCCATCATTTCAACGATGCTATCTTCTGCCAGATCGGCGCATAGATCATTGAGATCGGATTGGGTGTACAGATGGCAATAGATCATGATGCGCTGCCCATCCTCCTTTTCGAGGATCAGATGATAGCCTGTGATCACGTCATCCTTGGGATCGGCGGTATAGCGCTGCAGGGTAATGCCCTCCGTTTCCCGGGTTTCTGCCAGGGTATATTGACTTCCCTCCTGGCAGGCCAGGTATATTTCTGCCTTCTGGAAGGTGTAGCCCTCTGGCAAAATATGAAGGGGAGGCAGGTGGGGGGCCTTTTCCATGAAGGCCAAGAATTGATCCAGGGTGTCTGTGATCATGCTGCGGCCTCGGTAACTGATGGTGGCCGCGCCCTGGTCTTTCCAGGTGCTAACGATCAGATCCCGGCTGGGGAATTCATTGGCCAGGGCGTCGATTCTTTGGCTGATGGATTGCATCTGGTGCTGCTCTTCCAGGGCAGAGGGGCTGTTGGTGTGATAGGGTGCTTGGGTGATCTGGGGCGCTGCGATGATTTTTTCCCCTTTCCAGTTGATCTGTATCCGCCCCAGGATGCCGCCTGCCAGAGCGGCGCTGGTAAGGCCCAGAATGGCGATCAGGGCTGCCAGCAGGCCAATGGATATTCTGCGCTTCATGATGGGTTCCTCCTTCTGCAGGGGGAGGAGGGCCAGGGTATCCTGGATGCGATTGCAGGCTTCTGGGGGCAGGGGTTCATACAGGGCCTGCAGCTCTGCCTTGGAAAACTCCCTCATGGCATTCCCTCCTCTTCCAGTATTTTTTGTAGTTTTTTGCGGGCACGAATCAGGCGGGTTTTGAAGGCGCTCAGGCTCAGGCCCATGGCGTCGGCCCCTTCCCGATCAGTATAGCCTTCCATGAAATGCAGCAGGAAGGGCAGCCGCAGCCCTTCCGGCAGGCTGTGAATGGCCTCCTTCAGGGAAGAATCGGCCATATTTCTGGCCGGTCTTTCCGGAAGGGGATCCATGGGCAGCATCCGCATCCGCCGGCGCTGGATATTGCGGCATTCATTGATCAGAATGCGGGTGAAATAGGCCCGTTCTGTGCCGGGGTGTATTCTGGCAAGGGATCGCCAGGCGTTTACCGCAGCCTGTTGCAGGGCGTCCTGGGCATCCGGGGGATGGTGCAGGATGCTCTGGGCCAGCCGGTACAGCCCCGGCGCCATTTCCAGATACATTCGTTCAAAGGATTCTTTTTCCACTGTGTTTCCCGCCTTTGGAAGATCTTCACCCTGTATACGATTTAGAATGGGAAAAGGATGCATGGGGGAGAAAATGAATTGATTACACGTTTTGAGGCGAGAACCAATGCCCCAATCTATTTTGACAAAGAGCATCATTTTGTGCAAGTATAAAGCAATGAAATGACAGCGTGCCGCCTGAAAAGCAGCACACTGTTTTTGGATTCAGCCGTTTCCGGCAGTTCCGGGATCGTAGAGGATATCTTCGATCGCACCGGTATTCAGATTGATAGCCACCCAATACTGGCCATCTTTTTCGGTGAAGCCGTCATTCCCCTGCCACAGCCAGAAAAGCAGATGGGCTACGGGCTGATCATCATCAAAGGAAGCATAGGTGCTGTCCGATTCAAAGACCAGCATTTTTATCTGATCATCCGACAGGCTGTATTCCTGGGCAATGGCGTCTTTGGTCTGCTCCGCTGCCTGCTGAACGGTGATCTTGCCCAGGGCTTCCAGCGCCCGGAGAAAGGCCTTTCGTTCCGCATCGGCCTTTTCGGCGGCCAGCAGGGCCTGATCTGCCGCCTGCTGATCCTCCGCTGTCCAGGGCCGATCCTGGAGCGCAGGGGCAGGGGTGGATTGGGCGGAGATATATCCGGTATTCATCCCGGCTGCCCTCAGCTGTTCCATGGAAGCCGCATAATCATAGGCCAGCATTCTCAGCTGCTCCGGGCCGTAGGCTTCCGCCATCAGGCCGCCGGTAGTGGATTTTCCGTCATTGCTCCAGGTAAGGATTGCTTTGTTCCCCTCCACTACTGCGGTGTAATCCCCCATTCGATCAAAGGGAAAATCCACCCGAATAGCGGAATAGGTGATGGTGGTGATGCCTTGGTCGGTTTCCACGGTGCGGCAGAACAGGGAGAGCAGATCCTCTGTTACGCCATATTGGGCCTCGATTTTTTGCTTGGCGATTTTTACTGCGTCATACTGAGGGGAAAAGGTGATTCCGGCTGCCAGGGCAGATACGCACAGGCAGAGGATGGCAAAGGAAAGGATCAGCGCTTTGCTCATCTTTTTCATGGTTTTTTCCTCCTTCCGGATGGCATGCAGCACTGTCTGCTGCCGCTGCTCATCCCAGACGAGCCCGGAAAGGGCATGGTCAACGAGCCCTTGAAAATCATTGGTCTTCATCGTAATACCACTCCTTCAGCCTGTCCTTGAGGATGCTGTTAGCCCGGTTCAGCCGGCTGCGAACCTTGCCCTCAGATAGCTGCAGTGCACATGCAATCTCTTTGTTCTTCATCCCCTGATAATACCGAAGCAGAATCAGAGCCCGGTATTTTTCGGGCAGGCTCATGACCTGGGTAAGCACCGTATCATCGGGAAAGGCAAAGGGAGCAGGCTGTTCGGGCAGCGCATCCAAATTCATCCGGCTTTGATGGCGATGCCAGGGCTTTCTCAGCATATCCCGGCAGACATTCATGGCAATGGCCGTCAGCCAGGTTTTTTCTGAGCTGTCTCCCCGAAAATTATGTATGCGCCGGTATGCCTTCAAAAATGTTTCCTGCACAGCGTCCTGGGCAAGATAAGCGTCCCGGAGATAGAGGGCGCACATTCTCAAAAGGCTGCTGCCGTACTGTTCCATCAGCCCTTCCAAGCGGGCCTGATTCTCCCATGGGCTTTCTTGTGGCACGGTTCCCCACCCCTTTCATTTGTTTAGACGGAGGAAAAGGGAAAAAACGCTGGAAATATGAAAATTACTTGATGGAAATATGCCGGATAGATGGATTGTACATGGGATCATTCCCATATTCTCCAGGAGCAAATTTGCATATTACTGTAAAACTGGCGCGGCAGGATGATACCTTATGAACAGGGGCTGAAATGATCTTCAAGCCGAATGTATGCAATACACAAAAAAGCTTCCCACACAGGGAAGCTTTTTATGGTGGTCGCAACAGGACTCGAACCTGTGACCCCATCGATGTGAACGATGTGCTCTACCAACTGAGCCATGCGACCATGCCGTCTCTTGACGACGAAAATGATTATAGCATAAGGGCGGGGAAATGTCAACGGAAAACGGAAAGAATTTTCCGAAAAAATTTCATGAAAAAGCGCCGGGAATGATTCCCGGCGCCGGATGATTCTATTTCTATTCCGATCAGATAACCCGTTCCGTTTCCCCATCGAAGAGATACACGCTCTCCACCGGGATGGAGAAGGAAATCCGGCTATCCATTTCGGGAATTTCGAAGGGGCTTACCTTCAGGATGCATTTTTCCCCGTTCATATCCATATAGACGTTGGCATTATCCCCCAGCATTTCGGTCAGCTCCACCATGCCCTCAAGGGTATAGGCATTTTCGGGCTTTTCCAGGGTGATGGCCTCGGGACGGAAGCCGAACACGATTTCCCTGCCCTCATATTCCTTGATCCGGTCGCCCAGCTTTTTGCCCAGATCCAGCCCCTGACCGGCCACGGTGATGCAGCCGTTTTCCACCTTCCGGCGGATGAAATTCATGGGAGGCTCGCCGATGAAGCCGGCCACAAACATATTCCGGGGATTGAAATATACATCCCGGGGGGTGCCCACCTGCTGGATATAGCCATCCTTCATGATGACGATGCGGTCGGCCATGGTCATGGCTTCCGTTTGATCGTGGGTTACATAAATGGTGGTGGCGCCGGTTTCCCTGTGGATCTGGGTGATTTCAGAGCGCATGGTGACGCGCTGCTTGGCATCCAGATTGGAAAGGGGCTCGTCCATCAGAAAGATGCCCACCTTGCGGATGATGGAACGGCCCACCGCCACGCGCTGCCGCTGGCCGCCAGAAAGGGCGCGGGGCATGCGATCCAGATAATCGGTGAGGCCCAGGATCCGGGCGGTTTTCTGCACCCGCTCATCAATTACATCCTCATCCACGCCCTGGAGGGACAGGCCGAAGGCCAGATTATCATACACCGTCATATTGGGGTAGAGGGCATAGCTCTGGAATACCATGGCCACTTCCCGCTGCCGGGGGCCCCACTGATTGGCTACTTCCCCATCGATCAGGAATTCCCCTTTGCTGATATCCTCCAGGCCGGCGATCATGCGCAGGGTGGTGGATTTGCCGCAGCCGGAGGGGCCGACGAACACGATGAATTCCCCCCGCTCCGCTTCCAGATTGAAATCATGAACGGCGTGGAAACCATTGGGGTAAATTTTGTTGATATTTTTCAGGGTGAGGTATGCCATGGCGATACGCTCCTTTTCATGGATTGGGCCGCTGGCCCGGGATGGACAAAGACGGAAAGATTTGGTATAATTTTCTCGGCAGCATGCCAAGGGGGAATCGCATGAATGATATTATCTTTGCCGGCAAGCACTATACCACCTATCGGGTGCACCGGCATCAGCACAAAACCTGGGAATTGGTTTATTGCACCGGGGATCACGGTAAATTCGTCTTTGATGGCATGGAATTGGCCTATGGCCAGGGGGATATTGTGGTCATTCCTCCGGAAATCCCCCATGAGAATGTGAGCGAAGAGGGCTTTACCAATATCTATCTGAATATTGAGGAGGCCACCCTGAGCTTCAATCGCCCGGTGCTCATCCGGGATGACGGCAACCATTCCATCCTGCATCTGTTTTCCGATGCCTATTATCTCTTTGCCGGCGATCCGGAGCGGCGCACCGCCCTGCTTTCCGGCTATGGCAATCTGGTGATCCGATATATGGCGGCCTATCAGGCGGCCCATCCCCGCAATCAGACGGTGGAGCAGGTGGAGCGGAGCATCCGCCAGAATTTCGGCAATGCCAATTATGAACTGGATGAAATGCTGCGCACGCTGCCCTATTGCTCTGATTACCTGTGCCGCATTTTCCGCCGGGAGGTGGGCATGACGCCCCACAAATATCTGATCAGCCTGCGGCTGCAGGCGGCGGCGGATATGCTGTGCTCCGTCTATCCGGAGGGAGGTATTACGGAGGTTTCCCGCAGCTGCGGCTTCAAAAATCCCCTGTATTTCTCCCGGATGTTCAAGCTGAAATACGGCGTATCCCCCAAAGAATACTATCAGCAGCAGTTAAGCCGGGGGGATGGCCAGAATCCGGACAGCCAGAAGATCATTCTGCCTGATTGAGGCGGCGCACCTCCGTATAGCACATTACCAGCGGGGCGGCGCCCTTGGCGTCATTTTTTACAATGGGCTCGGAGATATAATAGGCATAGGTGCCGTCCCGGCGCCGGTCGCTTTCCGGGCCCAGGCCTGCCACCAGGCAGATGCCGTCCAATTGCATATCATCCCCGTCAAAGGAAAGATATTTTTCCACGATGCCGTGAAAGGTTTTCAGCCCTTTTGCGGCATATTTTTTATCCAGTGCGCCGATGCGGGCGCCCTTCATCATGGCGTAGGCCATCATGCTGCTGCCGCTGGTTTCCAGATAATTGCCTTCCCGGCCCCCCTGATCCACCACCTGATAATACATACCGGTATCGGGATCGGCATAGGGGAGGATGCCGGCCATCATTTCGGAAAGCAGGGCGGCCATTTTTTCTTTCGCTGCCCCTTCCAGGATTTCACACAGATCGGTGAGCGCCGCAGCGAACCAGCCCATGGCCCGCAGCCAGAAGGATTGGGACAGCCCCGTTTCCGGATCGGCCCAGAAGGCGCTGCGGCTGCAGTCATAGCCGTGATAGTACAGCCCTTTTTTTTCATCAAACATCCGGGCCCGCACCATTTCAATCTGGCGGAGGATATCGCTGTAATCCCCTTTTCCCAGATGCTTCTGATACAGGGCGGCAAAAACCTGGGCCATATAAATGCCATCCAGCCATACCTGATGGGGATAGATCTTCTTATGCCAGAAATTGCCTTCGGCGGTACGGGGCTGGGCATCCAGGGCGGATTGCAGCTTTTCCGCTGCCAGCCGGTATTTTTCCTTCCCCGTCATCTGATAGAGGGGGAAGAGCACCCGGCCCTCGTTGATATCATCCAGGGTCTGCTTTTCCGGCGCCCAGGTGCGGATGGAGCCGTCATCACCGATGAAGGAATCCACAAAATGCTCCACAAAATCGGAGTAACGGGCGTCCTTGCAGATTTTTGCCATTTCCAGCAGGGAAATGAGCATGCATCCATCGATATAATTCCAGGATGCGGCTTTTCCGGCCCGGGCCCGTTCGATATTCCATGCGGTATATTCCGGGGAGGATTTTTCAATCAGCCCCAGCACATAGGCGTCAATCTTTTCGTACATAAGATCAGCCCTCCTGAAGGCCATGGGCCTCCACCTGGCCGCAGTTTTCCGCAATCAGGGGATCACCCTGAGCCCCCTGGATGATCACATCCTGGATGATCACCCGGCCCACATTGTTGAAATACAGGCCCAGCTTGCATTTGGGGGAGGAATCATTCTGCATGGCGGGGGTAAAGGGCCGGGCGTTGGGATCGAAGGAGATCTTCACCCTCTGGAAGGTCACCTGATCGATGGGCGCCTCCGGCAGGCCGTCGATATAGCAGGCAGCAGCCTGTGCGCCGGTGCACTCAATATCCCGGAAGGTGAAGGAACCCAGATGAGGGGTGCGGTCATCCACGGGCAGGGGCGTGCGGCATTTTACATAATCGGAGAAACGATCAGGATCGCAGCAGTTATACCACATATTGATCACCACAGGGGTGATGACCTGATCCATCTGAATATTTTCAAATACGATGCCGGTGATATCGCAATCCTTGCCCCGGCCCCGGCGGGTTTTGATCCGCAGGCCCCGGTCGGTATGGCTGAAAAGGCATCGGGTGACGGAAAGATCCCGGACCCCGCAGGCGGTTTCACTGCCCAGGGTAACGGCACCGTGGCCGAATTCCATCAGACAGTTGCGGATGGTATGATGGGATGCGCTCTGATTGCGCATGCGGCACAATTCCAGCTTGCCGGATTTGATGGCGATGCAGTCATCCCCCACGCTGAGGCGGCAGCCGATGATATGGACGTTCCGGCAGGCTTCCGGATCGATGGCGTCGGTATTGGGGCTGTCCTTGGGGGCATTGATCTTCACATCATAGAAGGATATATTTTCGCTGTAGAAGGGATGCAGATTCCAGGAGGCGGAATTCATCCCCGTAACGCCGTGGATTACCACATCCCGGCAATTGTTGAAAAACATCAGCCGGGGCCTGGCGGTGGGAAAATTCTTATGCTCCCGCCAGAAATCGCTGTTCTGGGCATTGCCGTCAATGATGCCTTCGCCCACGATGGCAATGTCTTCGCAGTAGGCGGCATGGATCAGGGATTGATACATGGGCCGGGTGAGGCCCTCAAAGGCGCCCACCATGATTTCTCCATCCCCATTCAGCAGGGGGGCAGTGCCGGGAAGGATGGGATACTGCTGCCTGTCCGGGCAGCCCAGCAGCATAGCGCCCTTGGCAAATTCAAGCGTGATATGGCTGCGCAGGGCCAGGGGGCGGGAAAGATAGGTGCCCTCCGGGAAATAAAGCCGGGCCCCGGCGGGGGTGAAGGAAATGGCATGCTGGATGGCCTGAGTATCATCGGTGACCCCATCGCCCTTTGCCCCGAAAGCGCGGATATCAATGGCGCAGCTTTCCTCCGCCGTGCGGAATGGGAAAATGCATTCCTGATCCCCTTGCTTCAGGGCCAGGGTATATTCCCGGCCGGGCTGCAGGGAGAAGAGGGAAAATACATTGGTATGGCCTTCAAACTGAAGCGCCCCATCCAGATACACCTGAAAGGGGGAGGGAGCGAAATAGGATGCGTCATTTTCCAGCTCAAAACAGGCGCTGGCAGGGCCAAGATACAGGGAATGAAGCATGCTGCATGCCCCTTTCGTTATTTGATGCTCTTCCTGGCGTCAGCGATCATTTTCAGGAACATCCGCTTCATACCGATGCACAGCATATCCGCCAGGGTTGCCATGAGGCCGAAGAGCAAAGGCTCCACCCGGAGGATGGTTTCCCCGCCGGCAGAGGCAATCAGGCCGTTCAGCAGGCTATAGCCGGTCATCACCAGGAAGAGAATGACAAAGCCGTACATCACATTCATGATGAAGCCGGCCGTCCCCCGGCGGCTGACCATCATCCATTTCCTGCTGCCCCCGGGCATTTTTTCCGTAAAGCGCAGAAAATGATTGATCAATAGATCAGTGACCATGCCGCAGATCAGCGAAGCGATAAAGAACATATCCAGGCTGTCGGCGATATACATGCCCAGCCCCATGAATACGAAAAAGCAGATGGCCCCGTAGAACCAATATTTGATCAGCAGGGCCTTCAACGGATCGGGAAGCCGCCACTTGAAACGGCGGCCCCGGTATTTTTCCAATTCTGCTTTGGAATATTGGGGGGTATTTTCTTTGTTTGCGCCTACCAGATCATCAATGGCCCCTGTGTGCAGTTGATAATAAGCGGAGGGGTCATTCTGATTTTGCTTTTTGGGCGCTGCATCTTTTTTCATGAATCAAGCCTCTTCAGAAAGATCCAGTTCATTCATCTGGGCGCTTTCTTCCACGATCAGGGAGGTATTGATCTTGCGGAGCAGCTTGCGCAGCACGGGCACCAGGGCGGTGAGCACAACGCCCACGGCCACAATGATCCTATGCACCATCAGCATATGATGGGCATTGCCGATATAGGCAAAATCCGCCATGGAGATGGGATGATCGGCCCGGGTGGTGGCCTCAATGATCCTAGCGGCATAGAAGGTATCGCAGAAGATCAGGATGCCCATCATCAGGAAAGCCAGCGCCAGCATGGGGATATTGGTCTTTTTCCTGTGGGGATAGGCGTTCAGGAAGCATACAAAGGAAAGCATGGAAAAGAGCATGGTGCAAAAACCGGTCAGCCCCATGCCGCCCAGCTGGATTTTCGCAGTGGTATTGGAAATCTGGGTCAGATTCAGGGAATAATACAGGAAAGCTGCCGCCAGCACCAGCATGGGAATCATCTGGGGCTTACGCTTTAAGGAAACGATGGTTTTGCGGATGAATTCCTTGAAACCACCCTGCTGTTTTCCGGGTTTCTTGCTCATTTGCCTGTGCCCTCCCTTTAACGGATTGCGTTGGTGGTATCTTTATCGAAGAAATGCCGCTTATCGAAGGAAACGCCCACCACATCGCCGGCCTTGTAATCACACCAGCCCTTGAATTTGCAGGTAATGGCGGGGCCCTTCCCGTCGGCAAAGAGGGCGCCGTGCACCAGGGTATTCATGCCCAGGTTTTCATTGGTGGTAACCTTCAAATGGATGCTGCCGCCCTCGGAAATATTTTCGGGGCGCACGCCCAGGGTGATTTCCTTGCCCTGATAGGGGGCCAGCAGCGCCTGCTCTTCTCCAGAGAGGGGCAGGGAGAAATGGGAATGGATCAATTGATCGCCCGCCACGCTGACGGTGAAGAAATTCATGGGGGGCAGGCCGATGAAACTGGCCACGAACAGATTGGCAGGGGTTTCATATAGTTCCAGAGGGGTGCCCACCTGCTGCACATGGCCCATGGACATGCATACGATCCGGTCAGCCAGGGTAAGGGCCTCGGTCTGATCGTGGGTTACATAGAGCATGGTGGCGTGCAGCCGCTTATGCAGCAGCAGAATTTCCCGCCGGGTGGCGCCGCGCAGCTTGGCATCCAGATTGGAAAGGGGCTCGTCAAAGAGGAATACCTTGGGGCTGCGCACGATGGCACGGCCCATGGCCACCCGCTGCCGCTGGCCGCCGGAAAGCTGCTTGGGCTTTTTATTAAGCTGATCCGTCAGGCCCAGAATCTCCGCCGCCGCCAGCACCTTTTTGTGGATCACATTGGGATCCTCTTTCCGCAGCGTAAGGGAAAAGGCCATATTCTCATACACGGTCATATGGCCGTAGAGGGCATAATTCTGGAATACCATGGCCATATCACGGTCCTTGGCGGGGGCGGCGGTGATATCCTGGCCATCCAGCAGCAATTTGCCGGCGGAGATATCTTCCAGGCCGGCGATCATGCGCAGGGTGGTGGATTTTCCGCAGCCGGAGGGGCCCACCAGTACGATCAGTTCCCCATCCTTTACTTCCAGATTGAAATCGTATACGGCCTGCACCTTATTATCATAAATCTTATCCAGATGCTGTAAGCTGATATTTGCCATAGGGCATCTCCTTTACGCGGCGTTGTCCGAAAGAGAGGCGTTATTAGCGATAGCGGCGTTATAGGCGGCCAGCTTCCGGCTGCGAATCACGCTGATGATGCCGGCAGCGATGCAGCAGGCGGCGGAAAGGCACAGCCAGATGATGATCCAGGTGAACTGGGTGCCTTCCATAACCGGCACTTCCACCACCTTTTTCAGTACGGGATCGCTGCGCTTGGTAAGCGCGGTATGGGCCATCAGCGGCAGGATGAAGATGCGGACGATCTGGGCCGCCCCCAGGCCTGTCAGCAGATAGCCATAGCCGGTTTTGTAATTCTTCACGCCTTCGGAAGAAAGGAAGGAAACCAGCATGAATACCAGATTGTATACGATGGAAATGCCGATCAGCGCCTGATAATACCAGGTGCCGATATCTGATTCATAGACGCTGACGAAATAGAACACATTGAAAAGGATAGCCAGATAAACCAGCCGGGAACCCAGGGTATTTTTCGTAAAGCGCATCCGATCCAGCTGGATCTGCTTTTGTTCAGCGGTATTGGTCATGCCTTCATCCCTTCCTTTCCAGCAGCGATCAATTGCTTTTCGGCCTTCATCAGGTGCAGCTTCCAGAAGAAATTGAATACCAGCGCCGCACATACCAGCAAAAGCAGCGCAAACACCAGGTAGTGGGCGTCAAACCAGAAGGTGGAATCGATGTAGGTTTTCCTTCTGCGGGTGGCATATTTCTGATAGGCGGCAAAATCAATCTGCAGGAACTGCTGCTTGAAAGCGGATACCTGCTGATGCCCCCACAGGCTGATGACCACGCCGCCGGCAGCAAAGCCGAAGGTGGAAATGGCGTTGCTGATATAATAGCGCCGCCGGCTGTGGGTGTTGGTGATGAACAGCAGGCAGCCGATCAGCAGAAGAATGATGGAATTATTCAGCAGCTGACGGTTGAAGGGCTGGATATTGTAAAAAATCTCCGCCCCGGGCACATTCACTTTGGAAGTGGCCAGCTTATGTTCTTCCGGCAGGGCATAGAAAAGGCCGTCAAATAAATCCGTGGACAGCCCCAGGGAATACAAAAAGAGGATCCCGCAGGCGGCCAGCGCCGCAAAGCAAAGAATTTTCTGCCAGGTCAGTTGCTTTTTGTACATGATAACCCTCCTGTGATACGCAATACATGGGCCCATCCCTTCTGCAAGGGGAGTGAATCAGGCTCCCATCAGCCTCCCGAACGGAGATCAGGGGGCTGATGGGAACCCATGACGGGGCATTAAGCCCCGCCATGGAGAAAAAACTTTACCGGAATTACTTGGCCAGAGCGGCGTAGTAAACCAGCAGACGATCGTAGGCTTCCTGCTTGAGGAACAGGTAGTCAGCGCCGTTCAGGGAGCCGGCGATGGTTTCCACAGCTTCTTCAGCAGAGAACATGCCTTCCAGGGTGAAGCCATTCACGATCAGATCAACGAAAGCGTTGGCGCCGCCCTTGGCAGCATTGAACTTTTCGGACAGAGCGGAATAGCTCTTCAGGGTTTCGTTTTCGTTCTTGTCATTGGGCAGAACGGTGGGAACGGAGGTGTACCAGGGATTTTCGGTGACAGCCAGTTCGGGATGCTTGATGGTGCCCAGACCGATGGCCACGGAGATCTTACCGGCGCCTTCCTTACCCACAACGTGAGTGCACTGATATTCGAAGGCCTGGCTCTTGGCGAAGGACAGGGTGGAGCCCAGGAACTGACGGGCATAGTTGGTGTAGTTACCGGAGGCCTTTTCCCAGAGTTCTTCGTAGGTGGCATCGGCGATCACGGGCATTTCGGTGCCGTTGAAGTTGAAGGTCACGTAGGAGCCATCAGCATTCTGCTTGATGAAGGCGTCGGGGCCGTAGCTCATCAGGATCATGCCTTCGGGGCTGTAGGCGTAGTCGATCAGGGCCAGGGCCTTGTTCAGCTTGGCAGAATCGGCTTCCAGATGCTTGGGGATGCCCCAGCCATCGGTCTTCACAGAGCGCCAGGATTCGGTGAAGCGCATGAACACGCCGTCTTCGCTGGTGCCGTCGAACCACTTGGCAACGGGAACCATCACGGCCATGTACTTTTCGCCGTCCTGCAGCTTGGTTTCGTTGTAAACGGTCTGGGTCTGGTTGTAGTCATAGTGCATGAAGCCCAGGTCGTTTTCCAGCATGGTGGCGGTGGATTCCTTGGACATATCGATGAAGGACTTGGAAAGCAGGCCTTCCTGAGCCATTTCGTTCATCTTGCCCATGGCGTTGTAGGCATCCAGTTCCTGACGGGCGTCACGCAGGAAGCCTTCTTCGTCGACCCACAGGAAATCCTGACGGGATTCCAGACCGCGTACGCCGAACAGGGTGCCGGCAAAGCGGAACATATCCACGCGGCGCTGGTTGTTGTCATCTTCACGGGAGAACAGGCCCTGCACGGCGTCGGTGCCGTTGAGGGTCTGGGGATTGGCGACTACGCAGCGCAGCAGGGCAACCAGTTCGTCGGCGTCCCAGGCAGCGTTCTGGCCAACGAACAGATTGGAACGAGCGGTGCCATAGTATCCGTTGTAAGCGGCGTCGATGTAATCGCGCAGCATGTTGACGGCGGCAACGCCATCCAGATCGGCCACTTCGTTCATCTTGGCAACGATGTTGCCGGCGGCGTCATAATTCTTTTCGATGGTTTCCACGGCGGTGCCATCCAGGGTGACCACGTCAATGGCAACCTTGCCTTCTACGGGCATGTAGGGGGTGTAAACGGCGGCAGCCACCTTGTTGGCCTTTTCAGCAGCGAAAGCGCCTTCGCCGTCCAGCAGCTTCTGCACCCAGTCCACACGCATCAGGGGCATACGTTCGATATCGTTTACGCCGTCAAAATAGGGGGAGAAATAGATGGCGCCGGTATCGGTGTTGCCGGTGATGGACAGACGGACGATGGGGTTCTGATCCAGATAAGCCTTGAAGTTGGGCATCTGATCCAGATATTCGGCGATGTTGACGAAGGAGCCGGCTTCGCCGTATTCGGACAGCTTGGCAGCGGTGCCGCTGAGCATATCCACTTCATCCAGACGATCCTTCCAGAAATCGAATTCATTGGAAGCGGAGTTGCCCTGATACTGATTTTCGAACTTCACGTTCAGCACTTCTTCAACCTTTACCCAGGTGGGCTTCAGGTCGCCGGTGTGATAGGTCTTGCCATCGGCCAGGGTGATGCCTTCGCCAGCAACGGATGCATCGAAGAACAGACCGGTCTTGGCGTTGTTGTAACCAGTGGCCATGCGAAGCACAACGGCGTCTTCGGCCACAGCGCCGGTAGCGAAGATGGACAGGGCCACCATCAGTACCAGAACCAGAGAAAGGGTACGCTTCATAGGGATTTACCTCCATTTTTTATTTGTTCACCGGATTGAATCCGGAAAAACACGAAATCATTATTCCTTCACGCCGCCCATATTCACGCCCTTGGCGAAATATTTCTGGATGAAGGGGTAGATGATCAGGATGGGCACGATGGAGCATACGATCAGGGCGTAGATGACGGAGTCGGAAGCATATACTTCATTCCAGCCTGCCATCTGCTCAGGATCGGTGAATTCCTCCAGCCTCAGGCGGATGAACACCTGCAGGGGATGCTCGTTGGAATTGGAAATCATCTGCCGGGCCCAGAAGTAGCCGTTCCAGCGGGAAATGGCGAAGAATAAGGTGACGGTGGCGATGGTGGATTTGCACATGGGGATGTAGACCTTCCGCAGCACCTGGAATTCGGTGGCACCGTCCACCACGGCGGCCTCTTCGATTTCGCTGGGCACGCCCTCAAAGGCATTGCGCAGCAGAATGATATTCATGGCCGCCATACCCATGGCGATGACCACCAGCCACTTATCATCGGTGATGCCCACGGAATTGAATACATCCTTGGTGGCCAGATAATTCAGATACTGGGGCACAAGGCCTGCGGAGAAGAGCATGGTGAATACCAGGAAAAAATTGAAGAAGCGACGGAACAGCAGCCGCTTTTTGGAAAGTGCATAGCCGCCCAGGATGGCCACCAGCAGCGCCCAGATGGTGCCGTAGAAGGTGAGGAACAGGGTGTTGGAATAGGAATTCCAGAACATGTTGTCATTGAACATGCGGGCAAAGGCATCAAACTGGATATCCTTGGGGAAGAGCACCACTTCGCCGTAATCCACCGCATGGGCGCCGCTGATGGAAGCGGAAACCGCATACAGGAAGGGATACAGGCAGGCCAGGGAGAAAATGCACAGGAAGGTGTAGCTGATCACCTTAAAGATCCGTTCGGATAATTCAAGCTTTCTTTTCATTTCTCACCCCTCCTTAATACAGCGATGTGTCGGAGGCCTTGCGGGCGATGGTATTGGCGCTGATGACCAGCAGCATGCTGATCACGTTATTCATCATTTCTGCAGCGGAGGCCAGGCCCTTCTGGCCGCCCACGATGCCCTTTCTTTGGGCGAAGGTGGATACCACGTCAGCGGTAACGTAGGTATTGGGATTGTACAGCAGCAGCACCTTTTCATAGCCGATATTCAGCAGCGCGCCGATACGGGTGATCAGCATGATGACCACCGTGGAAAGGATGCCGGGCAGCACCACATAGCGCATCTGGCTCATCTTTCCGGCGCCGTCGATCTGGGCGGCTTCATAGCTGGTGGGGGAGATGGCAATGATGGCGGCAAAGTATACAATGCTGTCATAGCCCGCCCCTTCCCAGATGCCGGAAATCTGATAGATGGCACGGAAATAATCGGGATTATTCAGCAGGCCGGCCTTGGCGGCTTCGGTGCTGATCAGGCCCAGGGCCTCCAGCGCCTGGCTGACGATGCCGTAGCCGGAGGTAAGGGAGCCCTGCTTTACCAGCATGGTGACCAGGGAGGTCATAACAACGGTGGACATGAACTTGGGCAGATAGGTGAGCACCTGGCAGGTGGAGCGCACCAGATTGCTGCGGATTTCATTGAAGAACAGGGCCAGGATAATGGGCATGGGGAAGCCAAAGCACAGCCCATAGAAGCTGAGCAGGAAGGTATTGCGCAGCGCCCGCCAGAAATCGGCGGCGTCGGCGCCAAAGAGCAGGCTCTTGAAATAGGAGAAGCCGGAAAAATACTGATCCGCCACCGGCTTTACCTCATCGGGCACCTTAAAGCAGCCCAGCAATTCATACATGGGCAGATAACGCCAGAACAGGAATACCAGCAGCATCGGCACCAGCATCACATACAGCCGCCAATCCTTCAGGATGGTCAGTGCAATATGCCGCCAGGCATGCTTTTCCACATCATCCCTTACGATCTGTTCCGGGTTTTCCCGGTAGACCCCTGCCGCTTCGTCAAAGACAAGAAAGTCCGCTGCCTTCGTTGTCATGATTCAGGCCCCCTTGTTTTGTTCTTTTTCTCTTTGTATCCGGAATAAATAATGCTTCTGATCTTCCAGCATGCCGTCCAGCCGCCGTGCGATCCACAGGATCAGCACCGAAAACAGCAGGGAGAGCACATCCGTTGTGATAAAGCCCAGGCAGGCGAGGGGATCATGCCCGGTCGCCAGGGCGACGGCCATTCTGCCCAGCTGCATGGCCAGGCAGGTCAGGAAGCCGTAGAGCATGGAAAGCAGCACGTCTTCCCGGATTTTCTGCCAGGTGATTTTCTTGATGAAGAAAAGCATCCCCAGCCCCGCCAGATTGCCCAGGCAGTAGATCAGATACTGGATGGGCGCCGCCCGGGAGGCAAGGCATACCGCCAGGCCGCCGGCCAGGGCGGGAAGAATTGCGAATGCGCCCCAGCGGATCATCACCAGCGCCGTTACCGCCGCCGTCAGCGACAGGGTATAGGGCTCCTTTGGAAACCATTGATTGGCTGCCAGGGCGATAAGGGATTCACACAGGCACAGCAGCGCCGTGAAAAAGATCAGATCCATTCCGCGGTACTGGCGGAAGGTGATTTGATTGCGCATGGCCATCTCCTGATTTGGATGATTGATTTTTATATGGGAGGGACGGATACCCCCCTCAAAAAGGAAGAAAAACAACAAAATTATACAAATATATTTTACAATTTTTCCTTTTTCCAGTACATATCCAAATCGAAAAAATATATGCACAAAATCGACATTTTCATATGAATATGCTATGGAATAAGGATCCTGTCCGGAAGGCTGATATTTTACAGCGTAACCCCATCTTTGAAGATGGCGATGCCCCGGCAGCCGTTTTTTTCACCCACGGTCTGCCGTCCGCTGGCGTAAGAAAGCACATCCTCCAGCAGCCGCTTTCCCGCATCCCGGATGGGTTCGCCCTCGGCCACCGTGCCGGCATTGAAATCAATCCAGCCGGGCTTATGGGCGGCCAGGCGGCAATTGGTGGCGATTTTCACGGTGGGGGCGGGGGCGCCGAAGGGGGTGCCCCGGCCGGTGGTGAACAGGATCAAATGGGCGCCGGCGGCGGTGAGGGCGGTGGCGCTGACCAGATCATTGCCCGGACCGTAGAGCAGATTAAGGCCGGGGGTGACCACCTGCTCCCCGTAGCCGATCACATCGGATACCGGGGCGCTGCCCCCCTTCTGCACGCAGCCCAGGGATTTATCCTCCAGGGTGGTGATGCCCCCCGCCTTGTTGCCGGGGGAGGGATTTTCGTAAACCACCTGGCCGTGATCGGTGAAATATTGCTTGAAGCCGTTGATCATGCCCACGGTTTTCTGGAAAATTTCCTGATTTTCGCACCGGTTCATCAGGATGGTTTCTGCGCCGAACATTTCAGGCACTTCGGTCAGGATGGTGCTGCCCCCCTGGGCGATGAGCAGATCGCTGAAGGCGCCCACGGTGGGATTGGCGGTGATGCCGGAAAGGCCGTCGCTGCCGCCGCACTTCATGCCGATGATCAGCTTGCTGGCGGGCAGGCGCTGGCGCCGGAACTGCCCTGCATATTGGGCCAGCTGTTCCAGCAGCTTTCCGCCTTCTTCATATTCATCGCTTACCTCCTGGCAGGTGAGGAATTTTACCCGCTCTTCATCCCAATCCCCCAATTCTTCCTTGAATTGGGCCATGGTCAGGTTTTCGCAGCCCAGCCCCAGCACCAATACGCCCCCCGCATTGGGATGGCGGGCCAGGGCGCACAGCAGCTTTTTGGTATTCTCATGGTCGTCCCCCATCTGGCTGCAGCCGTAGGGGTGGGGGAATGCATACAGCCCGTCGATGGAGCCCTGCACCAGATGCTGATTGCGCTGCACCAGCTGTTCGGCAACGGAGTTTACGCAGCCCACGGTGGGAATGATCCACAGCTCATTGCGCACGGCGGCCCGGCCGTCGTTCCGCAGATAGCCCATGAAGGAGGCAGGCTCGGCTGCAGGCAGGGGATCAATTCCTGCAGGCTGATAGGTATATTCCAGCTCGCCGGACAGCCTGGTTTTTACATTATGGGTATGCACCCACTGCCCGGGGGCAATTTCTTCTTTGGCGGCGCCGATGGGGAAGCCGTATTTTACTACGGGCTGCCCGGCGGCAATGCAATTCAGGGCAAATTTATGGCCCTGGGGAATATCTTCCCTTGCAGTGAGGGAAAGATCGCAGATGGAAAGGGATTCCCCCTTTGTCACAGGGGAGAGTGCCACCGCCACATTGTCAGACGGATGAATGCGGATAATCTTCATAGGCCCTCCGTTTACAGCACCTGCTGCATAGCACAGTAGGCGCCCTTTTCCAGAATGCAGCAAAGGGATGCGGCCACCTTTTCTTCCAGCCCGGGGATCCGGGTCAGATCTTCGCCCCAGAAACTCTGATTGGAAAGCACGTTATGGCACAGCGCATCCGGGGTATCATCTTTATGATCCAGGAAGAAGGCAAGCACACTTCCGTCATCCTTGATTTCATAGGCATTGCCGGCAGGGCGGACGCCAATCAGCGCCCCGTTTTCCATCTTATCGCCGCGATAGAAGGCGATGAGGGAGGCAAGGCCCAGGGCAAGGCAGGGGGCAACTTTGCCGAAGCGATGATAATACTCCTTCAGGCTGGGCAGGCAGCGGGCCTTCCATTTGCTGACGGAATTGAGGGCGATGGAGAGCAGCTGATGATCGATGAAGGGATTGGCAAAGCGCTCTTCCACGGATGCGGCGAAGGCGGTCAGCTCTTCCTTGGGCAGATCCAGGGTGGGGATGATTTCATCATAGATGGCTTTGTTCATATAGCCTTTGATCACATCATCCTGCATGCAGTTTCTTACGATATCCTGCCCGGCCAGATAGGCCCCCAGCACCATGGTGGTATGGGCGCCGTTGAGGATGCGCACCTTGCGCTGCTTGTAGGGCTTGTGATCGGGGGTGACGATGACGGGCAGCTTCCCATCCACAAAGGGCAGCTCCTCCGCCAGCCACTGGGGTCCTTCAATAACCCAGGCACCGAAGATTTCGCCGGTATCAATGAGGGTATCCAGATAGCCGTTTTCGGCATTCAGCCGCTCCGCTTCATTCCGGGGATAGCCGGTCACGATCCGGTCCACCAGGGAAGAACAGAAAAGATTTTCTTCGTTGACCCAAGTTTTGAAATCCTCTCCCAGCTGCCACTGATCGATATAGTAGTTGACACAGCGCTTGAGCTCCTTGCCGTTATCATCAATCAGTTCGCAGGAAAGGATCACAAAGCCCTTGCCCTTTTCCCTGCCGAAATGCTGATACCGTTCATGAAGGAACCGGGTCAGCTTGGCGGGGAAGGATACGGGGGGCACCTGATCGTACAGGCTTTCGGGATCATATACGATGCCGGCCTCGGTGGTATTGGATACGATGTAGCGCAGATCGGGGTTCCCGGCGCAGACCAGGAAGGCATCATAATCCTGATAGGGATTGATGCACCGGGAAACGCAGGAAATAACCCGCTTGTCGTTAACGGTTTTTCCATCCTGGAAGCCGCGCAGATACAGGGTATACAGGCCCTGCTGATCGTTTACCATATCGGTCAGGCCCTGGGCGATGGGCTGCACAAGGGCCACCTTCCCATTGAAGCCGTGGCGTTCATTGCTCAGATCAAAGAAATAATCCACAAAGGCCCTCAGAAAGCCCCCTTCGCCGAACTGCAATACCTTTTCCGGGGCATTTTCCAGCATAAATTCATCATAATTCAGGGCCTTCAGGGTGGCATAATTCAATCGATCCATGGTTAAGACCTCTTTTCATTACATATTCATAGTTCTTGTCATGTATACTTTAAACCGGAATGGACAGAATGTCAAGTGAGGGGGAAAAACAGGCAAAATGATTGCAATTCTTTCATATTGATGCTATAATCAGGGGCAATTTGTTTTTCAGGAGGCGCACAAGATGCAGATCACCAAGGATATATATTATATCGGCGTCAATGATCATCAGGTGGATCTTTTTGAGGGCCAGTATGCGGTGCCCAACGGTATGAGCTATAATTCTTATCTCATCATGGATGAAAAGGTGGCCGTAATGGATACGGTGGACGCCGCCTTCACCCGGGAATGGATGGAAAATATCAAGGCAGTGCTGGGGGATCAGGCCCCGGATTATCTGATCGTCCATCATATGGAGCCCGATCATTCCGCCAATATTTTTAATTTTCTTCAGGCTTATCCCGCTGTGCAGATTGTGGCATCCCAGAAGGCCATCCAGATGATGAAGAATTTCTTCGGCGTGGATTTTGCCGGCCGCAGCCTTGCCGTCAAGGATGGGGATACCCTCTCCCTGGGCGCCCATCAGCTTTCCTTCTATACCGCTCCCATGGTGTATTGGCCGGAGGTTATCGTTACCTATGATGCGGCTGCCAAGGCCCTTTTCTCTGCCGACAGCTTCGGCAAATTCGGCGCCCTGGATCATCAGGAGGATTGGGCCTGCGAGGCCCGTCGGTATTATTTCGGCATCGTGGGCAAATACGGCGCCCAGGTGCAGACGCTGCTGAAAAAGGTCGCTTCCCTGGATATGGAGATGATTCTGCCTCTTCACGGTCCGGTGCTGAAGGAGAATCTTGGCTACTATCTGGGCCTGTATGATACCTGGTCTTCCTACCGGGCAGAAGATGAGGGCGTGCTGATCGCCTATACCTCCATTTACGGCAATACAAAAAAGGCCGTGACGGCCCTGGCCAAGGCGCTGGAGGAGCAGGGCTGCAGGAAGGTAGTGATCACCGATCTGGCCCGCAGCGACTGGGCCGAAGCGGTGGAGGATGCCTTCCGCTATGATCGGCTGGTGCTGGCCACCACCACCTATAATGCCGATATCTTCCCCTTCATGCGGGCCTTCATCGATCATCTGACCGAACGGAATTATTCCAACCGGCGGGTTGCCTTCATCGAAAACGGCTCCTGGGCGCCCATGGCGAAAAAGGTGATGCAGGGCATGCTGGAAAAGAGCAGGAATCTTTCCTTTGCCGAAAATTCTGTGAAAATCCTTTCCGCCGTGAATGAAGAAAATATGGCCCAGATTGAGGCGCTGGCCAAGGAATTGTGCCAGGAAAAGGCCCCTGCCGCCCAGGAAGAAGAAAAAAACGAGAATCAGAAAAAATTCGTATGCAAAATCTGCGGCTATATCCATCAGGCCGATTCCCTGCCCGCTGATTTTAAATGCCCCTTATGCAAGCGGGGGGCGGAGTTCTTTGAAGAAGTGAAGGAATAATCTTTCCATTCCCCTGCTTTTTGAACTGTTCCCTGAATAACGGACAATAGAAAAAAGACGCCTCCTGTTGTAGAATGGAAACTACGCCAGGAGGTGTTTTACATGTCAAGAGAGTACACAAAGATAGAAGAATTGGTAGTCCTAATCGAACAAAGGCATGAACA
>JAFQOD010000023.1 GCA_017395685.1 Clostridia bacterium
ATGCCTTTGTTCGATTAGGACTACCAATTCTTCTATCTTTGTGTACTCTCTTGACATGTAAAACACCTCCTGGCGTAGTTTCCATTCTACAACAGGAGGCGTCTTTTTTCTATTGTCCGTTATTCAGGGAACAGTCCAAAAAGAAGAGCGGTTTTTGTTTTGGGTCATCCGTTTCCGGAATTGGATGGATCATGGGTCAGATATACTTCCCCGGTTTCCCCGCTGAAAATGATTTCATAGCAGGCATAATCGCCGCTGAGTTCAAAGGTGAAATAATAGGTATTGGCTTCAAAGCGAATACGATAAAGGCTGTGGGGCTCTATCATAAAATATGGGCATATGCGGGCGGAATCCAATTGTTCCCGGGTAAGCTCCGGATAGGTATTGAGCAGCGTGGTTTTGGCCAGCTCCAGGGCCTCTTCTACCGTCAGATGCCCTTCCCCAGGAACGCCGTAAGGATGATCGCCGTTCATATAAATACGGGCATATTTTGCCTTGATTTCAATGGGCCATTCCCCCCAGTTGCCATACCGGGCTTCCAGGGATGTCAGGATTTCCGCACGCATATTATCCTGCTGTCCGCCTTCCCTGACAACAAACAGGTGATCGCCTGTATTGCCCTCCATATTTCCCGTAAATATCATTTCATCCCCCAGATCCAGCCAGAATTCCCATTCGTAAAGCCCGGGAATTATTGTCTGCTTCAGGGATGAATACCAGGTAAGGGATTGGGCCTGGGCATCCGTAAGCAGAAATTTGCTGATCAGCGCCTGAAGAACCAGTTCCCTTGCTTTCTCCTCGGGAATACAATCCTCTCCAGGCAGCAGCAAAGCATCATCCAGCAGCCCGCTGGTTTGGAGGACAGGAGATAAAAAGAGGAAATCCCAGCGGTTATTCTCATCCAGAACAGATTTGCACTGCTGATAAAAAGCTGCCTTTTCCTGCAAGGGGATCCGATAGAAGGCCCCATATTCCTCCAGCAGCGCCATAGCAGCACTCTCCAGGGGCAGGAATGCATCAATGGCCTCCTGTTTCTGTTCATCGGTACAACGCTGATTATTCTCTGCCAGCCAGCGCACAGCATACACCGTTTCCCCGGCATCATCCATATACACCACAAAATCCTGATCGGGGCTGTCAAAGGGCCTGATTTCCACCAGCCTGATGATAAATTCCTGTTGCTGAAGGGTGTAATAGGAGAAAATATTGGCATTCTGCCAGTATGGATCATTCAGCCAGGGAAGAGATGCGGCATACTTTTCCATCACCGCCTCAACGGCCTTTTTTTGCATCCTGTCCTCTGCTGCACGCTCTTCCTCCACCAGGATCATAACTTCCGCATGACGTTTCTGATATTCCGCCACGCTGGAAGAGGCGAGAATCTCATTTGTTTTCCCATCCATCAGTACATAAAAGCTGGGCATTCGATCCTCATGGACCCGATCAATCAGATACAGAGGCCGTACTACACCATCCAGCACATGCTCAATCAGATGCACTTCGGAAGCCTGGGACAGATCGTTAAAGGGGGTAATGCCGCATGCTTCTTCCCAGTAACGGGTGGCGATATGCGCCGCTTCCGTTTCATCAACCGCCAGATTGCTGTGCGCCCAGCCATAGCTGTATTGCCCCTGCAGGCCATACTGCTCCATCAGGCCGGCATACCAGGGCTGCTGATACCATTCTCCTGCAGCAAAATCTCTGTATCTTGTCATTTCATAAGCCTGAATCAGGGCGTCCAGTTCCATTTCGGCAGGGGTACGTGTTGTAAGCGCCGCATTTTCCGCCAGGGCAATCAGCCCGCCGCCGGCAATCAGATTCAGAATCATCAGGCAGATCAGCGCCCGCTTCATCCCTTTCATTTCATGCTTCATCCTGTTTCCTCCTCGTGCAATCCATTGGCATATCCTGGGCATTTCACTTATAGGACGAAAAGATGCATCCGCTTGTTTCCATTTCTCCCATGATTCTCTTGATTTTACAATTGTAAACAAAAAACGCCCTGAGAAAGCCCAGGGCGTTTATCGATCCAGATTTATTTTCTCTTCAAAGTCAATACTTCATAGGGCTTGAGAATCACTTTTCCGAAAACATCACTGCCGCTGCGAACATCCATGCATGCCGGAATGGTAACGGCATTCTCATAGGGTACGGTGTTCATCACAAACAGGAAATCCCCCCGATCCCCCACCCGCTGTGTGCACAATACACCGTAGGGCAGATTTTCCACCAAAGGCTTCAGCCCTGCCTCCTTTGCCACTGCTGCAGAGAAATCCTTAAGGAAATCTTCCCCAGTCCGGCCTGCGATATAATAGGCCTTGCCCTTGCCGTAAGCGTTCTCCGTCAATGCGGGATAGCCCCGATAGAAATGTTCCTGAAGTTCTGCCAGAACGCTGGCACTTTCCGCATGCACCAGCGCACAGAAATCGGAAATTTCATAGGTTTTTCCATTCCAGGTGAAGTGATTATGCTGGGTTTCATCATAGGTATCCAATTCTTCATCCCAGATCCCCATCACTTCCCGGAGGGGCCCGGGGAAGCCGCCCATGAAGCACAGATCCTCTTCATCCACCCAGCCGGAAATATAGGTGGAAATATAGGTGCCGCCCTTTTCCACAAAGGCCTTCACCTTATCCGCAAAACCGGGCCGCAGCATATAGGTCATAGGCCCGCAAACAATGCGGTATTTTTCAATCTCACATGTTTCGTCGATCACATCCACGCCGTAACCGGCCCGGACGAATCCATTGTAATGGCCGTCGATTGCCTTTTCGTATCCTTTATTGATATTACTGCCGAACTGGGCATCTTCCAAAGCCCAGCAATTTTCCCAGTCAAAGATCAAGGCAATTTTATTTTCCGTACCTGCGCCCAGCACATCCGTCAGATGGGCCAGGGTATCCCCCACCTGGCAGATTTCTTTATATATCCGGTTCTGATCACTGTTATCATGGGATACAACAGCACCGTGGAACTTTTCCGAAGATCCCCTGCCCTTCCGGAACTGGAAATACTGCACCGTATCCGATCCATGGGCAACGGCCTGCAGGCCCTGCAGCATCAGAATGCCAGGGGCATGCAGCCGGTTAATGGGCTGCCAGTTGACAGAGGAAGGGGAAGATTCCATCAGCATAAAAGGTTTATTGCCGCATACACCCCGCATCAGATCATGACAGAAAGCGGAATGGGCGGCCACCTGGGCATCCCGTTCATCATTGGTCCAGGAGGGATAATTATCCCAGGAAGAGCGATCCAGCAGCCGCCCCAGTTCAAAATAATTGATTCCCCGGGTTGTATGCATCAGATTGGTGGTGCAGGGAATATCCGGGGTAATGCATTTGAGGGGCTCAATTTCCCAGGCATAAAAATCGCAGAATTGCTGGGTAGTAAATCGCCTCCAGGCCAGATTCAGGCCATGGCTGCCCCGCTCACCAAGATGGGAGGGGCTGTGAATCTGATCAAAAGAGGTATAGCGATGGCTCCAGAAGGTATTCCACCAGCTGTCATTCAGGTTATCAATAGTGCCATACCGTTCCTTCAGCCATTCCCGGAATTTTTCCTGACACAAATCACAATGGCATTCCCCGCCGTATTCATTGGAAATATGCCACATGCCAAGGGCAGGATGATCCTTATACCGTTCCGCCAGCAATGTATTGATCCTGCGCACCTTTTCCCTATACACAGGGGACGTGAGGCAATGATTGTGACGGGCATTGAAAAATTCCCGCCGTCCGTCATCCCGGGCACGCAGCACCTCCGGATATTTTTCCGCCATCCAGGCAGGGCGTGCGCCGCTGGGGGTTGCCAGAACGGCCTTGATGCCATTGGCAGCCAGCATATCCATCACTTCATCCAGCCATTCGAAATGGAATTCCCCTTCCCTGGGCTCCAGCATGGCCCAGGAAAAAATGCCGACTGACAGGGTATTGATTCCGGCCTTCACGGCCAGTTCCATATCTTTTTTCCAGATGGTATCCTTTTGATTGATCCACTGCTCGGGATTATAATCGCCGCCATGGAGAAATACAGGCTTATCCTTCATAATCGGGGGGTATTGTGCCATGATTTTCATCCTCTCATCTGTGCTTATTTGCGATACAATTCCAATTCTTTGGCTTTTTCCACCGCCTGATAGACCTGTTCCTCCAGAACAGGGGGGCATTCGCCGCCCAGCACCACATGCAGGAAAAATTCCCTGGTTCCCGCATTCCCCGTCACATGGGAATGGGTAATTGCTTTAACGGATGTACCCGGCATGGCGTTCACATCCCGGATCAGATCAAACAGGAGCGGCGCATACTGATCATCGGCAATGACGCCTGTACGCCTGGCCTCCGCATCGTCGATTTCAAAAAGCGGCTTCACCAGGCAGCAAAGCTCCCCTTCCCCATGCATTACCGCAGAAAAATACGGGATAGCTTTACGCAGGGAAAGATAGCTTACATCCACCGTGCCGAAAAAAGGCCGCGGATCCAGATGCAGCAGCCTTTCATCGCTGATGTTGGTTTTTTCCAGATTCACCACATGGGGATCCTGCCGCAGCTTCCCCATCAGCTGGCCAAAGCCGACATCCACCGCATACACCTTTTCTGCGCCCCGCTGCACCAGGCAATCGGTAAATCCCCCTGTGCAGGCTCCGGCGTCAATGCAGATGCGGCCGGTCACATCGATGCCGAAATCCTCCAGCGCACCGGCCATTTTGAAGCCTCCCTTGCTGGCATAGGGAAGCACGCCCTTCAGCGTCACTTCCTGATCTTCCTTCACCATGGCCCCGTTCTTTGCCTTCTGGCCGTTGATATATACTTCTCCCGCCATGATCCGGGCAGCAGCCTCTTTTTCATTCCGGCATGCGCCCATTTCCACCAGCCGGTCAATCAGCTTTTGTTTTTTTGCCATGATTATTCCTCCGCAAAAGGACAGGGGGCAATAAACTGCATCCTTTCCCCTGTTGCCGGATGGGTAAAGGCCAGGGAATAGGCATGCAGCATCAGCCGCGCCGCATGGGGCATCCGTTTGTGGCCGTAAATTTCATCCCCCAGTACCGGATGGCCGATGCTGGCCATATGCACCCTGATCTGATGGGTACGTCCCGTGATGATATGCACATCCAGCAGGGTGCGGTCAGGCATTTCCTTCAGCACTTTCCATTCCGTTTTCGCCCATCTGCCTTCCGGATCCACCGCCATTTTCTTGCGGTCATTCTTGCTGCGGGCGATGGGGCGCTCTATCTCACCGGCAGGTTCCTTCATTTTTCCGTATACATAGGCCCTGTAATGCTTTTCCATCTCCCGGTTGGCCAGCTGCTCCGAAAGGGCGGCATGGGCCTGATCGTTTTTTGCCACCAGCATCACGCCGCTGGTATCCTTATCCAGCCGATGTACGATTCCCGGCCGCATTTCCCCGCCGATGCCGGAAAGGCTGTCCAGATGATACAAAAGGGCATTGACCAGCGTGCCATCATCATTTCCTGCCGCAGGATGCACCACCATACCCTCCGGCTTGATCACCACCGCCAAATGGGCATCCTGATAGAGAATTTCCAGGGGCAGATCCTGGGCTTCAGCCCGGGCAGGCTTAATCTGAGGCATATCCAGTTGAATCAGGGCGCCGGCATTGGGCTTGCAGGACGGCTTTGATTCGGCCTTTCCGTTTACTGTAACACACCCTTCTTTGATTAGCCCCGCAGCCCGGGAGCGGGTCAGTTCCCCGTCCCTGGATAAAATCACATCCAGCCGATCCCCGTCGGCAATCCATTCCCGTATCATGTCTTTCTCCAATCCTGGGGGCGAAACAGCAGGCTGAAGGCGCACAGCGCCACCCCGCAGACCACGCCCACATCCGCCAGATTAAAAATATAAAAATCGATAAACAATACCTCGATCATATCCATCACATAGCCATAGGCCACCCGGTCAATGATATTGCCAAGGGCCCCTCCGGCAATCAGGGACAGGGAAAGCGGGGCCATACCGGAAAGCTTCATTCCCCGCAGCAGCCAGATGGCTGCCCCGATCAGGAGCAGCGATAGAATCAGCACCAGATACGTATTGCCGGTGAGAAGCCCCATCGCCGCACCGGTATTCTGGGCAGAGCGAATAGCCAGCACGCCATCCATCAGAACAAAATCTGCCCCATCCGTTGCCATCTTCATGATCCGGTCGGCAATCAGTATGAATACCCCTGGAAAAATCCAAAGCAGTGCCCGTTTCATTCTTTTTCCTTCACTTCATCCGCATTTGCACCAGGGTGATCACCTGGGCCACAAAATCGCTGATCAGGGGCAGCTTCCGTTTTGCCACCTCCTGCAGGATCAGCAGCATCACCGTGCCTAAGAATGCAAATCCGATCATGGCCCCGAATCCTCTGGCCACACCCTGAAAAAATGCGTCTCTCAATCTTCTTTTTCTATCAGATTCGAAGCGCACATATTCATCCAGCCGCATCCGTTCTGCAGCGGCAATAAAGCGTTCCAGCTGATCATTCAGCATTCCTTCACCCCCTGTCGGGGGTAGTTTTCCCTGCATACAAATTTATTATAGCAGTGAAAGCTCCGATTCGCAAGGTGAACCGATTTTTCTTTTCAAACATAGTATGTTTTGTCAGCTTCTATTTGACAGATACTGAAAAAATCGTTACAATATATAGGTTAATAAATATTGGGGTGAATGAAGATGATCGTAACGAAATTCGGCGGCAGTTCCCTGGCCGATGCAGCGCAGTTTATCAAGGTCCGTGATATTATCCACATGGATCACGAACGGAAATATATCGTCCCCAGCGCCCCTGGCAAGCGGGGCCCCGGTGATGACAAAATCACCGATCTGTTGTATGCCTGTCATGAAGCCGCCCAGAAGGGAAAGGCCTTCCGCCATCTGCTGGAGCGCATCCGCTCCCGTTATGAAGAAATTTCCGATGAGTTGGAAATCCCCTTTGATCTGAATAGCGAATTTTCCGTCATCGAAGAAGCGCTGAAAAACGGTGCCTCCAGGGATTATGCTGCCAGCCGCGGGGAATACTTGAATGGCAAAATGCTTTCCAGGTTCCTTGATATTCCCTTTGTGGATGCAGCGGACGTGGTGCTTTTCAACCGTGAAGGACGATTGATGGAAGAAGAAACCAATACCCGCATTGCCAATTGCCTGCGCAATCTGCCCCGTGCCATCATTCCCGGCTTTTACGGCGCCGATGTGGATGGCAACATCCGCACCTTCTCCCGGGGTGGCAGCGATGTATCCGGCGCCCTGGTTGCCCGCGCCGTCAATGCGGATGTATATGAAAACTGGACGGATGTAACCGGCTTCAGGATGGCTGATCCCCGGATCGTGCCCGACGCCCAGTACATCGCCACCATCACCTACCGTGAATTGCGGGAACTTTCCTACATGGGGGCGGGGGTGCTGCATGAAGATGCCGTTTTCCCCGTCCGCAAGGCCGGCATTCCCACCAACATCCGCAATACCAACGATCCCAAGCATCCCGGCACCATGATCCGCGCCAATGCAGGCCAGGATGATCCGGCCCATGTAATCACCGGTATTGCCGGTCATAAGGGCTTTTGTATCGTATCCATCGAAAAGGATATGATGAATGCGGAGCTGGGCTTTGGCCGCCGCGTGCTCCAGGCCTTTGAAGAATACAATATCAATTTTGAGCACCTGCCTACCGGAATTGATACCATGTGCGTGGTGGTGCATCAGAAGGAACTGGCCTCCCATCGGGAAGAAGTGATCCGCCGCATCTGCGAGCTGGTTGATCCCGATCAGGTGACGGTACATGAAAATCTGGCGCTGATCGCCACTGTGGGCCGGGGCATGGTGCGCAATTTCGGTACTGCCGCCCGCCTGTTCACCGCCATTTCTTCCCAGGGCATCTCTATCCGCACCATCGATCAGGGCAGCAGCGAGCTGAATATCATCGTTGGCGTGGATGAATCTGATTTCGAAGAAGCCGTCAAGGCCATTTACGATACCTTTGTCCGCATCTGATAAGGAGATATGCCATGAAAAGATGGATTGCCTGTATTCTGGCGCTGATGCTTTCCTTTTCCTGCACCGCCATGGCCGAAACGGCCGCCGGATCCTTCGATCCTGCCAAAGCGGAAATGCTCAATGATTTTGAGCATACATGGTTTCTTTCCGATGCCCATGAATATCAGCATCCCCTGTGCCTGGCCTCCATCCAGCTGGCCCAGGCCGCTTTCCGGGGGGATGATGCCGCGCCCGATGCATCCATCCGTCAGTATCTGAAAAGCCATGGCTTTTCCCAGCCCCGTATCGATGAATATGCCTTAAAGACTGCCGATACCATCGGCACCGCCATCGCCCACCGCACTGTAGGCGAGGGAAATCAGGAAAGAACGCTGGTGGTCATTGCGGTATGCGGCGGCAATTATTCCATGGAATGGCTGAGTAATTTTGATGTGGGCTTGGAATCAGTGCATAAAGGGTTTGGGGATTCTGCACGGAAAATTGTTTCCCGTGTGCAGGAATATCTATCCGCCCATCAGATTCATGATCCCCTTTTCTGGATCACCGGCTACAGCCGTGCCGCCGCCGTTTCCAATCTGACGGCTGCTTTCCTTTCCCAGGAGGGCATTGCCGATGATGCATCCATCTTCTGCTACACCTTTGCCACTCCACGCACCGTAATCGGCAGCGATGCAGCAAACGCACACCAAAATATTTTCAACATCGTCAATAATGCCGATCTGGTGCCCCATGTACCCCTTGCCGCCTGGGGATACGGCTGGTACGGCCGCACCCTTTATCTTCCCTCTTCCCTGACGGAAACACTGGATTATGCCGCAATGCTGCCGGCGTTTGAAAGTGCATATTCCTATCTTGCCGGGGATAATCCACTGCCCGGTATTGATGCCAGCCTGATCGAGGCTAATTTTCTTCCTGGCGGTGACGCCTCATTTGCTGATAAAGCTGTCATGTGCGCTCGGGGAATGGCCCTCAGCGCCGGAACGCCGAAAAAATACGCGGATCATTACCAGGCCATCCTGAATAAGGTATTCACCGGCGAAGAAATGCAGAAAGCAGAACAGCTGCTGATGGTAACCATGCTGATGAACGCCGCCAATACTGCCCTGAAAAAAGAAGGCGTTGTCATTTCCGTCACCAGTGATCTGGAAAATGCCCTTGCTGCCCTTTCCCCTCTTGTCCCCGTACTGATGCAGCATATGCCCCAGATTTATACCGGCTGGCTGCTTTCCATTGATGATGCATCCATCCTTACGGATCATTTGCCAGCCTTGACGAAATGACCATATCTTTGATATAATAGCATAAAATGGTAATTGAATTATTGGAGGGGTACTTATGATTTTTCAGGGCAGGGCAGTTTTGGTTTATTTGGAAGAGGATAATATTGCCCGCGCATATTTCCGGATTCGCCCTTTAATGACCCAGGATGGCCCCGTAAGCCCTGAAATGGCGGCAGAATTTCCTGATGAGGGATACCTGCGCATTGTGCCCGACAAAAACGAACAGCACACCTTCAAAGAAAGAATGCGCACCCTTTGCGGCATCTGTCTGATGGATTTAAGGCATCAGCCTGCCGAAGCCAACAAAATCCGCACCAACAAAAATTACTCTCCTGCACGGGGGGAAACCAACCAGTATATCATCTATTCAGACGCCATCCGTGCCTTGCCCAATGATCTTTGCTATCAGGTGATCGGAAAATCCGATCTGAAGGATGCGGTTACGCCCTGTGTATATCTCCGGGACGGTGCAATCATCAAAGGCCCCTTCCAGAAGGATAAAGAAATCAATGCTGATGAGGGCAATCAATTGCCCCCGGACAGCAGTGAACTGCATACCCTGACCCTTTCCGATCATCAGGAACTGCTGATTTACTGGCCCAAACAGGAAGAACCGGTAAATCCCCCAGCCCCTGAGCAGAAAGAGAAGGAAAAGGAAAAAGAAAAAGAAATCATTCCCCAGGCCGCTCCTGCACCGGCTGCGCCTGTCAAGGCCGAAGCTGCCCCTGCGCCTGAAAAGCCTTTTTCTGACAATGCCTATGCCCAGATTCAGGAGATGAATACTGCCCTATCCGAGAATGCCAACCGGCTGCATACAGCGGCCTCCTTGGCTCCTGCTGCCTTTATTCCTGAGCAGCCTCAGAAGCCACTCACCGGCACCCGGCTTTATCAGGCGCCTCAGCGCACCGCCTCCCCCAAGCGTGCCCACAATCCTTTGATGGAAGCAGTGGATCAGCAGCGCTACGCCGCCAAATATGAGGCCCCCGGCGCAGTACTTCCCCAGAACGCAGAGCTTAAGGATGTATCCAATCCCGTCGATGCTTTCAAGCGTGCCTTGCAGGGGCTGTGGCTTTCCACCGATGCCCAGCAGCAAGCTGTGGATGTATTGCTCTCCCAGCCCAGCATGAAGTCCCTTCTTTCCAAGGCCATGGCTGCGGACGGAAAAGACGCCACCCTCACCGCCATGAAAGCCCAGCTGCAGGAGCTGGAAGCCGAGCGGCTGATGACCCTGATGCAGTTGGATGATGCGAAAAAGAATTTGTCCGCCTTCCAGGAAGAAGCACTGAATAACATTGCCAAAGATCAGAAAAAGAAGATTGATGATCTGAAGCAGGCTGAACAGCGTGCCCAGGATGCACTTGCAGTCGCCCAGAAGGCGTTGGAGCCCCTGAATGAAAAATGCCAGGAGGCTGCAAAAAAACTGGCTGATATGCAATCATTGCAAGACAGTCATTCCATCCTTTTCCTTTCCCCTGCTGCGGGCAAACCGGCCAGTAAGGCCGAACTGATTCAGCGGGTGGAAGCCTCCCTGAAGGCTGCCGGCTTTACCGTTGAAGCCGGTGATGCCCTAGCCATGCTGACCATTTATGCCCTTTCCGATCAATATCTGGAAATGGCATCTGAAAATGAAGCTGACGCACTGGCTGCCTATCAGGCATTTGCCAATGCCCTTGGCTGTTCCATTGATGAAGCCAAATGGATCTGGCAGGTGCATGTGCTGGAAACCGGCGATGCTCCGCTGTTCGTCCGGTATTGTGATGCTGATCATGCCCTGATCACCGGGGTGCTCACGGCGTCTACCTTCGATGATTATGCTCATATTCATGCCGAAGATCAGGATCATCCTTTTGCCCGCCTGATTGCAGAGCCTTCCCTCTCCTCTATCCCCCAGCCCCTTCCTGCCTATGCTCCCGTATCCAAGGCATGCATCGTAAAGGAAATGCTGAAGGAAACCGCCCTGAATCAGGATACCTTGTCCGTTATCCATGCGCTTCGCACTGCTCTGAAAGCCGCCGGCCGCCCCCTGCCGCTGTGCCTGGTAGCTTCCCTGTGCCGCTTCATCGCCTCCACCCAGAATGATCTGCCCGGCGGCGTGGCCGAGGCCCTTGACCGTGGCGTATGCGCTTATGTTGTTCCCCATATCCTGCTGCACAAACTGCCTGTTGATGAACTGAAGAATCTGCTTGCGGCCATGCCCCGCACGCTGAAGGCACTGAACATCCATGAATGATATCATTACCAGCCTGCAAAACCCCCAGGTGAAAAACTGGCGGGCCCTGAACAAGGGCCGCAGCCAGCGGGTATCCCAGGGCCTGTTTCTGGCCGAGGGTGAACACATGGCCCAGGAGGCCGTGAAGGAAAAAAAGGCCCGGGCGCTGCTGATCGATGCAGCTGCCCGGGAAAAATATGACGCCCTGGCACAAGCTGCTCAGGGCGTATCCATTTATTATCTTGCTTCCCATGTAATGGAAGCTATTTGTGACGCCAAAACGCCTCAAGGAGTTGCTGCCGTCTGCGGTTATCCTTCCGATCAGGTGATTTCCAATCCAGGCGATCTGCTGGTTGCCCTGGACGGAGTGCAGGATCCCGGCAATGTAGGCACCATTATCCGCACCATGGATGCCGCCGGCTTCCATAGCCTGATCATGGATGAAAAGACCGCCGATCCCTATTCCCCCAAAGCGCTCCGTGCCTCCATGGGGGGCGTATTCCGCATTCCCTGCTATCGCACTGCCGATCTTCCCGGCGCCCTTTCCAGCCTTTCTAAGGAAGGATACCAGATCATTGCCGGCGATCTGCACGGTGCCCCCTTCTTTCAGCGGCCCAAAGCAGGGAAAAAGGCCTGCATCATCATTGGCAACGAAGGCGCCGGTGTATCCCCTGCCGTTATGGCGATGGCCACCATGCGGCTGAAGCTACCCATGGTAGGCGGCGCCGAATCCCTGAACGCCGCCGTAGCCGGTGCCATTATGATGTATGATCTTTTGCGGGAACGGATGGATTAATCCCCTTTGATCACCAATCCCAGAAGCCCGGACAGCACCATGGCCTGGGCTGCCGTTACCTTCAGCCCCCGGAGATTGGGGATATCTGTCACAATGCCTTCAATATCGCAGGTGCTCACATCCATTCCCTTGAGGGGCGTATGGGCAAATTCCGCCCGGCGCAGATTGCATTCTTCCAATGCCCAATCCTGCCAATTGAAACGATAAAACACGCTTTCCTTCATGGCGCAGCGCACGAAAGAGATGTGCTGCGCTTTTGTTTCGGAAAAATTGGCATAATCCATCTGGCAATCCAGGAATGAAGCATTCATCACCGTACCATTGGAAAACTGTGTTCCCGTCATGCGGCAATGAGAAAAAGAGACCCTCTGAAATGTAGATTTATGGAAATTCATGCTGCTTAAATCGCATTTATGGAATACACAATCGACGAATACCAGCCGATCCGCCCCTGTATCGGAGAATATGCAGCTTTCAAAGCTGCAGCCAATGAATTCAACAATTTCTCCCGATAAATCCGGCAGCGCATCTCCATGAAATCGCATGCTCTCCACGTCAGTTCCTTCATCCAGGGCTTTTTCAACAGCATCCTCAAGCATTTCATCTATCAGCTTTTCAGGGATATTGGGTGCTTGTATCATGGGCGTCTCCTTATGGTCTCACAGGAAAATGTAATCTGAATATTGCATACGATATATCCCGCAGTATTTTCTTTGGGAGAGCACGAGAGGGGTATTCTTTTTTAAAGAATACCCCTCTCGCAAAAAACCTTGTCTTTTTACCTCTGCACGCGGCCGGAAGCGTTACCGCCGGCCAGGGCCAGCACTTCCTTTTCGGAAGCCAGATTGAAGTCGAATTCGGTGGTCTGCTTCAGGCAGGAAGCTGCAACGGCGAATTCGATGATGGCCTGGCAATCATCGGGCCACTTGTTCATGGCATGGATCAGGCCGCCGCCAAAGCTGTCGCCGCCGCCCACGCGATCCACGATGTGGATGAGATAATTCTTGGCAAAATAGGCCTTTTCGCCATCATAGAGCATGCCGCTCCAATTGTTGTCAGAAGCGGAAATGGAGCCGCGCAGGGTGATAGCCACATAATCAAAGCCAAAGCGATCCTTCAGCTTCTTGGCAACAGATACATAGCCTTCCTTGTTCAGCTTGCCGCTGTAGATATCGGTATCATCCGCTTCAATGCCGAAAACGTCCTTGGCGTCTTCTTCATTGGCAATGCATACGTTGACATAAGGCATCAATTCGCCCATAACCTGTCCGGCTTTTTCACGGGTCCACAGCTTACCGCGATAATTGAGGTCGCAGGAAACTTTGATGCCCTTTTCCTTGCAGGCCTTTACGGCATCCAGGCAGATTTCGGGCAGTTCGCCGCCCAGGGCGGGAGTAATACCGGTGAAATGGAACCAATCAGCGCCATCCAGGATCTTATCCCAATCATAATCTTCCCGCTTGGAAAGAGCGATGGAAGAACCGGCACGGTCATAGACCACCTTGCTGCCGCGCTGGGAAGCGCCCTTTTCGCAGAAATAGATGCCCAGACGGGGGCCCTGACGAAGCATCTTGCTGGTATCCACGCCATACTGACGCAGGGCATTCACCGCATTCTGGCCAATTTCATGAGCGGGAACGGCAGATACGAAAGCCGCTTCATTGCCATAGTTAACCAGAGATACGGTTACATTGGCTTCGCCGCCGCCGTAGGTGGCTTCAAACTTCGTGGCCTGGGGGAAGCGCAGATATCCTTCAGGATTCAGGCGCATCATGATTTCACCAAAGCATACTACCTTCATTGGAACGCACCGCCTTTTCATATTGCAGCCAAAAGGCTGTTTTTGCATTTACATACAAGTCAATTTTATTCGACATGCCAATGCTGTTTCCTGCCATAAATCGGTCATTTTTATACATTTTCACGATTTGTTCTATGGAAATTTATTATTAATCTTTATCCAGGATAAGAATCCCGGCGCACAGGGAAATCTTTTCAAATCGTGCTGTGCAGGGAAGGCGCGGTATAATTTCCTCTGCAATCATATAGTATTCTTCATCATCCCATTCGTCCCCCGCCTTTTTTCGGCACCGATCCATATCTTCATACCGTTCAAAGGCCACATCCCCAATCAGCATTTTCCCACCGGGCTTAAGTAATGTGAGTAATTCTTTTATCAGCTTCACCTTCATCTCATCATTCAGATGATGCAGGGAATATGTAGCAACTATAAAATTGTAAGGCCTGTGTAACGCTTCCGGAATACCATCCGAAAAATCACCTTGCATCAAATGTGCATCTGGCATTTTGGCCTGCGCCAGTTCTATCATTCTACTGGAAAAATCAACACCCCATATGCAGCAGCCATTTTGATACAGTTGTTGTGTCAATACACCTGTACCAAAACCAATATCCAGTATTTCACCGCCACCTCCGTTCATTACCATTTTATAAACCGACATTAAAACCTGATTGTAGCCAGCAAAAGGATAGCTGTTTTTTTCATCGGATTCCGATACACATTGATCATAATCATCCGCCCAGGCATTGAAATATATCTCGCTCATTCAATCACCCCATTTTTTTCAAATCATTTTCCATTGCGAAAGGAAAAAATTCATGGTATCATAAACCGGTACCGCTTTAATGAAAGGAATGCCAGCCATGATCCGCAATATATTGGCCGCACATTTTGATCAATATCCCAGAATGCAGCCCCAGGATGCTGTGAAGCTGATTTATCAGAACGAATTCGGCCCCGGTCATATGATCACCGATACCCGAAAGGCCATCCTTCGCCTGCAGCAGGAATTGGAAGGGCTGACCCTCGATGGCAATGAACCCCTTTATGAAGCCATCGGCAACGGCCTCTGCCGGCTGAATCTGCGGCCCTGCCTGAAAAAGGGCATTCCTGTACAGGATATCCTTTCCCTCTTTCTGGATACCGCCAAGGGGGTGCAGGGAGATAAAAAGCAATTTCTGAAAAAGCTGCAGATGCTGCAGCAGATGGCAGAGCAGGATGAAACGCCCTTCTATGCTGCAGAATTGGATTATTATCTGATTACTTATCAGGAAAAGAAATACCCTGCCGTTCATCACAGTGATATTTACAATGCATCCTATCATCCAGCATACCGGGTGGTGCTGCAGAAGAAGCTGAAGGATTATCTGGCCAGCCGCAGGGAAGCCGAAAAGAAATAAGATCATTATCCTCAGGCCTTCTGATTATATCGATTCAATATTCTTAAGTCAATTGAAAAGGGACGGTTTCCATATCGGAAGCCGTCCCTTTTTGATGTAATTATACGTGCCAGATTTCCTTGGCGTATTCGGCGATGGTGCGGTCAGAAGAGAATTTACCGGCGCCTGCCACATTGTAGAGGGCCTTGCGGGCGAAAGCCATCTGATCCTTGGTATCATAGATGGCACGCAGTTTGGTCTCCCGATAGGAGGGGAAATCCTTCAGCAGGAAATAATGATCGGGAGCATGCCAGGAAGCGCCATCCAGCAGGGCATGATAGATTTCCTTCAGGGCACCGTCTTCATCCGGGAAGAAGCCGCTGAGCATGGTATCCATCACCCGCTTGATGCGGTAATTTTCTTCGTAGATCCCGCGGGGATAATAATTATGCTTGATGGCATTGATTTCATCCAGCCGTGCGCCGAAGATATAATTGTTTTCTTCGCCGGCCTGTTCCACGATTTCGATATTGGCGCCATCGTAGGTGCCCAGGGTGACCGCGCCGTTGAGCATCAGCTTCATATTGCCGGTGCCGCTGGCTTCGGTGCCCGCAGGAGAAATCTGCTCGGAAATATCGGCGGCAGGGATGATTTCTTCTGCATAGGAGCAATTATAGTTATGAACGAATACCACCCTGAGCTTCTGATTGGTTTCGGGATCGTTGTTCACAATCTTGGCAATCTGATTGATGAAGCGGATCACGCCCTTGGCACGGATATAGCCGGGGGCCGCCTTGGCGCCAAAGATCATGGCCACAGGGGGCATATCGGAAAGCTTGCCTTCCTTCAGGTCAAAATAGATATCCAGAATGGAGAAGGCATTGAGCAGCTGGCGCTTATATTCGTGCATCCGCTTTACCTGCACATCGAAAACAAATTCGGGGGGCAGGGTGACCCCTTCCTGCTTTTCAATATAGCGGGACAGCTGGGCCTTCTTTTCTTTCTTGATGGCGATGAAATCCCTCACCAGCTGATCATCCTGGGCGATCATGGGCTTCAGATTGGAAAGCTCATACAGATCGGTAAGGAAGCCATTGCCGATTTTGCTTTCGATCAGCTTGGAAAGCTCAGGATTGCACAGGCCCAGCCAGCGGCGCTGGGTGATGCCGTTGGTCTTATTCTGGAACATTTCAGGCCGGATGGCATACCAATCCTTCAATACATCATTTTTGAGGATTTCGCTGTGAATGCGGGCTACGCCATTCACCGCATAGCTGCCGTACATGGCCAGATAAGCCATATGCACCCGATTATCCTGCAGCAGGCACAGGCCATTCCGGTTCCATACGCCCATTCGATCCAGTTCTTCATTCTGACGCTGGGCCAGCCGGCGGATGATATCAGCGATTTCCTTGGATACGCTTTCCAGCATGCCGATATCCCATTTTTCCAGGGCTTCCTGCATGACGGTATGATTGGTATAGGCAAAGGTCTTGCGGGCGATATCGAAAGCATTCTCAAAGGTAATACCTTCCGCCATCAGCAGCCGGATCAGTTCGGGGATTGCCATGGTGGGATGGGTATCATTGAGCTGCAGGGAATGGAATTCGGGGAATTTGGAATAATCGGTGCCGTGATATTGCCGGAAATCCCGCATCAGATCCTGCAGGGTAGCACTGCAGAGTACATACTGCTGACGGGCGCGCAGCTGCTTGCCGGCAGGTTCAGTATCATTGGGATAGAGCAGCTTGGTAATATCTTCTGCGGCATTCTTGCCCTGGGCAGCCTGGGCATAATGCTGCTGATTGAACAGTTCAAAATCGATGGGATTGACGCTTTCGCACTGCCACAGGCGCAGGGTGCCGATCCGCTTCATCTGATAGCCGATCACGGGCATATCATAGGGAACTGCCCGGACGGTCAGGCCTTCCATTTCCACCAGCACAGCCCGGTCATTACGGCGGATGGACCAGGGATCGCCAAAGCGGGTCCAGTCATCAGGCATTTCGTACTGACGGTTGTTGACAAATTCCTGCTTGAACAGGCCATAGCGATAACGCAGGCCATAGCCGAACAGGGGCACATCATGGCTAGCGGCGCTGTCCAGGAAGCAGGCAGCCAGACGGCCCAGACCGCCATTGCCCAGAGCAGCATCTTCCACATCTTCCATCAGGGTGATATCCACGCCCTTCTGCTTCAGCAGTTCCCGGCATTCATCCAGAATGCCCAGGGAGAACAGATTGTTGTATACCATACGGCCGATCAGATATTCGCAGGAAAGATAGCAGGCAATCCGGTTGGAGCGCTGCTGCTTCTGATCCTGGGTCCAGCGGCTGCCAATCTCCATCATAACGGAGCTGGCGATGGCGCTGTGCAGCTGCCAGGGGCTGGTATCCTTCAGTTCGGTCAGATACCGGGCCAGGGAAATTTCTTCTGCCCGGGCAATAATCTTTTGAGCATCCATAATTTATCGTCCTCCACGCTGATATTTTTCTATGAGAGCCTGGATTTCTTTCTTAACCGTATCGGGGGCAGGCATTTTCATCCGCCATCCCCAATTATTCCCCACTGTGCCGGGGGTATTCATTCTGGCTTCACTTCCAAGCCGCAGGAAATCCTGCATGGGAATGATGGCAGTGTCGGCAGTGCTTGCAAAGGCCTCTTCAATCATGCATCCAGCCACATCGCTATCCTCATCCATATGCAGCAGCTGCATGGCGTGTGCCTTTGTGTTTTCATCTGCCTGATTCCACCAGCCAAGGATGGTATCATTATCGTGGGTGCCGGTATAGACGATGCTGTTTTCCCCGTGATGGGCGGGCAGATGGGGATTATCCTCCCCGCTGCCGAAAGCGAAGGAAAGCACCTTCATCCCCGGGAAGCCGCAGAATTTCAACAGCCGCTTCACCCGATCATTCACTTCCCCCAGATCCTCGGCAATGATATTGACCTCCGGCGCATCGGCACGCACCTGGTTAAAGAAGCTGCGCCCGGGGCCCATCTTCCATTCGCCAATCTTGGCCGTTTTGGATCCGAAGGGAATGGCGTAATAATTGGCGAAGCCGATGAAATGATCCACCCGCACCAGATCATACAATTCACCCATGGCCTTCAGCCGGGCGATCCACCAATCGTAATTGCGCTTCTTCAGCCGATCCCAGTGATACAGGGGATTGCCCCAAAGCTGACCATCCTCAGAAAAATAATCCGGCGGTACGCCGGCCACTTTTCTGGGCCTGCGGTTCTTATCAAACTGGAAAATCTCCGGATTTGCCCAGGTATCGGAAGAATCCTCCGCTACATAGATGGGCATATCCCCAAAGAGCTGAATGCCCTTTTCATTGGCATATGCCTTCAGCGCATGCCACTGGCGGCGGAAAATCATCTGGACGAAGATATGATATTCAATCTCATCCTTCATTTCTTCCCGGTAGCGGCGCATGGCCTCTTCCCTGCGCATGCGGATTTCATCCGGCCATTCCTGCCAGGATCCGCCGCCGAAATGCCGCTTGAGCGCCATGAAGAAAGCAAATTCCGTCACCCAGGGATGGGATGCTGCAAACGTTTGCATTTCCATAGAAAAATCTCGGCTGCGAAACGCCTGATGCAGCAGCGCATCTTTCTGCGCCTGCACCGCTTCAAAATCCACCCGGTCACTATCCGGCAGGGGCTGAAATGCGCCATCGGGCAGCATGCCTTCCCGTTCGAGGGTTTTCATATCAATCAGCAGCGGATTCCCGGCATAGGTGGAAGCGCTCTGATAAGGGGATTCACCGTAACCTGTGGGCCCGACCGGCAGCACCTGCCAGATCCGCATGCCCGCTTCGTGGAGGAAATCAACAAAATCATATGCCGCCCTGCCCAGTGTGCCAACGCCCCCTGGTTCCGGCAGCGAGGTAATATGCAGCAGCAGACCGCTTCTTCGCATATTCCCGTTCCCCTCCCTTGGAATAATTTACGGCTTCCATTATAACATGCCCGGTTCAACCATGCAATGGGTGCATCTGGCCAAGGAATGGCCAAATTGTTGTAACTTCTTCATTTCATCCATTATTTTGTGGCATGTACAATAGAAATACAATACATTTGGGGTTGACAGACGAACCAACATAGGATATAATAGCCACAACCAACGGGCGCACAGCCTTGAAGGCATACAGTCATTGGAAGGAGGCTTCACCATGATCCACTTCGCTATGCGAATGTCCATGTGCGCGAGCTTCCTCTCGTGCTGTTTGTGCTGCGCCGCTTGACATTCGCTTTTGTTCGTTAAGCCCGCTCGCAAATGCGCGAGTTGGGCTTTTTTGTTGGGATTCCCCCGCACGGGCAGACGTGCCTCAAACAAAAGCATTGATCCTGAAAGGAATGCATGTATCTTGTCTGAAAATTCCCGTCCTCTCATCGAGGTGCGCAATCTGCGCAAGGTCTATCAGGTGCCCGGCGGCGAAGTGGTCGCCCTGGACGGCATCAATCTTACCATCGAAAAGGGCCAGATTTACGGCATCATCGGCATGTCCGGCGCCGGTAAATCCACCCTGATCCGCTGCATGAACAAGCTGGATGTGCCCACCGACGGGCAGATTCTGATCAACGGTGAGAATGTGCTGACCATGAACGGAAAGCAGCTGCTCAAGATGCGCCGGAAGGTAAGCATGATCTTCCAGCAATTCAATCTGCTGATGCAAAAGACCGTATCCCGCAATGTGCGTTACCCCCTGGAAATTGCCGGGGTGCCCAAGGCAAAGGCCAATGCCCGGGTAAAAGAACTGCTGGAGATTGTCGGCCTGGAAAGCAAGGCAGACGCCTATCCCGCCCAGCTTTCCGGCGGCCAGAAGCAGCGCGTGGCCATCGCCCGCGCCCTAGCCAGCGATCCGGAAGTGCTGCTGTGCGATGAAGCCACCTCCGCCCTGGATCCCATGACCACCCAGTCCATCCTGGCCCTTCTGCAGGATATCAACAAGCGCCTTGGCATCACCGTGGTGCTCATCACCCACGAAATGGCGGTCATCCGCCAGATCTGCACCCGGGTCGCCATTCTGGATGGGGGCCATATCGCTGAAGAGGGCACGGTGGACGATGTGTTCGTCCACACCCGCTCCGCTGCCGGAAAACGGCTCTTTGGCATTGTGGCCACCAAGCAGGAAGAGGATCAGCCCCCGGCCGAAGTGCCTGCCCTGCGCATCGTATTTGACGGCGGGAAAGAAAATCAGCCCATCATAGCCGGCCTGATCAAAAAATGCCAGGTAGATGTGAATATCATTTCCGCCGATATCAAGCGGATCAATGGCAAGCCTTACGGCCAGATGCTCATCGAAATGCCGGAAGATGAGCAGAGCTGCAGAAAGATCAAGGACTTCCTGACCGGTGAAGGCCTGACCGTGAAGGAGGTGTATCCCCAGTGAATTTCCTGCATCAATTGTGGCAGCTTCCCTTCAAGGGATTTGAATCGGTCTGGGGCTCCATCGGCGATTTCCTCTACAATAATATTTTCAACTTCATTTACAAGCAATCCTGGCGCATCCTGTGGCCGGCCCTGGGCGAAACCATTTATATGACGGTAATGTCCACCCTGATTGCTTACATCCTCGGCCTGCTGCTGGGCATCGTACTGGTCACTACCCGCAAGGGCGGCATCAAGCCCATGCCCACCTTCAATGCCATCCTGGGCGCCGTGGTCAATTTCCTGCGTTCCATCCCTTTCCTGATTCTGCTGGCCATGCTGCTGCCTATTACCAAGGCAGTGGTCGGCAAGATGATGGGCACAGTGGCCATCGTGTTCCCCCTGATCATCAGCGCCTTCCCCTATGTGGCGCGAATGGTGGAGGGCAGCTTCAACGAAGTGGATCCCGGCATCATTGAGGCTTCCAAGGCCATGGGCTCCACCACCATGCAGATTATCCGAAAGGTATTGCTCCCCGAGGCGCTGCCCTCCCTGATCAATGGCTTTTCCATCTGCATGACCACCATCCTGGCCTATACCGCCATGGCCAGTGCCGCTGCAGGCGGCGGCCTGGGATCGGTTGCCATCACCTACGGTCTCAACCAGCGCCGGTTTGATATCATGTATGCCGCCAGCATCATGCTGGTCGTGCTGGTACAGATCATCACCGTCACCGGCTCCGTTCTCACCAGGAAGAAGGATCATCGTCTCCGGTAATTACAAGGTCATCAAAGCATCTGCTATGATGTATAAATGAAGAAAATAAGGAGGTCCCCCATGAAGAAGCTCGTATCCATCCTGCTGGCTCTGGTTCTCTCCCTCACCGCTCTTTCCGCTCTGGCTGAGCCCCTCACCGTCATCGCCACTCCCAGCCCCCATGCCGAAATCCTGCAGCTGATCGAAGAAGATCTGGCCGCCCTGGGCTATGAACTGGATCTGGAAATCGTAACCGACTACGTCGTTGAAAATCCCGGCACCGCCGCCGGCGATTACATGGCCAACTTCTTCCAGCACATCCCCTATCTGAATGGCTACAATGCCACCGCCGATGAAAAGGATCAGCTGGCTGGCGTTATCCCCACCCACTTTGAGCCCCTGGGCATCTATCCCGGCACCAAATCTTCCCTGGAAGATATTGCTGAAGGCGATACCATCGTGGTTCCCAATGACCCCACTAATATGACCCGCGCTTTCCTGCTGCTGGCTGACGCCGGCCTGATCCAGCTGCCCGAAGGCACCACCCTGGACAGCATCGTTACCAAGTACGATGTGATCAATCCCCTGGGCCTGGAATTCCTGGATGTAAACGCCGAGCTGGCCCCCACCATGCGCGCTGATGCCGCCCTGGCTGTCATCAATGGCAACAACGCTGCCCTGAACAACCTGAACCCCAACACCGACGCTGTATACGCTGAAAAGCCCGAAAGCCTGGCTGGCCAGTCCTACGTCAATCTGTTCGCCGTTCGCACCGAGAACGCTGATGCCGATTTCGTTAAGGCTCTGGAAAAGTGCGTATTCACCCAGAAGGTATATGATCTGATCGTGGAACGCGGCTTCGTACCCACCTTCGAAGTGCCCGCCGCTGAATAATCCCGGATCACATGAAGGCCCTCCCAAGCGGGAGGGCTTTTCCTTTTCATTGGCATTAAAAATAATCCTATATAAAAAAATGGCCTCACTTGATTGTGAAGGCCATTTTTATTTACTTTCCAAGCGCCCATTTTTCAATTGCCCGGGCGAAGCCGCATTCATCATTAGAGCTTGTTACATAACGGGCAGCTGCTTTGGTTTCCCGGGAAGCATTGCCCATGGCGATGCCATATCCAGCGGCCCTGAGCATGGGAATATCATTTTCCTGATCTCCCAGCGTCATTACCTGGGCCATGGGGATATCCAGGATTCCGGCATATTCCCGTACGCCGAAGGCCTTATCAATGCCTGAGGGCATAATCTCCACATTATTGATGCCGGATTGGGTAAGCTCTATCCCGGAAATTCCAATCAGTGCATTGCGCACCCGATCCAGCGGCACATTATTGCATACATAAAATTTTTGGATAGGCTGCTCCATGCATTCATCGGCTTCAATCCTGCCATGGGTATATCCGTATCCCAAGGCACGAACCCTGTCCCCCTGGGATAATTCGGTATGATGCTTCCGATGCTCGGCTACCGCACAAAGGCTGTTTTTTCCAAAGACAAAATACTCGGATCCCAGTTCATTCAGGATGCGGTAGACCTTTAAGGCGGCCTCATGATCCATAAAGCGGCTGGAAAGTTCCTTCAGCTTCTCATCCACGATTTTTGCACCATTTACCGCAATGATAGGGCAGGTAAGCCCATAATCCTGCAGCAGCAGATAAGCATTTTCAGCAAATCGCCCGGAAGCGATGGCCACCACAATGCCCATTGCCTGGGCATCCCGGATGGCTTTGATATTATCATCCGGCAGAATGCCCCTGCTGTTAAGCAGTGTGCCATCCACATCGGTAGCAATCAACCGGATTGGCAAAGAAACATCCATGGGAAATACCGCTCCTTTTTCATCAGAATGGAGGATCAATCACAAATTTCTTCCCGTCCAGATAAGAAAGCAATCCGCCGGCATGCAGCGTCAGCTCCGCCGCACACAGCTTCAGTCCATTGGCCTTCAATCGCTTGTTTAGCGCACGATCCCCATATTTATCATCCCCCAGAATGGGATGGGAAAGGAAGGCCATGTGGGCACGGATCTGATGGGTGCGCCCGGTAAGCAGGGTGACCCGAAGCCTGGAAAGGGTACCGTCGAACGCCAGCGTTTCATACTGGGTGGCAATATTCAGCGCGCCCGGCGTTTCATGGGTAATGATGCGCACCTTTGCCTGGGCAGCATCCTTGATAAGGAAAGCCTCCTTCAAGGCTTTGGGCGGCCGCATTTCCCCCCGTACCAGGCAATGATACACCTTTTCCAGCTTTCTTTCCTTAAAGGCATCCAGAAGGCAGGCTTCGCTTTCATCATCCTTGGCCAGCAGCAGCAGCCCGCTGGTCTGATGATCCAGCCGATGGCACAGCCGGGGCTGATAAGCGCCCATTGCATATTCTGTCATCAGGGAAAGAATGGTCATGCCGCCTCTTCCGTCCGCCTCGCAGCTGATACCGGCAGGTTTATTCACCAGCAGAATACGCTCATCCTCATAAACAACGGCAATCTCCGGGGCAAAATTGGTATATAAAAGGATCCTTGCCCCAGGCGCAACGGGTGTATCCCGCTGCACTCGCTTGCCATCCATCTTCACATCCCGGTTCTTAAAGGCATCCCGGATCACATGGGCCGGCAGCAAGGAAAGCGCCTGGAACAGATAATTTTCCAGCCGCAGATTTTCCGCGCCCTCCGGCGCAATCACTTCATACACACGCATATCAATTCAGCACCGCCGAGGGCATGCCTACCCATCGCACCGATTGCACATGCAATTGGGAAAGAGCGGCATTCATTCGGGGCGTGGGCAGCACGCACAGCATGGATTCCATCACTTCCCGCATTTCGGAAAGCCGTGCTCCCTGCTTGGCCATCATCCGCAGATCCTCCAGCGCCTCTTCTTCATCATATTCCGGGCGGATGGCCCCGGAAAGGGCCCCCCGCATGGCCTGACAGGATGCCGTTTCCTCCGGCAGAATGCCGTTCATGCCCCCCAGCACCATTTCCTGGGTCAGATGAATTTCAAGATTTCCGCCCATCTTGGAAAGGGAGGAAAGCAGGAATTCCGGATCAGCCAGGCCGGGATGCAGCAGCAGAATAGCCCCCTGCCCATCCTGGGTATAATCAAAGGCTGACTTCAGATACCGGTGGATATAGGTTTCATCCCCCGGTTGATACAATTTCAAATGCCGCAGCCGTTCCACAAAATGCTCCATCGGCGCCGCAGAATGCAGAAAGCCGGATAGATACAGCAGACTATGGAGAGTAGCATCGAAATGGAAGATGTGTTCCCGCATCTTTACATAATTTTCTGACAGCATTACCTGGGTCAGCGGCAGCAGGATTTCCTCTTCAAGATGGAGAACCGCCGTTTCATCATCAGCAATCTCCAGATAGCACCAGAGACGGAAGATCAGCGCCTCCGCAGCAGAAATTTCTTCCCAATCGGTAAGCATGGTTTTTCCGCCCTGCATCAGCATACGCTTGACCAATTCATCCTCTCGCTGGGAAAGGAAGCAGGCTTCTCTGGGCAGGGCCTTCTGCACATAAGTCTGCAGCGGTTCCAATCCAGGGTAGGGCAGGCGGCTTTCCTGGGCATAAAAAGAGGCATGATAAAGCGCTTTGGCCTCATCTTCATACAGATCGCCAAAGATTCCTTTATGGGGGCAACGGGTAAGCCGCTCCTGGCAAGCTTCCAATTGCCTTTCCCGGAGCACGCTCATGGTTTTATCGCACCATCGCTCCACAGGGGCTGTGCTTGTCCTCAGCAAATCTGCATCACTCCTTTTTTCACACAAGCAGCCATTCTGTGCGTTTTTTCATCCCCATCCGGCATGATTCCACACAGGCTTCAGAATAGATTATACAGGCATTCAATGCCCTGTCAAGCCCTTTTGAATGGAATACCATTTCATCCGTTTTGGGCCATGTGAATTAATTCCGCTTCAGTAATCACCGGAATGCCCAGATCCTGGGCTTTTTTCAGCTTGCTTCCCGCATTTTCGCCGGCCACCACATAATTGGTCTTTTTGCTAACGCTGCCGCTGGCGGTGCCGCCATTTTCCCGAATGAAGCTTTCCGCTGCCTGGCGGGAGAAGGTAGGCAGGGTGCCCGTTACCACCATAATCAGGCCCTGCAGGGCGCCGCCCTCAATCTTTCCTTCCGTCTTCGGGGTGACCCCTGCCTGCAAAAGCCCCTGGATCATCTTTTGATTTTCCGGCCAGGAGAAGAAATCCGTTACGCTCTGGGCCACAATCTCCCCGATTTCATCAATGGCAAGCAGTTGCTCCACTGTGGCGGACTGCACCTTTTCCAAACTGCCAAAGGCAGCGGCCAGATCCCGGGCGGTGCGCTTGCCGATATTGGGAATACCAATCGCCAGCAGAAACCGGGAAAGGGAACAGGATTTGCTCTCGTTCAATGCATCCATCAGATTCTGGGCCCGCTTATCCTGGAATCCATCCAATTGCTGCACCTGATCGATGGTGAGATTATACAGATCCGCCGGGGATCGTACCCCCAGTTTGTCATAGAATAAATCCGCCGTTTTTTCGGAAAAACCGCCGATATCCATGGCATCCCGGGAGGCAAAATGCTTGAGCCTGGCCACCGCCTGAGGCCTGCAGGTATCCCGATTCAGGCAGAAAAGATGGGCTCCCCGCTCGGTCAGTTCCCCGCCGCAGGCAGGGCATTTTTCCGGGGGCAGAATGGGATCGCCCCCCTTTCCATCTTCTACGCAGCCCATGATCTCCGGGATGACATCATTGGATCTGCGGATCCATACCGTGCAGCCCATGGTCAGCTTTTTCCGCTGAATATCCCCGAAATTATTGAGGGTAGCCTTTTTTACCGTGACACCGGCAAAATCCACAGGGGTTACATGGGCCAGCGGTGTCAGCTTTCCGGTGCGGCCCAATTCCCAGGTGACGTTTTCCAGGGTTGATGTATTTTCTTCTGCTGCAAATTTATAGGCAACTGCCCAGCGAGGGAATTTATCGGTATATCCCATGGCCTCCCGGGTGCGCTGGTCCATCACCTTGATCACGGCACCGTCAATCAGATAATCCAGCTGGCTGCGCTTTTCTTCAATGGCCCGGATCAGGCGGATCGCCTCTTCCCTGCTTCCGGCGATTTCAAAATAGGGGCTGACGGGAAATCCCTGTTCCTTCAGAAAGGCAACCATCCCCTTCTGATCGGTGTAAGGAGGATTCTCGATGGTGCCGATCTGATAAAAGAAAGCAGAAAGATTGCGGGATGCAGTCACCGCAGGATCCAGATTGCGCAGGGCGCCGGCTGCGGCGTTGCGGGCATTCTTCAAGGGCTCCTCTGCTGTCTGATTATATTTTTCCAAGGCGCTGAGCCGCATGATGCATTCGCCCTGCACCTCAAGCTCTCCCTTCCACGGAATGGAGAGGGGCACATCCTTAACAGTACGGGCCTGGGGCAAAATCGCTTCCCCTACCTCGCCGTTTCCGCGGGTGGCAGCCTCCACCAGGATGCCGTTTTCGTAAGTCAGATTGAGGGTCAGCCCGTCAAATTTATATTCCACCCCAAAGGCCAGCGGGGGCAAGCCTTCCTCCTGGCTCCGCAGCTTTTCGCACCGATCCACCCAGGCGGAAAATTCCTCTTCGCTCTGGGCCTTATCCATGCTCCACAGCCGGGTGATATGCTGATGCTGGCGGAAAGCGGAAAGGGGCGCGCCGCCCACTCTGGTAGAAGGGGAATCGGGCAAAACAACGCCCGTTTCTTTTTCCATGGTCAGCAGCCGATTATACAATTGATCCCACTGGGCATCCGATATGACAGGATTATCCAGCACATAATAGGCATGGGCAGTATAATTCAGATAATCCACCAGGGTGCGCATATCCATCTGCTGATCCATGGCATGATCCCTTCTTTTCACTGAAATGATGAACGCGCCCCCGCAAGAAAGGGGGGCGTTCAGAAAAAGTTAATCTTCGATTTTGACAATCGGGGCAATGGACAAGGAAAGCTCCTTGGTGCCGTAGGCAATAAAGGTGATGGTCACCCGGGTGTCAGCGCCGCTGCCCTTCACTTCCTGCACCGTGCCTTCCCCGAATTTCCGATGTCTGACCCGATCCCCTGCCTTATACAGGGCGCTGACCGGGCTGGAAACGCTTCTGGCGGCAGAGGGTACCACAAAGCCCTTCTGCACACCGGGAATATTCAGTGCGGAAGGCCCGCCAGTGGCGGACATGCCAGGAGCGCCGAAGCTGAGATTGCGGGGCCGGTCACGCCGGGAAATCATCCCCGGGCGATCCGGTTCCGGCCTAAGGCCGCGCTGGGCGGCCACAGCCCATTCATCCAGGATCAGACGATCCGGGATTTCCTTGATAAAGGGAGAGGGCGGGTTATGGGTAATCTGATTAAAGAGCATACGCCGGCGTGCAAAGGAAAGATACAGCCGCTTTCTGGCCCGGGTAATCCCCACATAGCAAAGGCGGCGTTCCTCTTCCATCCGCTTTTCTTCCATGGCAGTACGCATGGAAGGAAAAACCCCTTCTTCCATTCCCGCCAGGAATACCGCTTCGTATTCCAGGCCCTTGGCGCTGTGCAGCGTCATCAGCGTCACATACTGGGGCGCATCCTCCTGCCGATCCAGATCGGTGACAAGGGATACATTTTCCAGGAAAGCTTCCAGGGATTTATCCTGGGATTGGGCCTCAAATTCCCGGGCGGCGCCGGCAAATTCCATCAGGTTTTCCAGCCGGGTGCGGGCTTCTTCATTGCCCTCGATTTCGAACTGTGCCTTCAGGCCCGTTTCCGTCAGCATTTTTTCCACAAATTCGGAAAGGGGCAGCATATCCTTATAGGCCGTAAGTTTCATCAACAGCAGGGCAAACTCAGCAATGCACTTTCTGGGGCGGGAGGAAAGGCTTTCCGGCGGATCATTGATCACAGAATAGAGGGGCAATCCCTCCTCCCGGGCATATTCCTGCAGCAGGGATACGGTGGAATCCCCGATGGAGCGCTTGGGAGTATTGATGATACGCACCAGGGATACATCATCGGCAGGATTGACAATCAATCGCAGATAGGCCAGTGCATCTCTTACTTCCTTGCGGTCATAGAAGCGGGTGCCCCCAAATACCTTATAGGGAATACCGGCCCGCATGAACATTTCTTCAATCACACGGCTCTGGGCATGCATGCGGTAGAGCACAGCCATCTGGGAAAAGGGAATGCTCATCTTCTGCATTTTCCTGATTTGCTCGCAGATCCAGGCAGCCTCTTCCCGTTCATCCCCGGCGCTGTAGAGGCGGATTTTTTCGCCTTCCCCTTCATCGGTCCACAGCATTTTCTCCTTGCGGCCCCGGTTATGGGCAATCACCTGATTGGCGGCATCCAGGATATTGGAAGTGGAGCGGTAATTCTGCTCCAGTTTGATAACCTTGGCGTCAGGGAAATCCTTTTCAAAATCCAGGATATTGCGGATGTCCGCCCCGCGCCAGCCATAGATGGATTGGTCATCATCCCCAACGACGCAGAGATTGCGGCTTTCTTCCGTGATCAGACGGATGAATTCATACTGGGCGGCATTGGTATCCTGATATTCATCCACATGCACATACTGAAAGCGCTGGCGATAATAATCCAACACAGGAGGATGCTCCACAAACAACTGCAGGGTACGCAAAAGCAGATCGTCAAAATCCAGGGCGTTGGCAGCCCGGAGACGACCTTCATAATAATTGAAAATATCATGGATCTGCTGGCTCTGGTAATCCCTGGGGGATTCCTGGAACCATTCATCCGGGGTAAGCATCCTGTTCTTCGCATCAGAAATTTTGCTGCGGATTTCCCGGACGGGGATTTTGCTTTCATCCAGGCTCAGCACCTTGATGGCGTCCTTGATAATGCGGTTCTGGTCATCCTCATCATAAATGGTAAAGGACCGTTGATACCCAAGCTTTTCGATATCTTTCCTCAGGATCCGGACACATACGGAGTGGAAAGTGCCCAGCCACATCTCCCCTGCATCTGCGCCAACCAGTTTTTCCACTCTTTCCCGCATTTCACGGGCCGCTTTGTTGGTAAATGTCAGGGCCAGAACACGCCAGGGCTGCACACCATGGGCCATTAAATTGGCGATACGATAGGTTAAAGTGCGGGTTTTGCCGCTGCCCGCCCCAGCCAGAATCAGCACCGGGCCTTCTAAGGTTTCTGCGGCCAGGCGCTGCATGGGATTCAGTGCCGTTAAATCCATCATTCTTCCTCTTCTTTTTGGAGACGCATCCGTTCAATCGCCAGCTGATATCCTTCGGAGCCATAAACCAGGCTGCGGTTCACGCGGCTGATGGTAGCCGTGCTGGCACGGGTGATTTCACCGATCTGGGCATAGGTCATCCCCTGCTCCAGATACATGGCCACTTCAAAACGCTGCACCATGCTGTTAATCTCCTGAATGGTGCAAAGGTCATCAAAAAAGCGCTGCAGTTCATCCTTTGTTTTCAGCGTTAAAATGGCATCCAGCAGACGGGTTGTATCATCGTGTTTCACGTGCATCCCCCTTTATTGCTTTTCCGCTTTAGTATACCATAAAATCATGCTGAAAGGAAGACTTCAGGAATAAAAAAAGCGCCCTTGGATGCAAAATTCCAAGGACACTTATCATCATTGACCCTGTCAGCAAGGCATCTGCCGCTTCTTCCAGCCGGAAATGGCCCCATAAAAACCGGATGTACGGAAGGTGACATCCTGGAAGCCCGCCTCCTGCATCAGCCGCATCAGCTCCCGGCGGCTTACTTCACTTTCCAGACGCATCTTGAAAATGGAGGCGGCCACCGTCATTTGCCCGCCCTCCTTCAATACGCGGAGGGCCTCATCAAAAATCCTTCGTGCATCCCCCCGGATAACAGAGGGCAGCATCACAATATCAAAGGTATCATTCCGCCAGGGGATATCCTCCAATCGGCCGGGCACAACATCCGCATCCCCAAGCCTTTCCCGGGCAATCCTGGCCTTATCCGGGGAATCGCACATGCCGCATACGGTGAGGCGATATTTTTCACTCAGATGCTGAAGCAATGCCCCTTCCCCGCAGGCCATATCCAGGATTTTATCGTGTTCCTCTATGGCGGACCAGGCGGCGCAGGCGCGCATCTGACCATTCATCCTCAGGGCGGCAGTTTTCAGCAATTCCAGCCGGCCAAGCGTTTGGGTTTTCGTCAGCACGGTTACTCTCTCCTTAGTGCACAGGCAGTTTCTTTCCTGTGACATGGGAATTATAACACATTTTTGAAATAAATGCACCCCCTTTTGTAATATTTTTTTAATTTTTTAATATTTTTTTAAAATTTCACTATGGATTCCAATAAAAAACTTCCATGCAGAATCAATCCGCATGGAAGCCGAAAAATCATTTTATTTTTTCTGAGCAGCCTTCAGGGCATCCACCATATCCAGCCTCTCCCAGGGCAGATCGATATCGGTACGGCCAAAGTGACCGTAAGCAGCAGTCTGCCGGTAGATGGGACGGCGCAGATTCAGCCGGTTGATAATGGCGTCAGGCCGCATATCGAATACCTTTTCCACCAGTTTGGCAATCTCTTCATCGGGAATCAGGCCAGTGCCACGGGTATCCACCTGGAAGGAAACGGGCTGAGCTACGCCGATGGCATAGGCCAGGGCGATTTCGCACTGATGAGCCAGGCCGGCAGCCACCACATTCTTGGCGGCATGGCGGGCAGCATAGGCAGCAGAACGATCCACCTTGGTGGGATCCTTACCGGAGAAGGCGCCGCCGCCATGGGGGGCATATCCGCCGTAAGTATCCACGATGATCTTCCGACCGGTCAGGCCGCTGTCGCCGGCAGGGCCGCCTACCACAAAACGACCAGTGGGATTGATAAAGAATTTGGTATCCTCATGCAGCAGCTCGGCAGGGATCTCATGCTTGATCACTTCTTCGATCATGGCCTTTTCGATATCCGCATGGGAGATGGCCTCATCATGCTGGGTAGAAATGACCACAGCATCCACGGCCACAGGCTTATGATCTTCATAAGCCACGGTCACCTGGGCTTTTCCGTCAGGGCGCATCCAGGGGCAGATGCCGTGCTTGCGCACATAGGCCATCCGCCGGGTCAGCCGATGGGCCAGGGCGATGGGCATGGGCATATATTCGGGGGTTTCATCGCAGGCAAAGCCGAACATCATGCCCTGATCGCCGGCGCCGGTTTCATTGGCGTCTTCTTCCCGGGTTTCCAGAGCGGCATCCACGCCCTGGGCAATATCGGGGGACTGATCATGCACAGCGGTGAGCACTGCGCAGGAAGCGCCGTCAAAGCCCTTCTTGGCCCGGTCATAGCCGATTTCATTGACCACCTGACGCACGATATCCGCAATAGGCACATAGCCCTTGGTGGTAATTTCGCCCATCACCATCACCATGCCGGTGGTGGTGCAGGTTTCACAGGCAACGCGGGAATAGGGATCCTGTTCCAACAGGGCATCCAATACGGCGTCAGAAATCTGATCGCACATTTTATCCGGATGACCTTCGGTAACAGATTCGGAAGTGAACAGTTTACGCATTTTTGTCTCTCCTTTGGTAGAAATCCTGAACACCTTCCGTGCCGCAAAAAAAGCCGCCTGTTCCAGACAAGCGGCCCGAAAAAAACATCTTTCCTTTGCGCCTTATCTGCCAGCGCTCACTCGCGCTGCTGGAATTAGCACCTTGCGTATTACCGCCGGTTGCCGGGCTTCATCGGGCCAGTCCCTCAGCCGCTCTGGATAAGGTATTCAGTTCGGGTAATAGTATACACAGAATGTGGATTTCCGTCAAGAAAAATCAAAGATTTTTCCCTATATTTTTCATTCTTTTTCTGCCCAGGCCAGCGCAGCCTTAACCGCCCGCCTCCAGCCGGAAAGCAGATCATTTCTTTCTTTTTCATCCATCTTCGGTTCAAAAGAATCCATTACATGCCATCCCCTGGCCGTAGCGGAAAGATCGGGATAAATGCCCACTGCCAGCCCCGCCAGCAGCGCAGCCCCAAGGGCGGTGGTTTCCAGTACAGCAGGCCGCAGAACCGGCACATTCAGCATATCGCTCTGGAACTGCATCAGCAGCTGATTGGCGCTGGCGCCCCCATCCACCCGCAGGCCCTTGCACTGAATGCCGCAATCCTTTTCCATGGCGGCAAACAGATCCCGGGATTGATAGGCAATGGATTCCAGGGCGGCGCGCACGATATGGGGCCTGCCCGTGCCTCTGGTCATGCCCACCAGCGTTCCCCGGGCATACATATCCCAGTGGGGTGCGCCAAGGCCCGTAAAGGCAGGCACCAGATAGACGCCCCCGGTATTGGGCACGGATGCGGCCACCGCTTCACTTTCCGCAGCGGATGCAATCAACTTCATTTCATCCCGCAGCCACTGGATGGTGGCGCCGCCCATGAATACGCTGCCCTCAAAGGCATAGGTGGGCTTTCCATGCAGACGCCAGGCCATGGTAGTAAGCAGCCCGCTTTCAGAAAGGCGGAACTGATTCCCAGCATTCATCAGCATAAAACAGCCGGTGCCGTAGGTATTCTTCACCATGCCCTCTTCAAAGCAGGCCTGGCCAAACAGCGCCGCATGCTGATCCCCCGCCAGGGCGGCCACCGGAACGGATTCACCGATAATATCCTTCCTCAGATTGCCGATCACCTGAGCAGTATCCACAACTTCAGGCAGCATTTCCCTTGGCACATCCAGAATTTCCAGCAATTCATCATCCCAATCCTGGGTATGCAGATTGAAAAGCATGGTGCGGGAGGCATTGGTGGCGTCCGTTACATGGGGATTTCCCTCCACCAGATTCCAGGCCAGGAAGGAATCCACCGTGCCAAAGCACAATTCCCCTTTCCGGGCACGATCCCGCAGATTCAGTTCATCCAGCATCCATTTGATCTTGGTACCGGAAAAATAAGCGTCCGGAACCAAACCGGTCTTTGCCCGGATCAGATCGCTGTATCCCTTTTCCTTCAGTTTATCCACGATCCCGGCCGTACGGCGGCATTGCCAGACGATGGCCCTGTGAACGGGCGCCCCGGTTTTTCTTTCCCAGATCAGCGCTGTTTCCCGCTGATTGGTAATGCCGATGGCAGCAATCTCTCCGGGATCAATATCCGCCTTACGCACGGCAGCCCGAAGGGCCTCAATCTGGGTGGAAAGAATATGGGCAGGATCATGCTCCACCCAGCCAGGCTGAGGATAATACTGGGGGAATTCCTGGGCACAAGCCGCCACCATATGCCCCTCCAGGGTAAACACCACTGCCCTGGAACTGGTTGTGCCCTGATCCAGCGCCACAAGATATCTTTTGTTCATCTATTTATTTCCTCCTCAATCAGCAAATATCCAATTCTTTCTTTTTTCTTAGTCTATCAGTTTTTTCCTTTTCTTTCAAGCATGATTTTCAGGGAAATGATTGTAAATTCTGTTTTCGCCAATTGTCAATTCTTCAGCCCTCTTGTATAATAAACAGGATAAATGATATGAAAGGCGTGCCGCTGATGAAACATAGATTTTTCCGTTTCCTTGCATTTCTGATGATGCTGTGCATTCCCTTTTCCGCCATGGCAGAGCCTCTGCGCTGGCTGGATCCCTGGATTGATCTTGCCCAGGAACAGGATGGAACCCGCAGGGGCAAGATCCGCTTTTCTCTCTCAACGGATGGCCTGATGCCCATCATGGAAGCATCTTATGCCACCGTACTCACCGATATGAAATTTGAAGGCATGACTGAAGAGGAAACCGATGCCTATCTGGCCTCCGCCAATGCCATGCTCCATTCCCAGATGAACGCCGCCCGTACCAATCTGGCCGCATTTTCCGCCCTTTCCGACGCATTATCCATTGAATACACGCTTTCCGACTCCACAGCCCAGTTTACCATTTTTCTGGGCCAGGATGCTGCAGGTACCTTTGCCCTCATCAAAGATGCAGAAGGCGAAACCTATCTGGTCAGCGATCTTGCCCCCTCCTATGCATTGAAGCTGAATCAAAAAGCAGCGCAGAGGATGCTTTCCGTTACGGATCCATTGTATTTTCTCCCGATTCTTCCCTATCAGCAATCTGAGGGGAGCGAGGATCAGGCCGATGCATTGGGTGATCTTATATCCTTGCTGCCTGACCTTGCCGATTTGAATCTTCTTTCTGCCTCCATCGAAAGGAGCAGGCGGGAACTGGAAACATTGGCGGAAAACGGCCTTGCCGATTGTGAAGGAAATAATATCTTTTATACCGGGGATTATGCTGCCTGTGTTTCGGCGCTGGAAGAATTGATGGTTCCCTCCCCCTCCCCCTACGATGATCTGATCCGGTTGATGCACATTCTTTCTGCTGACACTGAAGAGGAAGATGAAGAAAATGCCGATGCAGGCCTTCCCTTTTTCCGCAGCCAGCAGACGGAAGAAACCGGGAATGCAGATATCCCCTTTTCCTACACCTATGCCATTCAGGGGGATTATGTAACAAAGAGCATGACCCGCACCCTGGAATACACCGATCATCAGGATACAAAGGATCCGGTTACGGGAAGCACCACCAGGGTTTCCATCCCCTCCTCCTGGGAAAATATACACCGCACCACCATAACCCCCACCAGCGCTGAAATCCATTCCACCTTCTCCCCCGTATCCAGTGAAACCATTCTCGTGGACGCCGCCGATCCGCATCAGATCCGCATCCAGCTCACCAATATCACAGAGGACGCTACCGAAACCCTCATTTTCCTTGCCAACCGTCATGAAGACGGACAGGATGTTTCCCTCCGGCTGGATACCCAGTCAGAATACGCCCCTATGCCTTCCATCCAACTGACCGGGCAATGGAAGAATGATATTTTATCCCATCTTTCCATATCCGTTGATACGCTGGTCAATGATGAGTGGCTGCATTCTTTTGTGCTTTCCTCCGAAAGCGCATACATCCCCTCCGCCGATCAATTGCTGACGACGGAAGGCAGGGAAATAATCGCCCCCAACCGATACGGCGTATATGAGGATCAGGGATATCAGAAGGAATTGCAGCAAATTGGCAAAAGCCGGCTGAATCTGCTGGTATTGACCAAGCTGCCCAAAGAAGCAAGGCCCCTGCTGACTCCCCTGCTCGCCATCATAACAGGAATGGGGCAATGAACATGAAAACAAGATTTACCCGTTACACCTTCGGTATTGGAAAAAAACGCATTCTTGCCGCCAACAGCGAAACCATAGGAACAATCAAAGATGTTACCCCCTGCCATTGGCTGAAAATCAATACCAAACCTGCAAGGCGTGATATGTGGGATGGCGCCGTGTATCCCCACATGGTTCACTTCCAATATGAGATTGATGGAAATCTTTTCACAGGCAAGCGTTATTGGCCCTGGCGCTTGAATACACCCGCCCAAGGACAGCTAATAAAAGTCTTTTTCGATCCGAAAGCACCCACTCGCTGGTATGTCCAGCCCAAATAAGCCTTGACACAAGCCCCAACTTCCATTATAATGCAGCTATGGCTTTGAAGGGATGCCAGTAGCGCTGCGCGCAGACCTCAAGAGAGCTTCCGGCTGGTGGAAGGAAGCGGCTGCGACAGAATGTGAATTACCTCCCGGAGCCCGATACCGAAGGTTTTCTGTGTAGGCTATCGCCGGTGCGCCGGATACAGCGCAAAGAGGGTATAATATTTTTATACCGAACGGAAGTGGTACCGCGATCATCCGCCTTCCCTGATTGGGCAGGCGGTTATTTTTTTGAAGGAGAAACCTATGAACATCGATTCTCTGCAATTTGCCCATCGGTTCAACGGCATTTCCGGCAGTGCCATCCGGGAAATCTTCAAGCTGCTGGCCGTCCCCGGCATGATTTCCTTTGCCGGCGGTAATCCCTCCCCTGACAGCCTGCCCGGTGAAAAGGTGGGGGAACTGGCAAAGGTACTGCTCACTGAAAAGGGCAAGATCCTTTTGCAGTACGGCGCCACAGAGGGCTATGCCCCTCTGAAGGAAAGCCTGGTGCCCTATCTGAAGGATCGCTTTTCCATCTGCTGCGTGGAAAGCGAAATCCTGCCTGTTACTGGTTCCACCCAGGCCATGGATCTGCTGTGCAAAGCGCTGATCAATCCCGGGGATAAGGTGGTGGTGGAAAATCCCACCTTCCTTGGCAATATGCAGTGCCTCAATCTCTATCAGGCCCATCTGATTCCTGTGGACAGCGATGATGAGGGTATCGATGTGGATCATCTGGAGGAAGTATTCAAAACGGAGCATCCCAAGATGCTCTATATCATCCCCACCTTCCAGAATCCCACCGGCCGCACCCTCTCCCTGGAGCGGAGAAAGCGCATCGCTGCCCTGGCCAGTAAATACGGCGTGATCGTGGCGGAGGATGATCCCTACCGTGATCTGCGCTATACCGGCACGGAACTGCCCTCCATCAAATCCTTCGATACCGAAGGCTGGGTGGCATTCATGGGCAGCTTTTCTAAGGTAATCAGCCCCGGCCTGCGGGTAGGGTATCTGGTGGCCCATCCTGCCTTGCTTCGCAAATGCACCATCGGCAAGCAATCATCCGATGTGCATACGGCGCTGATCAATCAGGCAGTGGTGGATCAGTATCTGCGCCAGGATCTGCTGATGCCCCATGTGCAATCCATCTGCAAGGCCTATGGAGAAAAGATGGAAACCATGCTGCAGATGCTCTCCAAGTGCGGCGGAGTGGCCCGATATACCCGGCCGGAGGGCGGCCTATTCATCTTCTGCGAGCTGGAAAAAGACCGGGATGCCACTGCACTGCTGAAAAAGGCGGTGGATCAGGGCGTGGCCTACGTCCCCGGCACTCACTTTTATGCCAACGGCGGCCATCACAATACCTTCCGTCTCAATTTCTCCATGCCCAGCGTGGAGCAGATCAAAACCGGCATGGAAAAGCTGAGCTGCGTCTTTTCAGAATAAAAGGAGTGGGCAATTATTCTCACCGTCCGCAAAATGATCCCAGAGGATGTGGATATCCTCTTCCGGATTCAGAAAGAGGCATTCTATCCCCTCTATCAGCAATTTCGCGATCCATCCAATCCCTACCTTCGGGGAAAAGAGGATATTGAGCGGCGGCTGAACCGTGATTTCTATCATCCCTTCACCATTCTGGAAGATGGGCGCATTATTGGCGGTTTATGGTACATCAGCGGTGCAAACTTACTGCTTTGCCAATTGCAGCCCCATGAGTATTATCTGGGCCGGGTATTCATCGCCCCGGATATGCAGGGAAAAAAGGCAGCCCAAAGGGCCATCCTGCTGTGTGAAAAGCATTTTCCTGACGCCGTAAAATACTATGTGGATTTTCCCGATGTATTGGAAAAGAACCGCCGCTGCTATGCCGGCGCAGGCTATACGCCCACCGGCATCAAAAAAGAAACAGATCCCGGGGTTACCCTGGAGCTATATGAAAAATACGTAAAACGAACATAAAAGGAGAATGAATCAAATGGCAAACGTACTTGACACCCTCCGCGAGCGCGGATTCCTGGCCCAGATCACTTTTGAAGAGGATCTTTACAAGCAGCTGGAAAAGGAGCCCACCACCTTCTATGTAGGCTTCGATCCCACGGCCACCTCCCTGCATTTCGGCCATTTCATCCCGATCATCGCCATGGCCCATATGCAGCGGGCAGGCCATATTCCCATCGCCCTGGTGGGCGGCGGCACGGCCATGATCGGCGATCCCTCCGGCAAAACCGATATGCGCAAAATGATGACCGTGGAAACCATCGATCATAACGTTTCCTGCATCAAAAAGCAGATGGAACGCTTCATTGAATTCGGCGAAGGCAAGGCCATGATCGTCAATAACGCTGACTGGATCAGAAAACTTTCCTACATGGATTTCCTGCGGGATGTGGGATCCCTCTTCTCCGTCAATCGCATGCTGGCCGCCGAATGCTACAAGCAGCGCATGGAACGGGGCCTGACCCTGCTGGAATTCAACTACATGGTGATGCAGGCCTATGACTTCCTGCAGCTGTTTAAGAATCACGGCTGCCGGCTGCAGATGGGCGGCGACGATCAGTGGAGCAATATGCTGGCCGGCGCCGATCTGATCCGCCGCAAGGAACAGGAGGCTGCCTATGCCTGCACCTTCAAGCTGCTGATGAACCACGAAGGCAAGAAGATGGGCAAAACCGAAAAGGGTGCCCTGTGGCTGGATCCCAACCTGTGCAGCCCCTATGATTTCTACCAGTACTGGCGCAATGTGGCCGATGCTGACGTGGAAAAGTGCCTCAGCCTGCTCACCTTCCTGCCCATGGATGAAGTGCGCAAGCTTTCCAAGCTGGAAGGCAGCGCCATCAACGAAGCCAAGAAGGTGCTGGCCTTCGAATGCACCAAGCTGGTTCACGGCGAAGAAGAGGCCCAGAAGGCCCAGCTGGCGGCAGCGGCCCTCTTTGGCGGCGGCGCTGCGGCGGATGTGCCCACCTACGAATGGAAGCAATGCGATATGGAACAGGATAACCGGCTTACCACCCTGCTCCATCTCTGCGGCCTGTGCCAGAGCAAGGGCGATGCACGCAAGCAGGTTCAGCAGGGCGCTGTGGTCATGAATGACAGCAAGGTAACCGATATCAATATGGTGGTTACTGCCGATATGATCCCCACTGACGGCGTGCTGCTGCGCAAGGGCAAGAAGAGCTTCTGCCGCGTGGTGCTCAAGTAATGCCGGGCGATTACAAAACCCTGAAAATGGCGGCCAGCGATGAATTCATCATCAATAAAAGCCGCTTCATCGGCTACGCCTCCCCTTGTGAAACCGAGGAGGAGGCGCTGGCCTTTTTGAAATCCATCCGGGAAAAGCATAAGGATGCCACGCATAATTGCTATGCCTACGTAATCGGCCAGAATGCCGGCATCATGCGCTATAATGATGATGGGGAGCCCGGCGGCACCGCCGGCATGCCCATGATGGAAGTGATCAAGGCCCGGGGCGTGGTCAATTGCTGCGTGGTGGTTACCCGTTATTTCGGGGGTATCCTCCTTGGGGCCGGCGGTCTGGTGCGTGCTTACAGCCACGGCTGCGCCGTTGCCCTGAATGCCGCCCAGGTGGTCAAAATGGAGGAAAGCCAGAAAATCCTTCTGGATGTGCCCTATCCCCTGTGGGATCGGGTGAATCATGCGCTGAAAAGCCTGCCCCAGATCACGGAGGAAACCAATTTCGGCGCCTCGGTGGAGGCAACGCTGCTCATCCGTAAAAAGGATGTGGAGGAAGTGACGCAAAAGCTCACCGCCCTTACTGATGCAAAGGCCGAATGGCTGGAACTGGATGAGCTTCATTATCCCTGGCCGGAGGAAGGATAAATCGTATCAAAAAAAGCAGAGCGTTAAAAGCTCTGCTTTTTGATTGCATTCTATTGATCGGAGGGATCTTCAAGGGCAGAAGGAACGTGCAAAAGCCGGAAGCTATTCTTGAAATAATCCAATACTCCTTCTTTTTTCAGCTTGCTCAGCTCCGCTGAAAGACCGCTGCGATCCACCTCCAGATAATCCGCCAGGCCCTGCCGGTCAAAGGGGATATCGAACTGGGCACGATTGGCTTCCTTCGCCTGAAGAAGCAGATAGGCCATCACCTTTTCCCGCGTGGTACGCTTGGCATTGATCATGGCGCGGCGATGAAGGGAAAGATTCTTTTCCGATACGATCTGCAGCAGATTATAGATGATCTGATTATGAAAGGCGCATGCATTACAGCAGCTGGTCATAATCCGCCCGCAATCCAGCAGCAGAATACGACTTGCCTCCGTTGCCACCACATTTACCGGAAGCTTCTTGGCTCTTGCACAGGCAAAAGCCTCGGCAAAAAGCTGCCCGGGGCCGATATGCATCATAATGCTGCGGTTTCCGTAATAATCTGTACGGATCACCTGCGCCTGGCCGGAAATCAAAATTCCCACATCCGTCGCAGGCACGCCTTCCCGGAGAATGGTTTCCCCCTTTGAAAATGTCATTTCCCGTGCCCCCAGGCATTGCAGCAGCGCCGCCAGATCCGCTTCATTTACACCGGCAAAAAGAGGGCATCTCCCAAGATCATTGATGACAGATTTCATCCTTTCCCTCCGCGTTGAAAATTCAACAATCATAATGATTAGTATATTCATTCAGCCTTTCCACGTCAAGTGCCTCTTCTTTCATCTGCCGGGAACCAAATGGCCGCAGTTTTCACCAGAATGCATCTTCATATCCTGATTTTTGCATGTTTTATGCTTTCTTAATAACTTATTGTTGACACAATTCGCCAGAAATGCTATAATTCTTACATAATATGTATACTGGAGTTGTGTTTTCCAGGGAAGTGACTTCAATGAGGGGTAATCCTGAAATCACTTCTGCATATTATGCGGTATCACCGCGACAATGTGGGAAAGGAGGACCTATATCATGGCAGTTGCTTCTTTAGTTCTGGGCATCGTTTCTATCGTGCTTAGCTTCATCGTCAACTGGATCGGCGCTATCCCCGCTATCGTCGGTATCATCCTGGGCGCTCTGGGCCGCAAGGATCCCGCGAAGAAGGGCATGGCCACCGGTGGTCTGGTTTGCTCCATCATCGGTTTCATCCTGAGCATCATCCTGCTCATCGCCTGCGCCGCTTGCGTTTCCGCCGCTGGCGCCTACTAATTCGTTAGTAAACAAATGCCTACTTTTATTTATTGCGGCTTCTCATGAACATGCAATGAATATCAGTAGGCTTTTCTTATTCCATTCAGGAGGATCAATCCATGCTTCCCCATGTTCATATCGGCAATCTGGAAATCCCCACCTACGGCATCTGCATGGTGATTGGCATTATGGCTGCCGCCATCATCGCCATTATCCGGGCCAAGCGTACGGGACGGGATGAAAATTCCCTGATCGTCATCGCCGCCTGCGCCGTCGGCCTGGGCCTGGCCGGGGCAAAGATCTTATATATCATTGCTTCCTATGGGCTGCAAAAGGCCCTGCAGGAAATGAGCCAGGGCAATTTCTCCTGCTTCACCGAAGGCGGGCTGGTTTTCTACGGCGGCCTGATCGGCGGTATCGGCGGGGCGTATATCGGCGCTGCCATCGCAAAGGAAAAGCTGACCAGCTATATCGATGCCGTTGTTCCCTGCGTGCCCCTGGGCCATGCCTTCGGGCGGCTGGGATGCTTCCTGGGCGGCTGCTGCTATGGCATGCCCTATGAGGGCTTCGGCAGCGTTACCTTCCCCGCCGTGGGCGTCAATCATGGGGTTTTTCCTGTGCAGCTGGTGGAAATGGTGATCAATATTGGTATATTCGTATATCTGATTCATTTCACCAAAAAGGAGAGGGGAAAGTATACCGTGCTCTTTGTTTACATGGGGCTGTACGGCGTTTCCCGGTTCCTGCTGGAAATGCTGCGGGGCGATTCCATCCGCGGGATTGCCAATGGGCTTTCCACCTCCCAGTGGATCAGCATCGCCCTGATCATCGTCAGCCTGATTCCTGTGATCACCAGGTTGATGAAAAAGAAGGGCGGCAGCGCCCCGGCATAATCTCCTCCTGCATCATTGATCCCATCATGATACCCGGAAGCATTGCTTCCGGGATTTTTGTTGGCCCGGTATATTTTCCATTGCATTCCGGTTTTCTATTCGCTATAATACAATTGATTGTTGATCATAAAGGAGTGAGCCCTTTGCCCGAAACGATGGTTTACAGCAAGAACAGCACCTATCAGAAATTTGAAGTGCTGAAAACCAATCGCAACAAGCGGTATCGGTATAATGAATTTCTGGTGGAGGGCGTACGCAGCCTGAAAGAGGCAGTGCAGAACGGCTGGAAAATCAAATCCCTGCTGTATAACAAGGATCAGCTTTCCAATTGGGCAAAGGATATGATTCGGACTGTCAGAACCGAAATGAATTATTGCCTGACCCAGCCGCTGATGCAGGAGCTGAGCGGTAAAGAAGATACCTCCGAGCTGATGGCCATCATTGAAATGCGGCAGGATACCCTGGAAAGCGTTCCTCTTTCCCCTGCTCCCTTCATTGTATTATTTGACCGGCCTTCCAACCGGGGAAACCTGGGCACCATGATCCGCTCCTGCGATGCCCTGGGGGCTGATATGCTGATTCTCACCGGCCACGGGGTGGATTTATATGATCCGGATGTGGTGGTTTCCGCCATGGGCTCCTTCTTCAATCTGCCGGTCATCCGGCTGGCTGATCATAATGCCCTTTTTGCCTTTGTGGAAAAAATGAAGCGGGATTATCCCGGCTTTCAGCTGGTAGGCACCACTGCCCATAAGGAAACGCCCCTGTACACCGTGGATTTCACCGCCCCCACTCTGCTGATGATGGGCAATGAAACCATGGGATTGAATAAAGCGTTCAAGGAATACTGCGACATCCTATGCACCATTCCCATGGCGGAGGATTCCTATGCTTCCTCCTTCAATGTAAGCTGTGCCGCCTCCATCCTGATGTATGAAATCACCCGTCAGCGGGCAATGAAATAAGTCTTATATCTGGAAAGGATGATCGTATGAACGGACTCAGAACAGCCCCTAGCTGCCCGGAAAAACCGGTGGACGTCATTCTGGATACGGATGCCTACAACGAAATCGATGATCAATTCGCCATCGCTTATCTGCTCAAAGCCCCTGAAAAACTGCGCATCAGGGCATTCTGTGCCGCTCCATTTTTCAATCCCAAATCAGAAAGCCCCAGGGACGGCATGGAGAAAAGCTATCATGAAATTATCAAAATTCTCCGTCTGGCAGGACGGGAAGATCTGATCCCTGTCACTTACCGGGGCAGCGAAACCTATCTTCCCGACGAAGAAACCCCAGTTCCCTCTGATGCAGCCCGAAAAATCGTAGAAATTGCCCGGCAGTATACCCCGGAAGATCCCTTGTATGTAGTGGCCATCGGCGCCATCACCAATGTGGCCTCGGCGCTATTGACGGCCCCGGAAATTACCGATCGGATCGTTGTGGTCTGGTTGGGCGGGCATGCCCTTCACTGGAATGGCAACAGGGAATTCAATCTGATGCAGGATGTGGCCGCCGCCAGGATTATCTTTGGCGGCGGGGTTCCGCTGGTACAGCTGCCCTGTATGGGCGTGGTATCTGCCGTTACCACCACCGGCCCCGAACTGATCCATTGGCTGCGGGGAAAAGGGCCGCTGTGCGATTACCTGTGTGATAATACCATCGCCGAAGCGGAAAGCTATGCTGCCGGCAAGCCCTGGAGCCGGGTTATCTGGGATATCGCCGCCATCGGCTGGCTGCTCAATGATCATCAGCATCTGATGTACGACCGGGCAGAGCGGGCGCCCATCCCCCAGTATGATCATCATTACTCCCCCAACCCCCAGGGGCATTTTTATACTTATGTATGGTATGTTAAGCGGGATGCCATTTTTGAGGATCTGTTTACCAGACTGACTAAAAACTGAATCTTGCCAGTAAAAAAGGCCCGATCCATCGATCGGGCCCTTATTGTTATTGATGATTATTCGGCAGCTTCATTCATGGCATTGACCGCATCGGCAATGGCTTCATCGTTATAAACGATCTGGGCTTCAGCGCGCCAGGCAGCCATGGCTTCACTATAAACGGTATTGGTTTTGGTGGAAACCAGATAGTTTTCAATTTCGGCATAAATCTCATCGGTCAGCTCCACAGCACCGCTGGGAATATCCCGGAGATAATACAGAATATGAATACCGAAAGAGCTGACCACAGGATCGCTAATGTCACCGGGCTTCTGCATTTTTTCGCTGAAGGCAGCGGCGGTAAAGACAGGATCATAGGTGATGCTGTCCTTATGCACAGCATAGCCTTCCTTCAGGTAGACTTCATTTTCCATGCCAGGATCGGTGCCGTAGATGCCAATCAGGTTTTCAAAGGTTTCCCCGTTTTCCAGCCAATTGTAGATGGCGTCAATATCATCCTTCCGGCTTTCCAAAATAGCGGCCAGGGCAGCATCCACATCCGCCTGGGTCACGGTGGCGCCCTCTTCGCTTTCTTCTTCCAGGGCAGCCTGAGCAGCAGTATAGGCATTCATCAGTTCTTCATCCACATCCAGCAGGATATGAGTAACGCCGCGGAAGCCCTCGGGCATATACATGGAAACATAGCCGTAGTAGGAGCTATACATTTCATACATGCTTACATTGCCTTCGAACATTTGCTGATCCTGGGCAACATAATCAGCGAAAGCAGCGCGTACTTCCTCTTCACTGACAGCGATATCCTTGCCTTCCAGGATCACATCATACAGCTTTTCAAAGGCAGCCTGCATGACCATATCCTCAACCAGCACATCCAGATTGATGCCCATGGAGTAATAATACTGTTCCAGGGTTTCCCGGGCCTGCTGACGGCCTTCTTCGGTATCCTCAGAAAGGAAATAAGACAGATTGCTTTCCACGGCAGAATCCCAGGTGGCCTGGGCTTCGGCACGGAAGGCATCCATTTCTTCTTCGGTGAACTGCTTCAGGCCCAGCTTTTCAATCTGCTTTTCGGCCAGCATATTCTGAATCAAATATTCAATGGCGGTCTCATAATCATAATCGGAAAGATAGCCGTTGCTCATCAGATTAAACAAAATGTTTTCAACCTGGCTCAAGGTTACTTCCTTTTCATCGAACGTGAAAAGAACGGGATCCTCAACGGCAGCTTCGGCGCCCTCGGTTACTTCGGCCAGGGCAAAAACAGGCAGCGCCAGGCACAACGCCAGCATCAGCGCCAGCAAACGGGAAAGCTTTTTCATGATCAAAGGTTCCTCTCTTTCTAATGCGTTACACGCAATTTATCACCTGTTTATTATGGCACAGGAAGCGCCGAATCGCAAGGCATTTTCCGAAAAAACAAAGAAAGTTACAGGTTGTTCACGAATTATCCATTCTTTTCCGGCATTTGAAGGTCTTTCCATTCATCGGCATTCTTGAAAAAAGCGGCGATTTCATGATATACTATATCAGCAGATTCACCTGCGTTCTTCAAAAAATGCCTTCAGCATGGCTGCACATTCATCTTCCATTACGCCGCCTGTGCAGCGAACCCTGTGATAAAAAGCAGCATCCTCCGGAAGGGTATACACGCTTCCACAGCAGCCCTGCTTTTCATCATAAGCGCCGAAGATGCACCCATCCAATTCTGCCATGATGATGCCGCCGGCGCACATGGGGCATGGCTCCAGCGTTACATAGAGGGTGCATCCGTGCAGCCGCCTCTCCCCCAGCGTCTGAAATGCCCGCTCCATGGCAAGCATTTCCGCATGGGCCAGCGGGCCGTGGGTTTCACGCTGATTATGGGCCCGGGCAATGATCTTTCCATCCTTTACGATCACCGCCCCCACCGGCACCTCATTTGCCGCTTTCCGGGCCTCCCGGATGGCCTCCTGCATGAAATTTTCCATTTCCTGCATTTCCGCCCGCCCCCTTACGTTTTTCCATACTATATCATATATTCCTGTCATAAATCAAGAAGGAGGGTTTTCCATGAATCATACCTTGTCCCTCATTGCCTCCCGCCGCAGCCACCGGGCTTATCTGCCCCAGCAGATCACCAGGGAACAGCTGCAGGCGCTGCTGGATGCCGCCGTGCAATCCCCTTCCGCCGTCAATCGTCAGCCCTGGCATTTTACCGCCGTACAGAATGCCGCCCTGCTGGATGAAATCAATCAAGCCGTGCGGGAAAATGTGATGAAAAAGGATCCTTCTCTGCGCAGTCCCCGCTTCGAAGATGAAGCTTTCCACGTCTTCTATCATGCGCCCACCGTCATTTTCATTGCCGGTGATCCCCAAAACCGCTGGGCAGAGCTGGATTGCGGCATTGCCGTCCAGAATATCGCCCTTGCCGCCGAGAGCATGGGCCTGGGCAGCGTCATCCTGGGTATGCCCCGGGAAGCCTTCCAAACCGAAAAGGCCCCTGCCTTCCGCAAGGCCCTTTTCTTCCCCGAAGGCTGGGATTACGTGATCGGCATTGCGATCGGCCATCCCTGCGATGATAAGGATGCCCATCCCGTTCAGGAAAATAAAGTGTGCATCGTGGAATAAATTATTTTCTGATCGTATTCAAAAACGGAACTGTCCCGCCGGAAAACCGCTTTTATTTCAGCGGCATCCGGCGGGACAGCGCCTTTGAATCCCGATTATCAAGCAAGAAAACCGAGGTATTTTCATGGAAACGCAGCTTCAGCAAAAATCGCTTTATCCCCGGATTGCAGGCAATACCAATACAGCGCTGCTGAAAACCATCGCCATCATCTGCATGCTGATCGATCATGCCGGGGTCGCCTTCTTTCCGGGTGTGACCGAAATGCGCCTGATTGGCCGCATTGCCTTCCCCCTCTTTGCCTGGTGCGTAGTCGTAGGGGCGGAATATACCAGAAATATCTGGCGCTATGCTCTGCGGCTTCTGCTGGTGGGCCTGATCGCCCAGCCCTGCTATGTATGGGGCCTCAATCACAAATGGTACGAATTCAATATCTTTGCCACGCTGCTGCTGGGGCTTTTCTCCATTGCAGGCATACAGCAAAAGAAATTTTTCAGCCATATCTGGGCGCCCGTGCTTTGCCTGCTGCTCTCCTGCATCATCCATGTGGATTACAGTTGGGAGGGGGTGCTGCTGATCCTGGTGCTTTATGCTGCAAGGCAGCAGAAAGGGGCGCTGGCCGCTGTAATGGGCTGCTTTTGTCTGTTCTGGGGCCAGGGCACATTCAATATCGCATCCATTCTTGGCGTAAAAATCCCCACCCGCTATGCCTTTCTCCCGGAAGGCTACAAGCTGACAATGGCCATCAGCAAGATTCAGTTCGGCGCCATTCTGGCCCTCCCTCTGATGCTGATCCCCATGCATATAAAGATCCGCTTGCCCAAGTGGATCGCATACAGCGCCTATCCCGCCCATCTGCTGATCTTTGGCTTCATTCGCCACTGGGATCAGGTGCAGCAATTATTCCAGGGTTTATTCCAATAACAGATGTATGCTGAAATTTTCCGGCCATTTTGGCTGCCTGGCTATGCCGTTGCCAAAGTTTATCCAATTCATGATGTCTGGTAGGGGCAGGATTGCGGATATAAGGCAATTGAATGGGCGGCGGTTCCTGCAGCTGAGAAAAGGCTGCCGGGGCCGCCTCTTTTTTTCCCCTTTCCAACGAATATCCCTTTTCCGTCTCATGCTCTGTGCTCTGATAATCCAGCTGCCTGGATCGCCATTCCAGCCACCGGTCCTGCTGTTCCTGGAATGAAAGCGCCGCAAAGGGCGATGATTCCTGCTTTTCCCGTGTCATATGATCCCCTCCTTCTTTCTTCAGAATATGTGAAAACGATCTTCATCGTGCAAAGAAAAAATCCCCCGGAAGCGGGGGATTTTTTTGATGAAATTATACCTCCAGGCCCTTTTTGCGCATCCTGCGGCGTTCAAAAATCTTTTCGATTTCCACTACCGGCACAATCAGCACAGCCAGGCCCATTGCAATGGCATATTCCCACAGGCTGATATAGGTGAAATCAAAGGCATTGCGCAGGAAGGGCACATAAAGCACCACAGTGGTCATAATCAGGGAAAGCAGCATTGCACCCCAGAGGAACTTATTGCGGCTTCCCATCTTGAAAATGGATTTATGCAGGGAGCGCATGTTAAAGGAATGGAAAATTTCCGTCATGGACATGGCCAGGAATGCCATGGTGGTCCCATGGGCACTGTTCCCGATCAGATTGATTCCTTGCCCAGCGGCATGGGGATCGAAATAATGGCCCACAAAGAAAGCGAGCAGCGTGATGATGGAAACGGTAATGCCCTGCAGCACCACATCAAATCCCATGCCATCGGCGAATATGCCGGCCTTGGGATCCCGGGGCTGGCGCTGCATGATATCCTTTTCGCCCTTTTCCATGCCCAATGCCAGGGCGGGGAAACAGTCGGTGATCAGATTGATCCACAGAAGATGGGGGGCCTTCAGAATAACAAAGCCCAGCATGGTGGCCACGAAAATGGAGATAACCTCGCTCAGATTGGAGGCCAGCAGGAACTGGATGGCCTTTCGGATATTATCATAGATCCTGCGGCCTTCCCCGACAGCGGTGACGATGGTAGCAAAATTATCATCTGCCAGCACCATATCCGCCACATTCTTGGTAACATCGGTGCCGGTGATGCCCATGCCCACGCCGATATCCGCATTCTTGATGGAGGGGGCATCATTTACGCCGTCACCGGTCATGGCCGTGATCTTACCCCGCTTTTTCCAGGCGTTTACAATGCGCACCTTATGCTCCGGCTGCACCCGGGCATAGACAGAATACTTTTCGATATCCGTTTCCAGCTGCTCATCAGAAATATCATCCAGCTGCGCGCCGGTGATAGCCTGATCAGCAGAAGTGATGATGCCCAGCTGCATGGCGATGGCAACGGCGGTATCCCGGTGATCGCCGGTAATCATGATGGGGCGGATGCCGGCCATGCGGCACTGCTCGATGGCAGGCTTGACTTCGGGGCGGACGGGATCGATCATGCCGGTAAGGCCGATATAGGTCAGATCCTGTTCCAGGGTAGCGGCATCATAATCCGCCGGTTCCTTATCCCATTTCCGCTGGGCAGCGCACAATACACGCAGCGCCTGATCGGCCATGGCCTTGTTATCGGCCAGAACAGCCTTGCGGATTTCATCGGTCAGGGGCACTTCCTTACCGTTTACCAAGGCTTTGGAGCAATTCTTCAGCACCTCATCCGGTGCGCCCTTGGTGTACTGCAGGATGGTGCCATCGGCCAGACGATGCACGGTGGACATCATCTTGCGCATGGAATCGAAGGGGGCTTCACCGATACGGGGCTGCTCTTGCTTGAGCGCATTCTTATCCAGGCCCATCTGATAGGCATAATTGACCAGGGCGCATTCGGTAGGCTCGCCCACAGCTTCCTTTTTTTCGGCATCCAGCTGTGCATCTGAATTCAGGGCCATGGCCGTGGCCAGCAGCTTCTTATCACATTCTGTTTCCTGCACTACGGTCATTTTATTCTGGGTGAGGGTGCCCGTTTTATCCGAGCAGATAATCTGGGCGCAGCCCAGGGTTTCCACGGCAGTGAGCTTGCGGATAACGGCACTGCGGCGGCTCATATTGGTCACGCCGATGGAAAGCACGATGGTCACAACGGCGGCCAGGCCTTCAGGAATAGCGGCGACAGCCAGGGATACAGCCACCATGAAGGAATCGATCACCACATCGAAGCTGAAGCCGCCGGCCCGCAGCAATTGCACCCCAAAGATCACAACGCAGATGCCGATTACTAAATAGGTAAGGATTTTGCTCAGCTGATTCAGCTTCCGCTGCAGGGGCGTCTGCCCTTCCTGGGCATTGGCAAGGGCATCGGCAATCTTGCCCATTTCGGTATCCATTCCCGTCTGGCATACCACGGCTTTGCCCCTGCCGTATACCACGGTGGATCCCATATAGACCATATTCTTCCGGTCTCCCAGCGGAACCGGCTTGCCATCCTTTTCTTCCAGGGCATCCACATGCTTATTGACAGGCACGGATTCGCCGGTCAGGGCAGCCTCTTCAATCTTCATGGAAGCGCATTCGATGATGCGGGCGTCTGCGGGCACGGCATCACCGGCCTCCAGCAGAATAATATCGCCGGGCACCAGATCCTCACTGCGGATGGTCATCTGCTTTCCATCCCGGATCACTTTGCTGGTTGCGGCGGCAATCTCCTGCAGGGCGGCAATGGCCTTTTCTGCCTTGCTTTCCTGCAATACGCCCAGGATGGCATTGATGAGCACCACAGCCATAATAATAATCACATCGGCGGGGGATTCATTTTCCACAATGCTCAGCACCAGGGAGATGGCAGCAGCAGCGATCAGAATAATAATCATGGGATCGGCAAGCTGCTGGAAAAAGCGCACGATCAGGGGTGTCTTTTTTCCTTCCGCCAGTTTGTTCTTGCCATACTGTTCCAGCCGCTTTTCAGCCTGGGCAGAGGATAGTCCCTCCTGGCCCACACCTGCATCCAGCATGGCCTGTTCAATTGTTTTTTGGTAATCCTTCATCCTGCTTCATATCCTTTCTTTGTTTTCAGCAGGCCGCAGCTTTGAAAAAAGATGAGGCCCATCTGTCCCATTTGACAGATAAGTCTCATCATTTGAAGCAAAGTCAGAAAGCAAATGCTTCCGGGATGTTGACTTTACTGCGCCGCAGCGTTGATTACTCCCTTATCGGAAAGCAGCATACACGATTGGAAGAAAAAAGTCAACCCGTTTTTTTATGTTTCCATATTTCTGTCACATTCATGCATTGGCAGAAAGGAATCTTTTCAAGCATCATTTTAGAAAGGATGTGCCAATATTTCTTCTTTGTATCTATGAATTTCTTTCTATGCTTTTCAGAAAATTTGTGTTATACTACTATCGATTCACGATAAATCACGTAAAAACAGGAGGGCAATCTCATGTCCAGGCTTCGTATTGGTATCATTGGCTGCGGCGGCATCGCCGGCGGCAAGCATCTTCCTTCCCTGAAAGCCCTGAACCGGACGGATATCGTAGCTTTCTGCGATCTGATCAAAGAACGGGCTGAAAAAGCTGCCAAGGAATACGGCACCCCTGACGCCAAGGTTTATACCGATTATAAAGAGCTGCTGAAGGATGAATCCATCGATGTGTGCTATGTGCTCACCCCCAATCGCAGCCATGCCGATATCTCCATTGACGCCATGCATGCCGGCAAGCACGTTATGTGCGAAAAGCCCATGGCCAAAACCGCTGCCGATGCCCGCCGCATGGTGGAAGCTGCCAGGGAAACGGGCAAAAAGCTGACCATCGGCTATCAGCATCGTCAGAAGCCCGCCGCCAAATATGTAAAATCCGTAATCGAGCGGGGCGATCTGGGCGAGATTTATTATTCCAAGGCCCTGGCCATCCGCCGCAGGGGCACCCCCAACTGGGGCGTTTTCCTCAATGAATATGAGCAGGGCGGCGGCCCCCTCATCGATATCGGCACCCATTCCCTGGATCTTACCCTGTATCTGATGAATAACTACAAGCCTCGGATGGTGGTGGGCACCCGGTATAAGAAAGTAGAAAACGCCGATTGCGGCAATCCCTGGGGCGGCTGGGGCCCTGATGAAAATCAGACGCTGGAAGATGCAGCCTTCGGCTTCATCGTCATGGAAAACGGCGCCACCATCACCCTGGATGCCACCTGGGCCCTCAATACCAGCGAACCCATTCCCGAAGGCAGCTGCGTACTGTGCGGCAGCAAGGCGGGCGCCCAGATCAAATTTGATCAGGTCGTGATCAATAAGGGCGAATTCAATCGTCTGGTGGAAATCAAGCCCGATCTCAGGGCCGGCGGCGTTGCCTTCTATGACGGCGTATCTGAAACGCCCCCCATTCTGGAGCAGCGCCAGTGGCTGGATGCCATCGAAAATGATACCGATCCTACTGTGCTTCCCGAGCAGGCCTGCGTGGTCAGCGAAATTCTGGAGGCCATCTATGTATCCGCCAAGACCGGCGAGCCTGTCTATTTCAACAAATAAGTGAAATATCCGTAAAACCGCCTTCAGAAGAGGGCGGTTTTTCGTACATGAAAGGGGCATATCGTGAAATAATTCGCTATGCAGGAAAATGCGATGCAGCGCTGCGGCTGACAAAAGTGATGGAAATGGCCTATTGCCGATGATTTTTCCTGATTTAAGCAAAATAAAAACCCCATTTGTCCGGCATGCACCCGCGCAGCCGGCAAATGGGGTATTTAATTGTGCCTTCATCCAAATCAATCAGCGATCTTCAGGGCCTCAATATCCTCCCAGACGCAATCCATTGCCTCGATCACCGCCCGGAAGGCAGCATACTTCTTTTTGTAATACGCTGCCCTTTCAGGATCGGGATGATACACCTTTTTGATGCTGGCCCATTGATCGATTGCCTCCTCCAAAGAGGAAAATACGCCTACAGCCACGCCCGCATTCATGGCAACGCCCATGGTGCCCAGCTCCGTCGCCCTTGACACCTCAATATCCGCATTCAGGATATCGGCAAATATCTGCATCCATACGGCGGACCGGGCGGCGCCGCCTGCAATACGCACGCTATCCGGCATCTTCGTATGCCGCAGCAGCCGCTCCACATGCATCTTATGCCCGAATGCCACCCCTTCATATACGGCGCGCAGCATATGCGCCCGGCGGTGGGTGCCGTTCAGGCCCACAAACATGGCTTTTGCATCCAGATGCACATTGGTGCCGTAGATATAGGGCAGGAACAGCAGCGTATCCCGATAATCGGTGCTTTCCACCATTTTTGCGCACTGCGCATAGATATCCTCGTTCCGATCCATCAGCGCATCGATGAACCATTCCTGATTGGATGCAGAGGTGGCGCTGCCCTCCAGGATATTATAATAATCATCGATGGCATATACATGCTGCATGAAAACTTCTTCATCCTGTACAGGCTGTCTTCCCAGGATGCTGTTGATACTCCAGGAGCCAACTACAATCCCCATCTGCCCTTCCTGCTTTACCCCTGCAGATACCACCGAGGCGCTTACGTCAAACTGCCCGCCAACCACGGGCGTACCGGCCGTCAGGCCCGTCAGGGTTGCCGCTTCCTTTGTAACAAAGCCGCCGATATCGCTACTGCCGATGGCTGCAGGGATTTTGTGCAGATGTTCCTCAATCCCAAGGCAGCGGAATACATCCCGGGAATATTCCCTCTTTTCCAGCGCCATGCAGGATGTGCCGGAGCCCTCGGTAATTTCCGTATGGAATTCGCCGGTGAGCAAATAACGCACATAATCCTTGGCTGTAACGATATGAGCAGTACAATCCAGCAATTCTTTTGCATGATCGCGGAACCAGGCGATAATGGCGCATACATTGCCTGCCCACAGCTGCTGCCTGGTATAGGGATATATCTTTTTGAAGGTGCCATCCTTATACCAGGTACGGATATACTCCTTGGACCGCATATCACTGCTCATTATGCCGTTGCACACCGGTTCTCCCTGTGAATCAAAAAAGTATGCGCCGTTTCCCTGGCCGGTGACGCCAATGCCCAGCACATCCGCCCCATCGATTCCGGTTTTTTCCAGCACGCTGCGGATACAGCGATAAATCTTTTGCTTAGCGTCCTGAAGATCCCTTTCCATCCAATCGGCTTTGGGCTGGATGGTGATAAGCAATTCGCCGGCAGAGGCCAGTTCATTACCCGCCAGATCAAATACAGCAGCCTTCACCATCGTACCGCCCATATCAATCCCCATGAGTACTTTCATGCCAATCACCATCCATTCCTCATTTATACCCGGTTCACGGCGCCCAGCAATTCATATTTTTCTTTGATCTTTGCTTTCAATGCGTCCACGGCGCTTTCCTCTGCGGTCATGGTCCATAATGCAAGGTTCGTCCGGCTGTTCAGGAATTCCTTCATAGCCCCGTAATATGCCTCCAGAATTTCGGAGAAAATATTGACCTTGCTGATGCCGCGGGCAATGGCTTCCTTCATCTGATCATCCGGCGTGCCGGAGCCGCCATGCATTACCAGCGGAACGGCAGATACTTCATTGAGCCTGCTGAGCAATTCAAATTCCAGATGGGGCGTGCACTTATACACGCCATGGGAGGTGCCGACGGATACCGCCAGGCAATCCACCTTGGTTTCATCGATAAAGCGCCGCATTTCATCCGCATTGGTCAGCGTGCTTTCATGGCCCTGATCCCCATGGGCAACAGATTCGGATTTTCCCACAATCCCATCGCCTACATGGCCCAATTCCGCCTCAACGGATACGCCGTACATATGGGCGTAATCGGTCACCCACTTGGTGGCGGCGATGTTTTCCTCCAAGGGCAGGGAAGAACCGTCAAACATGACGGAGCTGTATCCCTGATGAATGGCTTTTTTGATCACCTCAAAATCCATGGCATGATCCAGATGGATGCATACCGGCACGCTGGCGCCCACCGCAATTGAATGCATATCCACAGACATATGATCGAATTGCTCCTCGGTCATATCGCCCGTCAAGCCCATCAGGATTACGGGGGCGCGCAATTCCTCGGCCACGTCAACCACGGCGCGCGCCATCTTGTAGCTGCTCACATCGAATGCAGGAACGGCATAATGCTTTTCCCGTGCATCCGTCAGAATTTCCTTGATTGAAACAAGTGCCATCGATCTTTCCTCCTCTATCCTTTTATCAGCGCATCAGCATGCCGCCGGTGGCATCCAATGTGGCGCCAGTCATATAATCCGACTGGCTGGACGCCAAGAACAAGACAATCCTGGCCACTTCTTCGGCCGTGGCCACCCGGCCCAGGGGAATGCGATCCAGATATTTTTGCCGCCTTTCGGGATCCTTCAGTGCATCGGCAATGATGGGCGTTTCCATAATGCCGGGGGCCACCGCATTCACATTGATACCGTAGGGGGCCGCCTCCCTGGCCAAGGATACGGTAAAGCCCACAAGCCCCGCCTTGGATGCGGCATAATGGGCATGGCCGGAGGTGGATCCGCCGAAGGCCGCCTGGGATACCAGATTGACGATCTTTCCCTTTCTTTCATTCTCCAGGCAATAATTCAGCATGCGTTTGCACAGCATGAAGGGGCCGATCAGATTGATATCCAGGGTTTTCCGGAAGGAATCGGTGGTCATTTCCTTTACATAGGCCGTCGGCCATATGCCAGCATTGTTGATCACAATATCCACCTGGCCAAAGGTATCCTTTGCCACATCGAACAAATGATTTATCTGCTCTTCACTGGAAACGTCGGTATGTACATAGTGGCAATCCGCCGGATATTTCTGCCTGATTTCCTGAATCCACGCCGCAACCCTTTCCTCCGGCTGAATATCGGCAATCACCGCATTGCATCCCTCAGCCATCAACTTTTCCGCCACGGCTGCACCCAATCCGCCGCCTGCGCCGGTAATGATGGCGGTTTTTCCCTGAATCTGATAATCCACGCTTCATTCCTCCCCTATTAACGGGTCAGGCCTTGCAGCCAGGGGTGATCGGCGCATTCCTTGCCGTTCATCAGATAATGGGTGGATTTCTTTTCAAACCACAGCTTCTGCAGTTCCTTGAGCAGCAGCACAGGCGAATAGCTGAATGCATCCCGGGTGCCCCCTGCCAGATGGGGCGTAACGGTCACATTATCCAGGGGGATCATCTTATAGGTGGCTCCCGGAGGCTCCAGATCAAATACATCCAGGGCAGCGCCGGCAATTTTCTTTGCCTTCAGGCATTCATAGAGGGCGTCTTCATCCACCAGGCCGGAGCGGGCGGTATTGATCAGATAAGCAGTGGGCTTCATTTTTGCCAGCATATCCTTATCCACCATATGATAGGTTTCCTTGGTCATACGGGAATGGATGGTCACAAAATCGGAGCATGCCATCAATTCTTCCAGGGAAACCATTTTCACATCGCTCTTTTCCTGGGAAACAAAGGGATCATAGGCCACAATATTCATTTCAAATCCCTTCAGGCGCTGGGCAACCTTCCGGCCGATATTGCCGTATCCCACAATGCCCACCGTTTTATCGCACAGATCGGGCACAGAGGCCGCATTGGCATAATCCCGCACCCAATTGCCAGCCTTCATTTCCATATGGGATTTGGCAATATTGCGGCATTCGGAAATCATCATGCCAACGGTAAAATCCGCAACGGCATTGGCATTGCGGCCGGGGGTGTTGAATACCAGCACGCCTTTTTCCGTGGCATATTCCACATTGATATTTTCCACACCCGCCCGCAGAACGCCGATGGCCTTCAGTTTTTCACAGGAATCAAGCACCTTTTTGGTCATCGGGCAGAACTGGGTAACAATCATATCTGCATCCCGGATGGCGGCCATGACGCCCTCATCCGGCTCATATTGCTCCCGGCCGCCCTGCTCGATCAGCAGGTTGATCTTTTGCAATTCCTCATAATCCTTCAGTTTCCATTCGATAACCTCTGTTTCAATATCTGTGCCTTCCAGCCGCTTGAAAGCATTTTCCAGATCGCTGCAAGGAATCAGAAAATCGCCAATCCCTACAATTTTCATGATTTCATCCTTTCTTACGTGAAAATTTTATCCGGCAATTATTTATCCCTTATTCAACCAGACCGGCATTCCATCATGACTGAAAGAAACGGGAACCGGTGCAGGTGTTACCCTGAGCCAGCTGGAGAAGAATGCGCCGGTCTTTCCTGCGCTGGCATAATCGATCAATTGCATCATTTCGCCCGATTCATCCCTGACCTCGGCAATCACCCATTGATTCCTGCCGTCGCCCTTTTTCACATGCGCATTCCGGAGGGCTTCCACCGAAAATACCGTACGGGGCAGGATCTTATGATGGGTATAATCCATATCATGCACCATCAGGATGGGGCCGTAATAGATGGATGTGCGCCCCTTGAACCGATCCTCCCCGGCCCAGAAATGCACCTGCATATCCAGATCAAGCACGATTGTATCCCCGTTTTCCCATTCCTTTTCAATGGGATAATATTGACCGGCCTTCAGATCGGAAAGCGCCTCGCCGTTCAGCCTGCCCTTCGTTTCGTGGGACCAGCAGGGAATGCGCATTTGTAGGGAAAACTTTTCCTTCTTTTCCAGGCCCCGCACAGTCACCGTCACACGGCCGGATGCCGGATAATCCCCCTGCACATAGAGATTGATTTTCTGTTTTCCAGGCGTCACCGAATCCAATGAGCAGGGGCTGTAATAATTCAGGTACAGGCTCCTTTCATCGGTCATCGCCGCCCAGCGCACCACTTCACCCACCCCGCGGCAGGAATTGGCCTGGCAGCAATTAACATCCGGCGCTGCGCCATTATAGCAGAAGGCCAGCGGCACCTGGGATTTAACGAAAAATCCTTCCATGGGATTATCATAGGCCACTTCCCGCAGGTTGGGCGAAAGGCTGCCCAGGATCGTATTGTAATAGGTCAATTCAATCTCATCGGCCACATAGGAATTTTTGCAGTAACGCAGATATTCCAGGCTGTAGGCGATCCAGGCAATGCTGCAGCAGGTTTCAATGGCACCGGGCTCGTAGGGCGTTCCGATGGCGCATTCCTTGGTGCTGAAGGCGCCGTTGTTGTGCCGGTCGGTCTTTACAATGCTCCACCAGATTTTTTCGATTACATCGTAATATTCCTGATTGCCCGTTTCTTCCCAGAGCACGCCCAGCATCATGATGCCGTGCAGTGCCTCCCAGCGCTTATCCCCCACCTGATGGAATTCATTGCCCGCTTTCACGCCGTTAAACCAATCCATGGTTTGCGGCCATTCCTTTTCCAGCAGGCGCATGCATTCCTTCAGATATTTTTCATCCTTCGTTTCCTGATAGAGAAGGGCATAGATATGGCCGACGGAAAAAGATACGGTTTTGAAACCAACGGCGTAGGTGCGATCCTCAAAATGACGGATGCAATTATCCGCCGCTTCCAGCGCAATCTGTTTGGCCAGGGCATTTCCTGTGGCTTTATACCAGTAAAACATGCCGGATGCGCCCAGATACTGGCCCCAGATATCCCAATTCTCTTCATAGCCCAGCTTATTGCCGCCCATCCGCTTTTCCGGCGGGAAGGATCCAAGATAGCCATCCTGGCCCCGCTCCTTGGCGATCAGGTTGACAATTTCTTCCCCGGCTTCATAGATCTCCCGGGTCTTATACATCCGATAGCAGAAGGAAAGCCCGATCAGATGCATTCCCCAGAAGCAGGCGGCCTCCAGAAATGCACCTTCATAGGGGCTGCGGGTGGCATCCCCCCCATGATTGCACCGGTGCAGTGATTCAATGATTTCCGGATTATCCTCTATTGCATGCAGGCCCCAGGTTTTGATATAGTTTGCGGTTTTGTAGGCAATAAACCCTTCCGGTTTCAATGCAGAAATCAAGCTTTCAGGCAATTGTTTTCCATCAATGCTCATTAGACTTTCCTCCATCATTGCTTATCCGTTCATCAGAGCGGAACAACAACCTGATCGATGCCCCACACCGTTACTTCTTCCACAACGGCACGGGCGGGCAGCTTGCAGATGAACAGCGCAGTTTCTGCGATATCCTCAACGCCCAGCTTGCAGGTGGAATCGGCAAGGCCTGCGGCGCTCTGGAAACGGGTGGCGGCCTGGGCGGGAATCAGGCAGGTAACGCGAACGCCCTGGTTCTGCAGTTCCGTATACAGGCCCTTGGAGAAATTGAGCACACCGGCCTTGGCAGCGGCGTAAACGCTCCATTCCGGCCAGCATTCCTTGGCACACACAGAAGAAATATTGATGATCGTGCCGCTGCCCTGGCCGCACATGACGGGGGCAAATACATTGGCGCCATAAATCACGCTGTTCAGATTCAATGCAATGGCTTTATCGATTTCTTCCTTGGTCTGATCGGCCACATTCTTGATGGCGATGCCGCCGCCGGCATTATTGATCAGCACATCCAGCCTGCCGTACTTTTCAAGAATCATTTTCTTGGCCTCCAGCCAGGCGCAGTAATCCGTCACATCCATGCGCAGGAAATCACAGCCGATTTCCTTGGCCGTATCCTTGAGTTCATTTTCCTTGCGGGCAGCAATGACGACTTTTGCCCCTGCATCGGTAAATGCCTTTGCCATCGCCTTGCCATAGCCGCTGGTACCACCGGTAATCAATACGATTTGATCCTTCATTTTGATTTCTCCCTTCATGCTGTTTTCATTTCTTTTTGCTCCATTGAAACGATTTTGCTACTATTTGAACAAATTTTCAAAATTCGTGCATTTCCCCTCCGCCTGCTATTGACTTTTTTCCCGAAAATCATATATTATGATTGTGATCATTATTTGGCAAATGCTGCTCATTTTCTTGCATTTTTCATTCAATGAAAAGAATTGCAAAATTCGATCCGGACGATTCCATTCCATCAACGAGAGGGGATTTCCATGAAAGCCAAGCGTATGACCCAGATTCTCAATTATGTAACCCAGATCGGCGTATGCTCTTACGAAGAATTGGGCGAGCATTTCAAGGTATCCGTAAGCACCATCAGGCGGGACGTGGAGGAATTGCTGCGATCCAATTCCCTGGCCAAAGCCCGGGGCGGCGTAATCGCCATCGAGCCGGACGGCAGCCCCGTTCCCTTTGCCGCCAAATCCATGCTGTCCGGCTCCGGCCTGAGCATTGATGACAAGAAATTTGCCATTGCCCGCCGGGCCAGCGAATTGGTGGAGGATAACGATATCATTTTCCTGGGCTCCGGCATTACGGTTGCCTGTATGGTGCCCTTTCTGAAAGGGAAAAGGGGCCTGTACATCATCACCAACAACCTGCATGTGCTCAACGAGGTGAAGCATTATTCCCTCAATGCAATGGTTGTGGGCGGCAATCTGAATCTGAACACCTTTTCCATCGTGGGCATTCAATCCATCCGCCAATTGCAATCCCTGAATGCCAACAAGGCATTTCTGGGATGCAACGGGATTACCACTTCCTGCAGCGTCACCAATGTTTCCGAAGTGGAAGCGGATATCAAACGGGAAGCCATGGCCATCAGCAATGAATGCTATCTGCTGACCGAGTGCCAGAAATTCGGGAAAATGTCCCTTTACACATTCGCCAATCTGGAGGATTTCAGCACCATCATTACCGATTCGGCGCCATCCAAGGAATTTATCGATATCTTCCAGCGCATTGACCGCAAGCTGATTGTCGCTGATCAGGCATAACAACCCAATATCCCGATGAACACGCTGATATGGGCACTCAGGCCTCATATCAGCGTATTTTTATTGTCACTTGTTTACGTAATTCTTATAATCAATGAAAATCAGATGGCTGGGGGCCACATCCTCTTCAATGGCGGGCAGACGGCCGGAAACCTCATAGAAGCGGTTATCGGTGCAATCGTCATTGGTGGTGGATACTTCATAGAGCACCACGTCGCCGGTGCCGGGAACGCCCTGCCACTTATGATACTGACCGGGAAGCAGGGTGATGCTCCGGCCGGGCTTCAGGGTAACGGAACCGCCGGCAGGAACGGTGACCTTTTTGCCGTCAATTGTTACCGTGACATCAGCATCGGAGAGCTGCTCATTTTCATCAGAACCATACAGCCATACCTGTAGATCGCCGCCGCCGCGGTTGATAATATCCTCCATCTTGCTCCAATGGAAATGATAGGGCAGAATCTGGCCGTCGGCCACCAGCAGCACCTTTTCCGCATAGGGCTTGGGATACTGATCCTTTTTGAAGAAATTGCCGTTGCGCAGCGTCAGGATGGTCAAGCCCACCTTGTCGAAATCGCCGCTGCCGAAATCCGTAATATCCCAGCCCAGCATATTATCCACCAGTTCCTGCTCATCGGCGGGCAGGTTTTTCCAGTCTTCCGGCGTGTAATAGGCAAAAGGAGGAAGAGGATAGCCGAATTTTTCCATTGTCTTGATGGCCCAATCGATTACCCGGTTGATTTCTGAACGCTTCATTTCTTTCATCCTTTCTCATTCAATTCTCAGGGTGTAGATTTGATGTTTATGAAGCGGAATTTTCATCCGCTCTGTTTCCACCGGTTCATTCAAAGGCTTTTCCACCAGATTCACTTCCGTGATTTTCCGTTTCTTATCAAAGCGAAGGGAGAAAATGCCGTCTTTTCCGCCTGCTTCCTGAAGTCGCAGGATACATCCCTTTCCGTCATGGGCCGGCTTGAATGCGGTGATCACCACATCCCCCTCCCAGTGAAAGGGCACGGATAAATCGCACAGGTTGTAGGCATATCCTGCTCGGGTCAATTCCCCTTTTCCGATTCCATGAACATAAGGCCATACCTCAAATTCCAGGCAATGCTTGCCGGTATCCCTTGTGCCATCGCAATCCCAGATTTCTTCGATGCTTGGGATCACTGTATCGCCGCACATCTGCGGGGATCGAAGCAGGGAAATCTCTATCCGGCCCGGCATCCATTTCAAGGACGGCAGCCCCCGGTTCAATACCGCCACGCCTTTTTCGCCGTCGATGGCGTGCTTCATCCAATGCAGGGCCGGATATTCCCCAAGGGGCATGGTATATTTGCTCTCGGGCCGGGTAGGCCTGATGGTTTCCGGATCAAAGGCCCGATCGATATGGGCGTAGGGGATTTCCCACGTGGATACCAGCCCGTGATCATCCACCGGAATAATGGCCCGCAACCGGCGGTCATAGGTATCCCAATCCACCTCGATGCGGAAGGAAAGTCGCTTGCCATCGGCGGATGGCCTTACAAAAATCTCCCAGGACAGCTTTTTCACGGAGGGATCGGTGCCGTCGTATTTCCCCCGCCACCACAGGCAATCCCCCATATCGTAAACCACATAATTGTATTTCCCCAGCAGCAGCGGATCCCCAAGATACAGGGTGCTGTGATTATCGCCATAATCCGTCTGCAGCATCAATTCGCCGATGCGCACCTGATCGCTGTGATTCCGGATCCATGTGATATTTTCGAAGCGGAATTTTCCGAATACGTCCTGTCCATCCGTCAGGGCGCTGCGTATTCCCCGTAAATCGTATTCCACTTCAATTTCTCCCAGGGTTTTGCGGCCGATTCCCTCCACATGCCGCCGGCCATCCGGCAATCGCTTGCAGATTTTCTGCTTGGGAATCGGAAGGATCCCATCGGCGATGGCGTCGGCCTCATCCAGATAATCCATCAATTCCTGCTGGCCGCTATCGGTATGGGCACCGCTGATGGAATCATGATGCATATTGAGAAGCACATTACGCCAGGCCTGATCCAATTCTTCCTGGGGAATGCTCACCTCTTCGCCCCGATAAATTTTCCCTGCCAGGAAGGCCTCCGCCCTGCATAAGGCATAGGCCGTGGCCCGGGTGCGCTGCTTATTTTCGATCCGGCTCACATAGCAGCCCTGATGCACGGGATTCAGATCGCAGGTGATCTGCTGATGCTGATCGGCAACGGAAAGATAATATTCCTTCTTTTCCGTCCAGAAATCCCCCACATTGGCATAGGTGATTTCCACGTCGGGCCGCTCCTGCCGCACCCGATCCACCGCATCCGTGATGACCCGGCTGGGCAGCACTTCCTCACCGCCGATGAGCGCATAGACGGTCTCCTCCGGGCGGCCGATCATCTTATGCAGAAAGGCGATCACTTCATCCATGGGATAGGGATGCTCCTCCACCATCCCTCTTTGACCGCAATCGTCGCAGCCCCTTCCGGCGCATTGCCTGCAATGGGTGTGGCGGGCGGTGATGTAATAGGCATTTCCGTCATTCCACCAGATGAATTTGCCTATCCTGTCCAGGCAGGGCAGCTTTGTCCCATCGATCCCCACCCAATAATCCTCATCCACATAGCGGTATTTCAATCCGCCGATGCATTCTGCGCCTGCCAGCTTTACCACCTGGGGCATATTGGCGCTGTTGCCGAAGGCGTCCCACAGCCAGGCAATTTTCCGGCCAGGGCTGTCCTTGGCGCATACCCGATCGTAAAATGGCTCTGCCAGCAGATAATTGCGGGCCAGCCCCTCCGCCGGGGAATAATTGGTTTCGGGGGTTAATTCTCCCTGCAGCAGAATTTCAATCCTGCCATCCCGGATCAGCTGCTCGATCCTTTCTCTCTTTTCAGGATGGCGATTCAGATAGGTACGCAGCACCAGATGCTGTCCCTCTGAATAATGCATGCCTGCATGCGCTTCCAGATCCAGATACCGATCCATGATCCATTCCCAAAGATCGGCATAGCTGTGATGCAGATAACCGTTATGAAGCGTCTGCCTGTCATAGCAGCGGGCCCATTGCGGATCCAGATGGCTGTGCCAGATGATTTTCAGCTTCTTCCCCAAATCATCCACATCCTTTTTCGGTAAATCACGGAATCCATATTTCATGCACTATTCAGAAGCACCGCTGACCGGCAGGAGGGGAATCCCCCCCCGCCGGAAAATGTGCGGATTATTCCGCAGCGGGTTCGCCATAGATCTTGTAGAAGTTCTTCAGCGCTTCCTCACGATAGGTCAGGAAAGCTTCGTTCAGGCCATCTACATAATCACCGGGTTCGATGGTGTACAGCCACAGACCAGCTTCCACATGAGCCTGGCCGTTATAATCGCCGTTGGAATAGATGCCGCCGAAGAATTCAGGCCAGCCTACCACGAAGCGGCTTACGTCGGTTACATAGTTGCTGCCGGAGGCAATGAAGGCTTCCCAATCATTCCAGTAGCCCATATCGGGGAACAGATCGGCGACCATCTGGTTCAGTTCGGGCTCGTTGATCATGGGCAGATAGTCGGGGCCGTTGGGCCACATCTTCAGGCCGCTGTCTTCATAGGTCATTTCGGCGTAGAGCTTGGTGCGTTCCTTCCAGCCTTCCAGGCCCCAGAACATGAACTTCATGGCTTCATAGGCTTCACGGGGATATTCGGTATGGGCGGAAACATAACCGGTATCGATCCAAGAATAGATGCCGGGGTTTTCAACACCTTCACCGCCGGGAATGAAATAAGGAACATACTCCACGCCGGTAGCGGCAACCTGTTCATTCATGACGGATTCCCAGGTCCAGAAGCCATTGATATACATGGCTACAGCGCCGGAAGTGGCGGGCCAGGGATTTTCAGGATGTGCCGCCAACCACTGTTCAGAACCGGGATTGGCCTTGTAACCCAAACGGCCGCATTCACGGTCGAACACCAGCAGATCGAACCAATTGGTCAGATCAACAGTGGCACCATCCCAATCGGCAACGCCCAGGCTGTTATCAGTCAGGGAAGGCGTACCCATGCGGAACATATCGGTTTCAAGGCTGAAAGCGAAGATGCCCTGAGAGGGATCCACCATGGTTTCCATCAGTTCCTGCATATCTTCGAAGGTCCAGGTGTTACGATCGGGCATTTCCACATTCAGCTTTTCGAACATGGCCTGATCCAGGAACACAATACAGGGACGATTGGCAATGGCCATCAGATAGCAGCGTTCGCCATCCAGGTAGCCAAAATTCCGGGTGCCGGCGGGCACCAGGGTCTGGTATTCTTCGTCGTTTTCAACGAATTCGGTGATGTCATAGCAGAAATTGTTGGCGGCCATGGTGTTGATGCCCCAGCCGGCAGTACCGAAATCGGGCAGCTTATCATTGGCCAGCAGATCCAGCAGGCTGGCGTCCAGACCGCCGGCATGCACAACATTCTGCACTTCAATAGTGATATTGGGATACATTTCATGGAACTTGGCAGCCAAGGCTTCGGCCATGGCCACGTTGCGGGCGTCATTGTGCACGGAGCACACCAGATGGATTTCATCCGTGGTGTTCATGGGGGGCATGTTGTAGGTCTTTTCCGCTTCAGCCAAAGAATTCATGGGAAGCATGGAAAGGGCCATCACCAGAACCAGGAGCAGAGAGAACCATTTCTTCATTGGGGCAACCTCCTTGAAAATATTTTCAAATGCATTCCGCATTTGCTTCGGGATGGAAGGGATTTATTCGCCGGTAATACCGATATGATCCACGCTTTCTACAAAATAACGCTGCAGCACGCCGTAGAAGATCAGCAACGGCAGGATAGAAAGCATGGTGCCGGCCATAACGATGGCGTCGTTCATGGTGGTCTTTTGCCTGGACAGCAGCCCGGATTCCGTGATGCTGGGGAATTCCATGGCAGCGTATTTCACTTCAAATCCGCTCAGGCGAATCATCAGGGTGGTCAGGCCGTCCTTGTGATAGCCGCCCAGGTAGAGATTGACCAGATTTGTATCATTCCAATACCAAACAAAGGTAAACAGCACCACAACCAGGATGGCCGCCGTGGACATGGGCACCGCAATCCTGAAATAGGAGCGGAAATACCCGGCCCCGTCGATCTGGGCTGCGTCCAGCAACACCCTTGGCGTCTGCTTATGGAAGTTGTAGAAAATGAGAATGCACAGGGCACTGTTTACCCCCTGACCAAGCAATGACGTTACCAGGAAGGGCTTGATGGTGCCGTCGGTGAGATTGAGATTCTGCAGCAGCAGGAAATTGGGCATGCTGACGGCCTGTACCGGCAGCAGATAGGATAAGAGCAGCAGGCCCATGAAGAATTTCTTCAGCGGGAAATTATACCTGGCAAAGCCATATCCCACAATGGAACAAATAAACGTTTGGCAAAGGGTGGGCACAACCGCCAGATAAATATTCCGCAGCAGGCTCATCCAGTAATCCATGACGATGATTGCCTTTTCGTAATTCTCGCCGGAAACATCCGTGGGGATCCAGTTGGCCGATGTATCCATCAGATCCGCAGTGGACATCAGCGATTGGGCAAGCATATGCAGCAAGGGATATAAATACACAAAGGAAAAAAGAATCAAAAGCCCGTATACCGCAATTTTGCTTGCCAGGCCCCAATGCTTCGTCGTGCCGATCAGCCGCCTTTTCCAGCGCAGCCGCAGCACCTCCTTTTCAAGGCCGGTCTTTTTCCCCATGGTTTTCACCCCCTTTTCACAACACGCTTGGTTTCATATTTCACGTTTTTATCGCTGCGCTCCCGGAACAGAAGGAATACCACCAGCAGCACAAGGGAAATCAGCAGGGCGTATATCCATGCGATGGCAGCGCTGTGGCTGTAGCCCTTCCCCACCTCGGTCACAGTGCTGCTGATCAGATCGACGATGGATCCGCTGGCGGATTGGGTGACCACGGTATAAACGGCATTGAGCAGAATCATGGGCTTCATGGTGGGAATGGTGATCTTCCAAAAAGTTTCCCAACCGTTGGCGCCGTCGATCTTTGCCGCTTCGTACAAGGTAAAGGGCACCTTCTGCAATCCGGAAAGGAAAACAAGAATCTGAATGCCGGAATTCCACAGTATCATGATCAGAGAGGAAAACAGATCCCTGACCGGATTGGCAATATAATCAGGAAAGATGGAAAGGAACGTGGCAAGCGTTTCCTGGCTGATGAGGGGAATGCTGCCTGCGCCCTGACCGGTCAGCTTGGCCATGACCGGGCCGGTTGCAATGATCACCGGAAGAAAAAAGATCATCCTGAAACCCAGGCGGAAGCGGATCCTGCTGTTGAGCAGCATGGCGATAATCAGGGCAAAGGAAACAATGATGGGCAGCCGCAGCACCATATTGGTCAGATATTCGCCTATCAGGATGGGCAGCGACGTTTCCTTGGCGAATACATTGGCAAAATTCTCAAACGTATAATTGAGGGGCTCCAGCTGCACGCCGCCGGATAATATCACCGTATTGAATGCAAACTGCAGCGATCTGATCATGGAATAGACAAAGAAGATCCCGATACCGATCAGCCAGGGCAGAATGGAAAAATACCCCTGCGCCCATTCCCGCAGCATCCGTTTGGTGATCCGGCGAGGATATTTCTTTGCATCCGCTTTCTTTTTTCTCTTATTCATCGCCGTTCACCACCTTGTAGCTCATTGCCGGAATTTCCACGCCATCCATAACGGACGCCAATTCCCCGTAATTCAGATAGATGATCACCCCGTTATCCCATTGCACCTTTCTCAGATTGCCGTCAGCCTGATGACCGATGATGGAGGCGCCGGCAAGCTGCTCATGAACGGCATGGAGCTGTTCATACCAATCAATCAGAAGATCCTGGAACAATTCATAGCGGGTGGAATAAAGATTTCTGGAATTGGTGTTTTTCAGTTTCTGGTTATCCTCCCACGTCATCAGGAAGCTGGGACGCATTCCCTGCTCCACCATCTGAAGGAAACAATACGCATAATCGGATTGGAAATTCACATATTCCGAATACAGCGGCATGACCCCGGATAATGCGATGGAAAGGAAGGGCACCTCCTGATCCACATACAGATAGCCGGAATCGGAAAGGGGCATATCATACAGGGAGCTGCAGTACTGCCACAGATAGGCATTGGGGACGGCCATGGATACCCGGAAATCATCTGCATACAGGGCAGCAAGCGTCCGGTAATCCTGCATCATGGAGGCGCTGTCCTTATATTTCCCACCCTCATGATAATCCGTCACCAAAGAAGAAATGCCCGTGATTGATACGTTTTCAATGCCTTCTCTCCGGAATTCCCCGGCTGTGCCTTCCGCAATGCCCAGCGATCTGCCGGGGGGCAGATAATTCATGATTTCGTACACAATCCCGTAGGTTTTCCACTCCAGGGTTTTGGTGGTAATGGTTTTCATATTCTGGTAGGCGTAAATCGGGTTTTCCTGACCGTTGAGGGAAAGGAAATCCGCCTCCAAAGAGATATCAATATCCCTTTCCGCCGCGTTTTTAATCAGATTTTGCATTTCCCCGTTTCCGCCAAGGGAATCCGCCGGCTTGTAACCGGTTAGCGGCAGCCCGCCGGATAAACCGCCCTTCTGCCAGCCCCGGTAGGATACGCTCAGCCCCGTCACGCCGGCGTCATAGAGCTGGGAAAGAATCTCCCAGGCCTGCTGATAGGTGGTCATCACCACTTCCCGGGTGCCGATCAGCATATTTTCCTTTTCCAGGCCCACAAATTCCAAACGGATATCAAAGGGTTTTTGCGTATCCGCCAGCTTCACCTGATTATTTTCTACCAGATACTGCCGCCAGGCAGAGGCCAGGCCGGCATAATGAGCGTCATTCCCATCCTGCAGCAGAAAATGCAGCTTCAGATCAAATTTTCTCGGATAATCGGTAATGGTATCCACTGCACCGGAGGAGGGACCGGTGGGCTGGGAATAGAGCATCCGATAGGTGAATTTGGCGCAAATCCAATTGTAATTGGTGCGCACGCCGTTGGGATAGGCCAGGATATCCGCCCCGCACTCCCCTTCCTCGATCAACCCAAGAAATCCGATCTGCTTTTTCGTATGCACCACGCCGTATACCGGCATGATGATTTTTTCCGCTTCCGTCAGGTACTCATTCTGGGTAATGCCATCCACGCCGATCCGGGTACCGTATACGGCCTTGCTGTAGGGCGCGCCGAACTGGCCCTCGTTATCCTCCAGATAAATCAGGGATCCCTGCCCATCGGGGAGCAGCATATAGCCTTCCGTTTCCCCCAGCAGCGTATTGCCAAGGAAGGGGAAGATCTGCAGGGATTGCAGCGTATTTGCTTTGGCGTCCTTTTCCAGGATGCTGCTTTGGGGAACGGTCACATGAATGCCCGCTTCATCCATATCCAGGATCACCGTAAAGGAAATACCGATTGCATCAAAGGAAACGGCGGCGTCAAATCCGTTTTTGCGATAGGCGTACTGAATGGTATGGGGCGTATTGACAAAATCCGCCTGGATGCCGCTCTTTTTTTCATTTTCGATGTATTCCATCACAATCCCGGATTGGTACATTCCTTTCCAGGTATTGTTTCCCTTGGCGGAGGCCATATCCTCAACGCTGGAATACATCCTTTCCCCCGACGCCTTGCTTTCCAGGATAATCGCCATAATATCTTCCCGCAGATACAGGTTGAAACGGCTGTTATCGGCAATCAGGGCATATTCTGCCGGGATTTCCGCCGCCTGCGCCTGAAATGCCCCCATGCTCAGCAGCATCATAAGCACCATCAGAAAGGCCCCTGTCTTAGCGAACAAATCGATACACCACCTCTCCATAGATGGACGAAATGAAATTGACCAACTGCACCGAGAGGGTATAAATAACAAACAGTAGAGCGGTAATGATCAAGGCCGTAAACAGAGAAAGGATGATGATCCCAATGGTCTTTTTCAGGGAATAATCATTGAGGAACATCACGGAAAGCACCAGCAGCAGAACGGCAAATCCATAGCAGACGAAGGAAGCCAGCGTGATGAAGAATTGCTCGTTATAGGTAAGCACATTGGTCAGCACCAGCCTGATCAGGAACAGAATAATTACCGGGATCAGCGAATAAGCGCAGCCGATAAAAATATCCCGCAGATGGGCCTCGCCATCCTTGATGCTGCATACCAGATAAAGGCTGATGACCACCAACAAAAAGATGCCAAATACCAGCGCGGCATCCAGGGGCAGCTCATATACGCCCTCAGACCGCATGGAAAACAGGAAGCCGGTCAGGTATTTATTGGCCACAAATGCCGCAAAGAAGATCACCAGCACAATCCAGGCTGACCGATAGCTGGCCTTTCCCTCCCGCTTGATGCCATAGCATGCATCAAAGGGATTCCGCATCAGATACAGGCTGTATTTCAGCTGATACAGGATTTCAATCCGGCCTGCCTTTTTGATGATTCCGGTCACCGGCGCCAGGAAATGATGCTTTTGATTCACCTTGCCAAGCACTTTGATGAGAAGATACAGCACCGCAACGGCAATGATGAAATAGAAAAGATTCCGGTGCAGCCAATCGGCCCGCACTTCCCAGAAAGCTTCGGAATATCCTTCCCGGTTGCCGCCGTTATAGAAATATTCCATCGCCTCTTCATATTTATTTTCCCGGTACAGCACATCACCCATGCCCGTGTTGGCATAAGTAAACAGGCTGTTCATCTGCAGCACCTGCTGCCAGGGCTCCTTTGATTGGGCATACTGCCCGGCCTGGAAATATTCAAAGGCCTGATGGACAGAATCGGCAAAACCCGTCGGCTTGAAAACGGTTAAGCTTGCCTGGATTTCATCCACCACATACAGCGTATAATCGTTATCCACCGCCATTCCGGTAACGGAGCGGAATGTGCCGGTGCGCTGATCGCCGCTGTCATAGGCATTGAATTTGAACAGCAGGCTGCCCTCCGAATTGAATTCCATGAATTCGCCGTTGATATTGGCGGTATAAATGGATCCGGATGGGGAATGAACCGCCACTGCTTTTGTGGAGGAGGTGAACCAATCGGGCTTTATGGTATTGCTGCCCGCCACATTCAGGCGGCGCATGAATTCCGTTCCTTCCTTGGCGGATACGGTATAGATCATGCCGTCCGTATCAATGGCGATGTTATTGAGCGATACGGGGATTACATTGATATTATTGAGCTGATCATCGCTGTAAATCAGCTTTTTCAGCTTGGTTGCAAAGGATACGGCGGAGGTATTGGCCCCGAAATAACCAATGAATTCACCATCCGATGCGGTGGACAATTGAATGACGCCGTTGGTATTGCCCTGGGACAGGATATACATATTTCCCCGGCTGTCCAATACCAGCTTAACAGGGGTAAAAGTGGCCTTTTCGCCATACATGGGATGATCGGGGCGGCCATAGGTTTTGATCACATCCCCGTCCGGATTAAATACAATCACCTTGCGGTTTCCCTTATCCGCCACATAAATATTCAGTTCATCATCCACGAATATGCCGGTCGGCTCTTTCAGGGTTTTCTTGCTTCCGTATTCCTTGATAAGATCACCGGATGCGGTCACTTCCAGAATCCGTTTATTGCCGGTATCGGCAATATAGAGATGGCCGTTGGCGGCCCAGAAAATATCCTGGGGGGTTTTCAACTTTTCCCCACCGAATCTTGTGATCACCCGAACGGGCTCGTAAGCCGTCTGGGTTTCCACCAGCGTTCCATCCTCCCCCATCGCATATGTACGATAAGGGATATTGGCCGCCTGTGCATTGCTGCACAGGAGCAGCAGCACAAACCAGGCAATCAGCAGCTTTTTCATGGCCATCCCCCTTATTTGAGCCCGCTGCGGGCCATGGTATTCATCACATTGGATTGCATGACGATAAACAGCAGCAAATTGGGAATAAACATGATCAGGCCGGCTGCGGCCGTCATGCCGGTGCCCTGAATGGTATCGGTTGAAAGGGTGCTCATGTAGAATGCCAGGGTGCGGATGCTATCGGTGGTTGTGAAAAGGCTGGAAGTTTCCGTATTGCCCCAGGCAGATTGGAATGCCAGAATGGCGCAGGTCATAACCGCAGGCCGGATCATGGGCAGAATGATCTTCCGATAAATCTGCCAGGGTCCCGCCCCTTCCATCTGCGCCGCCTCCAGCAATTCATTGGGCACCTGATCGATAAACTGCTTTACCAGGAACAACCCCACAGGCATGGCAATCACGGGAAGGATATGTGCAAGATAGGTATTTTCAATTCCCAGTACGGAAATGACCAGATAGCGCGGAATGGTTACAGCCGTTGCAACAAACATCAGGGCCAGATTATTGATGGTCATGATGTTTTCTTTTCTCCTGAAGCGGAATTTACTCAGGGCAAACCCCGCCATTGTGCTGATCAGGATGGATAAAATCACGATAGAGCCGGTGGAAATCAACGAATTGAATATATAGCGGGAAAAGGGGATGGATCCGCTGGATGCATAATTGAACAACCGCTTGAAATTCTCAAAGGTGGGATTGCTGACGAAGATCTTTGGCGGGAAAGCAAATAATTCATTTACCGGCTTGAAGGCATGGCAAATGATAAAGACGATCGGAAGGCCCATAAATACAGCAATAGGAATGGAATACAGATAAATGGGTATCTGATTTGCACGAAATTTCTTTGGGTTCACCTTCGTTCCGCCAACTGCCATTTATTCTTCCGCCTTTCTATCCCGATTCTCTGCTTTCGGAATGATTTTCAATCCTTTTCACCAAAGAGCTTTCTGGCGACCTTGGAGAAGAAATAGATAAATACCAGCAGCACCACAGATATTGCGGCGGCATAGCCCATTTCATAACGGGTAAGGCCGTAATCCGCAATGTGGTTTACCATCATCTGCGCCGCATATTCCGGCGTGGGATTGGATCCCGTCAGCATGACGGCGATATCCCCTGCCTGGAAGGCGTTAACGGACGCCATAACGGCTCCAAAGAGCATCTGGGGCTTCATTGATGGGATGGTAATATAGAAAATTTCCTGGAAACGATTGCGAACGCCATCAATGGACGCCGCCTCATACAATTCATGATCCACATTCAGAAGGCCGGCCAGCATGGCCAGGAAGCCCACGCCCATGCTGCTCCACAGTGCCACCAGAATGGCGATGGGCATGATATACCGGCTGTCATAAAGCCAGGCAATGGGCTCGTTGATAAACCCCAATTGAATCAGGGCGCTGTTAAGCAATCCATTCTGATTCCCCAGGAAAATAACCCGCCAGAGCACCGTCATGGCAACGCCGGTGGTCATGGAAGGAGAATAACAGATCAGCGCCAGCACCGTCCGGGGGCCCTTGGTCAGCTGAGAAAAGCTCCACGCCATGAAAAAGGCAAGGACGTAACCGATGGGGCCCACCACAACGGCAAACAACACGGTATTGGGCAATACATACTGGAGAAAAATCAGATCCTGTGTAAACAGATTGATATAATTCGTAAAGCCGACAAATTCCGGCGCCTCCACCGCATTGTAATCCGTAAAGGAAAGGCCGATCGCCATGCCTACAGGGATAACAATGAAAGTAACAAACAGAATCAGGTATGCCGCCAGAAACAGATACGGTACATATCGCTTTGTCTGCAATTCAGCTATCCCCTTTCTTCCGGTTGTTGTACTCCTCTATCATTTTTTCCACATAATCCACCGTAGGCGTTACCAGCTCCCGGATCATTTCACCATCCTTGTAATAGCCGAATTCCTCCAGCTTACGGAAGGTTTCGCGATCGATGCGCTTGATGGCGCTGTCCAGGGCACGGCGGGCGTCGACGCCCTTGGTGACCACCTGCAGGAAGGCATTGGATAATTCCCGCTCCGCCATATAGGATCCCACAACGCCGGGCACATCCGTCATCCACTGCATCTGCTCCAGGATTACATCCCTGTGTTCTGCCTTGATGGGCATTTGCTTGAATGCCTCTTCATTGGCGGTGGCCCACAGGAAATCGCTGCCGTAGGTGTAAGCCAGACGATTGGCGTATTCCGCCTGCACCTCTTCGGATGCAAACCATTTGATAAACTCCCAGGATTCATCCGGCATATCCGTGCTTTCCAGGATGGACATGGCGGTCAGATTACCGGCGGACCAGCGCAGCACATCGCCGTTTTCATCCACCGTTCCGGGAATTACGGCAATATTCCACAGCCCATCCAGCTCCGGCGCCGCATTGACAAGCTGGTTGTACATCCAGATATCCGAAATGCCGATGGGTAGAATGCCCTGCCGGAATTGCTGGAAAAACCCGGATGATACGTCAACCGGCATATTGTATTTGGTGAACAAATTCGTCAGTTCCCTGAATCCCTTCAGCGCCTCTTCGCTGCTGAGGGTCGTAGCGCCCACCGTTTCCCCGTAAACCGCGCCACCATTCTGCATAATCAGCGGCAGGGTAGCGGAAAAGTATTTCAGGCCCCCCATACCGGCGGAAGGATGATAGAAATTCATTCCTCTGCGCTGCAACTCAGGCAGGATCTGCCTTACCTCCTCCATCGTATTGGGAATGGGAATATTCAGTTCCTCCAGGATATCCTCCCGGTAATAGAGCACGCAGAAATAGATGGTTTCAGGCAGTGCATAAACGCCGCCGTCGTAGATATAGGGCACAAACAGGCTGCTGGGGAAATCATCCGCCACTTCGCAGAAATCCTCATACTGGGTCATATCCTTCAGCGCGCCGCGGATATCCAGATTGGCAGGCGTACCGGGGGCCAGGGAAAGCACCACGTCCGGCGCCTTATCGGCAGCATTGGCCAATACCACCTTGCTTTCGCCGGGCATGATGGAAAGATCCACCGCAATTCCCGTCCTGGGCGTAAATTCCGTATCGATCATATTCTGCAGTAGTTCCACATACTGACGGCTGCGGGCCATCCACACCTGCAATCGCTTCTCGCCGCCGCTTTCCATGCCGGCCGCATAATCCTGCCGGGTGAAGGAAACGAAGAAACGCTCAATCCCCGCCCAGGCGGAGGCAAGAAAACCGGTGGAAGCGGGCAGCACCGCATCCCTCTGATAAAAATAAATTTGATCAATGGAAATGCCGCTTGCCATCACCTTCTGCATCTGCTGAGAAAGATAGTTCATTACGCTGTTGCTTCCCGTGCTCAGCTCGGACAGCCTGCGGGGAAGATCCTCCGGCTCCTCTGCCAGGCGGCGAAGCTGTGCGGCGCTCAGCAGCAATTCCTGGAATAATCCGCAGTTTTCATTGCTGAAATAAGGGCGCATTTCCTCATACATGTCGTCGCACCGATCAGCCCAGCCCTCCAGCATTTCCACCAGATCGGGAATATAGGAAAGCAGATCATAATCCCGGTACATATCCGTGGTAATGCCGCCGGACAAACGGATAACCTCCAGGGAAAGATCATTGATTTCATCCAGCATGGCATCCAATTCACGGTACACCCCTGCCAGCGGCACATCACTGATCCGAAGCGTGAGCGTGTGTTCTCCGGCTGTCAGATAGAATGCCTGGTTTTCCTCACCGGCCTGCACGGTAGAACGCACAAAATCATCCGTATAAGCAAAAGGAATGCCGGCGGCGCAATCCGAAGGTAATTTCCCGTCGATCAGAACATCCACAAAAACGGGAAAATCCACCCGGCTGTTTTGCCTGTAATTTGCGCCCAGCCAATACCATCCCGTCTGATCGGCAGTGAAGCGATAGGTCACCTGGTATCCTGCGGTATCAAAACCGGAGGAAGAAAGATGATTCAGCATCCGATAGGAGGAATCATAGGGCGTCAATTGCGCATTGAAATCCCCGGCCGCATGAATCCCCACATCGTTTCTGGATTCAAAATCCTCCCCTTCCAATAAAATCAGTTGATCGCCCTGTGCATCATGATGTTCATACGCATTTACTTCCTCAGTGCCACGGAAGGTGCATTGCCCCAATGTGGTGCTGCCGTCATTCACGCAGAAGGTGATCTCGTGGCATCCGGCATTCAGGGCAAACAGATACGGAACGCCGATGCGGCCCACCGGATCGGTCAATCCCGTTTCCTGCCATTCTTCAGCGGCATAGGGAATACCGGGAATCTCATTGCCGTAACGATCCTTTACGATTTTTTCCTCATCCTTCCAAAGGGACCGCAGCTTGATATTCCGCAATTCCGAAGAAGGCATCTGGCCATCCAGCAAAACCGTTACAGAAACCGGCAGATAGGATTTCGCATCGTTCAGATATGAAAGCCAGATCTCGTATAGCCCATCCTGCGGCACATCAAATTTCAGCACCGCCGTATCACCAGCATCAAGATGGCTGTTCAGAGTATACTGCAGCGGTTCCCCCGTATATACCGGGAATCCGGTTTGATCATCTTTTGCCAATATTTTGGAAACTATTTTTCCATTTATATCCACGTTCAATTCATTTCCTGCAGCTACGGAAGGAAGCAAGAACAATGGCACGAACGCCATAATAAAGACCATTTTATACCAATTTCGTCTGTTAAAAAGATATTTAGTTGACGTACACAAGTATTTCACCTGCTTTCTTCAACGATAATTTTCACCCACAATATACAATACAAGTCTTTCATTGTCAATATTATTTTTCATATTTTTCATCTATTTTCTACATTTGAATGAATTTGATTCGTTTTTTTATTATTTTCAATATTTATTGATTGTATTTTTCATATTTTATGATAATTTATTTTTCATTATATTCCATTTCTTTTCATTCTGATGTTTTCTCGCGATCGATATACGGTCACATGTGCAAAATCCTCCTCCCATCTTCCGTCAGAAATTTTCTCTTCAGAAAAGTTTCTTTTGACGGATTAACCGGCAAGGTGTAAAATATAGGAAAGTGCATTTCAACCTGCCCTATGAGAAAGGATACCTTTCATGAATCAAGCACCCTCTTGCGTGGCGATTAACGCTGCCTCTCCCATCCTTCCATCCGGCCGTTACCGGTCAGAGGAAGACCGCCTGATTCCTTATTGGCCGCTCAGCGGCGTGAATCTGGCAATTCAATGCACGCAGCTTTCCATTCAAATTGAAGCCATCTGCACCGATTACGCCCCATGGATCGCCGTTTTTGCCGATGACAGCCTGGTGGCTCGTTTTCCGGTGCAAAGCGGGCGGCATTGGTATCCGGTACTGCAGGGAATGGATGCAGCCGTTCCCCATCGGATTTCCATTGTAAATGATACCCAGCCCATTGACGGAAACGATATGCAGCTCGCCTTTTGCGCCATTCAAACCGATGGCGAGCTTCTGCCCCCTCCCCAGCCTGCCTATCATTTCGAATTCGTGGGCGACAGCCTCACCACCGGTGAGGGCTGCATCGGCCCCGTCAGCGCCAATGAATGGAAAACCATCTGGATGTGCCCCTCCCAGGGCTATGCCCATTTTCTCTGCAAGGAAATGAACGCCCAGGCCAGCCTGATCAGCCAGAGTGGCTGGGGGGTATTCAGCGATTGGGCCAACAATCCTGCCAATAATCTTCCCCGTATCTATGATCAGCTTTGCGGCGTTCACAAGGATGGGCAGATCCCCTACCATTTCCGGCAAAAAATGGACGCCGTCATCATCAATCTTGGCACCAATGATATATCTGCCCTGAAAAGCCTGCCGGAAGAGCAAAGGGCCGATCGGGCAGAGCAATTAAAGCAGGCCGTCGCCTCCTTTTTAAGGCAGATCCGCCGCCACAATCCCCACGCCTATCTGCTCTGGGCATACGGTATGTGCGGCCAGGAATGGATCCATTGCTTCACGGAAGGGGTGGAAAGGGCAAAGGCAGACGGCGACAGCCGGATCGGTTTTTGCGCGCTTCCTTCCTGTACAAAAGAAGAAACCGGATCCCGGATGCATCCCGGTCCCGAAAACCACAAAAGGGCGGCGCGGGCCATCGTGGATCACTTGAAAACCGTATTGAAATGAAGGAGTATTCCCTATGAAACAGCTGCTTTCAGAAATCCGCTGTCATCTGACAAATGATATTCTGCCCTTCTGGCAGAATCTTCGGGATGATCGGCTGGGCGGTTACATCAGTTATGTGGGCCAGGATCTGGAAAAAGATCCTTTGGCAGAGCGGGGCTGCATCCTGAACAGCCGGATTCTTTGGTTCTTTTCCCAGGCCGCCATTTCCCTGAAGGATCCCTCCCTGCTGCCCTATGCCCGGCATGCCTATGATATGCTGTGCCGGATGACGGATATCAAAAACGGCGGGGTTTACTGGTCCATGCATGCGGATGGACGGGTGATGGATTCAACCAAGCATACCTATAATCAGGCCTTCGCCATCTATGCCCTTTCCACCTATGCTAAGGCCTCCGGTTGTATGGGGGCACTGGAAAAGGCGCTGCAGCTTTTTGAACTGATTGAAGAAAAATGCACCGATTCTCTGGGTTATCTGGAAGCATCCACTGCTGATTGGCAGCCCGAATCCAATGAAAAGCTGAGCGAAAACGGGGTAATGGCCGAAAAAACCATGAATACCCTGCTGCATGTGCTGGAGGCATATACGGAACTTTATCGGATCAGCGGCGATGCCCGGGTGAAGGAAAGGCTTTATTTCATCCTGGATGTATTGGAAAAGAAGATTTACAATCCTCTGCTCAAACGCCAGGAAGTGTTCTTTGACAGGGAATATAATACCCTCATTGATCTGCATTCCTTCGGTCACGATATCGAAACCTCCTGGCTGGCCGACCGTACCTTGGAAGTATTGGATGATGCCGATCTTACCGCCCGGATCCGGCCGCTGCTGATGAATATGGCCTGTAAAACCAGGGAACTGGCTTTCACCGATCATGGCTTTGCCAATGAAATGGAGGCCGGCGTCATCGATACCACCCGCATCTGGTGGGTGCAGGCAGAGGCGCTGGTGGGATTTTTGAATGCCTTTGAAAAAACCGGGGATGCCACTTTCCTGGAAAATGTAAAAACCCAGTGGCAGTATATCAAGCAGACCATCATCGACCCCAGAGAATCCTCCGAATGGTTCTGGTGCGTGGATGAAAAGGGCGTGCCCAATCCGGACAAGCCCATTGTAGAGCCCTGGAAATGCCCCTATCATAACGGCAGAATGGCTTTTGAGGTCATGGAAAGGATGCAGCATGCGCAGCTATCGGCAATTGAATGAGCAATATGAGGCCCTCATTTCCCGGGAAAACCAGATGGATGATCGCTTTTATAATGGGATTTATGATCGCTGGATCCATCCCGTTCTGACCCATGAGCATATCCCTCCCTTCTGGATGTATGATGCAGATCCCGCTGCCAATCCGCACATGATGCAGCGGCTGGGCATCAACGCCGTATTCAACAGCGGTGCCATGCTGCTTGACGGTAAATTCACCCTGGTCGCCCGGGTGGAGGGCATGGACAGGAAAAGTTTTTTCGCCGTGGCCCAATCCGATTGCGGCACGGAGGGCTTTAGGTTCTGGGATTACCCGGTGCAGCTTCCCGATACCTGCCCGGAGGAAACCAACGTATACGATATGCGCTTGACCCAGCATGAAGACGGATGGATTTATGGGGTTTTCTGCTCGGAAAGCAAAGATCCGGATAACCAGGATCTGTCCGCCGCCGTGGCTTCTGCCGGGATCGTTCGTACCAGGGATCTGAAAAACTGGGAACGCCTCCCCAATCTGAAAACCCTCCGTTCCCCCCAGCAGCGGAATGTGGTGCTGCATCCCGAATTTGTGGATGGCAAATATGCCTTTTATACCCGTCCTATGGATGATTTTATCGAAACGGGCAGCGGCGGCGGCATCGGCTTTGGCCTGTGCGAGGATATCACCAATGCTGTTATCGATGAAGAACGGATGACCTCCGTCCGTCGGTATCACACCATTACGGAAGCCAAGAACGGTGCAGGGGCTGTGCCCATCAAAACGGATCGGGGCTGGATTCATATTGCCCACGGCGTGCGCAATACAGCGGCTGGCCTGCGTTATGTGATTTATGCCTTTGCCACCGATCTTGCGGATCCTTCCAAAGTGATTGCGGAGCCCGGCGGCTTCATGATTGCCCCCTTATACGAAGAGCGGGTGGGAGATGTAAGCAACGTAGCTTTTACCAACGGCGCCATTGCCGCCCCGGACGGCAGGGTTTACATCTACTACGCCTCCAGCGATACCAGGCTGCATGTGGCCACCACCACCCTGGAAAAGCTCACCGACTATGTGTTCAACACCCCTGCCGATCCCCTGCGCAGCCCCGATTGCGTCAAACAGCGTTGTCAGCTGATTGAAAAAAATCTGGAATACCTGAAAAACATGAAGGGAGAATGACCATGAAACGCTTCATCGCCTGCCTGCTTCTTTTGTGCCTGATTGCCCTTCCCGCCCTTGCCGAAAGCGGCATCACCATGAATTTCGCCAAATATGCTATGCCCAAAGAGGTGCCCGATCATGAAGCCCTGCGCTTCACCCATGATATGGGCGTGGGTTTCAATTTGGGCAATACCTTCGATACCAATGATACCCCTTGGATAAAAAACGATTTGGACATCGAAACGGGCTGGGGCAATCCCAAGACCACCAAGGAAATGATTGTCACCCTGAAGGAAGCGGGTTTTTCCACCCTGCGCCTGCCCGTATCCTGGCATGATCATGTAAATGATGATTTCATCATCAATACTCCCTGGCTGGATCGGGTACAGGAAGTGGTGGATTATGCCTATGATGAAGGAATGTATGTCATCCTCAATACCCACCATGATGTCAGTAAGAAATTCTACTATCCTTCCTCTGAACACATGGAAACCTCTTCCCGCTATATTCAAACCATCTGGAGCCAGCTTGCAGAACGCTTCAAGGATTATGATCATCACCTGATCTTCGAATCCATGAATGAGCCCCGGCTCAAGGATACCGATCACGAATGGGCGTTCCACACCAATTGCAAGCCCTGCCAGGATTCTGCTGACTGCATCAATCAGCTCAATCAGCTTTTTGTGGATACCGTCCGTGCTTCCGGCGGCAATAATGCCGATCGCTATCTGATGGTACCCACCTATGCCGCCGCCACCGGCAACAGCAATCTGGATGCCCTCCAGCTTCCTAAGGATGCCGCTGAAAACAGGATCATCGTATCCGTTCATGCCTACACCCCCTATGATTTTGCCCTGAATCCGGACGGCGGCGATAAATTTCCCATCACCCAGACCGCTGAAATCGTCACTTTCATGAATCGGCTGTACAATCGCTATATTGTCAACGGCATTCCCGTGGTGATCGGTGAATTCGGCGCCCTGAACAAGAAGGATAACCTGCAGGCCCGGGTTGATTTCACTTCTTTCTATGTGGCCTGTGCCGCCGGCCGGGGCATCCCCTGCTGCTGGTGGGATAACGGCAATTTCACCGGAAACGGCGAAAAATTCGGCCTGCTCAACCGCAGAAACTGCACCTTTGCCTATCCTGAAATCAAGGACGCCATCGTTCTCAATGGGATGAAATAATCAGAATTTGATTTATGAAAGGAGATCTTCATTATGCCCAAGTATCAGATGATCGCCCCCAACGTGCCCAACATGCCCTGGCAGGATAAGCCGGAAAACGAAGTGCTGGCCGGCCCTCTCTGGCGCTACAGCGAGAATCCCATTATTGACCGCAATCCCATCCCCGGCGTTGCCCGCATTTTCAACAGCGCCGTAATTCCCTACGAAGGCGCTTTTATCGGTGTTTTCCGGGGCGAACAGACGGATGGCATCCCCCATATCTATCTTGGCCGCAGCCAGGATGGCATCCATTGGGATTTCGAAAAGGATAAGATTCCCTTTGTGGATGAAGAAGGCAATTCCTTTATTTCCGCTTATGCCTATGATCCCCGTCTGGTGAAGGTAGAAGATACCTATTACATTATCTGGTGCCAGGATTTCTACGGCGCTGCCATCGGCATGGCCAAGACCCAGGATTTCAAAAAATTCGTCCGTGTGGAATCCCCCTTCATTCCCTTTAACCGCAATGCCGTGCTCTTCCCCCGCCGGGTAAATGGCAAATATATCATGATGTCCCGCCCCTCCGACAGCGGACACACCCCCTTTGGCGATATTTTCATCAGCCAGAGCCCGGATATGACCTTCTGGGGCATGCATCGCCATGTTATGAGCCGGGGCAGCAATTGGTGGGAAAGCCTGAAAATCGGCGGCGGCGCTGCCCCCATCGAAACCAGTGAAGGCTGGCTGCTGTTCTATCACGGCGTCAGCGGCACCTGCAACGGCTACGTCTATTCCATCGGCGGCGCCATCCTGGATATCGATAATCCCTCTGTGGTAAAATATCGCTGCAAGAATTTCCTGCTCACCCCCGAAAAATGGTATGAAGAGCGGGGCTTCGTGCCCAATGTCACCTTCCCCTGCGCCACCATCCACGATCCCGAAACCGGCCGCATCGCCATCTATTACGGCGCTGCCGACAGCTATGTGGGCCTGGCCTTCGGCAATCTGGATGAAATCGTGGATTATATCAAGGATAACAGCAGCGTTTCCTGGACCGATACCGAGCCCGGAAAGCGCTGATCCCTTTGCAATTGATAAAGCCCCGGCAGTCTATGCTGCCGGGGTTTTTTGCCGATTCGACTGTTTTCCCCTTTTCTTGACATAAACATTCAGCCATTATATAATAACGGAAATGCAAGATACATCTTCTGTAAAAACCCCCTGAGGCTTGAAGGAGAAATCAGATGAAGCATCCCGTCTCCGATAGAAAGCATCTTTCCTCCACTGCATGGCTTTTATTGGCCCTGGCGGCCGCTGTAGCGCTGGGGATGTTATCCCACCTCCTCCCCGCGGAAACCCGTTCTTCTCTTTCCTCCGGCCTGATTTCCCCGTTTAACGGCACTTTTATGGGCCTGCTTTCCGCCATTGCCGCACCGGTAATCTTTTTATCCATTCTCTGCAGTATCTGCAGCATGGGCGATATCAAGGCGCTGGGCAAGATCGGCAGGCGCACCATATCAAGAATCGTGCTGATGCCCCTTCTGCTGGCCCTGATCATCCTGATGGTGATGCTGCCCTTTTACGGCATTTCCCGGGAAAACGGCAGCCAGGCAGATGGCGCGGCACTGCTGAATCTGCTGCTGGATATCGCCCCGGATAATCTTATTACCCCCTTTACCCAAGGAAATTTTCTGCAAATCATCTTCCTGGCAGTGGTGCTGGGGGCGGCGCTGCTGGTACTGGGTGACAAGGTATCCTCTCTGATCAAGGGGCTGCAGCAATTGCGCCTTGTGATCAACAAGCTGATGCAGTGGATTACCCGGCTGATGCCCCTATTTGTCTTTGGCGTGATCTTTGATCTGATGCTGAGCAATAGTTTCCACACCCTGATCAGCTATTATAAAGTGATTCTGATCTGCATGCTGGCTTTCTGTGTGCTGCTGATCCTGTATCTCATCCGTGTATCCCTGCACAAGCGCATCCCCCTGGTGCTGCTGATCAAAAAGCTGTTTCCCACCTTTCTGATCGCCCTGACAACCGCATCTTCCACTGTGGCGCTGCCCACCAATATGAAGGATTGCGAGGAAAAGCTGGGTATCGATAAAAAGCTGGTGGATTTTGCTGCACCCTTGGGCCAGATCGTATTCAAGCCCGGCGCCATGACCGCCTTCTGGGGCATTGCCCTCCACGCTGCTTCCATCCATGAGATACCGATCACCGTTACCTGGCTGATCACGGCCTGGCTGATGGTGTATCTGCTGGGCGCCTCTACCCCGCCCATCGCCGGCGGGATGATCCTGTGCTTCAATATCTTTTTTACCCAGCTGGGCATTCCATCTGAAGCACTCGGCATCGCTGCTGCCCTCAATGCCATTCTGACTTTCTTCTGCACCGCCGTCAATATCGCCTGTTTCCAATGCGAAGCAGTTGAACTGGCAGGATCACTGGATATGCTGGACGAAGATGTGCTGAAAAAATCCCCCTGATTCCAAAGAAAAAAGCCGCCCTGCATTATGAACTGCCCCAGAATATACGGACTGCACAAAAAAGCCCCTGAGTAGGAGAAGTGCTTACCTGGCGTGCCGAAGCGAGAGAGGAGGCACGCCAGTTTTTAGCTGGATGCGCTCATGATTGTAAAAATGGATGTATCTATC
>JAFQOD010000024.1 GCA_017395685.1 Clostridia bacterium
CATGCCTTTGTTCGATTAGGACTACCAATTCTTCTATCTTTGTGTACTCTCTTGACATGTAAAACACCTCCTGGCGTAGTTTCCATTCTACAACAGGAGGCGTCTTTTTTCTATTGTCCGTTATTCAGGGAACAGTCCATTGCAGTAAGGGGGCTTGCTTTTTCTATTCATTGCGACACTGCCGGGGATCATTTATTTCTTCCGGATAAAAGATACTCCAGCGCACGCTGGTGATGAGGCTGGCCGCCAATCCAGGCAAGATAATGGGCGCAGGGAAAATCGGCACACAGGCCGCAGCTTTCAATGCCCTTTTCCTCACAGCAATCCCGAAGACGGCATTCCCCGCACCAGTGGGCGCCGCCCTTTTGCCAGCAGCCCCGGCAAAGAGGCGCCTTTTCCTGCACAGCTTCCGCTTCATCCTCCGGCCCGATGATTCCCCGGGCCCGCAGCAGGGGCACCAAGGCCTCCGCCGCCGCTCTTTGCTCCGCTTTACATAGATTGCACTTGTTGCAATCCAGCCCGCAGGCAGCCTCCTTCAGCATGCTTTTCCTCCTGTACATACGAAAAGGCATTCCACCCCGAAAGATGGAATGCCTGTTTTTCTATCGGATTACTTGCCCACAACTTCCTTGGCGGCCTTCACCACATTTTCCACGGTGAAGCCGAATTCCTTGAACAGGGTGGCTGCGGGGGCAGAAGCGCCGTAATGGTCAATGCCCAGGGCCTTGCCATCCAGGCCGACGAAGCGATACCAGGGCATGGTGACGCCCGCTTCCATGGATACACGGTTGCGGATGGCGGCGGGGATGACGCTTTCCTGATATTCCTTATCCTGCTTGAGGAACAGTTCCATGCAGGGCATAGAGATGACCCGGGCGTCGATGCCGTCCTTCTTCAGTTCTTCCTGGGCGCCCATCACCTGCTCCACTTCGGAGCCGGATGCCATCAGCAGCACATCGGGGGTTTCCTTTTCGCTGTCGGAAAGGATGTAGCCGCCCTTCATGGCCTGGCAGGAGCTGTTTTCATACTGGGGCAGATTCTGGCGGGTGAGCACCAGGCAGGTGGGCAGGCCGGAGGTGAGGGCGGTGAGCCAGGCGGCGGTGGTTTCCTTGCCATCGGCAGGGCGGATCACCAGCATATCGGGGGTGGCGCGCAGGGCGGTCAGATGCTCAATGGGCTCATGGGTGGCGCCGTCTTCGCCAACGCCGATGGAGTCATGGGTGAGCACGTAGGTAACGGGCAGCTTCATGATGGCACTCATGCGCATGGCATGCTTCATATAATCGCTGAATACGAAGAAGGTGCCGCAGAAGACGCGCAGGCCACCATGGAGGGCGATGGCATTGCAGATGGCTGCCATGGCATGCTCACGCACGCCAAAGTGCAGGTTGCGGCCGGCACGGTTTTCGGCGCTGTAATCGCCGCCGTCCTTGATGTTGGTCTTGTTGGAGGGGGCCAGGTCGGCGCTGCCGCCTACCAGGTTGGGCAGCAGCTTGGCCAGCTTGTTGATCATCACGCCGGAGGTATTGCGGGTGGCGTCCTTCTTTTCCCACTGCCACAGATCGTCATTCATCATCACGTCGTCAGGCAGCTCTTCGCTGTGCCAATTTTCCCATTCTTCAGCCAGTTCGGGATATTCCTTGGCATAGGCGGCAAAGAGGGCATTCCATTCTTCTTCGGCCTTTTCGTTCTTTGCCATCTGGGCCTTGCAATGCTCGTACACTTCGGGCAGCACGCAGAAGGCATCCTGGGGCATGCCCAGATTTTCCTTGGTGGCGGCCAGGTTATCCACGCCCAGGGGTTCACCGTGGGCAGAGGCCTTGCCTTCCTTGGCGGGGCAGCCGAAGCCGATCTTGGTGGGGCACACGATCAGGGTGGGCCGTTCATCCTTCTTGGCTTCTTCGATGGCGGCGCAGATGGCAGCAACATCATTGCCGTCGGAAAGCCGGATCACCTGCCAGCCATAGGCCTGGAAGCGATCGCCCACATTTTCGGTGAAAGCGATATCGGTATCGCCTTCGATGGAAATTTCGTTATCATCATAGAGCAGGGTCAACTTGCCCAGCTTCAGGGTGCCGGCCAGGGAGGCGGCTTCGCTGGCGATGCCTTCCATCATGCAGCCGTCGCCGCAGAAAGCATATACCCGATGATCCACCACGGGGAAGCCGGGGCGGTTGAAATGGGCGGCCATCATGGTTTCGGCAATGGCAAAGCCCACGGCGTTGGCCACGCCCTGGCCCAGGGGGCCGGTGGTGGTTTCAATGCCCACGGTATGGCGATATTCGGGATGACCGGGGGTCTTGCTGCCCCACTGACGGAAAGCCTTCAGATCATCCATTTCCAGGCCGTAGCCGGTAAGATGCAGCATGGTATACATCAGCGCACTGGCATGACCGGAGGAAAGAACAAAACGGTCACGATCCTTCCAGGCGGGATTCTTGGGATTGTGCTTCATGGCTTCCATCCACACGGCATAAGCCATGGGGGCCATGCCCATGGGGGCGCCGGGATGGCCGCTGTTGGCCTTCTGAACGGTATCGGCAGCCAGGGTGCGGATGTTATTGATGGTCTTCATCTGGATATCCATGGTATTTATTCCTCCCCTTGATTGATAAATTGGGTTAATTTACTGAAATCAATGCCTTCCACCGGGGCAAGCACCTGATAGAGGGCCGCGGCCATCTGCCTGACGCCGCCCTTCACATCGCTTTCCAGATTGAGGGGCAGCACCGGATCATGCACGGAAAGGCGCAGCAGGAACCAGCCGTTATCCATTTCCCCATCCAGATCAAAGCTGATGCGCACGCCCTCCCGGTTATCGGGGGCGATATGCCAGCCGGGGGTGAAGGCGGCGTGATCCATCACCTTTTCGATGGCGGCACGGCCGGCGGCACGGAAATCCTCCGCCTCGATGGTCAGGCGGATTTCGGCGCTTTCCATGGGTTCCTTCAGATCGGCGATCAGGGAGGAAAGCTCCTTCCCTTCCTGCTTGAGCTTCATGGCTTCGCAGATCAGCACCGTCACCAGATACATCCCGTCATCCAGGAAATGATTTTCCCGCAGGGCGGCATGGCCGCTGGTTTCGATGGCCAGGGGGCAATCGATGCCCGCTTCATTGAGGCGGATGGCCTCGTCAATTACATTGCGGTAGCCCCGCTTGTAGCGGTAATGCTCCCCGCCCCATTCCTGAATGAACCGGGCCAGGCCGGAGGAAGTGACCGAATCGGTAACGATGGTGCGGCCCGGCTTCTGATCCAGCAGGATGGCGGAAATCAGGGCGATCAGACGGTTGCGGTTGATTTCCCGGCCCTTATGATCCACGATGGCGGCCCGGTCGCAGTCGGCGTCAAAAATCACGCCCAGATCGGCCCCGGCGGCCTTGACGGCGGCGCTGATGGAGGCCATGGCCTCCTCATCCTCCGGATTGGGGATGTGGTTGGGGAAGCTGCCATCCGGCTCCAGGAACTGGCTGCCCTCTACCCAGGCGCCCAGTTCTTCCATCAGATTGGCATAAAAGCCGCCGGCGCCGTTGCCGGCATCCACCACCACATGCAGGCCCAGCAAAGGCTTTTGCACATCGGTATCCAGGCCTTTGCGCACCCGTTCCTTCAGCTGCTCGCAGTAAACGGGCAAAAATTCCCGCTTCTGAATGGGAATGCCGCCCTGATTGAGGGGCAGATCGCTTTCGGCGATGGTGAGGATGGCATCAAGATCCTTGCTGCTGATGCCCCCCTCCTTCACGAAAAACTTCATACCGTTGCGGTCAGAGGGATGATGGCTGGCAGTGATCATGATGGCCCCGTCGCAGGCATAGCCCTCGGTGATCAGGCTCATATACATGGCGGGGGTGGTGCACATATCATAGCATTCGGCCTGGCCGCCGGCCAGCCTGCAGCCATCGGCCGCCGCTTCCATCAGCATTTTGCCAGTGAGGCGGGAATCCCTGCCCAGAGCGATGCGGGGCTGCTGGATCCCTTTTTCATGCAGCCAGTGGGTGAAGGCACCGGCAATGCGGGACGCCGCATCCTGGGTCAGTTGCACGTTTTCACCCATGGCCCTGCCGCGGACGTCGGTGCCGCTTTTCAGCGTACGGAAATTCATCATATTGATCCTCCCTGATCATCCAGTTGGTTCATTGCCTCTTCCGCACAGCCGCGGAAGATATGATACAGTGGGGCAAGGGCCATGAAATCCCTGGCCACACGCTCCACAAGATCGGACTGATGCATGGTATGCAGCGGAATATCCATTTTTTCCGCATACACTTCCCTTTTCACGTACCAGGGGCCCAGGGCCTCCGGCAGCCCTTCCGGCGGGCGCATTTTCTTCCATTCCCGGCCGCTGAGGGCAAAGCCCCTCTCCCGAAGGATGGGCAGTATCCTGAGATAATCATCAGGATGGGCGGCCATACGGCGGCGCATGGCATCCATCATTTCCCGGTTTTCCCCCCATACCCCCAAGCCCCAGACGATATGCTCCGGGGAAATTTCGAACCAGTAGAAGGGGATGCCGTCCTTGCCCATGGCCGCCTGCCGGAATGCCACCCACAGATGATCCCGATAGGGGGATTTATCATGGGAAAAGCGGGTATCCCGGTTGATGCGGGAAAGGCATTTGGCGGGCCTCACCTCCATATCCGGATCAATTTCCAGCATATGGGGGGCCATGGCCTCAATGAAAGCATAGAAAGGGGACCGCACATCCTGATAATAGCGTTCCCGGTTGGCATCCATGAACGCCTTGTTGTTATGAAAGCGCAGATCCAGAAAGAAATGAATCATTTCTTTTCCAAAACCATGAAACACAAAAGGGCCTCCTTGACCTATTTTCACGCATCTATTATAAACGAAAATCCTGTTTTATTCAACCCAGTTTCCTGGAAAATAGCCCATATTCATCACGAAATCCTTGGAACAGCCCTCTTCCTTTTCCTGATATTTCCAGCTTTTCACAGGGCATTCCGTATGCTATAATGGCTGCATACAAAGGAGGGATTGAGGATGCATTATCCCGGCATGCTGATTTATCAGGAAAGAATCCGCCGCAACTGGAGCCAGCAGGGCCTGTGCAAGGGCATCTGCACGGTGAGCTATCTTTCCAAGATCGAAAACGGCAAAACCGATCCCTCCGATGAAATTCTCCGTCTTCTGCTGGAGCGGCTGGAGCTTTCTGTCAGCCCCGCCCTGGAGGAGGAGGCCCGGCTCCTTTCCGAAAATGCCTGGGAATACCTGCTCACTGATCATACCCAGGCCCTGCACACCTGCATGGAAGGGCATCCTGAGGAGATATACCGGGCCACCCGGCATGGGCTGGATCTGCTGCTGCTGCGGCAGTTTACCGGCCCCTTTCAGCCCCTGCCCTCTGAATTGGAGGCCTGTATGGATCAAAAGCAATTGGCGCTGCAGCGCATCCTGCAGGATCGATGCGAGGAGGCCATCATCCTCTTCCCCCATGCCTACTGCTATTACTGGGCGGGGATGGACGCCTACAAAAAGGGCAGCTATGTAGCCGCCCTGGAGCATCTGCAGACCTGCTATGATCTGGCCGCCCGGATGGGGGCAGCCCATCTGATGCTGCACAGCCGGGCCAGCATGGGCAATTGTTCCTGCAATCAGGGCCATCTGGAGCCCATGGAGCGGCATTATCAGGCCGCCCGGCGGCTGGCCCTGGCCCTGAATGAGGATGCCATCATCGCCGCCATCGATTATAATACCGCCTCCGTTCAATTGGAAAAGGGACAGTATGAAACGGCCTATCAATATTTCTGCTCCGCCGGGGATGAAAGCATGATGCATCTGCATAAGCTGGCCATCTGCTGTGAAAAGCTGGGGAAAACCGAGGAGGCCCTCGCCGCCCTGGAAAAGGCCGATGCCATGGAATCGGAATCGCCCCCCACCGATCTGGCCCGGATGATGTGCCGCCTGGTTTTATACCGGCTGCGCCATCCCGATTATCTGAAGGAAGAGGAGTATGGGGAATTGCTGCTTTCCTGCTTTCAGCGGCTGAAGGAGGAAATGCCCATGGGCTTTGCATCCTTCCATCTGCCCTGGGTGCAGGAATGGTATGCCGCCGGCCGCCAATACAAGAAGGCGTTTGAGCTTTTATCGGATTTTCTCAACATATAGGGTTTAACGCCCGTTTATCCTGCATATTTGCGATTTGTTTTCCCAAATATGCAGGATTTATTTTGCTTAAAATTGCTGCTATAATGATTGTGAGGTGATTGAAATGAGCAAAAGCAAAGGGCCCCGGCTGTGGACGAAGAATTTTTCCCTGATTACCCTGGCCACTGCCCTGGGGGCCATGGGCGGCATCGCCGGGGGCTTTGCCCTATCCTTTTTCGTATTCGATGAAACGGGCAGCACCCTGGCCTCCGCCCTGATATTGGCCATCCAGGTGATCCCCTATGTGCTCATTCCCCTCTTTGTGGCGCCTATCATGGATCGGCTGCCCCGGAAAACCTTTCTGGTATGCGGCGATATCGCAAACGGCGTGATGTATACCGCCCTGGGGCTGTATCTATGCTTCTTTCAGCTGCCGTATATCGGGTATCTCTGCCTGTCCCTCCTGCTTTCCTGCCTGGGGGCCATCGATTCCCTGGCCTACAACAGCCTCTATCCCCTGCTGATCCCTGAAAACGCAGAGCAGAAGGGCTATGCCGTTGCCTCCATGCTCTATCCGGTGCTGCAGGTGATCATGGCGCCCCTGGCTGCGGTGCTGCTGGATACCCTGGGGGTGGCATGGCTGCTGATGATGCAGGGGGGCATGTGCATCCTGGCCGCCGTAACGGAAAGCTTCATTCGGGTGAAGGAGGAAAAGCGGGGGCTGGAAAAGGGCTATTCCATCACCCTGTGGGCCCAGGATATCAAAGAAGGGCTGCAATACTTAAAAAAGGAGAAGGGCCTGCGCTCCATCTTTTCTTATATGTCAGTAAGCAACGGCGTGGCCCAGGGCTATTCCCCCATTCTGGTGGCCTTTTTCCGCACAGCGCCGGGGCTTTCCGCCGCCCTGTATGCCTTCTTTTCCGTGGCGGAATTCGCCGGCCGTACTTTAGGCAGCCTGCTGCAATACCGGATCAAAATCCCCAGCCGGAAGAAATATTCCATTGTCTTTGGCATCTATACCATCTATGAAATCATGGATATGTGCCTGCTGTGGATCCCCTATCCTTTGATGCTGGTCAACCGGGGCATCTGCGGCTTTCTGGGCAATAACAGCGCCATTCTGCGCAATGCGGCGGTGCAGCGCTACATCCCCGATCATTTGCGATCCCGGGTGAATGCATTCAACGAAATGATGATCATGGCCGCAGGATGCCTGCTGTCCCTGGTGATCGGGGCGCTGGGGGAAATTATGGATTACCGGCTGTGCATGTCTATCTGCGGCGGGATATCCATGCTGGGCTGCCTGCTGTTCATCTGGCTGCCCCGGAAACATGTGCGTAGAATATATGAGCAGCCCCCCGCCGCCCCGTAATAAAAAAACCTTCCCCTCAAGGGAAGGCCAGACTGTCAAAAACCCCTGGGATGCGTCGAAGGGCCGCAGATCCGCGCCCTCAATAGTCGCCTTGCCCCCTGCCGGGGGCAATTCTCCTTTTCGGTCGATTCCTCCGCCTCGCTTCATCCGCCACAGGCGGCGCTTCGGCTCCGTCACCTTCGACTTTAATCCGCAGCCGGCGAGGGCCGGATCCCGCCGCTGCCAGTGGCAGAAGAAGGCGGGAGAAGGCCCAATGAGGCACAGAGTGCAGCAAGCGGTAGCGATGCTGCACGACAATGCCGAATTGCGAGGTTCAAAAGGATTTTGCTTCCTATATCAATTTACGACCGTAAAAATAGGCTTTGCAGCATTTCAATGCTGCAAAGCCATTTTTACAGTAAATGTGATGGATCGAATGAAAAACGGATTTATCCGATTTTCATTCGCAGGTTGTCAAAAATACTTTTTTGACAACCTGACCTTCCCCTCAAGGGAAGGCCTTTTTATGCTTTCTGACACCCTTTTAGAATTTCCCGCTGCGGCCGCCAAAGTTGCCGCCGGAGCTGCTGCGGAAGGTGGAACTGCCGCCGCTGCGGCCGCTGCCGGAATTGGTTTCAATCTTCCTGCGGCGGGTGGAGGTATACAGATAAATATCCTGGCGCCGGGAAAGGGCGAAGGAGCCCTCTTCCACATAGGAGGAGGCCTCTGCCTTGCGCCGCACGGTTTTCATCTGGGCCTTGAAAATAAGCACCACGATCAGGGCGATCACCGCCGCCCCGATGAGGATGACGGGCAGCACATCATTGGCCCGTGCCAGGGGGGAGCGCAGCTCCACCGGATTGGATACATCGTATGGATCGCCCGTTTCCGCCTGGATCAGATATCGTTCCGCGCAGGAAAGGAATGTTTCCATGCCTTCATAGTAATCCCCATCGCTCAAACAGGGCTGCACCTGGGCATGGATGTTATCAATGCCCCAATCGGTGAAAATTCGGATGGCGCTGCCGTGGGTGACGGTGCAGTAATCCCTTTCCCCCATGGAGATCAGGAAGATCAGCCCGTCTTTGCCCTGGCCCATGCCCCAGCCCATTTCTTCATAGAAATCAGCGGCGAACAGCTTTACTTCCTTGCCGCCCAGGGACAGATTGGTGACGATGGCCACATCCATCTGATACTTTTCCCGGATGGCGTCAATTTTTTCTTCCAGGATGGTTTCCTGGGCATCGGTGAACAGATCCGCCTCATCCACCACCCGGTTTTCAGCCAAGGCGGGCAGGGCAATGCAGCAGAGCAAAAGGGCGATCAGCAATATCTTCTTCATATCACAGCACCCCCATAAATGCCAGAATCAGGGCGACGGCATAGCCGCCCAGGGAAATACCCCCGAACAGCCCCAGCAGCCATTTCCAGAACTTGCCCTTATCGGTGGGCAGATCACCGATGAACCGGCCGGTCTGGCCGTTCATGGCAAAGGTGAAGACCTGATCCTTCCAGCGGGTATTGAGCAGCCATACCGGCATGAGCACCTGCTTTACGCTGCTTTGTTCCATTTTGATCTGGGTATTGACGGGAACGACGGTGGTATAGCCCATTACCGTGCCCCGCATGATGGCCTGCACGCTGGTGCGGATGCGGCTGTTGGCCCGGGGCTGGCATTCCTGGGCCCCCACATCATGGCGCTGGGCCTGATAGCCGCTGAGGTAGGCGATGGTAAAATCCTTGGCCGCTTCGGCGTCAAAGGGCTCAATGGATTCCATCATGGCGTCATCCATTTTGCTGGATCCATCCACCGGCACCTGCTTGAAGCGCATATGGCCGCCCCGGCGAACCAGGAAATGGGAGGTGCGGGTCACCTCATACTGGCCCTCCCGGCGGACGGATACCCGGGTGGCATTATAGGTCATATCCGCTTCAGTTTCACACTGGAACAGCCAGAAGGGCACATACACCCCGGTGATCTTTTCCAGGCGGCTGTTATTGAAAAAACCGTTGGGCAGCAGTTTTTTGCCCTTGCAATGATTGCGGAAGGCATCCTGGGCCTGTTCCTTGGTGGTTTTGAAGGGCAGCACCCCATCGGGGCGATAGGCCCCCTCCAGCACCCCGGGCAGGATGCTGGGATTGCCGCAATAAACACATTCGGTGGCAGCGGTGACCTCATCCGCCACAATCTCCGCACCGCAGGTGGGGCAATGATAGGCCCGCAGCCGGCCGCTTTCCATCTGATCGAAGGAATGGGCCTGGGGGATCTGCCATTGCATCTGTTCATCGGTAGTATTTTCCACCTGCACCTTGGATGCTTCCTCCAGCGCCTCCACAGGGAAGGTATTGCCGCAGGAGTGGCAGGTCATTTCCTGGGCCTCCCCGGCGAAAACCAGGGATGCGCCGCAGCAGGGACAGCGATACTGGATGGCTTCCATCTTTTTCATCCTTCCTTATTCCAGGCCCTCGTAACGCCTGCACATGGTATATTTGGAAATGGCGGATTGCACCGCTTCCGGGCAGGCAAAGGAAAGCAATTCGGCGATATAAGGGGGCAAAAGCCGGTTATATTTCACTTCCAGGATAGTCTGATCATAATCCAGTACGGGCACGGTAGGCACATGGGGATTAAACAGATCGATGCTGTTCAGCCCGCTGCGCAGCTTCATATCGAAGGTGATGCGCACCTCCTCCGCAGGATGGAGATAGGCCTCTCTCTCATAATCCACAATCACCGCCGGATGCAGCAGCCGGGTGCGCATTTCCCGAAATACATCCCTGAGCAGGCCGGATTTGGTATGCTCCAGCCCGGTGGGATCGCAGGCAATGATCTGCTCCGCCAGATCCCGGGTGATTTTTGCGGATCGCTTGGAAATCATGGATCCCACCTTGGTTTTGCATTCCATGAAAACTTCCTTGTCCCTGAGGTTATAGATGCGGATGCGGTATTTATCCCGATCCTTGACGCCGTCGATCTTATCATAATAGGCGTCGTCAAAAATGGTATCGAAATAGAGGGAGCGGATATGATAGCTACCCCCGTTTTTCACCGCATTGGGATCCAGATGCAGCGCCCCCTTCAGCGTGCGGGAAAGCACCTCATACTGGGTCCGGGTGATATAGAATTTCAATTCATGGCGAAGGGGAAGGGCCATTTTTTACGCCCCCGCTTCCGTCTGGGTGGCAACCAGCGTGGCATCATGCACACCGTTGATATCCAGCATCTGGCTGACGATATTGGCCCTGTGATCCAGGCGGATTTCCACGGTCATTTCAGCGCCGGCGCGGGTAACAGTCTTGGAGCGCATCCGATAGAAGCGGACGCAGCGCTTCAGCTCATTTTCAATTTCGGGCTGGGCATATTCATCATAATGCAGCACCAGCAGATAGCCGTTGGGATTCTTGAGCCGCATATAGGAAATGGCCAGCATGATCAGGCCGATGCCCAGCAGCGCCACAGCGGCAATCACATAGGCGTTGGCGCCCAGCAGAATGCCCATGGTGATGGACCAGAACATATACGTGGTATCCAGGGGATCCTTGACGGCGGTACGGAAGCGCACGATGGAAAGGGCGCCCACCATGCCCATGGACAGGGCCACATTGCTGCCGATGGCCATAACCACAGGGGTGGTGACCAGGCACAGCAAAATCAGCGTCAGGGTAAAGGAGGGGGAATACAATACGCCCCGATAGGTCTTTTTATATACCAGAGAAATCACTGTGCCGCAGATCAGCGCAGCCAGCAGGCCCAGCGCCACATTCAGGGGGGTGAAGCTGGAAAGCTGATTGGCAAACCAATCAGACCAGGTGGAGCCGTTAGCCACATCATTAAAGGTAACAGAGCCATTGGTGATGGCGGTGGTCAAAAGTGCGAAAGCATGCATGTTTGTTTCCTCCCTGTTTTATCCATATTGGTATAGTACATGTTTTTTGCCGGAATGTCAATTGCCATCGGGGTTGGCGGGCCGCTCCCCGAAATAATGAATCATCTGGGCGTCGGAAAGGCCCCAGAATTTCTGGATGAAGCCCCACAGCTTATAAGGCCGGTACAGCATGGTTTCATTGCGCATACGATTGACGCGCACCTGCCAGTAACGCATATAGCCGTCGCCGGTGGTGGGGGAATCGCTGTTGATGGTAGGCTCCTTATAGGGGGCCCAGCGGGCGTAATGCATGGGCAGCTCCGGCTTGATCATGGCGGTGCATTCATCCAGCATGGCCTGCATTCTTTCCACCGTCAGCGCCTGGAAGACGACGCCGAAGCGGGTGAGCAGCTGTTCCCGGAGCACATCGGATTCATAGATCTTGCGGAAAATCACATTGATGATTTCCTGCTGGCCCATGCCCTCGGGCTTCAGATAGGATCGGGGGCTTTCAAAGCTGGAATTATACAATCCGTAATCCAGATCGAACATCAGGCATTTCCATTTGCCCCCAGGCAGCTTGTAATACATGATGTTACCAGGGTCGGAATCGCCGTAGAAGGCCTTGATGCAGAACCATTCGATGAAGCTTTCCACATCCACCTGATCACAGATATACTGCAGATCCTCAGGATTTTCATTGGGTTTGAGGGTTTTGAATTTATTGAGCATTTCCCGGTAGGCCTTGCTGTCCGCAGCGGTGCCCTGCACCAGGGACCAGTTGCCCCGGGCGATGACCATATTTTCGTAAATTTCCTGATCCTGTTCCAGATCCAGGCCCTCATGCTGGGCGATGGAGAAGCGATCCTTCCGCTCCCGCATGTTGTAATGGCCCCAGTACTGGCCGTTCAGATACACCACCACCGGCTTCCAGCCCAGGGTGAGGATGGGGGAATCCAGGTATTCATCGATCAGCCTTGTCTGCACCACGTCGGATACCCGGGTCCACACGTTATCATTGCCGGAATTGCGCAGGGTGAAGGATTTGTAATATTCGTAATCCCGGTCATCGAACAGGGGATAATTGAAATATTTTTCGCCCAGGGATGCCTGGGCCCGGATCTTGAAGGATTTCTGGGGCATATCCAGACTGTAGGCCCCCAGCAAATCCATCTTGATTCCCTGGGAGATGTAGGCATCCCCCGTTTCAAAATCGAAAATTTCCACATAGGCGGGCCGGTCGATCTTGCCCCAGTTGCGGTAAACCGGGGTTTCGAAGGGCAACTCGCTCTTATCCACCACGGGGCCGTAGCGCAGATCGGCGTCCTCGCTCATCAGGCCGGTCTGGCTATCCCACAGTTCAAAGGGATCGCACACCAGGGAAACCACATCCAGCTTATGATAGGTATTGAGGATGTAGGTAGCCGTTGCCGTATCGGAGGGCTGCAATCCCCCCTTGAAGGAGCGTGCACGGATGACGGCGGTCTGATCCAGGGTGATGGGGCCGGTATATTCCTGGCCGTTTTCCAGGGTGGGGATGGCCCCGTCGGTGGTATAGCGCACCCTGGTGCCGCTGGGCACGGTGATTTCCACGGTGACGCTGCTCTTATACAGGCCGGAGGCCGTCAGGATTTCCGGGGCCGGGCTGTAGCCGTAAAAGCCCGCATTATTGCTCTGCCCTGGGGTGGGCGCGTCATAATAAAAAAAACCGCTGGACCCCAGCGTACGGCCATAGGAAACATCCGTGGGGATAAGGGGCAGATACAGCCGATCCAGCACCCGGCCGTTGGCATCGGAAAGGCACATCATCTCTCCCCCGATACGGCTGAGGGAAAAGGAAGCCCGGAGCCGGGAGAAATTGGTGTTTATCCCCGTGAAGCCATCCAGCAATACCACCTTGTATTCCCCGGGGGCAATGGTGGTACCCTGGGGGAATACCCATTTCCTGGGCCAGTTGGGGTTATCAGAAAGCCCCCAGCCGGAAATATTCCAGGATTGGGGGCTGCTGTTATAAATCTCTACATAGTCTGCAGCCACCTGATCCCCGAAGGCCTGCACGGTGCTGGCAGAGGCCAGCACCTCGGAAATATAGATGCCCGAATAATTGATATTGCGCAGGTATTGATCCGCCCGGTTCATGCCCGCCTGGGTATTGGGGCCCAGGGGGGTGGGCATGGTGAATACCTGCCATTCCAGCAGATTATCAGGATTGCGGCCGTAGCTCAGATCCCGTTCCACGCCGGATACCACCACCCGGTCAATCTGGATGCCCGCCAGGGTGGAAAGCACCAGCGTTTCTTCCTCGCCGTTGATGGAGAAATTGGTGTGGGGATAGCCGGTGTTTTCTTCCACTTTATCCTTGCCGGAGCAGAATACCAGGTAATATCCGCCGGCGGGAATCACCGCATCCTTGGGGAAAATCCATTTCACCGGCTTGGCAGGATCATCGGACAAGGCCAGGCTGGCCAGGCTGATATCCTCATCGCTGACGTTATACAATTCCACCCAGTCGGAAAGCTCGTCATCCCCGTCCCTCAGGCCCGTTCTGGGAGAGGGCACCACTTCATTGATCATCAGCAGGCCGGGGGTGATATTATACTGATCCTGGAAGGCATGATAGCCTGCCTCCCCATTTTCAAAGCCGGGGGAATAGAAATAGGTTTTTTCAAATTCTCCGCTGCTGTTGCGGGCATAGCTTTCATCGCTGTTGAGGGTGGGTACCACCACGCTGTCAATGGCCACGCCGGAAGCGTCAAACAGATACAGCGTTTCATTGCCCAGGGATTTGAGCTTGAATTTGGCATGGAAGGTATTGCCGGGGGCGTCCCTGTTCACATCATCGCAGAAGACCACCACCTTGCCCCCTGCCGCCAGCGTCACATCGGGGAAGAGGAAGATGATCCGGTCGCTGCGGTCAGAAAGGCCCACATTATTCAGATTCATGGGGGTTTCCAGCGTATTTTCCAATTCAATCCAATCGCCGAAGGCGCCCGTTTCATCGGGGATGGCGGCGGCATTATCGCTCATCACCTCAGAAATGCGCAGCCCCGCATGGGTGGATACATTGCCGCTGACACTGACGTTCACCGCCTTCACCACAGGGAATTTGGGCATTACCAGAATCAGCAGCAGCAAAATGCCCCCCAGGGTAAGCAGCAGGGGCATCCGCACGTCTTTTTTATTATACCGGGAGTTTCTTCTCCGGGAAGCAGCCATTTTGTTTCCTCCTTGTCAGCCCGTTAAGGGGCCGATGCTATCCAAAACGGATGACCGGCGCAGCATCCTGCACGCCCATCCGAAAATCCTCATAGGTGTACCCATGCATTATAGCACATAATTTGCATTCAATAAAGGGGAAGAAATGAATTTATAAAAAAAGTTTACAGATCTTTTTCTAATTTGTTTCATTCTCCGGAATTTTGAAGTATGTTTCTCCCTTTTTCCGCATAGGATGCTTCCGAAAAGCAAACCTGCAGCAAGGGAGGAACGCATATGGAGAAAAATCCGGCCCGGGGCATGCAGCCCCTGTATCAGGATATTGCAAATCGCACCCAGGGGGATATTTATATCGGCGTGGTCGGGCCGGTGCGCACCGGCAAAAGCAGCCTGATCGCCGCCCTGATGGAAAAAATGGTGCTGCCCTGCATGGCCAGCGGCCCCCGGAAGGACCGGCTGATGGATGAAATGCCCCAGCCCGGCTCCGGCCGGATGGTGATGACCACCCAGCCCTGCTTCATTCCCGGGGAGGGAGCAGCCCAGATTGAACTGGAGGACGGCATATCCGCCCGGGTGCGCCTGGCGGATTCGGTGGGATATCTGATCCCCGGCGCCATCGATGCCCCGGAGGGGGAGGGCGCCCGGATGGTATCCACTCCCTGGGCGGACCGGGATCTGCCCTTCCGGGAGGCGGCGGCCCTGGGCACCCGGAAGGTGATGGAGGATCATGCCACCATCGGCCTGATGGTTACCACCGACGGCACCATCTGCGATCTGCCCCGGTCCAGCTATGTGCAGGCAGAGGAGCAGGTGATCCGGGAGCTGAAGGCCCTGGGCAAGCCCTTCATCGTGGTGCTCAATTCGGCCCATCCCCAGTCCGGCGAGGCAAAGGCGCTGAAAGCATCCCTGGAAAAGCAGCATGATGTGCCCGTTTCCCTGCTCAATGTAAAGGAAATGGAAGAAACGGATCTTAAGGCCCTGCTTTCCTCGGTGCTGATGGAATTTCCCCTCCGGGAAATCCGCTTTGCCCTGCCCCAGTGGATGGGCGCCCTGGAAGAGGATCATTGGCTGCCCCGGCATGCCATGGAAATCATCCGCGGCCTGGGGGGAAGCCTCCATAAAATGCGGGATCGGCAGATACTTTCCGCCGCCTTCGCCCCCTCCCCCTATCTGGAATCCCCCAGGGATGAAGCGGTGCAGCTGGGAAAAGGAATTATTTCCTGCCAGGTGCCCGCCCGGGAGGGATTATTCAATCAGATTCTTTCCGAGCAATGCGGCACCGATATCCAGGGGGACGCCCATCTGCTTTCCCTGATGAAGGAGCTGGTGGCCGCAAAGCAGGAATACGACCGGGTGGCCGGCGCCCTCCGGGCCGTGGAGCAGACGGGCTACGGCCTGGTCACCCCTGCCATGAGCGAAATTCAATTGCAGCAGCCGGAGCTGATGCGCCAGGGCAGCCGCTGGGGAGTGCGGCTCCGGGCGTCCGCCCCCACGCTGCATCTCATCCGATCGGATATCGAAACGGAAATCGCCCCCATCCTGGGCGCCCAGGATCAAAGCCAGCAATTCGTCGAATCCCTGCAGCAGCAATATGAAAAGGATCCGGACAGCTTATGGGATACCAATTTCTTCGGCCGTTCCCTGCAGGATCTGATCCAGGAAGGGCTGTCCGGAAAATTGCATCAGATGCCCGCCGATGCCCAGGAAAAGGTGCAGTCCGCGCTGACCAAAATGCTCAATGAAGGGGAGGGCGGAATGATCTGCATCCTGCTGTAAGAAAAAAGGAAAGGGGATGGCGCAGCGCAGAAAATTTACCAAATTCTAGGGTATTTTGTCACATTCCCGCCATAAAAGTCCTGCGTTTGGGGCTGTACAATCGGGGAAAAATGCGGTATGATGGGATAGGAAGCAATTCTCAGACAGAATAAAGTGAGGTCCTTGCCTTGTATACCGAACAGGATTATGCCGATATCTGCGCTCAGAGAAAAAAGCGCATCATTCTTTGCACCATTCCCCTGGTTCTTTTATTTGCAGTGCTGATCTATTCCCTGATCATCCGTCTGGAGGCCCTCACCGTGGCCGCTACCATCCTGATGGGCCTGATCTGGCTGTTTGTGCACGGGCTATTTATCAAGCCGGTCAGCGCATACCGCCGGCATATGGATCAGGTGATGCACGGCCGGGTGCATACCCTCACCGCCGCCTTCAAGGAAATGGATGATTTTCCCGTCCTGCGGGAAGGGGTAAGATATTTCGGGATGCTGATGAATGTGGGCCGGATGGATGATGAAGAGGATGACCGCCTTTTCTATTATGACGCCAATCTGCCCCGCCCCGACTGGAAGCAGGGGGAAATGATCACCATCACCTATCACGATAAGGCCCTGGGCAAGTGGGAAAGGGCCTGAGGTGAAATCAATATGAATAAAGAATGCTGTGTGCTGGTCTGCGTCACGGTTCAGAAGGATTGCGGCCGGCTGATTGAAAAGGGGCGCGCCCACGCCCTGAAGGCAGGCATGCCCCTGAGGGTATTGCATGTGAGCGCCGGAAAGGATCTGCTGGGCAATTCCGATGCGGCAGAGGCCATGAATTATCTCTATTCCCTGGCACGGGAAGCGGATGCGGAAATGAATATCCTCTATGACGGCAATGCCCCCCAGGCCATCGCCCGGTATGCCGCCGCCCACGGGGCCCGGGCCGTCATCCTGGGCCAGGATAAAAGCGGGTTTTCCCTGCTGCTGCAATCGCTGCTGCCGGATGGCACCCAATTGATCTGCGATCAGTAAGAAAATGCAAATGCAATAAAGGAATGAAGCGCTTCCCCAGAGAAGCGCTTCATTCTTTTTGTTTTTCTTTATTTCCCCTCTGTAAAAATGCAAAATCTGTGATATAATGGAAAATAATCGTATCCAGGGATCTTCTGCTGCGGCGGCCGGCCCATCGCAGCATCGGATAAAAGAGGGGGAAATCACATGGTATATTGTTCTCAGTGCGGCGCGCCCATGCCGGAAGGGGATATTTTCTGTCACGTATGCGGCATGCGCCAGATCGCCAGAACGCAGCCTCAGCAATTTGCCCGGCAGCCCCAGCAGGGGTATCAGGCCCAGCCGTCTTACCAGCCCCAGCAGGGATATCAGCCTCCGCAAAGCTATCAGTCTCCGCAAAGCTATCAGCCCCAGCAAAGCTTCCAGCCCCAGCAGATTACCCCGCCCAAGCCGGGCTATCAGCCCTATAAGGGTTATGTGCCCCCGCCCCAGCAGCCCCAGTATCCTCCCATGAGCTTCCCCGGCAGCTCTGCCCAGCCCATGCAGGCAGGCCGTACCCCCTCCCTTCAGCCCACCCAGGCCTATGGCGGAGGCGGCGGAAATGCCGGGGGCCGGGGCGGCCGTTCCGCTGCCGGCACCGCAGGCCGTGCCGCTGCCAAGGCGGCCAAGGGCGGCGCATCCGCCGCAAAATGGATCATTTCCCTGCTGGCCGGGGTGATGACGGTGGTGGTGGTGGTCGTGGTGGTCAACGGCGGCGGCTTCACCCCCAAGACCGACGAAGAATTGATCCGGGAGCGGATCGAAGCCTTTGAAGAAGCCTACAACGACGGGGATTACGACGGCATGCTGGATTGCCTGGACAGCGGCATGCGGGCGGCCACCGAAATATCCATGGGCCTGATGGATAATCTGATGAGCGATATGATCGGCTTCGATATCGGCATGAGCGATATGTTCGGCCTGGCGGGCCTGATGGGGGATTTTTGCGATATCGAAATCAAGAATATCTCCATCAACGGCGATACCGCCACCGTGGATATCGTAATGAAGCTGAATATGTACGGCGAATCCACCAGCGAGGCCACTACGCTGCCCATGGTGAAACAGGGCCGCAAATGGCTGATCGGCGGCGGCATTGAAGATCTGCTCAATATGTACTGATCTGGCAAATACAAGAAAGAATCCCTGCATTTTGGCAGGGATTCAAATCATTGATAAAGTCAATGATTTGGCAGACTGAGACAAACCTTGCAAGTCAAGGCGGCAAAAAAGGGGGCTTACATAGCGGTAAGTGACCGCATTTTGCTGCCAATGCCAACACAGAAAGCAAAAATGGCCGCCCATAGGCAGCCATTTTTGCGTTTGCAAGGGTTGTCAGCGGTCTGAATCCCTGCGTTCTGCAGGGATTTATTTATTATGCCTCGTCATTTTCTTCGTCAGTTGATTCCGCAGGCCCGGTATGCTTCCGGCAAGAGCAGCCGCAATCCTCCCGGCATCCTTCTTCCCTTTCCTGCCGGGAAGCAGAAAGATCATCCAGGGCGGCACGGATCTGATCCAGTTCCTCCCCGGTCATTTCCTGCAAATCCCTGATGATGCTTTCCACCCGGGGGCGGCAGGAGAGCATCTCCCCCACCTTGCCTTCCTGCACCGCTTTTTTGATTTTATCGGTGGTTTCCGTCACGGCGGATTTGGCCTGCTCGTAAATCGGCTCCCCCTTCTTGGCAAAGCGGGTGATAGCTCCCTGGGTTTTTTCCACCCCGGTGGCCACCGCGCCGAAGCCGGCCTGCACCATCTTTTTCAATCCATCCCCGATCTGATCCATCTTTCATCGCTCCTTTCAGGGATAGTATGCCAAGGGTGCGCTGGGATCTTTCAGGAAAAGGATTGAAATTTTTTTATTCTTCTTCCCCCAGCAGGCCCTGAAGCAAGGGCAGATCCATTTCCCCCTCATCCAGCAGCCTGGCGGCGGCAGTTTCCTCCAGCGCCTCCACCTTGCGCAGCTTCCGCTCGATGGTGCGGCTCTTACGGGTGGCAGTTTCAATGGATTCGGTGACGGCATGCATCTTTTTCTGGGTATTTTCCAGAATCCTGGCAAAATTGCCGAATTCCGTCTTCACGGCGCTGAGCAGCTGCCACACCTCATCGGTGCGCTTTTCAATGGCCAGCGTGCGGAAGCCCACCTGCAGGCTGGTGAGCAGCGCATTGAGGGTGGTGGGCCCGGCAATGACGATGCGCAGCTTTTCCTGCAGCTCCTCCGTCAGCCCCCGGGCGCGCAGCGCCTCGGCATACAGCCCTTCAATGGGCAGGAACATGATGGCAAAATCGGTGGTATGGGGAGGCGCAATATACTTGCCCGCAATGCGCTTGGCCTCGGTTTTGATGGCGGTATGCAGGGCATTTTCCGCTGCGGTGATCAGCGCCGGATCCCCTGTATCCAGGGCGGAAAGCAGCCGGTCATAATCCTCCAGGGGGAATTTGGAATCGATGGGCAGATAGAGGATACCCTCCCCCTGGCCGGGCAGCTTCACCGCAAATTCCACCCGCTGGGAGCTGCCGGGGATGACGGCCACATTTTCATCATACTGGCTGGGGGACAGCACCTGGGAAAGCAAGGCCCCCAATTGCATTTCTCCCCACACGCCCCTGGTTTTCACATTGGTGAGCACCTTTTTCAGATCGCCCACGCCGCTGGCCAGGGATTGCATTTCCCCCAGGCCCTTATAGACCTGCTCCAAACGTTCATTGACCAGGGAAAAGCTTTCCCCCAGCCGCTTATCCAGGGTGGCATGCAGCTTTTCATCCACGGTGAGGCGCATTTCCTCCAGCTTTTTGCTGTTTTCCTCCTGCAGGGAGGCGACGGATTTGGAAAGGGTATCCCGCATCCGTTCCATGCGCGTTTCATTCTGGGAAAGCTTGTCATCCAGGGCGGCGGACATGCGGTGCAGCCTGCCATCCTGCCTTTCGCCGAAGGCCTCCAGCCGATCGGATAATTTTTCGATCCGCTGGTATTCATCCCGGCTGCGCTCCTCCAGCAGCTGATGCATCCTGCCCCATTGCATTTCATTCATCTGGGCCATTTCACTGCGGCCCACCATGCCCTGCTGCAATTGCTGCAGATGCAGCTGCAGATCCGCCTGGCTTTCCTTCATCCGTTTATTTTTTGCCAGCAGCACAATCAGCATGATCAGCGCCGCCAATACCGTTAAGAGCGCCAGCAGCGCCAGCATTCCCTGATTGCCGGCAAGCCAGGCCTGCATATTATCCATAGCAATACCCTCCGGAGAAATAAAAAATTCGGGATCCGGAAGCCGGAATTGTGTTTAGTCGGCTCTTTGATCGTTTTCATTGTTTCTCGATAATCAAGATACATAGAATACGAAAATTGAAAGACTAAATTAATTCCGAATTCCGCATTCCGAATTCTGAATCATTTTTACAGTTCCCTTCTGCCTTCCATGGCCTTGGCCAATGTCACCTCATCCGCATATTCCAGATCGCTGCCCACCGGCACGCCGTGGGCGATGCGGGTCACCTTCACGCCCATGGGCTTGATCAGCCGTGCGATATAGGCGGCGGTGGCCTCCCCTTCGATATCGGGATTGGTGGCCAGGATAATTTCCTCCACCGGTTCCTGAGAAAGGCGGGCAAGCAATTCCCGGATGCGGATATCCTCCGGCCCGATGCCATGCATGGGGGAAAGGGCGCCCCCCAGCACATGATATAATCCCTTAAAATCCCGCATCCGTTCGATGGCGGCCACATCCCGGGCGTCACGCACCACGCAGATCTGGCCGTTCTGCCGCCGGTCATCCTGGCAGATGGGGCAAAGATCATCCTGGGCATAATTGCCGCAGCGATTGCAAAAGCGCAGCGCCTTCCTGCCCTGCCAGAGGGCGGCGGCCAATTCCTTCACCTCATCCTGGGGCATGGAGGCAATGTGATAGGCCAGGCGCTGGGCGCTTTTTTGCCCGATGCCCGGCAATTTTGCCAATTGCAGGGCCATCCGGGCGATGGGATCAAATCCATCCTGCATTTCAGAACATCCCGCCCATTCCGGCAGGGGCCAGCTTGCCCATGGTTTCCTCACGGGTTTTTTCCCCTTCGCGCAGGGCTTCATTCACAGCGGCCAGCACCAGATCCTGCAGCATTTCCACATCATCGGGATCCACGGCTTCGGGCTTGATGGTCAGTTCCAGCACTTCACGCTTGCCGGATACCTTGCAGGTCACCATGCCGCCGCCGGCGCTGGCTTCATATACCTTTTCATCCAGTTCATCCTGGGCCTTCTGCATCTGTTCCTGCATTTTCTGGGCCTGCCGCATCAGCTGCTGCATATTGGGGCCGCCGAAACCACCAAATTGACGTGCCATTGATTTTTTCCTCCTTTAATATCGCCTGCCCGGGATGGCCGGGCGCATATGCTTTTAGGATATTATATCACGGCATCCGCCCATCTGTAAAGCAAAAAGGAATTTCCGGCGGGCTTGGGGGGGAATTCGGAATGCGGAATTGCAGAGTGATATCAATCAATGTATTCGGAAAAGCGAATGTATCCCGTAGGGCGGGATGCCCACATCCCGCCGGAACAATCACATGCGGATAACAAACATGGATCCAGGAAGCATCCGCCATCACCGTAGGGGCGATCTTTACGGTCGCCCGCAACGAATCATGTTAACGGAATCGTCGGAAGCAAAAAAATGCATAACATCATGTAATAATAATGGACAAATTCATATTACATAATTTCACGCAAATCAAACGGGCGGCCGCAAGGGCCGCCCCTACAGTTTATCATGTTTTGTGTTATCATCCATGTTTTGCATGTTGTGCATTGAAATGCGGCGGGATGTGGGCATCCCGCCCTACGGGATACATTCGGTTTCCAAATCACAATGATTGTTTCCAGATAAAATTCCGAATTCCGAATTTCTTTCAGTTCCGAATTTCATGCCTTATTCATGAAAATCGTCCGCATCCTGTATCTGAGGCAGCAGATCCATGCTGAGGATATACTCCAGCAGCCGCTTGCTAAGATATTGCTTTGTGGCAAAGGCCTCTTCCTCCGGCGCTCCGGCAAGAAAATGATCGCATGCCTTTGCATCCGGTTTTTTTGACCGCACCTTCTCCTTTACGCAGTGGCCGCAGAAAACCCGGAACAGCCGATCATCTGAAATGACATAGTGCTGACGGAAATATACGCAGTTTTTGCAGACAGCATCCTTCATTTTTATCACCCCATCCGCATTATAACCTGTTTCAGGTTAAAAGTAAATAACCTGTTTCAGGTTGGAATACAATGTGCCTGAGGTGAAGCATCATGTACAATCGCATCCGGGATCTGCGGGAGGATCATGATCTGACACAAACCCAGATCGCTAAAATGCTGGGGATGTCTCAGACCGGATATTCCAAATATGAAACGGGAGAGAATGATATCCCCACCCAGATTCTGATCAAGCTGGCAGATTTTTATCATACGTCCGTTGATTATCTGCTGGGCCGAACCAATGAAAAATAAATCAAAAAAAGCGTTTCACACCTGCTGAAACGCTTTTTTATTTGTTATCCGATCTGATTTGCCAGTGCCGTTCTGATCGCCGCCTGTTTCAGCCGGCTTATCTTTCCTGCAGCTTCTGCATCAGATCATTCACCAGATTATTGAGGGAGGGGGAGGTATTGATCTCCAGGGCCACCTTCTGGCAGGCATGGTTCACCGTGGAATGATCCCTGCCCCCGAAGGCATCGCCGATCACCGTCAGCGGGCAGGCCACAACCTCCCGGGCGATATACATGGCAATCTGCCGGGGCACCGCCACATCCCGGGTGCGCCGGGGGCCCTTCAGATCATCCACCGTCACGCTGTAATAGGCGGCAACAGCCTCCATCACATCCTGGCAGGTAACCCGCCGGGGCTCGCTGCGGGCAAAGATTTCCTTCAGCGCCTCTTCCGCCAATTGCTGATCAATGGGCCGGCCGGTCAGGGAGGAATAGGCCACCAGCCGGGTGAGGCATCCCTCCAGCTCCCGGATATTGCTGTGCACCCGCTCTGCGATCATATGGATCACGCCGTCATCCACATTCAGATATTCCTCTTCCGCCTTCCTTTGCAGGATGGCCACCCGGGTTTCCAGATCGGGCTTGCCGATATCCGCCAGCAATCCCCATTCAAAGCGGCTGCGCAGCCGCTCTTCCAGCTTGGCAATTTCCTTGGGCGGCCGGTCGGAGGAAAGCACGATCTGCTTGCCGGCGGTATGCAGGGCATTGAAGGTATGGAAAAATTCCTCCTGGGTGCCGGTCTTGCCCGCCAGGAACTGAATATCATCCACCAGCAGCACATCGATATTCCGGTATTTTTCCCGGAATTCCGTCTGGGTCTTTTTATTCAGGGAATTGACCATTTCATTCATAAATAGTTCGCAGGTCACATATTTTACCCGGGTGGAGGGCTTCTGGGAAAGGATATAATGGCCGATGGCGTGCATCAGATGGGTTTTGCCCAGGCCCACGCCCCCATAGATGAACAGGGGATTATAGCTGTCCGCCGGGGATTCGGCCACCACCAGGGCGGTGGCATGGGCAAAGCGATTGTTATTGCCCACCACGAAGGTATCAAAGGTATATTTGGGATTGAGGGATTCATGGGGCTCCGGCGTATTTTCGGGGGTAACGCCGTTTTTATATTCCGCCACCTGCACCGGGGTGAGGATCTGGGCCTTCATGGGCCGGCCTGCCGCCTGGGAAAGGGCATTGGTGATCAGCACCGCATACCGGGGCACCACATACTGATGATAAAAATCCGTTACGGCCTCGATAAAAAATTCCTCCCCCTGCATATCCAGGGGCCGGAGGGCCGCCTTGATCCAGGTATTGAAGGTGATATTGGTCATTTCCGCCCGCATGATTTCACAGGCCTGATCCCACAGCATAAACTGATCCAATGATGCTCTCTCCGCTTCTTATGCATGTCTTTGCATGTTTATTTGCATTCTTTGGTTAAAAATAAGCCGAAAAAATAACACCCGCAGTGGATTGATCCGCTGCGGACTGTGGATAACTTTCTGGGGAAAACTTTTCTTCTCCCCTCCGCCGGCTTATCATAGCAGATTTTCGCCGATTTTTCAAGGGATATTGCCATTATCTGGTATTTCCGTATCCCATACAGCCCCCAGGCTGTGGATAACTCCTCGTCAACAAGGAATTGTGTTGCCCTGAGAAAATCACCACAAGTGGTGGCGGGTGCGGATGTTCGCATTTGCATATTTATTCATTTTCGGAATATCTATGCAGCAGGATCGCCTGAAAAAGACGGAAACGGATAAAATTGTCAAAAAATTTTAATGATTTTGTTCCATAAAATTTCCCTGCCCCCCCTTTTTCCCAGAATGCTGGACAAAGCAGGCATCTTGTGGTATCTTGAATAGAGCAAGGGAGGGAGGATCCATGATCGCCACGGCACAGGTAATGGCAGCATTGCAGCCCTGGCTTGGCGCGCGCTTATCCCATTGGATGGCCCCGCTGATGGAGGAAATGGCCCTGAAAATGAATGCCTATTCCACCCGGAATGATCCCAAGGCCCTCCGGGATGAGCTGGACAGCATGCTGTTCCAGGCCCTGCGGCATTTCACCCGGGGCACTATGCTGGCAGAAATATCCGACGGCAGCTGGGTGCGCATCCAGATCGAGGATATCGCCATGATGGCGGATGAGCTGATGCTGCTGATCTTTGATCAGTTTTCTGTGGACAGCCATCATCTGCTGCTTCTCAGGGATTATTCCATGGGCTGCGCCAGCCTTTCCGCCCTGCGGGTATTGTATACCCGCTTTGCCCCCTTGCAGAGCGAACAGGAATTGCAGGCCATTGCCGGGGTGATCCGCGCCTGCCATCCGGCCTTCCGGTGGCGGCAGTGGCTGACATAAGATAGAAAAAAGAAGGTTTGCCATTTGGGTAAGATCATTTGTATTGCCAATCAGAAGGGCGGCGTGGGCAAAACCACCACCGCCGTCAATCTTTCCGCCTGCCTGGCCGAAGCAGGCAAAAAAACCCTGCTGATCGATATGGATCCCCAGGGCAATGCCACCAGCGGCCTGGGGGTACGGGCCGGGAAAAAGACGGTATACGAAGCACTGATCGGGGAATGTCCCCTGGAAAGCACCCTGGAAAAAACCATCCAGCCAAATCTGATGGTGGCCCCCGGGGATATCCGGCTGGCCGGCGCCGAACTGGAGCTGGCCAATCTGCCCCGCCGGGAATACCGGATGCGGGCGGCGCTGGATGCGCTGAAGGATCAGTTTGATTTCCTGCTCATCGATTGTCCCCCTTCCCTGGGGCTGCTCACCCTCAATGCCCTCACCGCCGCCAAAAGCGTGCTGGTGCCCATTCAGTGCGAATATTATGCCCTGGAGGGGGTCACCGCCCTGATGAATACCATTCAGCGGGTGAAAAAGGGGCTCAATCCCGCCCTGGATATCGAAGGCGTGCTGCTGACCATGCTGGATGGCCGCACCAATCTGGGGCTGCAGGTGGTGGCCGAGGTGAAAAAGCATTTCAAGGGAAAGGTATTTTCCACCACCGTGCCCCGGAATGTGCGCCTTGGGGAAGCGCCCAGCCATGGGCTGCCCATCCATCTCTATGACGGCCGCAGCACCGGGGCAGAGGCATACCGCAATCTGGCCAGAGAGGTCATCAGCAGAAATAAATAATCCGCTCTTATTTCCGGGGCACGCCGCCTGAAAAACAGGCGGCTTTATGCGCCCTGCATAAACCATTTCATGAAGGGATGATACCATGAAAAAATCCGGCCTGGGCCGGGGCCTGGGAAGGGGCCTGGATGCCCTCCTGCCCGAAAACAGCAATACAGAAAACGGCGTCAGCATGATCGCCATGACGGAAATTGACCGCAATCCGGATCAGCCCCGCCGGGAATTTGATGAAGAAGGATTGCAGGCCCTGGCGGAATCCATCCGGCAGGCCGGGGTGCTGCAGCCCCTGCTGGTGATTGAAAAGCTGGGCCGGTATCAGATCGTGGCCGGGGAGCGCCGCTTCCGTGCCGCCCATCTGGCGGGGCTGGATGCGGTGCCCTGCATCGTGCGGGATTTCACCCCTCAGGAGCAGATGGAAGCCGCGCTGATCGAAAATATCCAGCGGGAGGATCTGAACGCCATTGAAGAGGCCGCCGCCGTGCGCCAATTGATGGAGGAATGCCATTATACCCAGGAGCAGGCCGCCAAGCGGCTGGGCAAATCCCGCCCCGCCCTGGCCAATCTGCTCCGGCTGCTCTCCCTGCCCAAAAAGGTGCAGGGCTATGTAATCCAGGGCAAGCTTTCCGCCGGGCACGCCCGGGTGCTGGCCGGATTGGATAATGCCGATCTGCAGCTGGGTCTGGCGGAGATGGTGATCAAAGAAGGCCTGAGCGTCCGCGCCCTGGAAAAGCTGGCCGCAAAGCCCCAGGCCCCTGTGAAGGAAAAGCCCGCTCCCCGTCCCCTGCCCCTGGAACTGCAGGATATGGAAAACCGCATGCAGGACGCCCTGGGCGTGCGCACGAAAATCCAGGGCAACCGCAAGCACGGCAAGATCATCCTGCAGTATTATAACGAAGATGAATTGGAACGGCTCTATCAGTGCATGGAAATGCTGGAAGGCCGCTGAATGCAATGGCCACCCCCTTTCATCAGATGCCCATAAAATAGTGAATCCTCCCTATGATGATTTATCACAGGGAGGATTTTTTTGCATTTTCCAATAGTGCAGCAAGGCCCCGAATGGGCTGCGCAAAGCAATGTATAGAAGCGGGCCCCTGACGGTTCGACGAATTGATATCAATTATTTCAATCCATAATGTTCCTTGATGCTCTTTTTGCACACCACTTTTCCCTTTACTTTTATTGAGGGGACTACCTCAAATAGGGTTTCTTCGTCTATATCTCCATCAATGACCAGAACGCCATATCCCTTCATTTCAATTTTTTTGCCCTGTTTCCTGGCCAGATCAATTTCCTGCTTTTCAAGGCCATAGACGCCAATGAACCAATGATTTGGGCTCTCCCCATTGAATTTCGTCTTTTTATCAATGATTCTGTCAATGGTATTCTGATGCTTTTGCAGGCCTTCACGAAGCGCCTGGTTGATAAAATCGCTTCTATTGGAGTAATAGCCATGATCGACCAAAGGATCTATGCTTGACAAAGTAGACGTGTTGATGTTTACGGATACTTTTTCGGAAAAGTTTTCATTGCTCATGCTATGCACCCCGTTTTGCAATATATGCTCCAATCAGAGCATATTTATAATACAAAATAATAGTATGCCTGTCAAGTACATTCCGCTCCAATGCATTTTTCGGCTGCACACCTCCGTAAAATTCAAGTTTATCGGTCCGTTTTTATCATGCGGCTGCGCTGCATACTAAAACAGATCTGGCAGATCATCCTGCCAGACCTGAAACTTTTTATTGACATCTGCCGTCAGACGGAGGATGCATTGATCTTTCGGGTTTACAGATCCATCCCCGGCAGGGCGGTGACGGTGCGCACGAAGGTGCCGCCCAGCTTTTTCATCAGGGCCACCTGGGGGACATTGCGGCGGAAAATATGGGTGTACATATTCACCACACCCCGCTCCTTCAGCAGATAGCCGGCTGCGCCCAGCAGCTGCCGGGCCAGGCCCTGGCGGCGGAAATCGGACCGGGTATAGATCATCAGCAGGGTGGCATTCACCCCGGTGCCGGAAAATACCGCTTCGCACACCGGCTGGCCGCCGCGGTAAAAGCCCAGGGCCATGAAGTGCTGCTGCTGCTGCCACAGCTGCAGATAATCCCGGGTGATGGGCTGGATGCGGTGGGCATTGATCCGCTGCAGGAAGGCATTCTGGGAAATCTCATCGGAAAGGGGCACGGAATTGAAGCTGAGCCCCATGGGCGCCTGGGGAATGCCCTGGGGGGGCGCAAAGCGGAAAAGATCCTCCCCATCATCATCCTGGAAGCCGCAGCTCTGATAAAAGCGCAGCATATCCAGATTCTCCGGATCCACCTGGGCATACAGCCGGGCAGGCATCCGGGGATTGACGGCGCAAAGCTGTTCAGCCCTGGCTAGCAGCGCCCCATACATCAGCGCCCGGGCAGAGGGCTGGGCATCAATCTGCATGAATACATGGGCGGGGCGCTCGGGATACATTTCCCCCTGATAAAACATCATCACATAGCCCGTGCCCATCTGCACCTGCTGATCATTGGCCACAAAGAATACATTTTCCGGCGCAATCCCCTGGAAGGGCGCCTGAGGATGGGTAATTCGCATAAAAATCCCCTTGCTTTACGTATATTCTGAAATGATTTTTTCTTTTCTCTCGGGAAGAGGGCCTTTCCCCCGGGCGGATGCCCTTACTGCCATTCCACGCCGGAATTGCTGCTGCTGGGGGTCAGATCGTATACCACACGGCAGATCTCCGGCCGCTCCCGCAGCACCCGATCCACCACCGTTTCCGTCAGATCATAGGGAAGGCGCGCCGCATAACCGGGGGCCCGGTCGCTGGCCTGCACCGCCCGGAGCACGATCACCGATCGGCTTTCCTCCCCCGGCATGGGAGAGAGCACCGCAAAATACTGCCACAGCCGCTTGGCCAGATTGGCCCGCACAATTTCACTGCGGAAGATGGCGTCCGCCGCCCGCAGGGTGCGCAGCCTGTCCGCCGTCACTTCGCCCATGATCCGCAGGGCCAGGCCGCTGCCGGGGAAGGGCTGACGGGAAATGATATCCTGGGGCATGCCCAGAAAATCGCCGATCCGGCGGATTTCATCCTTGAATAATTCGCGCACCGGCTCAATCACCGGCACCGCATCGCTGAGCTGGGGCCGCCGGTCCCGGGTGCCGAACATGATATCGGTGAAGCTGGTGCCCCGGATCAGGGCCTGATAATCCCCCAGCCGGTTCCTTTCTTCGGTGAGCACTTCCTGCATGGTCAGCCCGATCACCCTGCGTTTTTCCCGGGGATCGGTAATGCCCCTCAGGGCGGTAATGAACCGATCCTGGGCATGCACCCGGATCACATCCATCCCCAGGGTATCCCGGTAGAAGGCCATGAATTCATCGCCCTCATGCTCCCGGAGCAGCCCGGTATCCACAAAGATGCATTTGAGGCGGCTGCCCAGGGCACGGAAGGCCAGCAGGGCGCTGACCCCGCTGTCCAGCCCGCCGGTCATGGCGCACACGGCGCAGCCATCCCCCACCACCCGGCGGATTTCCTCCACTGCCCGGGCGACAAAGGCATCCTCATCCCACCAGGTGGTGCAGCCGCAGATCTGCAAGGCGAAATTCCGCAGCATCATGGATCCCTCCGGATCATTCTGCTCCACCTGGAACTGCACCCCGAACAGGGGCAGATTTTCATGGGCAAAGCCCAGAATAATTTCCTGGGACCGGCAGATGGGCCGGGTATCCGGGGAAAGGGCCATTTCCTTTCCGCACTGCACCAGCCTTTCCCCATGATCCAGCCCCTCCATCAGGGGATGATCCTGATAGGAAAGGGGGGCCACAGCGCCGTAGAGCACCCTCTCCCCCACGCTTCCCCCCAGGGCACGAAGCAGCGCCGCCGCTGCATCCCCCAGGGCCAGCACAGGCAGACTGGCATGGAAAATTCTTTCATCAATTTCTTCCGGCAGGGCGCCCGTTTCGCCCCCTGCCAGGATCAGGCCCAGGGGGGATTGATCCTGAATTTCTTCCAGGGTGCTGTCACCGGCCACAATTTTGCAAAAAATTCCCTCCGAGCGCAGCTTTCTGGTCACCGCCCGGCTGGAAGCATCCTCCAGATTCAGCACCAGCACCATATCCCGCATAGGCCCACCTCTTTAACATGGGAATCAGCATCAAGCCGTTATTTTCAATCTTTTCCCTGATTTTTCAGACTTAACTCCTTTTTATTCGACGAAAAATGGCATATTCCTGCATTATGCCTCAATTCCCCTGGCCCTGCCCGGCAATCAGATCATCCAGCCGCCGCTGGGTATCGCAATTGGCCACGCCGGTCACCTCCAGCCCCTGCTGCTTTTGCAGGGATTGGATGGCCTGGGTGGTGAGGGCGCCGTATTTTCCGGTGGTGTACTGGGGATCCAGATAGCCGGCGGCCGCCAGCTTCCCCTGCAGCGCCTTCACCTTTTCCCCTTCATTGCCAAACCGCATCACGATGCCGGCAAGATCATGCACCGTACCATAGCCCAGAATGGCCCAATGATCGATGGGATAGGCCTTCCTGGCCACGGCGGAGGGATTATTGCCCTCAATCACATGCACCTGGATTTTCCCTTCCTCATCATATGCGCAGTATTCCACCATGGCCACATGATTGGTATCCCCCGCCGCATTATTGGAAAAGAAGACCCAATCCCCGGGCTGGGGGATATAGCTGTTGGGGGTGACGGGGGCGCCGTTGGCATACCACTGGGCGCCCCAGCCGGGCACGATGCCCAGGCGGGCGATATAGCGGCCCTGCTTCAAAAACCAATTGCGGCCCACATTGGTGCCGGAATAATTGGGATAAACCTGATTGAGCAGCTTGGTATTATACAGCTTATCCGTCTGATCCACCGACCAGCACAGAAATTCTGCGCACCATTCCGCCGTGGGATCGCCGCTCCAGATGCCGTATTTGGTCTGGCCGCCCCGCTCCTCCTGATAGCCGATTTCATGCCGGGCCATTTCCAGCAGCCTTTCCACATAATCAGGCACAGGATGGGCGGCGGCAATCACCGTCTCCCCAGCAGCCGGGGGGGCGGCATCCTCCGCAAAGGCGGTGGGGCAAAGCATCACAAGGCACAGAAGGCAAAGCATCAGACGGGTAAAAGCATGGCGCATAGAAGGCAGATCCTCCTTTTCAAATTACGGCAATGGGGCTGGAAGGCATGCCTCCAGCCCCGGCGGAAACAGCGATCAGGCGTCGCTGTCCCCTTGGTCATTCTGGTATCTGTCGGCCCGGCGCTGCCGCTGATGGGTTACCGGGGACTGAGCGGCGCCGAAAGTCTGATAGGTTCTGGTTTCCTGGGAGGGCTGATGGGCCTGGGGAGCCTGGGGAGCCCGGGCAGGCTGATAGGCCTGGGTTTCCTGGCGCACAGGGGCAAAGCGCTGGGATTGCTGCAGGGAGGCATTGGCCTGGGCAGGATCGAAGCGCTGGGTTTCCTGGCGGACGGAGGGATGGGCATAGCCCTGGGCCTCACCGCCCTCCGCCTGTTTTCTGGCCCTGGCCTCCAGGGACGCCCGGTAGGCATCCGCCTGGCGCTGGGTGACAGGCCGGAAGGGATTGGTGGTGGCAGGCACGCCGCCCTGCTGAGGCGCAGGGGCCTGGGTGCGGGGGAAGCGGCCGGTGCCCTGGCTGGTGTAATCCGGCCGGGGCATCTGGGCAGGCCGGGGGGAGCCGCCCTGGGGCGGCATATAGGATGCAGAGGGCGGCGCCTGATAGGCGCGGGTGGCCTGCATGGATTGATTGGGGGCACGGCGCATCTGGGGCTGGGCCGCTGCTGCTGCCCGGGCCTGACGGGCCTGCTGGGCACGCATGGCCTGCCGCCTGCGCTGTTCATTCTTCCTGTGGATATTATAGGCATAGACGGCTGCGCCGATACCCGCCAGTGCAATCACCAGCAGCACCCAAGGCCAGGGGGAGCCCCCCTGACGGGTGGTGGTGGGGGCGGGGGTATTCAGGCCGCTCAGCGGGCCCACCGGCGCAATATAGACCGTGGGAGACGGGGTGGGTGCCCGGGTGGGCGTGGCAGTGGGCAGCACTTCCGGATTGGGCGAGGGGGTCACATAGGGATTGAAGGGCTCATAGGAAGCGTTGAGGGCCGGATTCTGCCATACCGTCTGGTTATAATCCTCCACAGGCTGGATCTGGGTGGTGGTATTGCCGGTGGAAGAAGAGGTATTGGATTGATTGGCGTTCAGGTATTCCTTGCTCTGGAGGAACTGGGAAAGCTCGCCCAGGGAGAGCACCTTGAAATATTCGCCGCTGATATAGCCTTCCGTGCCCGCCTGGCTGACATGGTACCAGATGCCATCCTCCGTTTCCACGGTGCCCATGACCAGGGCGAAGGCATAATTATCCAGCAGGCGGATGCGGGTGGAATCGGTGCTGGGATTGGAGCGCAGGTTCACCCGGCCGCTGTTGCTCTTCACATGGCCGTAGCTGGACAGGCTATCCTGGGTGATGGGGGCGGCGGTAGGCGCCTGGGAGGGGATGGGCAGGGGGGTGGTCATAACGGATTGCTCATAAGCATCCACTTCGGCCTGGCTCATCATCCGCAGCTGATCCTGGCGGATGAAGCCCCAATCCCCGTTATACTGCACCATATGCCAGCCGGTTCCGCCGTCATACATCTGGCCCCGCACGCTGACAACCGCGCCGTAGGGCAGCAGCTGCATGATTTCGCCGTTGGTATCGGGGAAGGAACGCATGGGCACGCCATCCCCCAGGGTCATGGCATAGCCCTCTTCCTGGATGGGTTCGGGGGTAGCTGTCTGGGAGGGCTGCATGGCGTTCAGGTAATAGCTGGCTTCCTCTGCCGTGATGGGCCTGAGCCCTTCATGGAGCATGAAGCCCCGGGCATTGGTGCGCATGCTCTGCACAGAGGACCAGGTGACCCCTTCCACCGTATTCTGCCATTCCACATACACAAGGGAATCGGCAGGCAGCATTTCCAGGACGCTTTCATCCCCCTGGCTGATACCGGTGCGCAGCGCCGCCATCCACAGGGTGATGGCGTAGCCCCGGTAAGGCGCCGGGGTGGCGGTGGGGGCCAGGGTGGGAATCTGGGTAGGCATCAGGGTAGGGGTATAGAGGGGAATCTGGGTGGGGGGCAGGGTGGGCGCCTGGGTAGGCGGCGGCACCTGGGTGGGCATGGGGGAAGCCAGCTGCTGCTGGAGCAGATCGCTTTCCTGCTGGGAATATACATTCAGATATTTGGCCATCAGGTAGCCTTCGGTGCCGTTTACCTGCACCTTATACCATTTTTCCCCGTCCACCGTCTGGGAGGAATATACCCAGACCCGGGCATTCTTGCTGATCTGGCGGATCACGTTATTGCCGGTCTTGGGCTCCCTACGGAAATTGAGGCCGCCCGCATTGGTCAGGGCCCAGCGGTCAATGGCCGCCCCGTCAGGAATGGGGGTGGGGGCCGGGGTGGGCACCTGGGTGGGGGCCAGGGTGTAATTGAACAGGGCAGCCACTTCCGCATCCGTCAGCACCCTGACCACCGTTTCCTTCAGGAAGCCTTCCTGGCCGCCGATGGAAACATGATACCAGATTTCATTCTGGGCATTGCGCACCCGGCCCCGGATCTGGGCCAGATCCCGGCGGCTCACCTGGGAAATGATGCTGGTATTGAGGGCGGTGGAGGGCTCGGAACGGAAATTGATGTTATCATTCTTGGGATAGCAGTATCCGTTCTGGGCGGTGTATTCAAAGGGGAAGGGGGTGGGGGTACCGGGAAGGGGGGTGGCGGTATACTGATAACGGAATACCACCGCACCGGGCGTCAGCATGCCATCCTGGGAGAGCACCACATTCTGGGTGTTATCCCCGATCAGGGTATAGCCTCCCTGCAGGTCCAGGGGCTGGGCCATGATGCTGTTATTGCCCACAAAGCAGAGCTGCTGCTGGTAGGAGGCCACATTGCGGCCCTCAAAATCCTGATAATAGACGGTGACATAGGCGTTCACTTCATTGCGGAACTGGAAAACCACTTCCGTGGGATAGAAGCTGCCGTCGCTGTTCACCACCACCTGCACCTGGGCGTCGGATGCCAGTTCATAGCCCGGCTCCATCCGGGAAAGATCCACCCGGATGATATTATCCATGCCTTCCACACAGGTTTCGGTATAGGTATAGAAGGCGGTCACCCCGTCAGGCCGCACATATTTCACCGGAACCAGGGCAATCTTGGGGGCGGGCACATTGGGGACGTAGCGGTAATAGAAGATGACGGGATTGGGGCTGGCCCCCTGATCATCCACCCGGACGGTGGCCTGGGCGCTGCCCTCCAGCACATAATCGGCAAGCAGATCCCGGGGATTGGCCTGGATCAGGGTATCCTGACCCCAGGCGCAGGAAACATACTGCTCCTGGGCCACAGCAAAGCCATCGGTGGAAAGATACTGCACCCGCACATCCACAGGGGCGGGGGTAGGCCGATACACCTGCTGATAATAGAAGGTGATATCGGTGGCGGAAAGGCCGTTTTCATTCAGTTCCACATACTGCACGCTGTCGCCGATCAGTTCATACCCCGCCTTCAGATCGAAGGGGGCAGGGCTCACCTGATTCACACCGGGGAAGCAGGTAAACCGGGTGGGGGAAGCGATCTGCTGCATATCCAGGGAATAATACCAGACGGTAATATCCTGGCTGGTTACCGTGGGCTGCTCCTCTCCCCCGCCCACATTCTGATAGAGGAATACGATTTCGCTCTGATCGGGCTGGCCGAAGGCATCCACATGGACGGTGATCACCGGTTCGCTGACCAGCACAAAGCCGTCAATCAGATTGACAGGATTGGGATAAACGTCGGTGGCCTGGCCGGGCTGGCAGACAGCCGTTCCATCCATGGCAACGGGCAGCCCGTCCTCCACGGAAAGATACAATACCGGCACCCGGGCGGGCTGGGCCACGAAGGGGGTTTCAGTGGGGGCAGGGGCCTGGGTGGGGACCGGCGTGGCATTGGAGATGAAATAGAATACCGGGGCAGGATTGGCGTTGCCGAAGGCGTCCACCTCAATCTGCAGCCATACATCCCCTGCCGGCACATATTCGCCGGGCAGCCTGCTCAGATCCGCATAAATATCATTCACCTGGCCCAGGGTCACCTGGGTATCATAGGCGTACAATTCCCGGTTGCTGCTCACTTCCAGCAGCCGCACCCGGATGGTGCCCTGGGTGGGGGCCGGGGTGGCGGGCACTTCATAACGGTAATAGAAATACACATCCGTCATATCTGCCCCAAACTGGCCGACGGTGACATTCTGATAATTATTGCCGTTGAGATGATAATTTTCCGGCAGGTTGTAGGGATTGGCATACACCGGCCAGGTGCCCTCCTCCACCACCTGGGTGGTGGAATCGGCGATCCGGCTGCCCTGCTCGTCCACATAATGAATGTTCACGCTCACCGGCTGCACCACGGGCTTTTCATAACGGTAGTAGAAATACACATCCGTCATATCTGCGCCAAACTGGCCGACGGTGACATTCTGATAATTATTGCCGTTGAGATGATAATTTTCCGGCAGGTTAATGGGATTGGCATACACCGGCCAGGTGCCCTCCTCCACCATCTGGGTGGTGGAATCGGCGATCCGGGTGCCCTGCTCATCCACATAATGGACGTTCACGCTCACCGGCTGCACTACGGGCTTTTCATAACGGTAGTAGAAATACACATCCGTCATATCTGCCCCAAACTGGCCGACGGTGACATTCTGATAATTATTGCCGTTGAGATGATAATTTTCCGGCAGGTTAATGGGATTGGCGTATACCGGCCAGGTGCCTTCTTCCACCACCTGGGTGGTGGAATCGGCGATCCGGGTGCCCTGCTCATCCACATAATGGATGTTCACGCTCACCGGCTGCACAGGCGCAGGGGGGGCTTCCGTCACCACAGGGGGCAGCATGGGAGAATCGGTCACGGTGGAAACATACAAATAAATCAGCGCGCCGGGCTGGCCGTCGGCTGTCTTGGCCATGATCTCCACATACCGGTCGCCCATATCAATGCTGTCCCCGGCGTCGGCCACAGGGGGGAGCAGCGTGCCGGGAGCGGGGGAAAATTCAGCATACTGGCCGGAAAAATCCGCAATATCCAGCTGCAGCCCGTCCATGGGGGCGTCACGGCCTACCTGCACCCAATAGCAATCCTCATAACCGGGGATCTGCACCGGGTTGGCCTGAGCGGTATGGGAAATAAAATTACCATCGATCCAGGAGACGGTAATAAAATACTGCACATTCATGTTCATTTCCCCCAGGGCGCTCCCTACGCCCAGGGGCAGCACGATCATCAGCGCCAATAACAGCGCCAGAATGCGGTTTGCAGCATGTTTCTGTTCCTTCATTTGATACCCATCCTCCTTCGGAATCAAAAAGATTCACGGATTATTTCAATTGTATTACAATTCTTTGACAATGTCAATCGATATGCCCTTATTTCCTTAATATTGCAGGCCATATTCTGTGCCCTTTCCGGCAGGATTTTTCTCCCCCCGTGTTGAATAAGGAACAGGATATAGATTGCATGGGAGGAATCAATCATGATGGATGACGCCCTCCGGGAAACTTTCCTCACCGGGAAAGAGGTATTCCACGGAAAGCTGATCAATGTGGAGCATTGGATGGTATCCCTGCCCAATGGGAAGGAAGCCCTGCGGGAAGTGGTACGGCATAACGGGGCGGTGGCCATCGTGCCCATCGATGCCTTCGGCAATGTGACCTTGGTGCGCCAGCACCGGGTGGTGGCGGGGCGCTTCACCTGGGAAATTCCTGCCGGCAAGCTGGATACCCCGGATGAGGATCATTTTTCCGCCGCCCAGCGGGAATTGGAAGAGGAAACGGGCCTACGGGCAGAGCATTGGCAGAAGCTGACCCATATCGATACCACCCCCGGCTTCTGCACCGAAAGGATTGCCCTGTATCTGGCCACCGGCCTTTCCCAGCATCATGCCCATCCCGATGCGGATGAATTCCTGCATCTGACCACCCTGCCCCTGCATGAAGCGGTGGCGCTGGTGATGAAGGGCGAAATCCGGGATGCCAAGACCATCGTGGGTCTGCTCATGGCCAGCCAGTATCTGGCAGATCAGCAGCGGCCCCAGCCCTGCGGCTGTGCATCCATACAACGGCCCAGCTGCCCCCCTTCTTCCCAGGCCGGGAAATAAAAATCAACCGTATCGGGTGTATTTATGCAATTTTTTCAAGGGATCTTTTCCCATCTGCCCACCCTGGAAACGGATCGGCTGATCCTGCGCCCCATGAAAATGAGCGACGCCCGGGATATGTATGCCTATGCCAGCGATCGGGAGGTAAGCCGCCATGTGCTGTGGGATGCCCACACCTCCATTTTTCAGACCCGGCGCTTCCTCCGTGCCGCCATCCGGCAGTATCGGCAGGGGCTGCCCGGCTCCTTCGCCATTGCGCTGAAGGAATCCGGCCGCATGATCGGCACCATCGGCTTCATGTGGGTGAATGTGGATCATCAAAGCGCGGAAGTGGGCTATAGCCTGTCCCGGGATTACTGGAATCAGGGCCTGATGACCGAGGCGCTGCGCAGGGTGATCGCCTTTGGCTTTGATGATCTGCGGCTGAACCGGATCGAGGCCCAGCATGATACGGAAAATCCTGCCTCCGGCAAGGTGATGGCCCATGTGGGCATGATCTATGAGGGCGTGATGCGCCAGCGGCTGAAAAATAAGGGCCGGTTTGTGGATGTGGCCTGCTATGCCATTTTAAGAAGCGATCCAAGATTATAATATCCATTGGAGGAAGAATATCATGATGCATTATAAAACCAGCGGCACCTGTTCCGTCCAGATTGATCTGGAGATTGAAAACGGCGTCATCACCCATTGTGAATTCATCCGTGGCTGCCGGGGCAATACCCAGGGCCTGGCGAAAATGGTGATCGGCCGCAAGGCGGATGAGGTGAAGGATCTGTTGCGGGGCATTGCCTGCCGGGGCAATACCTCCTGCCCTGATCAGCTTTCCCGGGCCATTGAGGCCTATCAGAATCAGGCGTAAGGCGCCGGAAAGGAAGTGCCCCATGGCTCATAATACGAAAAAGCAGCAGGAGCGGAAAAAATTCTGGGTTCGGGTGATCTGTATTGCCCTGGCCTTTCTGATGATTTCTTCTTTGCTGTTTGCCCTGCTGCAATAATTGGCTCAGGGGAAAAGGGATGGCGGGCCATCCCTTTTTTTGTTTGCCGGGAGGGGGGCGTGGAAAAGCCTTCCATACAAATCCTAATTTTTTACAATTTTATATGAAATAGCGTACACTTCAGCCCCATCTGTAATTGACATTTTGGTGTGAAAGCGGTATAATTTCACTGGATAATTCCATTTTGGAAAGGAAGGATTTTACAATGACTACCCGGAAGTTCGGGCGCACCGCCCTGATCGCCGTGCTGGCGCTTTCCATCGTGATGAGCATCACCGGCGGCACCATCGCCTGGTTCACCGACGAAGTAACCAGCACTGGCAACGTGATCGAAGCCGGCACCCTGGATGTGAAGCTTTCTGCTTATGACGAAGTTGACAAAGTATGGAAGGAAGTAACCAATAATTCCGCTCCCCTGTTCGACTATGATAAGTGGGAACCCGGCTATACTGCCGTCAAGCAGCTGAAGATTGAAAACGCCGGCAACCTGGCTTTCAAATGGCATCTGAATGTGAAGCCCGCCCTGAGCCTTGATATGTTTGAAGAAGATAGCCAGAAAATGCAGGATACCATCACCCTGGCCAAGGCCATCGATGTGTATGTTGCCGAAGCTGGCACCTACACCTCCTTCGCCGAACTCAAGGCTGCAAGCGAGGTCTATAATCTCTATGATCTGGCTGAAGCTTCTCAGACCGATGATGACGGCGCTGCCTATGGCATCATGAAAGTCGGCGATCCCGCCATCGCAATGACCGTTGCTCTCCATATGAAGGAAGAAGCCGGCAACGAATGCCAGGGCCTGTCCATCAGCGATGGTTTCGTCATTCAGCTGCGTGCCACCCAGGCTACCGTTGAATTCGACTCCTTCGGCGATGATTACGATGCCGATGCCAAAAATGATCTGCCCTCTGCTTTCGTAAAGACTCTCCCCGCTTCCGATCTTGAAAATGTTGATCTCGTGGGCTGGGGCGGCTCCATGAGTGATGAAACCGAAGTGCTGAATACCGGCTATCTCTTCGCCACCACCGATCTCCCCACGGAACTCGAAAACAATACCTATTCCAAGTGGCATGCTGATTACATCGTAACCTTCGATCGTGATGTGAATGCGAATGTGATCGGTCTGGCCGGCACTTATCCCGGTTGGGGCTCCGTTGATTCCTGGCTCGGTTTCGATCTGTCTCAGGAAATGATCAAAATCGTGTCCAATAACGATAACGCCACTTATCTGAAGAAAGGCACTCCCGTCCGTCTGCTGGGCCAGGCTGCTGCTGCCGTCGCCCCTGTAACTATCCCCACCATCAATTATGAAGAACTGTGCGGTGGCGTAGGCCAGTTCCTGTGCGGTGCTTATGATATTGATGAAGCTGCAGCCGCTGGCATGAAGATGACCGTTGAACTGCGTCTCTTCGAAACTGAAAAGCCCTCTCCCGAAAATGACAATTCTACCAATGTTGAAACCGGCAAGTATATCACCATCGGCGTATTTGAATACACCTTCCCCGCCGCTTCCACCAATCCCTGATCAAAATAACATCAGCCGCATGCATCATGCATGCGGCTTTTTTCATGCCCTCATGCGGGCTTTTCCCCTGCCCCTATCCCCCTGTACCGCCCTCCTCCACCCCCTCCCATAGCCCATAAAAACAGCCCTGCACAGCATTTCCGCCATGCAGGGCTATTTTGACGCTTCTAAATTCTCATTCAATCAGAGATCCAGCAAGCAGATATTTGATTACATCCAGAATTTGCTCGTAAGTAATCATTCCCTTACCAACTGCAACCTTCAGATGTATCGAAGGAGAGGAACGGAATGCCGCTTCAGAAATATAATCCTTGAAGTCATCATAGGTGTACACACCATATTCCTCAATATCTCGCTGCATGGCCTCTTCATTATACTTGAGATCATCATCGTATTCGAAGTAATTTACCAGGCCAGTAATGTCTCCGGGGATATTTGGTGTATTCAGGAATCCGTTGGCAAAGCTGTTCATATGGAAGTAGCTCACCGGGCAGAAAATACGTGTCTTTTCAGTCTCGATGAATGCCTTTTCCAGCTTCACTCGTTCACCAGCCGTACCATCGCTGTTCAGGCTGTAGAACTCATGGCCAATATAATCTCGATAATTGTCATACGTGATGTACACATACTTCATCAGGGTCATATCGTAGAAGCCATGGGAAGCAACAATCTTCACTTCCTTGCCATTGGCAAACTGCAGATGGAGCACCCTGTATTCCTTCTCCTCATTGTCATCAGCATGATTGTTGAAGATAATCGGAGCAGCTTCATACTGACCAGTAATATGATTAAGTACCCTCACCATATCACCAACTGCAAGGGCATCAGCACGCTTCTGGGTGCCATCAGCCATTGTAAAGAGAGTATCAGGGGTGACACAGCTATCACCGCCGCTACCAGCTTCCAGCAGGGTCAGGGTACCATCACTGGTGAAGGAACTATAATTGTACTGCTTATCCTTGCTGTAGGGAATACTCCAGGTATGAGAGAACTTCAACGTATCGCCGCCGTTGTTATCCGTAAATTCATAGGCGATAGTAATTGATCGGCTGGTAGTACCAGTGCTGACGAAGCCTCCGGAACTGGCAATTGTGAAATATAGCCTTCCGTCTTTGCCAGCAACAGGCATACCATAAGTGCCGGAACTGCTATGAATAACAGCAGTATTGGTCAGTTTCAGGGTGAAATCATTATTGGTATGGGTGTATTCCCAATAATTATTGGTGCCATTCTGCTTACCGGTATTGGCAAATGTGATGCTGGAAAGGGCGAATTCCTTATATTCGCTGTCCGCCACGCTCCAGTATCTGATGGTAATGCCTTCCAGAACAGGGGCAGCAGCGCTCCAGTCACCGCCATATTTGTTTGCTACACCAAATCCTTCGCCATAAGAGGGCGTTCCTACCAGCGAGGGGGATTCCTTACTGGTTTCGGTGCCGGTCACCTTATAGGTAGCGGTGCATTCCTTGCCGTTCACGGTAGCGGTCAGGGTGTAGGTGGTGCCGCCTGCCGTCACCGCCACAGGGCTTGTGGGCTTGGCATTGCCGTTCACCATGAAATCGGTGACCTTTACGCCGTTGACGCTCATGCTCAGCTTGCTGAAATCCAGTGCATAGCCGCTCAGCTTATCCAGATCCACATTCAGCTCATACACCCAGCCATCCGTGCCGTAGGATTTACCGGTGGTCAGCCCATCGGCAGTATCGGAATAAGTGACCGTAATGATATCGCTGTACCGGTTGGGCACATATTCAGTCTCCGTCTTGAAGGAATCCGCCGTGCCATTGGTATTCTTGTAGGAATATACATACACCGTGGTGTTCAGGATGGCAATCTTAATTTCCACATCCTTCATCTCATAGGGGATGGTGGCCTTATCCGTACGGTTATCGGTGATGTTGTCAGGTGCGGCCACCGTCTTCTGGGCATCCTCCGGCATATAGGCAAAGCCCAGATTCAAAGAATCCTTGCCGTTGATATTATGGATGAATGCCGTTTCCTTCATAACGCCATCCACAATATCCTGCCCGGCGCTGGGCACATATTGCTTGTCATCGGCATTCACCCATGCCTGCTGAACAAAGCTGCCCTCCAGCGTAGTGGGCGTTGCCTTGCCCTCAGAATCACACAGATACAGCACGCTGAAGCCCATCAGGCTCTTGCTGCTGTCATAGGTAGAGGCAGTGGGCTTCTGCACCAGGGTCACATCCCGGAGGGTCAGGCTGTTGGCGGCCCCCACCAGAACGCTGGCCACAGCGCCCAGCTCAATGCGAGAGTTGTCAATGACGCAGTTGCCGCCGGATACATTCACCGCCGCACGGCCGCCGGAAATGCGGCTGTTGAGAATCTGGCTGTTGCCGGATGCCATCACGCCGCTCTTGGCGTTGTAGTAACGGGTCTTATCAGTAGTTTCGCTGCGATTCTCACTGCTGGTCAGATTGCTCTTGTACAGCGCCGCATAATCGAAATTGGGGCATACAATCTGCACATTGTCCAGCGTGCCGTTATTCAGCGTTACGAATGCATAGCCCATATCCAGCGCAGCAGAATCGCTTGCACAGGTCATGGTGAAGCCGTTGCCGTACAGCGTGTAGCCGTCGGAAACCTCCAGCGAACTGAACCCGCAATCATTCAGCAGCACCACGTTGTTGTCAGTGGCATTGGCGGCGGTGGTGGCATTCTTGGCATCCACCACTTCCAGATACAGCTCGGTGGGGATGCAGTAATCATTATCCGTGATGGTCACCTTCACCACACCGGTGCCGCTGAACTGGATGGCATTATTGCTGTACGTACCGGAAGCGCCGGTGCCGTCCACAGCTTCAACTGTCACGGTCACAGTACCAACGGTGACGCCATCCTTCGCCTTGAACAGTTTATCAAGCGCCACTGTGCCGATGTTGCCCACACGGTGCAGGAAGTCGCCGTTGTTCATCACAATATCGAATTTCACCTCAGGCTGCCGATCAGTTACATTCACTTCAATAACCGTGGGCGTGCAGAAGTAGTAATCCTGAATAATCAGTTGCACTTTACCAGTGCCGGAGAACTTGATGGTGTTTTCTTCCCAACCCACTTCATTGTTGACAGTATATTCGGCAGAAACGATACCGTCAGTATTGTCTAAGTCGGTGATAGAAACCACAACGCCGGTAGAACTGACATTCGGTTTTCCAGAAATGTATCCAAAAAGTTCTTTGATCTTGTATTCACGATCAGCTTCAAGTTCTTTTATTTCATGGATATACTCGAACTTATTATCAGAACTCCTGATGGCATCATTGCTGTCCTTATGGATAATTTCAACACCATCATACTCAGTCACAGCTTTCACACCATAACCATAACCATTGAACAGCTGATTGAACGGCAGAAGAACAGCACGCTTATCTTCAACATCTTTATGGGTATGTGTACATTCGATCTGATTGCCGACAACTTTTAGATCTTTAGCTTCAACACGGCTGAACTGATAATCTTCCGTGTAGGAAGCCTGAGAATTGTCTGTGAATTCGCAATATACATAATCTGCCCAAGGACCATAAGTGGCAGTACAACCGGTGAATGTAATGCCAGTAGGATCAGGGACGGTATACCCGTCCTTTGTCATATTTTTGCGAATAGAACCGATCATCATGCCGGAATAACGGTACCAATAGTACTGGTAATTACCACACACATCGTTGTACACGTCAATCTGCGCAGCCACATGACAGTTCTTAAAATCGGCCATACCAGCACCCCGGAACATGCCCACCAGACCGCCGCAGGCAACATCCCAGCTGCCCCAGAGGGCGGAGATTGTGTTGGTATTGTCGATGGTGATGTTGGTGAAGGTGAGTTTGTAGGTATCGGGATCATCGGAATTGCCGCCAATGCCCACGATGCCGCCGTTGCCGGTGTTGTAGACACGGGGGTTGCAGTTGGTGATGGCGATGTTTTCGAAGGTGGAGTTCACCGCATAGGCGGCGATGACGCCGGTGGGGGTAAATTCACCGTCGGAGGAGAAATGGTCCACGGTCAGGTTCTTGATGGTGCCGTTCACCACATAGCCGAACAGGCCCATGGCATCCTTGTAGTGGTTGGGCGTGCCGGAATAGCCATTATTATAGTCACCGAACATCTCCCAGGTGTTCTGATAGAAGTTTTTAACGGTGTGGCCGTTGCCATCGAAGGTGCCTTCGAAGGAATTGACATTGCTGGTAACAGAACCACCGCTGGTCTTTTTATAAGACTTCGCACTGTTGTAGTAGCCGATGGGATAGAAGATGAGATCAGGATTGTTTTCGCTTTCTTTATCCCCCAGATTGACATCGGCGATGAGCTTGACGGTCTGGCCGGCGAAAGAATCCTGGGTCTGGCCGTTCATCCCGCCTACGATGGCGCCGAAGGCGGCCAGCTGGTCGGCGTTGGCGATGGTCATTTCAGTTTTGCTGGCATCATACCAAGTATAATCGAATTCGCCTTTCCACTTGGCTTCAGTATCCGCAACCACCGCCACTTCAGAGAAGGTGGCCAGGGCGATGGTGACATCGCCGGTGACGGGATCATAGGTGAAATCGTTATGGGTATCCAGGTTTGCATCCTGGGGCATGGCCACGGGCTGGCCGTTTTCCACGTGATAAAGCTGATAATTGCCAATATTCAGGCCCTTTTCCAGCACGGGGCCCATATAGATGATGACGGGCACGGTATTATCCGCCGCCAGGCCGCCCACATGCACATCATAGGATTGCCGGATCTGATTTTCACCCAGCTGAATCTGGGCGCTGCCCGCCATGGGGGTGATATTCAGGGTGAGGGCGGTGGCGCCATCGGCCATTTTGGCACCGGCAGGCACGGTGGCATGGATGCCGGAGGTGGCGCTGCGCAGCACCACATCCTGGGTCAGCAGGCCGTCAGCGCCGGGGGTGACGGAAACGGTTACCTGGGTGGGCACGGTATACTGGGGCAGATTGCTGCCCTGGCTGCCGCTGCGGCCGAAGGCATCGGGCAGATCATTATACTGGCTGGCATTGAGGATCACACGGAAGCCCTCGCCCACGGATTTGCCCTGATATTCGTTGCCGGCGGTTTCCTGCATATGCAGCACGATGCAGGCCTTGACGCTGCCCGCATGGGCAATCGCCTTTTCCTGAGCAGAAAGATGATCCAGCCCGGAGGAGGCAGGCAGCAGCAGGCCATAGCCGGCCCCATGCTCATTGGTGAGCAGCTGGGTGAGGGTGCCCGCCTTCTGCAAAACGGATTTGAAATTGGCCCGGGTAATGGCCGGGGTATCCTGGCCGATCACGCCAAAATAGACGTCAATCACATCCAGCAAATTGCCCTTGCCCTCATGAACGTGGGTGGGCACGATATTCAGCTCATATTCAAAGGCCAGGCCGCCCGCATTTTCCAGCAGCAGATATTTCACATCGGCATAATTGGGCTCCCACCGCTGATGATTGAAGATCACGGTATCGGCGGCATTTTTCCAATCTTCCCCATCGGAGGACCATTGCATCCCCGCCTTCAGCTCCTTGGCGGCGACAATATTGCTTTCCGATCCCACTTCGGATGTAAAATATGCCAAAGTAGACCCTGCCACAATGGAAGCGCAGAGAATGATCATCAGCAGCGTGGTAAAGAGGGGCGTGCGCATCTTTCGCATGATATGATGCCTCCTTAGAATATAAAGCGCCGGAAAAAGCGCATGATCAAAGCCGAAGAAAAAGGAAATGCATGCCCAGAAAACAGCCTTTTATCCTATATATTGGGCACATCAATTTATTTTAACATATCTGTAGCGTAAATGCAAATATTTTCCTTGTTTATTGCCAATTTATCCCGGTATGGGAGCATTTTTTTCAGAAACTTATTCCTTTGCTTCGGTGCATCCATCAGCATGCTTTCCTGACGCTTGTTTTTTACAAAACATTAACTGTTTTGTTGTAATTTTATTGACATTTTTTCAATATTTGTCTATAATTATTCTGATCATCTATACGAAGCCGAAATAGATGAAAAGGAAAGGAAGGATTTCACCATGAACACCCGGAAATTTGGGCGCACCGCCCTGATCGCCGTGCTGGCGCTCTCCATCATCATGAGCATCACCGGTGGCACCATCGCCTGGTTCACCGACGAAGTGACCAGCGCCGGCAACAAGATCGAAGCCGGTAATCTGGATATCACCCTGGAATACAAGGACGAAACCGGTGCCTGGAAGAATGTGGAGGACGATTCCGCCCCCCTGTTCAGCTACAACAAATGGGAACCCGGCTACGCTACCTACAAGTATTTCCGTATTGCCAATGCCGGTAACCTGGCCCTCAAGTATCAGCTGAGCCTGAACATTGATCCCGCCACGGAAGAAGCCCAATTCAATCTGGCAGATGTGATCGATGTATATCTGCTGCCCGGCGATACCGTTGTCACTCGTGAAGTGCTGGCCAACACCACCCCCGTAAGCACTCTGGCCGAACTGGCTATCGATCCTGACGGCGCTGCCAGGGGCTATCTGCTGCCCGCCGGCAACGACGAAGGTGAAAGCGCCTCTGTAGAATATGCGGTTGCGCTGAAGATGCAGGAAACCGCTGGTAACGATTATCAGGGCCTGTCTGTAGGTAATGGCTTTGGCATCAAGCTGGATGCCACCCAGTACACCTATGAAGAAGATTCCTTCAACAAGGATTACGATGCCGGCGCTCAACTCTACACCTTGGTTGACACTGCTGAAGAACTGCAGGACGCCCTGAATAAAGGTGAAAATGTGCGTCTGCTGAATGATATGCAGCTGACCGATGACAGCCTTCTCACCATCGCCAAAGGCACAAACGCTGCCATCGATCTGAATGGCCATGCCATTACTGCCAAGGGCACCCAGGCCAAAGCCACCTATCTGATCAAGAATGATGGTAACCTGACCATCAATGACAGCACCGGCAATGGTAAAATCGAACTGGTCAGCGCCGTTGTATCTTCTAATTACGGCTACGCCACCGATGCAATCCTCAATAGCGGTAACCTGACCATCAACGGCGGTACCATCAAGAATAATCTGTCCGGTGCCTCCTATGCCATTGACAACAATGTAGGCGGCACTGCCACCATCAACGGCGGCACCATCGTCAATACCAATGGTACCGCAATCCGCGTTTATTCCTGGGATGCCAACACCCCCAGCAATCTGACCGTCAACGATGGCCACATCGAAGGCTCTTATGCTGTTCGTTTGCAGAATCTGAGCGGTTCTATTGCCGGCAAGGTAAATGTTGAAATCAATGGTGGGGTTATCAACGGCACCAACGATTGGGCACTGTACTCTTATTGCAACGATGGTTCTGCATTCAACGTAACCATCAATGGCGGCACCTTCAATGGCTATGTAGGTTTCGGCGGCGGCAACAAGGCCGGCAAAGAAAACGTCACTGTTACCGGCGGTACTTTCACCTCCGATCCCTTCCGTTATGTAACGTCTGACAAAACAGAAACCATCTATGACGCAGCAGAAGTCGCCATGGATTACGCCTATGCCGCATCCCCCGCTGCGCTGAAAAATGCCTTTGAAAATGAAAATATCAAAAACATTTCTCTGACTGCCGATGTGACTGTCAGCGGAACCGTGAACGTTCCCGCTGGTAAAGATGTCGTTCTGGATCTGAGCGGCCATGATCTGAGCTATGCCGTCACCAATTCTGGTGCTGCTGCCATCATCAGCAACAAGGGCGCTCTGGAAATCACCGGCGAAGGCACCATCTCCTTCGTGGCTGCAAATCCCGATCTGGGCGCTATCCCCGCCTATGCCACCAACACCATCACCAATACCGGCACCCTGACCATCGGTGAAGGCGTTATCGTTACCAACGGCAGCGAAGGCGGCGCCAGCTATGCCGTGGATAATCATGGCGTATTCTATCTCAACGGCGGCACCCTGATCGGCGATCGCTGCGCCCTGCGCGTTGCCAAATACAATCAGGATAATGTTGTGTTTGTGATGAACGGCGGCCGTGTGAAAGCCAAGACCCCTGCCTGGATTCAGCTGCCCGGCAGCAATGCTTCCGATGCCCCCAAGATCAGCGTGACCATCAATGGCGGCACCATGCAGTCCACCAAGGCCACCAGCGCTGACAATGACGTCATGTACACCTATTCCTACGGTAACAGCCATGCCAACACCGAGATCACCATCAATGGCGGCAGCTTCCTGGGCGGCACCGTTTCCACCGGCGCAGGCTATAAGGGCGACGCTCCCAAGCTGACCATCAACGGCGGCACCTTCGAATATGACGTGCTGCAGTGGCTGGCTGACGGTACCAGCAAGGTGCTTTACGAAGCCAAATAATCATCCCATCCGCTGATGAAAATCAGCAGCATAATAGGACGCCCCTTCGAAAAGGGGCGTCTTTTTTTCATTGCTTTTTTCAGGGCAGGATATGCCCGGCGGCCAGATACAATTGATACCATTCCGGACGGGTAAGGGTAATTTCAGATGCCCGGGCGGCCTGACGCAGCCGATCGGCGTTCATGGTGCCGGGCAGCACCTGGATGCCCGCTGGATGCCGCAGGAGCCAGGCGGTGGCGATGCCGGTCTTGCCGGTGCCGTATTTTTCCGCCAGCTCCGCCATCAGGGCGTTCAGCTTTTCATACCGGGGGTTATCAATGAAGGGGCCCTGCCATTCCTTCATCTGATAGGGGCTCCAGGCCTGGATGGTGATCTGATTCAGCCGGCAATAATCCAATACGCCCCCATCCCGGTCGAAGGCGCCGTCGCTGGTCATATTGGCCTCCAGCCCGGCGGCGATCATATTGGATACGGGGAGGGAAAGCTGCAATTGATTGGCGATGAGGGGCTGCTTTACATATTTTTGCAAAAGCGCCATCTGATAGGGCCGCTGATTGGATACGCCGAAATGGCGCACCTTGCCGGAAGTATACAGTTCATCAAAGGCGGCGGCCACCTCCTCCGGCTCCATCAGGGCGTCGGGCCGGTGCAGCAGCAGCACATCCAGATATTCCGTGCCCAGCCGCCTGAGAATCCCCTCCACGGAGGAAAGAATATGGGCCCTGGAAAAATCAAACATCACCCCGGGCACAATGCCGCATTTGGATTGCAGGATGATCCTTTCCCGGGCATCTGCATGCATGGGCAGGGCTTTGCCGAACAATTCCTCGCATTGCCCGCCGCCGTAAATATCCGCATGATCGAAGAAATTGACGCCCTCCTCCAGGCAGATATTCAGATATTGATTGGCCTGATGCAGGGAAAGGCCGCTGAGCCGCATGCAGCCCAGGCCCACCACCGGCACCTTCAGATCGGATACGCCAAGATTCATGGTTCTCATGCCGTCATTCCTCCTGATCCTGTGCATTCTGATTGCTTTCCCAGATTATACCATGCCCCCGCCGGACCGGTCAATGGAAATTGCCGCAGGTTTCTTTGCCCCCTCCCCTTGGCAGAACGGGGAAAAAAGGATATAATAAAATTGGTGAAATATGGGCGAAGGAGGGGATGGATGCATGCAATCCGACAGGCAGAAGGTATTGGCTGCCCTGGGCCCCTCCCATGCCGATCTTTCCCTGCATCTGCTCCATGAAACCGATTCCACCAATCTGCGGCTCAAGGAAGGCTGCCGGGCAGGGATCTATACCGCCCCCTGCCTGATGATCGCAGAAAGCCAGACATCCGGCCGGGGCCGGCTGGGCCGGGCCTTCATTTCGCCCTCCGGCACCGGATTGTATATGAGCCTGCTGTGCCGCCCGGAAACGCCCTGGTCCCCCGGGAAAATCACCCTCCTGGCAGCAGTGGCCGTATGCCTTGCCATTGAGGAAATGACAGGGCTGCGCCCCAAAATCAAATGGGTGAATGATCTGTTCCTCCGGGGCCGGAAAATCTGCGGCATCCTGGCGGAGGGGGCGGGAGAGCAGGTAATCGTGGGCATCGGGGTCAATCTGAAAACGCCCCCCGGCGGCTTTCCGGATACCGCCGGCATCGCCGGGGCGCTGGATGTGCCCCTGGACAGGCTTTCCCTGGCCGGCGCCATTGCCCGGCATTTCCTGGATGGGCTGCGGCAGCTGCATCATCCCGATATTCTTCGTCTCTACCGCGCCCGGATGCCCCTCATCGGCCGGGAAATCACCTTCCTGGAAAAGGGGCAGCAAAAAAACGCCCGGGTAACGGGCGTGGATGAAGATGGGGGCCTGATGATCGTAACGGACGAGGGCCCTCAGGTATTGCGCTCCGGGGAGGTTTCACTGGGCAGCGCATCCTTTTCCGGCCTGGAATAAAGGCAGCCGCAGTAATCCTGGCGATAAAGATCAAATTCCTTGGATAGCTGCAGGGAGCGCAGATACCCATTCTTCTTTTTGAAATCCGCAGTCAGATATTTCACATCATGCTTTTCCCCGGCAGCCCTGCCGATGCGGTTCAGGTTTTCCGCATTTTTATGGGGGCTGACGGACAGGGTGGTGGTGAAATATTCAAAGCCGTGTTCCTTCGCCGCCCGGGCGGTTTCATCCAGCCGCAGGGCAAAGCAGGAAAGGCATCGCTCCCCGCCCTCGGGATAATGGGCCATCCTTTCCGCAAAAGCGGCAAAGGCATCATGATCATAGGGGCAGGGAAGCAAAGGAATATCCCCCGGCAGCAGGGAAAGCAGCCTTGCCTGCTCGGAAAGCCGCTTTTCATATTCCCCTTCCGGCTCAATATTGGGATTATAATAATAGATGGCAAGCTGAAAATGCTCATTCAGCCTTTCAATCACCGCGCTGGAGCAGGGGCCGCAGCAGCTGTGCAAAAGCAGCCGGGGTCTGCGCCCGTCCAGGGCCGCAATCTCCGCTTCCATCTCTTTCTGATAATTGGTTTTCATCTTGTTTCCTCTCTTCTTCGCAGCAAAGGAGCATCATGCATGCAGGATATCATCATTCACAACTGGGATGAATTGCAATCGGCTATTTTCGATGGGGTGTGGGATCCGGAAATCCTTCGGTACCGGGATAACTGCGTATACCGGGGCATGTCGGATTGCAGCTGGAATCTGCTGCCCTCCCTGAACCGGGCCTGCGCCCACGATATGACACTGGAGCATCAGATGCTGCGCTCCTTCCGCAAGTATGGGTATGCTGATCTGAAGCAGGTATCCTCCTTCTGGCAGATGCTGGCCATGGCCCAGCAATTCGGCCTGCCCACCCGCCTGCTGGACTGGACCTATTCCCCCCTGGTGGCCGCCCATTTCGCCACCGAGGATCAGGAATCCTTTGACCGGGACGGGGTGATCTTCTGCGTGCATACCGATAAAATGAATCTGCAGCTGCCCGCCCCTCTGGCTGACATGCTGAATGCAGAACGGGGCCACATCTTCACCATGGAGATGATGGACCGGATCGGTGATGGGTTCGACGCACTGGAGGCAATCTCCTCCCAGCCCTTCGCCCTCTTTTTTGAACCGGCCAGCGCCGTCAACCGTATCGCCAATCAATATGCCCTCTTTTCCCTCTGCTCCGATCCCCGGGTGGCCATCAATCACCTGCCGGGGGCAGAAAATTGCTTCCGCAGGATCATCATTCCCGCCGCTGTCAAGCTGGAAATCCGGGATAAGCTGGATTATATCAATATTTCCGAGCGGATGATCTATCCCGGGCTGGACGGCATCTGCAAATGGATCACCCGGCGGTATGCCGCGCTGGGGCCCAAATATCATCAGGGACACAAAGATCATTCAGAAATTTGAATTTTCTATCGTACAATCACGGATCTTAAATCAAGATTGAATCTAAGGAGGATCTTTCCATGCGTCATGACGGACGAAACGCCAATGAACTTCGCCCCTGCGAAATGCAGGTGGGCTTTGTGGGCACTGCCGACGGCAGCTGCCTGATCCGCTGCGGAGGCACCAGGGTGATCTGCACCGCCTCTGTGGATGAAAGCGTGCCTCCCTTCCTCCGGGGCCAGGGCCTGGGCTGGGTAACGGCAGAATATGCCATGCTGCCCGCCTCCACCGGCAGGCGCAAGGCCCGGGACGGGGTGAAAAAGGATGGGCGCAGCGTGGAAATCAGCCGGCTTATCGGCCGTGCTCTGCGCCAGGCGGTGGATCGCCGGTTCCTGGGCGAACGCACCATTACCATCGACTGTGATGTATTGGAGGCCGACGGCGGCACCCGCACCGCATCCATTACCGGCGGCTTTGTGGCCCTGTGCTGCGCCATTGATAAGCTGATCAAAAAGGGAAAATTGAAGGAATCCCCCATCGTGCATCAGATTGCCGCCGTCAGCGCCGGCATCGTCAATGATGTGCCCAGCCTGGATCTGTGCTATGTGGAGGATAGCGCCGCCCAGACGGATATGAATTTCGTCATGGATGAAACAGGCGCCTTCATCGAACTGCAGGGCACCGGCGAGGGCCGTGCCTTCACCCGGCAGGAACTGATGGAAATCCTGGCCCTGGGGGAAAAGGGCATCCGTCAGCTGCATGAAATGCAGCGCAATGCCCTGGGGGAAATGGCCTCCGTCATTGCTCCCCGGCGCACCCTGGTGCTGGCCAGCAATAACGCCCATAAAATCCGGGAGCTTTCCGATATGCTGGGGGATCGGCTGCATGTGATCTCCATGAAGGAGGCCGGCTTTACCGACGATATCGAGGAAAACGGGGAAACCTTTGAGGAAAACGCCCTGATCAAGGCAAAAGCCGTGGCCAAGGCCACCGGCCTGTGCGCCCTTTCGGATGACAGCGGCCTTTCCGTGGACGCCCTGAATGGGGAGCCCGGGGTGCATTCTGCCCGGTATGCCGGGGTGCATGGGGATGATAAGGCCAATAATGCCCTGCTCATCGAAAAGATGAAGGATGTGCCCCAGGAGGAGCGCACTGCCCAGTTCGTCTGCGCCATGGCCCTGTGCCTGCCCAACGGGGAATGCCGCACCGTGCAGGGGGTATGCCCCGGCGTGATCACCTATGAGCCCCGGGGGGAGGGCGGCTTCGGCTATGATCCCTATTTCGAGTATCTTTCCGGCCAGACCTTCTCTGAAATGCCGGAGGAAGAAAAGAATCAGGTGAGCCACCGGGCCCGGGCCATGCAGCTGATGCTGCCCATCCTGGAGGAACTGTGATGCGGCTGCTGGTTCTCAGCGATTCCCACGGCTTTATCGGCCGCTTGGGCACCATCCTGATGATAGCAGAGGCGGAAGGCCCCCTGGACGCCATATTGCATCTTGGGGATGGATATCATGATCTTACCGAGTTCGCCGGGGAGCTGCCCCCCGTCTATCAGGTGGCGGGCAATTGTGATCTGTTCCATCAGGATACCCTGGGCGTCTATGATTTTTCCGGGGCCCGGATCGTTATTACCCACGGGCATCTGCAGCATGTGAAATCCGGCACCGATCAATTGCTTTCCCTGGCATTGCAGCAGGGGGCGGCCGCTGTGCTCTACGGCCATACCCACTTGCAGAAAATGGAATGGAAGGGCGGCATTCTGCTGCTCAATCCCGGCGCAGCCAGCTCCGGCCGCTACGCCATCCTTACCATCAACCGCCTGGGCGCCATCCAGGCGAAGCTGTATGGAGGATAAGGAACGGCGGGAGGGGGATTCTTTTAAAAAAGAATCCCCTCCCGCACCCACCCCAAGAAAACGATTCCTGGAATTTTCTTCGCTTTGTACATGCCGCTGTTTTTCCAGTGAAGCATAGTATTCTACATAAAAAATATAATCAAGAAAGGAATCCCATCATGAATCAGCACATCAAATTATCCCCCAAGGTAGAAGCCGCCCTGAAGGAAGGCCGTCCTGTCATCGCCCTGGAGAGCACCATCATTTCCCACGGCATGCCCTATCCCCAGAATGTGGAAACCGCCCTCCGCTGCGAAGCCGCTGCCCGGGAAATGGGCGCTGAGCCCGCCACCATCGCCGTCATCGGCGGCAAGCTGTGCGCCGGCCTCACCGAAGAAGAAATTGATTACCTGGGCCGGGAAGGCACCAAGGTGACCAAGGCCAGCCGCCGTGATCTGCCCATCCTGGTGGCCAAGAAGGCCGACGGCGCCACCACCGTGGCCGCCACCATGATCATCGCCGCCCTGGCCGGCATCAGGATTTTTGCCACCGGCGGCATCGGCGGCGTGCATCGGGGCGCCGAAACCACCATGGATATCTCCGCTGACCTGGAAGAACTGGCCCAGACCCCCGTGGCCGTCATCTGCGCCGGCGCCAAATCCATCCTGGATATCGGCCTGACCCTGGAATATCTGGAAACCAAGGGCGTGCCCGTGCTGGGCTACGGCGTGAAGGAGCTGCCCGCCTTCTATACCCGTGAAAGCGGCTTCAATGTGGATTACAAGGTGGATTCCCCTGCGGAAATCGCCTCCTTCATCAAGGCCCAGCGGGAAATGGATTATCCCGGCGGCATGCTGATCACCAATCCCATCCCCGAAGAATATGCCATGCCCGGCGCTGAAATCAACGCCGCCATCGCCCAGGCCCTGAAGGAAGCGGATGAACAGGGCATCAAGGGCAAGGAAACCACCCCCTTCCTGCTGGCCAAGGTATGCGAATTGACGGGCGGGGAATCCCTGGCCTCCAATATCCAGCTGGTGCTCAATAATGTGCGCCTGGCGGCAAAGATTGCCGTGGAGCTGGCCAAATAATCCATGAAAAAGCGTGAAAGCCTGATTCCCTTTTTCGCCGTCATGTTCGTTTTCAATATGGCGGCCAATTTTGTGCACCCGGTAACCCCCTCCATCATCGTCGATCTGCAGCTGAATGATTATATGTTCGGCCTGGCCCTGTCGGCCATGATGGCCCTCAATTTCTTCTTTTCCCCCTTCTGGGGCAAGATGGCAGGGTATCTTTCCAGCAAAAAAGTGCTGCTGATCTGCGGCCTGGGCTATGCCCTGGGGCAGGTGTTTTTCGGCGTCGCCCAGACGGAAATCCAGTTTCTGCTGGCCCGGATGTTTGCCGGTGCCTTCGCCGGGGGCAGCTATGTCGCCTTCCTTACCTATACTGTCAATTGCTCCCCGGAGGAAAACCGGGGCCGCAATCTGACCATCCATGCCACTCTGATTGCCACCTCCAGCTCCTTTGGCTATTTCGTGGGCGGCATGATCGGGGAGCTGGGGGTATATTATGCGGTCTGGCTGCAGGTGGGCACGCTGGTGCTGTGCGCCCTGGCCCATTTCCTCCTCTGCCGGGAGGATGGGCAGCAGGATATTCATGCCCTTACCGGCAGGCAGCTGATCCGGGAATGCAATCCCTTCGCCGCCATCGCCCAGTGCCGCCAGTATATGACCCCGCTGATCGCCCTGCTCTTTCTTGCCTACGGGCTGGGCAATCTGGGGTATATCGCCTTTGAGCAAAGCTTCAATTATTTCCTCCGGGATCAATTCCAGCTCACCTCCGGCTATAACGGGGTGATCAAAGCGGCCCTGGGGCTGATTTCCCTGCTGGCCAACAGCACCCTGTGCATGTGGATCCTGAAGCAAAAGCGGGTATCCCCCTATCTGGCCGGGGTGATGGGCATATGCACTGCCGCCATGATCGGCGTGATTTTCTTTGACGCCATGATCCCCTTCGTGCTGGTGAATATCCTGTTTTTCGCCTTCTATTTTATCTCCCAGCCCCTGATGCAGAATCAGGCGGCGGCCCTGGGCCAGGGGCAATACAGCAATCTGGTGATGGGCTCCTTCAATGCGGTCAAATCCTTCGGCAGCATTTTCGGCTCCGCCCTGGCCGGCTTCATCTATGAAATGCATGTAAAGCTGCCCTTCGTTTTCGGCTTTGCGGCCTTTGCCGCAGCGGCAGGAATGATGCTGCTTTTCATCCGCAGGGAAAAAAAGCAGACTGCATAAAATTTTCATTTCCCCAAAACGCTCTTCTTTTCTGAAGGGCGTTTCAGACTGTCAAAAAACCCCTGGGATGCGTCGAAGGGCCGCAGCCCTTCGACTTTGAATCCGCAGCCGGCGACATGTGCGGCGGCGAGGAGCAAAAGGATTTTGTTTCCTATATCAATTTACGACCGTAAAAATAGGTTTTTC
>JAFQOD010000005.1 GCA_017395685.1 Clostridia bacterium
AATGAAAAATTCTTCCCGAATCATAAATGATTCTCCAGAATTTTTCTCCTCGCGGCGTACATGCCGCCGCTGCGGATTGCATTTCTTCGCCTACTATGCTGCAAGTATTTTTGCGTATGGTTGGTTTGTCAACGGTCTGAGGACGGCTTGAATCGCCGTCCTTTTTCTTTGCAGAAGTTATTGATCCTGAATGATCAGATTGCTTTCATTCTCCTGGGCGGCCAGCATCATCCCCAGATTGAGGGCGTCCTTTTCCAGCTGCAGCGTCATTTCATGGATGGGCTGCAGGCGGCGGAGGGGCCATGCTTTGGCCGGGCCTGCTTCCAGGATGGATTCCAGCTGCAGGGCCACGGATTCGATGCGGCGGAAAATCTCTTCCTGATCCGTTCCTTCCGTCATATCCGCCTGGGCTTCAATAGGATCCATCCGGGCTTCATCGGCCAGGGTGAAGGCGCTTTCCCCCGGAACTGCGATGCAGGGATAGCCGGTTTCCTGTTCGATCAGATTGTGCAGGGCGGCCTTGGCCTCATCCTCCCCATGCACCAGGAAAATCTGCCGGGGGGCCTGCTGCAGCCCCTTCACCCATTTGAGCAGGGAGCGCTGATCCGCATGGCCGGAAAAGCCCTCCAGGCGCACCACTTCCGCCTTTACTGCAATCTTTTCCCCAAAGAGGGTCACCCTTTTTGCCCCGTCCAGCAGCATCCGGCCCAGGGAGCCTTCCGCCTGATAACCAACGAACACGATGGTGCTTTTTTCATTCCACAGGTTATGCTTCAGATGATGGCGGATGCGCCCGGCATCGCACATGCCGCTGGCGGCGATAAGAATCTTGGGCCGCTGATCCTGATTGAGGGCCTTGGATTCATCGGAGGTGCGGGAGAAATAGAGATTTTTGAAATCCAGGGGATTATCCCCGGAAAGGATGCGGTTCCGGGTGGGCTGATCAAATACCTGGGCATTGCGGCGGAAAATCTCCGTGGTGGAGATGGCCATGGGGGAATCGATGTATACATCCACCTTATCCAGGACGGGCTGATATTGAGGATGATCCTCATAATACTGATTCAGCTGATAGATCAGATCCTGGGTGCGGCCTACCGCAAAGGCAGGGATTACCACATTGCCCCCCCGCTTCACCGTGCGCAAAATCACCTGGATCAGATCCTCCAGGTTTTCTTCACCGGTTTTGTGATTGCGGTCGCCGTAGGTGCTTTCCATGATCACATAATCGGCTTTTTTGATGGGCTTGGGATCCCTGAGGATGGGCCGGTCATCCATACCGATATCCCCGGTATAGACGATTTTCTTCGCCCCATCCCCTTCATCGGCCCAGATTTCTGTGATGGCGCTGCCCAGGATGTGCCCCGCCTCGTTGAAGCAGGCCTTCATCTGATCGTTCAATTCAAACAGGGTATCATACAGCATGGGGCGCACCAGCTTCAGCGTCTGTTCCACATCGGCCTGGGTGTAGGCGGGCTCCACCGGGGGATCGCCCCGGCGCAGTGCCTTGCGGGTGGCCTGCTGTGCCTCCATTTCCTGGATGTGGGCGCCGTCGGGCAGCATGATGGAGAGCAGATCGGCGGTGGCGTCGGTGCAATAGATGGGGCCGGAAAAACCCCGTTTTACCAGCAAGGGCAGCCGCCCGGTGTGATCGATGTGGGCATGGCTGATGATGACGCAGTCGATGGCCTTGGGATCAAAGGCAAAGGCGTCGTCATTCCGTTGCTCCAGGGCCTTTCCACCCTGGAACTGACCGCAATCCAGCAGGATCTGATGGCGGTCGGTACTCAGCAGATGGCAGGAGCCGGTAACACAATCGGCGGCCCCCAGAAAGCGAATGTTCATCGGGCGATTTCACTCCTTTTTCGGTAAAAATCATGAAAATTGAAGGAAAGTCCGCATGAGCGGACTTTCTGTGGTTATAGCATTTCTTCCAATTGGGCAGGGGTATAGGTGAAGGTGGGCACGTCAAAGCTGGGCGCAGCCATCAGCATGGGAGGGAAGAAAAAGACGGCATTGCCTTCTTCATCGGCATAGAAATGCCGGGTGGGCTCAAATTCCAGATAGAACAGCTCCTCATCCACATCCGCCCGGGCAATACCCTGCTGCTGCAGGGATTTGAATTCCCCATAGAGGATGGGGTAGAGGGCCTCTTCGATCTGGGCGGAGGATTCCCCCACCATGGTAAGGCCGCGGAGGGTGAGCGTTTCCCCCAGATATTCCCCTGCCATATCGAATACCAGCGCTTCCATGGCCAGATTGGTGTAATCCGGGCCCATGGTCTGGCTGCGGTACTGAAGGATGGAAAGGAAGCGGCCGTTATTGCAGGTGACGGCGAAATCATGGCGCACCTCATTCTTCCCGTCAAAGAGCATATCCTCTTCGTGGGAAAACATGGGCAGCACCAGATTGATCATTTCATCCAGCGCCATTTCATAGGTGTCGTTGACGGCGGCGGAGGCATAATCATCCCCGGTGAGGCGGGGATAGGCATAGGTGAAATGATAGGTCCATTTCTTTTGGGAGGGAAACCATTCTTCCCCCTCCCTGCGCTCGATTACTGCTTCGGCAAATGCGCAGGAAAGGGTGAAAAGCATTACCAGCGCTGTCGCCAGCGCCATTTTCTTAGCCATTGGAAAGCCCCCAGACGATCATGGAATTGCGGACGAATTCCGCATACAGGGCAAATTCTGCCTGCCGTTCAGCGGGGAAGGAGAGGGAAATGGTATAGGCCCAGGAAAGCCCTTCCGGGATGATCCACAGGGTGTAGCTGCCCTCGCCCACGGCGAAGAACTGGGAAAATTCCCGCTGCTGGGTCACCGTCTGGCCGGGATTGGAAAGCATGAACTGATTCAGGGTTTCATCGAAGGAAGCAGTGTAATCGGTATGCACCCGGATTTCCGCTTCGGCCATGCCGTCGGCGGTCTGCCAGGCCATCCGGGCGGGATCATCGGAGGCCAGGCCCAGGATGGAGGGCAGATTGACGGAATATTCATAGGTGGTATTTTCGATCTGCTGCCAATCGGAAAGCCGGCCGTTAAGATAGACGGGGGAGAGGGCGAACTGATCCACCGTATAGCCAAAGGTGGTTTCGGGGGCATAATTCAATGTGATTTCCCCGTGGCACAGCCAGCTCATGGCATCCTCGGGCAGCAGCTGGGCGCTCTGGGCATAGCTGTCATAATAGGTATACAGATCGCACAGCGCCTCCACCTTTTCCCCGTCAAAGGTGGTGGAATAGATGTGCACCCCGATCATGGGATTGGAGGAGAGGAAGGAAAGATCAAACTGCATTTCCTTTCCCTTGAGAGCAAAGCAGGAAAGGGCGGATTGGGTCAGGGGGGCATATTCCCCGGAGGTGAACAGGGAAGCATAAACGGCGGCGGCCTGATCCTGGGTGAAGGCGGTCTTTCCGTTTTCTGCGGCCAGGGCGCCGTTTTGCAGCCCCAGGGCCAGAATGCCTTCCATCAGCGGCTGGGCGGGGGCCAGATTTTCCTCCATGCCCTGCACATCGCTGATCACGGCGGCACCCAGCACCAGCTCCACCAGCGTCTGCATGCCAAGATCAATGGTCATTTCCTCCAGCTGGGCGTCCCGGGCAGGGGCGGCCAGGGCGGCAGGGGTCATCAGGCACAGGGCCAGCAGCAGGGCCAGCATCTTTCTCAGTTTCATGGGATGATTTCCTCCTTGTGATATCTCTATGCATATAAAACGAAACGGACTGCCTTATTCATCCAGCTGCCGGATCAGCTGCAGGGCGGCGATATTTCCATCCCCGACGGCCTTGGCAATCTGGTAGGGCGGGCCCTGCAGATCCCCGGCGATCATCACGTTATTCAGGCTGGTCCGGTATTGATCCCAGGTGCGGATTTTGCCCTTTTCATCCGTTTCCAGTTCGGGCATCAATTGGGAAAGGGCCATGGCCGGGCGCAGAATGAATACCCCGTCGTAGGCGTCGCTGCCTGCTTCGGTTTCGATCAGGATGCGGCCGCCCTCTGCGGTCAGGCCCAGGGGCTTCAGGGGGGATCGATCAATTTCCGGCTTCAATGTGCCGGTTTCATGGGGCTTTTCCGTGTAATAGGTCACATGGGCCAGAGTGGCAAGGAAATTGGCCTCCTCAGCGGCTTCATTCCAGGCGCCGATCACGGCGATATTGCCCCCCTTGTAAAACATGCCGTCGCAGGTGGCGCAATAGCTGACGCCCATGCCCACCAGCTTTTCTTCCCCCGGCAGCAGGGCGATCCGGGGAATGCCGGTGGCCAGGATGACGGCCCTTGCCTGTGCCAGTTCATTGCCCAGCATGGCGGAAAACATATCCCCCATGGGCAGCACCCGCTGCACCAGGGATTCCTTGATTTCCACCCCCAGATCCCTTGCCTGGGCCCGTATGGCATCGATCATATCCCTGCCGGAAATGTGGGGCATGCCGGGATAATTTTCCACCAGCGCCGCTTTTTCCAGGGCGCCTCGGTCAGAGTAGGCCATCAGCACCGATTTTCCCCGCATCCGCAGCGTCAGTGCGGCGGAGCAGCCTGCCGGGCCGCCGCCCACAATCAGAACGTCATACATGATTGATCCTCCGGCTGAAAAAATGATGCTCCGACAATCCGGAACGGCTGCGGATTTTCTGCTCCGCATTCTGTGTTGATACAAAGGCGCAGCCCGGTCTGCTGCCAAGCCGCGCCCTCATTTTTCAAGGATTATTTTTCTTCGTTTTTCTGGGGTTCTTCCTTGGGCTGGATGGTCACCGTGGCCCATTCCACCCTGCGATCCACCATTTCCTCCACCCGGATATGCAGCCCGTGGCATTTTACTTCGGGATGGGTGCCATCCTTGGGGATCACCGCCAGGCAGCTGAATACCAGCCCGCCCAGGGTATCAAATTCCTCGGAGAGGGGCAGATCAATTTCCAATGCTTCGTTGATGGATTCCAGATCAGTGCCGCCGGCGATGCGATAGCTGTTTTCCCCGATCTTCTGGATATCCTGGGGGGTGGTGGGATCGTATTCATCATCGATATTGCCCACGATTTCCTCCAGCAGATCCTCCATGGTGATCAGGCCGGAGGTGCCGCCGTATTCATCCACTACAATGGCCAGATGATTCTTTTTGCTCTGCATATCCCGGAAAAGCACATCCGTGCGCACGGATTCGGGCACGAAATAGGCGGGGCGCAGAATTTCCCGCAGCGTCTTTTTCTTTCCGGTGGAAAGGGCCAGCAGGAAATCCCGGGTGGTGACGGTGCCCAGAATGTCGTCCAGATCCTCTTCATATACCGGGAAGCGGGATTTGCCGCTTTCGGCGATCAGGGAAAGGATTTCTTCATCCGTGGCATCCACCTGCAGGGCGATCATATCGGTGCGGTGGGTCATGCAATCGGCAGCGGCCATATTATTGAATTCGAAAATATTTTCGATCATATCCCGCTCGTTGCTTTCGATGGCGCCCTTTTCCTCGCCCATATCCACCATCATGCGGATTTCATCTTCCGTGACATTTTCCTCTTCGGCGGCAGGATCAATGCCAAAGAGGCGCAGCACGCCGTTTACCGATTTGGTCAGGAACCAGACCACGGGCTTGACGCCGACGGCCACCCCGTTGATGATGCCGCATACCGCCCGGGCCACCCCTTCCGGCTTCTTCATGGCCACCCGCTTGGGCACCAGTTCGCCGAACACCAGGGTAAAATAAGAAAGGATCAGGGTGATCAGCACCACGCACAGGGTATTAAGGGTGCCCTCAGGGATGGCGGTGAAGCCCCACTTGTTCACGATCAGATCCACCAGGGGATCCGAAAAATTATCGGCAGCAAAGGCGCTGCCCAGGAAACCGGCCAATGTAATGGCGATCTGGATGGTGGAAAGGAAGCCGGAGGGCTCCAGCATCATTTTCAGCAGCCGGGCGGCCTTTTTATCCCCTTCATCCGCCTGATGGCGCAGCTTGGTTTCGCTCAGGGAGACCACCGCAATTTCCGCTGCCGCAAAAAATGCATTGATGGCAATCAATGCCACCTGTACCAACAAAAGACCGCCTATCGGGGTATCCAAAGTGTATTCCTCCATTCATGGCTGCGCATCCCTTTCCCCGGCTGAAATAAAAGCGCCGCAGGATGGATGATGGGCTGCCTCCGGGACGTATAGATTGGGGGATACCGGCCTGCCCGGCTGCCGCCGATCCCGGAATCAGATAAGATTCCACTTTCAATTATAGCATAACCTCTTCTGAAATTCCACATAAATTTGAAAAGAATTTGTAACATTATTGGCTGCCTGTGTTGTCCGCAGGGGGCGGAATATGGTATACTTTGGATGATACAGAATTTTCAATGCCGTCAGAAGGATGATCCGTTATGCGCAACATCGCCATTTTTGCCCATGTGGATGCGGGCAAGACCACCCTCAGCGAGCAATTGCTCTCCCATGCCGGGGCCATCCGGGTGCGGGGGGCGGTGGATCAGGGAACGGCCCATACCGACCGGCTGCCGGTGGAAAGGCGGCGGGGCATTTCGGTGCAGTCCTCCTGCGCTACCCTGTGCTGGAAGGGGGAGGAGATCCACCTGATCGATACCCCCGGCCACAGCGATTTTGCCGCTGAGGTGGAGCGTGCCCTGTGGGCGCCGGATGGAGCCATCCTGGTGATCAGCGCCGCCGAAGGGGTGCAGCCCCAGACGGAGGTGCTCTTTGATGCGCTGAAGGCCGCCCGGATCCCCACCCTGCTGTTCATCAATAAAATGGACCGGGAGGGGGCGGATGCAGAACGCGCCCTTTCTGAATTCAGGGAAATTCTTTCCCCCAATGCCGCCTTCCTCACCGATGCCGAAGATATGATGGCTCTGGTCGCCGAAAGCAGCGATCAGGCAGCGGAGGATTATCTGTGCGGCGAAATTTATGATCAGGAAAAATTATATCCCCTGCTTCGCAGCGCCATGCAGGAAATGCAGGCCTTCCCCGCCCTGACGGGATCCGCCCTTCGGGATCAGGGGGTGCCGCAGCTGCTGGACGCCATTCTGGATCTGCTGCCTGCCCCGGCAGGGAAGGAGGAGGATCCCCTCTGCGCCATCTGCTATGCCGCCAGCCAGGATCCTCTGCTTGGTCGTGGGGTGCATGTGCGGATTTTTTCCGGCACTCTTCAGAATCGGGATGCCCTCACCCTTTCCGGCGTCCAGCGGAAGATCACCCAGATCCGCCTGTGGACGGCGGATGGCCGGGGCCAGGATACGGGCAGGCTTTCCGCCGGGCAGATCGGGGTGCTTTATGGCCTTTCGGATGTGAAGGTGGGCACGGTGCTGGGGGATGAAAGCTATCTGCCCCGGCCCATGGCGCTGGGCGCCCTCAGGGAGCCGCTGCTCTCCGTCCGGGTCACGCCCCTGGACCGGGCCCGGGATCATGAATGCCGGAAGGCTCTGATGGAGCTGGCGGGGGAGGATCCCCTGCTTTCCGTTTCCTACAGTGAGGAAACCAAAGAAACCACCCTCAGGGCCATGGGCAAAATGCAATTGGAAATCCTGGAGGAGATGCTGCGCACCCGCTTTTCCCTGCCCTGCCAGTTTACCCAGCCCCAGCTGATTTACCGGGAAACCATCGCCGCCCCCTCCGAGGGATTTGTGGCCTATACCATGCCAAAGCCCTGCTGGGCCATCATCAATCTGTATATCGAGCCCCTGCCCCGGGGATCGGGGGTGCAGTTTCAATCCACGGTGGCCCCCCGGGATATCGCCCTTCGGTATCAGCATCAGGTGGAAAATGCCCTGCCCCTGGCCCTGCGCCAGGGCATGAAGGGCTGGCAGGTGACGGATGTGAAGGTGACGCTGACAGGCGGCAATCATCACGAAATTCATACCCATCCCCTGGATTTTGTGGTGGCCACCCCCATGGCCATGATGGATGGGCTGAGAAGGGGAGGCACAAAGCTATTGGAGCCGGTGCTGCAGGCCCATATCTGGGCGCCGGAGGCCCTTTCCGGCCGGATCATCAGCGATATCAATCAGATGCGGGGCCAGGTAGAGGAAACGGTGAACGGCCGGGGTATGATGCGCATCAGGGCCATCCTTCCTGCTGCCACCTCCCTATCCTATTCCGAAACCCTTTTGCAATTGACCAGCGGCCGGGGAGGCATGAATGTGAAGCTGATGGGCTATCAGGACGCCCCTGCCGATGTGCAGGCGGAAATGCCCCGCCGGGGGGTCAATCCCCTGGATACCGCCAAGTATATTCTGGCCGCCCGCAGCGCCCTGGAAGGCGAAATTTTTGATCGGTAAGGAGGGAATTGCATGGATGCAATGATGCTGCTCCGGCAGGCACAGCAGCAGGAAAAGCCGGAGAAAAAATATGATCTGCTGAAGAAGGCCCATGCCCTGGCCCCGGATTCCCTGCCGGTTTTGCAGGAAATGCTGCTGACAGGAGATTATGATCGCTGGCCCCTGGGGGATCTGCGGCGGATCGGCTGTTATCTGTTTCATGGGTTTGAGCATCCTGAGCAGCATCCGGAGGAAGAGCAGCAGCGGATGGCGCTGGAATTCTTCCATTCCTCTCTTCTGGATCAATGCCTTGCCCTGGCCGATGATCCCCAGGCCTTTCTGAAGGAATATTTTACCGCCCTTGGGGCAAACTATATCAGCATTTTCATCCGGGAGGATCGTGCCCACATGCCCTATCTGTTCGGCTATCTGGCCACCCGGAAAATTCCCCGGTATCTGGCAGCGCCCATGGGCAGCGTGATCCGCAATATTTTCCTGTGCCCCTTCCTCACCGGGGAGCAGCAATCCCTGCTGGCGGGCTGCTTTTACCGGGCCTGCTATCAGTATCTGGAGGGGCAAACCGGCCCCTTGGATGAAAACTTGGGCGCTTCCATCTGCGCCCTGATCCGATGAAGGGCCTGCGCCCTGCCCTGGTGCGCTTTGGGGTGCTGGTAATTGCTGCCCTGGCGCTGCAGGGCCTGCCCCTGATTTTCCCGGATATGGCGGGGGAAGGGGGCCTGGCGCTGTATCTGATCCATCTCTATGGCGTCATTCCCCTGTGTGCATTCTTCATTCCCCTTTGGGCGGCCCGGGGCGGCGTGCATCCCTTTGCGGGCTTTTTCCCCATCGGAGGGGCGCTGATGCTGCTGCCGGTGTATCAGAGCATGGGAATGGGGCTGATCTGCCTGCTGCTTTCCCTGATCGGCGGCGTTGCCGGCCAGGAATGGGAAAAGCGGCGGATGGCCGTGAAAGGAAAACATCATGGAACAGCAAAAAAATACGCAAAAAAGTAAGGCCGGCCGGTGGATCCGGGGCCTGATCCGTGGGCTGGCGATGCTGCTGACGGCGGCGCTGGTGTATGGGGGTGTGGTGCTGCTGGAAAGCCCGGAGGCCAGCCAGGATGATTCCTGGGCGGTGATCGATGATGCGCCCGTTACCCCTATGCAGGCCGCCACCATGAGCGATCCCCAGGCCCTCGCCCGGCTGTTCGGCGCGCCGCTGCCTGCCTTTCCTGGGGTACAGCCCCGGGGTGAGGCGCGCAATGCCCGGCATGACGGGGGAACAGTGCGGATGATCACCCTGGATTACGGCGGCGCACGGATCATGGCGGTGCGCCCGGCGTCTGCCGCGCCCCTGCTTTTGCAGGAGGGGCTGTCCGTCAGCCTCCGCAGTGATCTGACCGCCCTTAATCTGCCCGCTGTGCTGGCGGAGGGAAGCGGCCGCTATTGCCTCTATTTTTCCAGTGATCAGGCAGCCTATGCCCTGATCGCCCCGGCGGAGAGCGCCCATGCTTTCCTGACAATCGCCGATCAGATGATCCTGATCAAATAAGTGCATAAAAAAATGATCGCGGAAGCGATCATTTTTATTTTTATGCTCTTCTTTTTCTGAAATTCAGGTTGCGGAATGTATTGCCGAATGCCCGGATCAGCTGGCGGGGGGTGCCCTCCCGGTCATTTTCCATGGGGGGAACCAGCAGCAGCGTGATGCCAAAGCGCAGCACCACGGAAAGCACAATCAGCGCCATATATTTATCGAATCGGCCGGCGAACAATGCCATTCTGTCAAAGGCCTCCAGCAGCGCGCCGCCGGTCATGGTGCCAAGGGCGGTGCCCACCAGGGCGGTGACGCAGGCAAAAATGGCGATGTAGGATGGGCGGCCTTCATCGGGGGAATAGGAAAGCTGCATGCTGTTGGCGGAAAGATTGGTGCCGCTCCAGAACATGGCGCCGATGAAATTATGCAGGAAAACGGGCCAGATGCTGCCGGGGGCAGAGAGCAGGAAAAACAGGGGCGTCAGCGATGCGCCGATGCCTGCAATCAGCATTACGCTGCGGCAGCCGTAGGTATTCAGCGCCCGGCCCCACCGGGGCATTACCAGAATGGTGCTGATGGAGGCGGCCATGGTGCCGAAAATCATCATCTGCATGAAATTCAGGCCCATTTCATTGATGGCATACCGGCTCAGATAAGCGCCGCTGAGATTGGCGGTGAAGCACCAGGCCGTCCACATCACAATCAGGCGCACAAAGGGCCTGGTATGGAATACCTGCTTGAACATGGAAAAGAATTTCTGCTTTTTCGGGGGCGCGGAATGCACCTCCTTGCAGAAGGCAAAGCACACCATATCCATAATGCCCGCAGCGCCGCCCAGCAGGAAAATGATGATATACCGGCTGGAGGGGGGCAGGGCATCCAGCAGCGCCGCCACCGCCAGGCCCACCAGGAAATTGGTGCAGGCCAGCAGGATTTCCCGGAAGGAAAGCAGCCTGCTCCGGATATGGATGGGGGCCAGATCGGAAAACCAGGGGAACCAGCATACATTGATCACCGATCCGCAGCAGGAGGAAATGCCCAGCAGGAAAATCAGCGTCCACAGCTGCAGCCCGGCAGGGCTGGCGGGCACCAGCAGGGGGATCAGCCCGAACAGCAGCCACAGCGCCCGGGAAAATACGCCGATGGTGAGCATGTATTTCTTCCGTTTCTGGGTGCGGCTCACCAGCATGGAAAAGGGAATCTGCAGCAGGGCCGCCGCCTGGGGGATACCGTTGAGCAGACCGAAGGTGAAATCCCCCGCCCCCAGCTCATTGGCCAGGCCGATCATGGCGGTGGTGCCGCCGCCGCAGATGATGCCGTGGAAGGTGCCGAAAATATTGGCCAGCAGGATGAAATTCAGGCTGCGGCGGATGATATGGGGCAGTCTTGCCTCATCATACAGCAAATTAAGGGGATTGTGGCGAAGGCGATCGCGAAGGCTTCTCATGGGGGGAGCCATCCTTTCTGCCCAAGGGCAGTAGTGGATTTACGCCCCCATTATAAAAGGGAAAGCCCCATCCGTCAATGGATTTTCTCAATATTCTCTCAGCGCCATCTCCACCTGAATTTCCACCTGGGCGCCCCTGTATTTTTCCCGCCAGGAAAGGGCCTCCCATTGGGCCAGCGTAAGGCATTTCCGGGCGGCCAGATTGCCAAAGCCCAGCCCGTCGCAGGAAAGGGCCTGCAAATGATCCATCAGGGCAGCAAGATCCCGGGTGAGCAGGGCGGAAAGCTGATCCTGGTCGGGCAGATATCCGGGGAAATACCGCCCTTCGCACAGCAGGCGGATGTGCAGCGTAACAGGATCGGAATCAAGATCCACGGAAAGGGCGGCCGGGGCCCGGGCAAAGATGGGGGTGGCTGCATTCCCTTCCCCCCTGATATCCACCGATCCTGCATCCCCCCGGATCAGATGCACCAGCGCCATTTCATAGCCGGACAGGGTGCCGCTGACGGATACGCCGTCGGTGGCGGCGGCGCCGAATAATTCGATGGCGTTTACGCTTTTCCGGGGCAGATCCCCTGCTTTGGCATCCAGGATATTTTCGTCATTGGGGGATTGCACCTGATGAAAATCATTGACGGCGCCGAAAATCAGCAGCGCATCCTGAAAGCCGTATCCCAGATCCCTTACCGCCTGGCCCAGGGTAGTTTTTGGCACAAAGCCCTTGCCGGCATAGTTTTCCAGGGTGGTTTCCACATAGCGGCTCAGCCGGGCCCCCACATAGGGCTTTTGCTCCCTGACGAAATCATAGGCCTGATCCCGGCAGATGATCAGCGCCGCTTGGGCCCGCATCCGGGGCAGGGAATAGATGGAATAGAGCAGGGTGGAAAACTGGGGGGATCGGGCCGCATTCCAGCCCAGCGCCACCTCCCTGATCTGGCTGAAATTGAGGGTGCGGGGGGTGGTGGCCTGCAGCAGATTCACCGCATCGGCAAAATGGCCGCCGGTGGCTTCCAGTAAAAGGTATCCCATCTGCTCCCCGCCGGAGGATGCGCCCTCCCCGCTGCCGCCCCCGGAGGCGGAATTGCTGGGCACCTTTACGGAAATGCGGATGTTGCCCTCTTCTGTGGTATCCACCCCCAGAATGATCACCAGCAATTGCTCCTCCATTTCCCGGCCGGTGCAGCCGGAAAGGGCAAGGCATAAAAGAATACAGAAAGGCAAAAGGAGGGCTTTTTTCATGCCTGTTTTCTCCTTTCCCGGATCCAGGTAAGGATACAAAGCGGGATCAGCACCAGCATCACCGCTGCTCCCCGGAAGGGGGCCAGACGGATCAGCGCATCCTGCACCGGCAGCGTTTTCAGGGCCGCAGCCGGCACCAGTAGCAGCAGCAATGCGCCGGTGAGCAAAGGGGAGGGCTTTCTTTTCTCTGCTATCCCCGTCAAAAGATGGGCGCAGCGCATGATCCCTGCCGCAAGCGTCAGCAGCAGCAAAAACAGCTGGGCGAATACCAGCAGCGACCAGGCCAGGGAGGAACCGCTGATTTTGGTAAACAAAAGCAGCCTGAACCCCAGATTTTCCGGCCGGGCCAGGGAATACGCGGGCAGCAGGCAGGCGCTGATCAGGGCATAGAGTGCCGCTGCCAGCAGCGCCCCCAGCAAGGGGCGATACAGCATCCTTCCTTTTTTCTGAAAAGGGGAAAGGGAAGGGGAGGGTGAGGGGATGAGCAGCGGGCAGCAGGCTCCGGCTGTGCAGCCCCCCATCCACAGCGCTCCCTGGAAAATGCTGAGCGTTCCCCGGCCCAGAAGGGGAAAAAGATAGCCCGGGCTTCCGTGGGGCAGGGCGGTGAGGCCGCAGTAGAAAAGGGCGATGAGCAGCGGCCAGCGGAGCATTCCGGCCAGCCGGGGCAGGGCATATTCATTTTCTCCGCCCATGGCGGCGGCCATGATCAGCGCCACCGCCAGCATGGTAATCAGGGGACTGAACCGGGGCAGGGCATCGGATAAAATGGCGCTGATGGCGTAGGCGGCCAGCTGGGCATCCAGAAAAAATACCGGAAACAGCATCAGGGAAAAAATTTTCCCCGGGGTTTTCCCTGCCGCCTCCAATACCGCCCCATCCTTTGCATGCCGGATCAGATAAAGGGAAAGGGCGGCGATCAGCAGCGCCCATGGCACCGTCAGCAGGATGGATAGATAGCCTGGGGTGCTCACGTGACCGTAGAGATAAAGGGCGGCGCCGATCACCGATTGCCCCAGGATGCTGACGGCGGAAAGGATGCCCTGTTCTCTTGCGAAGGCATCCTTCCGGTACTGCAGCAGGGCATCCATGCTGTGCACCGGGGTGGCGGTTTCAAGGGGGGATGAATGATTCATGGTTCCTCCTCGTTCTTTTCCCAGGCCCGCATCCGGCCCAGGGTGCGGTTCATGTGGAAGGGATTGGCGATGCCGCCCCGCAGCCGCTGCCGCCATACGGGCAGACGCACCACCCCATCCGGATTGGAGGGCCGCTTGGGGGCGTTGGGGGCAAAATAGGGGGAGCGCAGGCTGGTCAGCCCCGCTGCCCGGATCAGCAGAAAGAATAAGCCCAGCGTCAGCCCCAGATATCCCCCGATCCCGGAGGCCAGCACCAGCAGAAGCTGGGCCAGGCGCAGGGATAACGTCAGGGAAAAGGAGGGCACCGCATAGCTGCCCAGGCCGCTGACGGCCACGATGATGATCACCAGGGGGCTGAACAGATCGGCCTCCACCGCCGCCTGGCCCAGGATCAGGCCGCTGACGATGGAAAGGCTGCCCCCCATGGCCCCCGGCACCCTGACCCCCGCCTCATTGATCAGGCTGAAAATCAAAAGCACCAGCAGCATGGAGGAAAACAGGGAAAGGGGCACCCTGGCCTGGGTTTCCAATACGGATGTGAGCAGGGAAAGGGACATCCCCTCCGGATGAAACATGGAAAGGGCCACAAACAAGGCGGGCAGCAGCAGGGCGATCAGCATGCCTGCCATCCGCAAGAGCCTCAGAAAGGTGCCGTACTGCCAGCGCATATTGGTATCATCCGGGGCATGATACAGATGCAGAAAGCCCATGGGCAGTGCCAGCGCCCGGGGGGCATTTTCCATCAGGATGATGATCTGCCCTTCGGAAAGGAAGCTCACCGCCCGGTCCGGCCGCTCGGTGGAGGCGGCCTGGGGCAGCAGCGACCAGGGCTTATCCTCGATCAATTGCTCCAGCATGCCCAGGCTGGATACATAATCCACATTGCAGCCCCGGATGCGGCGGCGGATTTCCTCCACATTCTCCTGCCGGGCGATGCCGTCCAGATAGAGCAGGCAGATCCGGGCAGGGATTTTATTGCCCACCGTCATGGCTTCGCTGATAAGGGCGGGGGTGCGCATCAGCCGCCGGATCAGCACCACATTATCCCGCAGGCTTTCATTGAAGCCCTCGTGGGGCCCCACCACCACTGTTTCATTGACGGGCTTTCCGGGAATCCGCCGGACGAAGCCCTTCAGATCTGCCGCCAGCGCCCCGTTCATGGTATCGCAGATCAGGGCGGCATCCCCGCTGAAAATGCGGGTGAGCAGGGGGGAAAGATGGAATACCTGGGATACCGATCCCAGGGGCAGCACCGCCTGCATCAGATGCTCTGCAAGATCGGTATTTTCCGGGAGGGCAGGGGCGTGAAGGGCGGGCTCCAGCAAAAACTGCTGCAATTGCTCGCTGTTGACCATGCCGTCGATATAGATCAGCGCCGCCGGATGCCCCAGCAGCAAAAATTCGTGAATCTGCACATCCTCGCTCTCCCGTGCCCTGGCCGCTTTCTGGAGCAGGGCCAGATTGCACTGATAATCCTCCGTGATTACCCCCTGGGGCTGGGGCTGCCATGCTTGCTCCACGGGATCAATCCCCCTTTCCGGCATTGTATCAGGGATAGTATGCAGGAAAAATCCGGGGCTTATGCAAATGAAAAAAGGCCGTTCCTGTCAGGAACAGCCTTTTGCAATATTGGAAATCAATCTTTCTTTTCTTCCAGAGCGGGGGCGAATTCGCTGTGCAGTTCCCGATCCAGCTCCCTGTTCCGGGCGGCCCAGCGGGCGGCGTTTCCGATGATCTTTTTTACATATTCATTGTGATAGGAGGGCAGCGTTTCATGGCCGGGCTGGAAATAGACGATCTTGCCATAGCCCCGGGAGAAGGTGCACAGAGAGCGGAATACATCGCCGCTTTCATACCAGCCAATGGCCAGCAGCTGATCGGGGGCAGGGATATCGAAGCGTTCGCCGTACATTTCCTCTGCCTCCAGTTCAAACCAGGCAGGGATGCCCCGCAGGATGGGATGATGGGGCTCGATGGCGAAAATGCGTTCCTTATCATTGTTTTCATGCCAGCGCAGGGAGCATTTCGTGCCCATCAGCCGCTGGAAAATCTTCGATTCGTGGCCGGAATGGAGCACAATCAGCCCCATGCCCCGCAGCACATGATCCTGCACCCGGCTGACCACTTCATCGGGCACCTGGCCATGCTTGCAATGGCCCCACCATATCAGCACATCGGTATCGGCAAGCAATTCTTCCGGCAGGCCCCCATCCTGTTCGCACAGGCAGGCGGTGCGCACCACACAATCGGATTTATCCTCAAAAATAGCGGCCAGGGCGCCGTTGAGGCCCTTGGGATATACTTTCAATACGTTTTCGTGGGTTTCCTGAAGGGAATCTTCATTCCAGATGGTGATATGAAGGGGCATATCGTATCCTGCCTTTCCTGTTTTTTCTTATTATACAGCGGAAACCCGGCGGAAGCAAGCAAAATTCCCCTCCGCCCAGGGGATGCCCCGGCGCAGGGAGGGGAATGGCATGCTGTATGCAGAGGGGATGCTTCAGCCAATCTGTTCCTTTTGCTTTTTTTCATTTTGCCACAGGGCCAGCTGGCATGCATCAATCTGCCGGCTGAGCAGCATGATCTGATCGGGATCCCCCTCATCCATGGCTCTTCCCAGCTGGGTGCGCAGCTTGGCAAGGCGGAAATGCATCTCAAATGCAGATTTTTCTTTCATAAACAGCCCTCCTTCGATTGCTTTCCTTTGTTTTCGCCGGTTTTTTTCCGGCACTTACAGCATACCGCTGAAAACGCAGGATTGCAATGACTACATTTGTCGAACGCTGTCGGATGGGGAAAAATCGTTCGACAGCATTCGACAGGCTTTCTTTTGTTCTTTCACTGTACTTATGTGGAAAGGCCCTTGCATTTTTTTTCGTATGAGCGCATAATATATGTATGGTACAAGTTCTGCCCGGCGGGCGGAAAATGCCCCGCAAAACAAGAATGCAAATCATCTGCCGAAAGGAAGGTATAAATCATGGATCGCGTTTATAATTTTTCTCCCGGCCCCTCCGCCCTTCCCCTGCCTGTTCTGGAAAAGGTGCAGGCTGAATTGACTGCCTACGGCACCACCGGCATGAGCGTGATGGAAATGAGCCACCGCAGCGCCATGTATCTGGATATTTATCATGAAACGGAAGCCCGGCTGCGGAAGCTGATGCATATTCCGGAGGATTATTCCGTGCTCTTCCTCCACGGCGGCGCCACCATGCAGTTTGCCTCCATCCCCCTGAATCTGGGCAAGACGGGCAAAGCCGATTTTATCGACAGCGGCAATTTTGCCCACGGCGCAGCAGTGGAAGCGAAAAAATATCTGGATGCCCGGATCGTGGCCTCTTCCCGGGAGGATAATTATACCTATGTGCCCCAATGGGAAGGTAAGCTGAATGCCGATGCGGATTTTCTGCATATCACCACCAACAATACCATCTACGGCACCCACTATATCAAGCTGCCGGAAGGCCCCGCGCCCCTGGTTGCGGATATGAGCAGCAATATCCTGGGCGAAGTATACGATGTGAATAAGTTCGGCGTCATCTATGCCGGCGCCCAGAAGAATATTGGCCCTGCCGGCGTGTGCGTGCTGATCGTAAAGAAGGATCTGCTGGGCAATGCCGCCCCCATCTGCCCCAAGATTCTCAATTGGGCCACCCAGACGGAAAATGAGAGCATGATCAACACCCCCAATACCTTCGCCATCTATGTGGCAGGGCTGTGCATGGAATGGCTGCAGAATCTTGGCGGTGTGGAGGCCATTGAAAAGATCAATCAGCAAAAGGCCGCCCTGCTTTATGATTTCATCGATAACAGCAAGCTGTTCAAGGGCACTGCCCAGAAGGAATTCCGCTCCATTATGAATGTCACCTTCGTTACCGGCGATAAGGATAAGGACGCCGCTTTCGTGAAATTCTGCGCCGGAAAGGGCCTGGTCAATCTGAAGGGCCACCGGTCTGTGGGCGGCATGCGGGCCAGCATCTATAACGCCATGCCCATGGAAGGGGTGCAGGCGCTGGTAGCCGCCATGAAGGAATTTGAAATGCAGGGCTGAGGAGGATCATCATCATGTTCAAAATTCAGACGCTCAATGCCATTTCCCCCGTGATTTATGACGCCCTTTCCGCCGGGCAGTATACCGTATCCAGTGCGGAGCCTACCCCCGACGCCATTCTGGTGCGCAGCGCCGCCATGCATGATATGGAATTGCCCGAATCTTTGCTGGCCATCGCCCGTGCCGGCGCCGGCACCAATAATATCCCCATTGATAAATGCTCCCAGCAGGGCATCGTGGTATTCAATACCCCCGGCGCCAATGCCAATGCCGTGGCCGAATTGGTGATGGCGGGCCTGCTGCTCTCCTCCCGTGATATTTTCGGCGGCATCACCTGGGCCAAGGGCCTGAAGAATGAGCCGGGCATCGAAAAGCTGGTGGAAAAGGGCAAGAGCCAGTTTGTGGGCCCCGAACTCAGGGGCAAGAAGCTGGCTGTGATCGGCCTGGGCGCCATCGGTGCGCTGGTGGCCAATGCCGCTGCCCAGGGATTCGGCATGGATGTAGTGGGCTATGACCCCTATATTTCCGTTGCCCATGCCTGGGCCCTCTCCCGTGCCATCCACAGGGCCAATTCCCTGGAAGAGGCCGTCCGTGATGCCGACTATATCACCATCCATGTGCCGCTGATGAATGATACCCGGGCCATGGTGAATGATGCCTTCCTGGCTGGGCTCAAGAAGGGCGCCAGGATCCTCAATTTCTCCCGGGGCGAATTGGCTGATCCCGAAGCGGTCAAAAAGGCCATCGCCGCAGAGCAGATTTCCTGCTACGTTACCGATTTCCCCTGTGCCGCCCTGGTGGATACCCCGAAGGTGATCTGCCTGCCCCATCTGGGCGCCTCCACCCCCGAAAGCGAAGAGCGCTGCGCCGAAATGGCCGCCTCCCAGGTGCGGGATTATCTGGAGCGGGGGGAAATCCGCAACAGCGTGAACCTGCCCGAGGTGGTGCTGGGCATGCCGGAAGGGGAGCGGGTGCTGCTGATTCATAAGAATGTGCCCGGCATCGTCAGCAATATCGCCAATCTGATCTCCGGCCGGGGCATCAATATCCAGAACATGCTCAATAAGAGCCGGGGGGATATGGCCGTCACCGTGCTGGAGCTTTCCCAGCAGCCGGATGATACCCTGCTGGCTGCCCTGAGCAAGCTGAACAATGTTGTCCGTGCCCGCTTGATCACCAGATAAATAAGATGGAAGAGCCTGCCATGCGGCAGGCTTTTCTTCTGTACAATCCTTGACGAATTGTAAGCCGAAGTGTATCATATTTCCATAGAAATTCTTTCTTTCAGTATCGTTCCAATCGTTTGCGGAGGGTTGTTTCATGAAAAAGAAAAAATTACTGCTCATTATTTCAGGTGTTGTCATCCTGATTGCCGTTGGCCTTCTGGCATTTTTCTTCTTTGGTTATGACAAAGGCTACAATGTTGAATCTGTACCGGGCGGTGTAAGCATTACCGGATATCGCGGCAAAGCGGTTTCCGTATTGGAGATTCCTTCCACAATCAAGGGCAAAAAGGTGGTTGGCATCAGCTATGCTGCCTTCAGCCCCGGCCTTGCCAGCCAGGCAGGCGGCTATATCAAAGAGGTTATTTTGCCGGATACCCTGACCACCATTGGGGAGAGCGCATTTCAGAATTGTGCGAAAATCCAATCCATCACCTTTCCGGACGGCTTGAAAACCATTGGCGCAAGGGCATTTGAGGATTGCTTAAGCCTGAAAAGCATTATTCTGCCGGATAGTGTGACCGATGTGGGGGAAAATGCATTCCGGGATTGCACTTCTCTCAAAAGCGCAGTGCTGTCCAAGGGGATGACGGCCATCCCGGATAACATGTTTATCAATTGCAGTCGGCTTACGGAAATTGTCATTCCCGAAGGGGTGCAGAAATTCGGCGCTGCATTCCAGAATTGCACTTCCCTTGAAACCATCCATATTCCGGATTCCCTGACGGAAATCTGGGGAAGCGCCTTTTCCGGCTGCCCTTCTCTGAAGGAATTTGCTGTTTCCGAAAATCATCCGGTATTTGAATTGATTGATGGGATCCTCTATACCCGCCAGGGCAGGATGCTCGTGCTGTATCCCGCATATCTGGAAAGTGAATGCTTTGAAGTGCCGGAGGGCACGGTTGCCATCGGCCCGGGCGCCTTTGGCGGCAATCAGTATTTGAAGGAAGTGATTCTTCCCAATGGATTGACGGAGATTGGCGAAGCTGCATTCTCAGCTTGCGGGAGTCTACAAAAAATGACGATTCCGGACAGCGTGACCCGGATCGGCAGCATGGCGTTCTATAGCTGCAGGGCGCTGAAGGAGATTGCCCTGCCAAAGCAGCTGACCGCCATTGAATATAACACATTTCGTTTTTGCACCCGCCTTGCTTCCATCGAAATACCCGACGGTGTGACCTCCATCGGTGTGGGGGCATTCTCCAGCTGCGAAGCCCTGACGGAGCTGCATATTCCGGCAAGCGTTCTGGAAATCGGGAAGGATGCATTTCAGCACTGCTCGGCGATCAAGCATCTCACATTTAGCGAGGGGCTGAAAGAAATCGGCGATCATGCATTTTACGAGTGCGACGCTCTGGAAGAAGTGGTGCTTCCCGATTCGCTGACAACGCTGGGAAGAAGCGTCTTCTATGTTTGTTCTTCCCTGAAAAAAGTATATGTGCCTGCGGCCACAACGGAGATTGGGGAAAATGCATTCCTGGCGCTTCCTGTTACGGTATATGTAGAAGCGGGCAGCTATGCCGAACAATACTGCATTGATAATTCTGTAAAACACGCCCTCAAATGAGAAAAAATGCTTCTATACCCATGGGAAAGGGTGAATTTCTTTTTCCTCTTCGCTTTTTTCATCGGGAAGGGGAGCAAATCAAAAGCAAATGAAAATGGAGAGGATTTTTCCTCTCCATTTTTTATGCAGGGACATGTGAAGCGCCTGTCAGATTTCGGGGATTTGGATTTCCACTTCCCGGCCCAGGGCGGCGGATTTGGAAATGCCGTCGATGATGGCCTGGTTATAAAGAATCTGGGAAGAGGGAACGGGGGCGGGGGCGCCGTCATGGATGGCATCCAGGAAGGAGCGCACCTTCATTTCAAAGAGGCTCTTGTTATTGGGGATGATGGGCAGCTTGGTCTGGGTGCGCAGGCCGGCGATATCGGTATACAGGGTCATTTCCCCGCCTACGGTGCCGTTCCAGCATTCGGTGGAGGGGATGCGCAGGGCGCCCTTCTTGCCCAGAATGATGGTATCGCCGGGGGTATCCAGATGCATGGCCCAGGAGATGCGGAAATCCAGCACGATGCCTCCCTCCAGGCGGATGAAGGCCGCGGCGAAATCATCCACGCTGAAGCGGGCGGCATTTTCTTCCGCGGTGTGATTGGCGTCGGGATACATATAAAGGGGATTTTTGCCGAAGAAATCGGCGGTGTAGCCGGAAACGGTGATGGGCTTGGGATAGCCGATGGCATTGAGCACCATATCCAGGGAATAGCAGCCGATATCCCCCAGGGCGCCGATGCCGGCGGTATCCTTTTCAATGAAGGTGGAATTGGGGATGCCCCTGCGGCGGCCGCCGCCGGTCTGGATATAATAAATTTCGCCCAGTTCGCCGGATTCCACAATTTTTTTGATCTGCTGCATATTGGGATCCATCCGGGGCTGGAAGCCGATGGTGAGCAGTTTGCCGCTTTCCTTTTCTGCCTTCATTACCGCAACAGCCTCATCCAGGGTGACGGTGAAGGGCTTTTCCAGCAGCACATGCACCCCGGCCTTCAGGGCGTCAATAGCGCATTCGGCATGGGTGGCGTTATAGGTGCAGATGGATACGGCGTCCAGCTCTTCCTTTTCCAGCATTTCCTTGTGACTGGTATAGAAATGGATGCCGCTGTAATCCACCTTTCGCCTCTCGCAGAAGGCCTGGCATTTGCCGGGAATCAGATCAGCCATGGCCACGATCTGCACATCGGGGAATTTCACATACTGATCCACATGGGCTTCGGCAATCCAGCCGGTGCCGATGATGCCGATCTTCAGCTTTTTGCCGGAATAGGCTTTCTTTTCTTCAATCACCTGGGTAAACTGGCTGAGTACCTGATCGCCGTTTGCCATACATCGTTCCTCCGTATTCTGCGCCCCGGAAAGGGGCGTTGATTTCAGTGTATCTGCATTATAGCATCGAAAGCATCCGATGTCGAGGAGAATATATTCAATTCTTGGATGATGTGCTTATTCAGCAATCAGCAGCGTAAAGGAATAGGGGGGCAGAATGGTTTCAAAGAGAAAGGAATCCCCCTCTTTTTTGCAAATCTGCCGGCCGGTGATCAGGGGCCTGTCGGCACCTGGATGGACGAAGCAGTTATTATGCTCCTGATCACAGCGGTATTCCCGGATCTGCGCCTGATCCCCATCAAAGCCGGAAAGGGAGAGGCTGACCGGCAGGGGGCAAGCTGCATAATTGGTGATCATCAGATACACCGCTTTTCCATCCCCGGCGGCAAATGCCCGGCGGCCGCCATCCCCGGTCAGGCGGATCTGCCCCTCGGGCATCATATGCAGCAGCTGCATGGCCATGCCGTGAGGGGTAGCCTCATATTGGCCCAGATCGTTCAATTGGAATTGGGTCAGGCTGCGCTGCAGCACCGGATTATGGAAGCTGGCCCATGGAAAGACATGCATGCCCGGCATATCAGCGGAATCAAATAGGGATTCCAGCACGCCGGAAGCATTGACCAGATTATCTTCTGCCTTCTGCGTGGGATGCATCATGCCGAATTCATCAAAGAAGATGGGCTTCTCCGGCAATTCCAATTGCTGCAGGATACGGATGTGGGCATCGTAGTATTTTCGCAGCAGATCGATATCGGGGTGATATTCGTGGGCGGCGTAGGCATCCAGCCGCTTTTGCGGGCAGGGATCAATTTTGTAAAGCCGGAGGAACTGGCGGTAAAATTCCATCTGCTGGGCGGTGAAGGAAAGGCAGGGCCCCACGCAGCGCAATGGCCGATCGTAATATAGATATTATAGCATCAGAGGATGATCGATGCAAAGAAAAAAGCACCGGAAAAATCCGGCGCTTTTCAATGCATCAATACCAGGTCTGGCAGAAGCAATTGACATACCAGTTATAATATTTTCCGTTGCTGCGGGTGCGCCGGGCCTCATCATAATGATAGATTTCCGGCTCCAGCCATTCTTCTTCAGGCAGCTGGATCAGATTCTTGTATTTTTCTTTTTTCTCTGCCTTGCTGTTATACAGGAAGGAATAGCGCTTCACCGTGCCGCCCACATTGCCCTCTACCGTGAAAAGCTGGTAGATGCCGTCGCCCCGGTCAATCACATCGGAAACGATGGCCACATGCACAAAATCATAATAATCCTTGGCCCCGTAGATGATCAGATAACCGGGCCGGGGGATATTGGTGATGCGCTCCATATTTTCAAAGCCGGTGTGCAGCTTGGGCACCGCCGCTTCCCGGATGCCGTGGGGATCGCCGCTGCCGACGGGCTTGACCTTGCGGAAGGTATCGGTGGGCTCCAGGGGCACCCCTGCCTGATCCAGGCAGTAGCTGGCGAATGCGCCGCACCAGCCGCAGGCATACCGCCACCATTTGGTGAATTTATTGCCCTTGGGATCCTGGGGAATTTTCTTTTCCCCCAGTTCTTCCCATTCCCGGATGGCGATATTGATGGCATCCCGGATCATGGGGGGCACATCATCCGCTGGCTGCACCTGAATCTGCACCGACTGCTCCCTTTCCCCGTCGTTGGAAATCAGATACAGAATGGCGCTGCCCTCTTCATAGGCGGTGATGATATTGCCCTCGCCCATGGCAATTTCCGGTGCATCGCTTTCCCAATAGCCCTGGAAGGGCAGAGTAAAGGATTTTTCATCCCCGGGCTGCAGCGTTACCTGATCGGGCAGCTTCTCTGCCAGTACAAGGGAGGGCAGCATCAGGCACAGCAGCATCAGACAGCCAAACCTTTTCATTCTTCTTCCTCCGCGGATTCTTCCGTCAGCCTGCGGATGCCCATCACATCGGTAACCGGCAGGCTGAAAATGATGCCGTGGCCTTCGGTGGAAAGGCCGGCGCCCCGGGTGATGGCCTGCATGACGGGCACCTTATGCTCCCGATCCACCAGGATCATCACCATTTCCTTTTCGGGCTGGATGGTGATGCCGAAGAACTGGGATGCCTCTTCCGTACCGGCGCCCCGGGCATGGAGCACCGTACCGCCCCGGGCCCCGGCGGGCAGGGCGGATTCCATCACCAGATCGGTGTAGCCCCGATTGACGATGGCGATAATCACTTCATTCTTAATCTGTTCCTGTTCCACGGTATTTCCCCCCTCATCATGGGCTGCGGGCATTTCTTCGCCCATCAGATAATGCATAGCCTGGGATCCGCCGATGCTGCCCACCGGAATGGTGAAGGCAATGCCCCGGCCGGGCAGATCAATTTCCAGGGCGTAGGAAAGCCGGCGCATGGCCCGGCGGGCAACGCCGCTGCGGATGAAGCTGAATACCACATCCTTGGCGGTATCCTTCAGCCCCAGCAGGCTCAGAATGCCCTTATGGGCTGTGCCGTTGCCCAGGGCGATATAGTGCAGCAGCACGCCTTCCTGGCGCAGCAGGCTGGCAACCCCATCGCCCTTGCCCCGATCCACAATGGTAACCAATACATGTAACGAAGCGTTCAGCATATTTTCTCCCTCCAGCCGTCAAACATCGATGATTTCATCATCCACATCCAGGATCTGATCATCCTGGGCAGGCTTGGGCATATTGGTAAGCGTTTTTCTGGTCTTGATCCGGTATACCAGCCCCAGCACCTCAATGGCGATCAGGGGCGTCATGGCCACCATGGCCACCAGGCCGAAGGCGTCTTTGAGGATATTGCCGCCCACGGCGCCGCATGCGCCCATGGCCAGGGGCAGCATGAAGGTGGCCGTCATGGGGCCGGATGCCACGCCGCCGGAGTCAAAGGCGATGGCGGTGAAGATGGGATCGGTAAAGAAGGTGAGCACCAGGGCAATCAGATATCCGGGAATGACAATATACCAGATGGAAATGCCGGTGAGCACCCTGGTCATGGCCAGGCCCACGGAGATGGCCACGCCGATGGACAAGGTTTTCATCATCACGTTTTTGCTGATGGCGCCGGAGGTGACCTGCTCAACCTGCTCATTGAGCACGTGAACGGCAGGCTCCGCCGCTACCACCATATATCCCATCAGCATGCCCAGGGGAATGAGGATCCAGTTGAAGGGCAGGGCGGCCAGCTGCTGCCCCAGATAATCGCCCATGGGAAGGAAGCCCACATTCACACCGGTGAGGAATACCACCAGGCCGATATAGGTATAGATCAGGCCGACGATAATCTTTTTGATTTCAGACCAGGGAAGATGCAGGGCAAAGAATTGAAACAGGAAGAATAAAACGATAATGGGGGCCAGGGCCAGGAACACTTCCCACAGATAATGGGGCAGCGCATGGGCATAGGTGGAACGGATTTCCAGGGTATTGGCCACCTGTGCCGCCGCATTTTCCCCGGGCACATTATCCAGATGGGGGAAGAACAGGCTGATGATCATCATGGCCAGGATGGGGCCCACAGAGCACAGGGCCACCAGGCCGAAGCTGTCATCCTGGGCATTTTTGCCGCTGCGCACATTGGCAACGCCAACGCCCAGGGCCAGAATGAAGGGCACCGTCATGGGCCCGGTGGTCACGCCGCCGGAGTCAAAGGACATAGGCGCAAATTCCGGCTTGATCAGCGCGCCCAGCAGGAAAACCAGGGCGTACAGGCCCACCAGGATATAGGATAATTTCCACTGGAAGATGATGCGCAGCAGCGCCACCACCAGGAAAATGCCCACGCCCACGGCCACCGTCAGGATCAATACCAGGTTGGGCACGCCCTGCACCTGATTGGCCAGCACCGTCAGATCCGGCTCCGCCACTGTGATGAGCAGGCCCATCAGAAAAGCAATGCCGCAAAGGAACCAAATATTTTTACTCTTGGTCAGCCGGGCGCCCATATGATTGCCGATGGGCACCATGGCCATATCAGCCCCCAGGGTGAACAGGCCCATGCCGAAAATCAGCAGCACAGCGCCTACAACGAATAAGCCCATGGTGCCCACTTCCACCGGCACCAGCACCGCACTGAGCACCAATACCATAAGAGAAATGGGCAGCACGGAAGAAATGGATTCATGAATTTTTTCTTTTAATTTTTTATTGGTCGCTTTCCGCTGAGGCATCAGCAGATCCAGATGCTTCTGAATTCTCCGATGCAATCCCCTCAGCCCCTTTCTCAATATTTACGGTTTCCACAGCGCCTGCCTTTTTCCTTTGGCGCATGTGGTAGGTGCTATCCAGCAAAACGGCGATGAAGCCGGTGATCAAAGTGAAATAATAGGTGAAGAACCGCCACAGCAGCATGGGGCCAACCCCCATTTCATCGGGAAATACCCCTTTGAAGAAGAGGAAAAAGCCGCCCTCCTGGGCGCCGGATGCGCCGGGCAGGGGAGTGAAGGAGGCGGATATATACAGCAGGAACTGGCGGGTGAGAATATCCAGATAGCTGTGCTCATTCAGCCCCAGGGCACGATAGATGAAATAGGAAATGCTCATCAGCCCCAGCACATTCAGGCAGGCATGGAAGAGCAGCCACAAAAGCTTCAGGGGGTGATGGGTGATCATATGCACGCTGGCATGGAAATCCTCCATGGCGGCATCCACCTTGGAGGCCAGCTTGGCCTCATTCTTTACCAGGCGGATGGCCTTGCCCAGCTTGATGCACAGGGTAATGATCCAGCGGACGATATTTTTATTGATGGCCAGCAGCAGCACCACCGCCACCGTAAACCCATTGAGGATGAAGCCGGTGGTGGCCCATACCTTGGTTTCCACGCCCAGGCCGATGGGGTCCCCGTTGAACAGCCACAGCAGGCCGCCCATGGTGAGCAGCGCCGTCTGGAAAGTGAAAAATTTTACTGCCAGGCCGGAGGAGGAAAAGCCGGTGGGCACCCCCCGCTTTTTATAGGCAAATACCTGCATAGGCTGGCCGCCGGTGGCCGCAGGGGTGACGGCGGAATAAAAGCTGCCGATCATGGCTACGATGAAGGAAGAAGTGAATCTGACCTTCTGTTTTTGTTGCAATAAGAAAATATACAGGCCCATGCCCTCGAAAATCATAAATACCAGCCAGGATACCAGGGCCATGCCGATCCAGAACAGATCGGCATTCATAACGGCCTCCCAGGCCTTTCCCAGATCGCCGCCCTGGGCGCTTAAATATAATACGATGCCCAGGGTAATAATAATCACCAGCGCATTGAGCAGATTGCTCCGCCCGCGTTTACTCAGCTTTTTCAAAAGGCGCTCTTCCTTCACTCTTCGTACAGGCATAACCCGCCATTACATATTATATCATACACAAATGTAAATTGCCACCCTTTTAATATGGAAAAACAATTCCAAATGATGGCAGTATGATGGCGCTGTGATTGACAATTGTTTCAGAAAATGGTATATTTTTTGCAGCATGAATTAAATGAAACAAAGGGGGCCTTTCCATGGCTTACTTACTGGGTATTGACATTGGCACTTCCGGCACCAAAACGGTTTTATTCGATGAGCAGGGCAACGGCCTTGCCTCCTACACCGGGGAATACGGCATGCTTCAGCCCCAGAACGGCTGGGCGGAGCAGCATCCCCAGGATTGGTGGCAGGCAGTGGTGGATGGCATCAAGGCCGTGCTTTCCAAATCCAATGTGGATGCCGCCGCCATCGCTGGCATCGGCCTTTCCGGCCAGATGCACGGCATGACCCTGCTGGATAAGAATGATCAGGTGCTGCGCCCCGCCATCATCTGGTGCGATCAGCGCACGGCGGTGGAATGCCAGGAAATTGAAGAGCTGATGGGCGGCCGGGATAAGCTGATCGCCATCACCGCCAATCCTGCCCTCACCGGCTTCACTGCCGGCAAGATCCGCTGGGTGCAGAAGCATGAGCCTGAAATTTACGAAAAAGTGGCCCATATCCTGCTGCCCAAGGATTATATCCGTCTGATGCTCACCGGCGAATATGCCACCGAAGTATCCGACGCCAGCGGCATGCAGCTGCTGGATGTGCCCGGCCGCTGCTGGAGCGATGAAGTGCTGCAGAAGCTCTCCATCGATAAGGCCCTGCTGGGCAAGGTGTATGAATCCCCCGAAATCACCGGCCGCATCACCCCCCGGGTGGCGGAGCTGACCGGCCTGAAGGCGGGCACCCCCGTTGTGGGCGGCGCCGGCGATAATGCGGCGGCTGCCGTGGGCACCGGCGTGGTGCGGGAAGGCCGTGCCTTCACCACCATCGGCACCTCCGGCGTGGTATTCGCCCATACCGATAAGGTGACCATCGATCCCCTGGGCCGTGCCCATACCTTCTGCTGCGCCGTGCCCGGCGCCTGGCATGTGATGGGCGTTGCCCAGGCTGCCGGCCTGTCCCTTAAGTGGTTCAGGGATACCCTGTGCGCCGATGAGGTGGCCGTGGCCGCCCAGATGGGTGTGGATAGCTATGATCTGATCAATGCCGCTGTGAAAAAGTCCCCTCTGGGGGCCAACCGCCTGTTCTATCTGCCCTATCTGATGGGCGAACGCACCCCCCATCTGGATGCCGATTGCCGGGGCGCCTTCATCGGCCTTTCCGCCATCCATCAGAAGCGGGATATGATGCGTGCCGTCATGGAGGGCGTGGCCTATTCCCTTAAGGATAGCCAGAGCCTCTTTGCCCAGATGGGCCTTTCCATCAATCACATGGCTGCCTGCGGCGGCGGCGCCAAATCCCCCATCTGGCGGCAGATGCTGGCCGATCTGTACGGCTGCGATATCATGACCGTCAAGGGCGAAGGCCCTGCCCTGGGCGTGGCATTGCTTGCCGGCGTGGGCGCCGGGATCTATGATTCCGTGCCTCAGGCCTGCGACGCCGCCATCCAGTACGGCGATAAGTGCGGCCCCGACGGTGATGCGGAAGCCTATCTCAAGCATTATGAATTCTTCCGCACCCTCTATCCTGCCCTGAAGGATTGCTATGCCAAGCTGGCTGTGCTGTAAATAGATGAGGCATTTATCAACTGAAAGGTAATGAAAAGCGGCTGTCCCATCCGGGGCAGCCGCTGGTTTTTTGTTTTGGGCGGAAGGGATTATTCTTTTTCGTCTTCCTCTTCCGTTTCGTCTTCCTCTGTCTTTTTGCGGATCAGATGCACCCTGGCCCAGGCCATCCGGTGATCCTCAATCTTTTCCACCTGGATTTCCAGCTTATCGCAATCCCCTTCCTCCGGCTCTTCCCCGTCGGGGGTGCAGAACAGGATGGTATGGGGGGTGGTGCCGTCCTGGGGAATGGTGCTGAACCGGCTGAAGATCCAGCCGCCCAGGGTATCATAATCCTCGGTTTCGGGGGCCTTCACATCCAGGGCCTCGGCCACCGCATCCAGATCGGCTGCGCCGCTGATGCGCCACAGATCAGCGGAAAGGGGCTGGATTTCCGTTTCATCCGCCGGATCGAATTCATCATAAATCTTGCCCACGATTTCTTCCAGCAGATCCTCCATGGTGATCAGGCCGCTGACGCCGCCGTATTCATCCACCACGATGGCGATATGGGTCTTGGCATGCTGCATATTGCGCAGCAGCACATCGGTTTTCACCGTTTCGGGCACGAAATAGGCTTCCCGGAGCAATGCCTCCATGGGCTTGGGATTGGGAAGGCCCATATTCAGCAGATAATCCCGGGTGGCCAGAATGCCCACCACGTCGTCAATATCCTCATTGCAGACGGGGAAGCGGGAAAGGCCGGTTTCCCGGATGGTATTGAGGATGGTCTGCTGATCATCCTCCAGCCAGATGGCGGTAACGTTGGTGCGGTGGGTCATGCACTGGGCGGCGGTCATATCCCCGAATTCGAAAACGTTTTCGATCATTTCCCTTTCTTCGCTTTCGATAACGCCGGATTCTTCGCCGATATCCACCATGGCGCGGATGCCCTCTTCCGTCACTTCCTCTTCCGGGGCATGGGGATTGATGCCGAAGAAGGATGCAACGCCCCGGCCCAGGCTGTCGATAATGACGGTCAGGGGGGTCATCACCCAATTGAGGAAAAGAATCAGATGGCGCAGGCGGATGAGCGTTCCTTCCGCATGCTTTTTGCCGATCTTTTCCGGTACCAGCTTGGCAAGCACCATCACAACCGGCATGGCCGCCAGGCAGAATACCCAGGCCTTCCAGGGCTGTGCCTGATCCCCGGTGAGGAAATAGCCCGCCCCGAAGGCGGCAATCAGCAGCAGGCACAGCGTTTTTACCCCCCGCACGGCCAGCCCGGCCCGGGGATGATCCGGCAGCCCCGCTGCCTTTTTCAGCCGCTTGTTTTCTTCAGCGGCTTCCTTCAGTTTGCTTTCATTTGCATGTTTCAGCGCTTTTTGGGCGCAGGAAAGAATCGCACTCAGGAAAAGCAGTGCGATCATCAATAGCCATCGGCCTATCGGGTCTTCCAAGGAAATTCCCCTCCTAATGAATAACAGTGGGGCCATTATAGCATATATTTGAGCGGGACGCAATTGTTTGTGAAAGAAATCCTGGATTATCTATTTTTCCTGTATAAGAAAACTCCGCTCCTAAAAGGAGCGGAGGAGCAAAAGGGCTTGTTTAGATGCTGGGGAAATTGCCAATTTCGATTTTATATCCTCCGTAATCTTTGGCGGCAGTATCTGCAGCCAGCAGACGTCCCTTTACGGTTTCATTGGCAACATAAATGGTGATTGCGGAACCATCGCCGTTTTCTTTGGTGGTAAAGATCATGCCGCTGGAACCGCCGCCGAAGGTAACATCCTCGCCTTCGAGGACAACAGTCTTAAGATTTGTGCAGGCGCGGAAGGCATAGACAGGAATATCCAGATTTCCTTTAATGATAACGGTTTCAAGTTTCTTCATATCTCTGCAGCCGCCGTATTCGAGGGTGGTCACAGTGGCAGGGATGGTAAGGGTCTTGATGCCGCTGTTCTGGAAGGCTTCCTTGGAAATGGTGGTAACGGTAGAAGGAATTTCAACACTGGTTACATTGGAAGCATTGCGGAAAGCCTGATAGCTGATATTGGTGAGACCTTCATTGAGTACAACCTCGGAAGCAGAAGTATCTCTGAAAGCACGATCATTCAGCGTAGTAACGGTAGAAGGAAGCACGATTTTCTTAATATTATCATTGTAAGCAAATGCATAACTGCCTATCACGGTAACACCTTCAGGAATATTATAGGTTTCGTTAGCATAGGCCGCCGGAACTGCTACTAGAACAATGTTACCATTTACAGCAGTATTACCGGATTCGGTAATATTCCCACCCTTTCTGCCATAAATCAGGCCGGCATTAAAATCTTTAACTCCATAGTAATTTTTATTCTGATTGATATTAATTGTCACACTGGTGGAAGTATTGTTATTGACGTTGGTAGAGGAAGCTACATAGCCCGCAATGCCGCCTACATCACGATAAGCGGTGAGATTCACATTCGTAGCAGAGCAGCCTTTCAGAGTGCGGTTGTTTCCATTGTCGCCGAGCCAGCCAACGATGCCGCCCACCTTATCGCCGTTATCAAAGCCATTGGCAACAGCATTGGGAACAACCTTGATTTCAGCGCCATTTACATGACAGTTTTCGATGCTGCCGTAGAGCTGACCTACCAGAGAGCCGGTCATGCGGCTGCTGTTGAGGGTGACATCTTTCAGATTCACATTCTTGAGGTCAGCTTTGTAGGCGATACCGAAAAGACCAGCCCAACCTTCATTGGAAACCTTCAGATTGGAAACGGTGTAATTAGCGCCGTCAAAAGTGCCACGGAAAGCATAGGTGAAATCGGTAGAGGTGACACCAATCCGGCCGATGGGGGTCCATTCAATATTCTTCAGATCAATATTGGCGCCCAGCTTAACGGTCTTTCCGGCAAAGTCATCATGCAGCGCTTCGGCGGTTTGGGTCTTATTCGCAGCAGTGCCGTTGACGATCTGGGCCAGGCCGGCCAGTTCTTCAAAGCTGTTGATGGTGAATTCAGTGGCATCAGGATTGGCAGTATACCAGCTGATATCAGCCCAGTGAGCAGCGGCATCGTAATCAGAACCGAAAGCATCATCTTCAGCAGTCAGCTGGGTGGCATTCAGCTTCACACCCAGATCGATGTGCAGGTAATTGTTGTTCTGACCTGCAACATAATCGCTGACAGTTTTGCCGTTGTTCACATTCCACTTGTTATCGTCGGTGCCGGGCTGCCAATAGATGACCAGACCGTAGGTCTTGGTTTCCTTGTCGGCAGTTACACCGTCGGGCAGTTCAAGCGTGCTGTCCTTGGGCAGCAGCGCGCCGGAAGCCTTGAACTGGGCAAAGGTGGTCCACTGGCCGGCAGGAATGCTGCTCAGCAGCGTTTCACGCTCGGTAGCGGTTACGCCGCCTTCCACCAGCGCTACTTTCAGAGCGGTGGAAAGGCCGTTGCCGTTCACGGTGTTTTCGTTGGTGGCATTGATGGTCATCACATACTTAAGGGCCAGGTTACCCTCGTTTTTGATGGTCAGGTTTTCATAGGAAACAACACCGGGCTCCCACCGAGTAACATCATCAAACAGTTCGGTAGCGGCACCTACTTTTTCTTCGGCGGTAATGGTTTTGTTTGTATGATACAGTTCGATGTCCAGGTTACCGGAGGTAATCACGTTGTTGGCGCTGGTCACTTCGTCGGTGAACCAGGCGATGGTGCCGCCGGTGATGCTCATGATGATGGAGAGCGCCAGTACGGCGATCAGGGCAGTGCGCCCAAATTTCCGGGTGGTCATGGTGAAAATCCTTCCTTTCTTTTTTGCCTGATGAACGAGCATAAGGATACAAAATAATTCTACTCCCAGTATTTTTCCTGGTCAATGAAATGATTACAAAATTGTTTTTTTTTTTTTTGTTCTGTAATAATTTTAACAATTCCGAAATATATTTTGGGAGAGGGCTTATTCATGGGCGCAAAAAACCGCCGGTTTCAGCAGCCGGCGGCAGAAAATATCCTATGCTGTTTTTATTCCTTCACGGGGCGGATGAGGATCAGGGGGGTCAGTTCATCGCCCTGGCCGGAGGGATTATCCCCCATGGCATCCTGAATCTCTTCATCGGTGAGGGGGAAATCATCGCATTTGCCCAGCTGATCCTGCTGGATATCATTGGCATCCATCAGCACCACGGGAATGCCTGTTTCCTTTTCCAGTTCATTGCACAGCTCCACAGGATTGGGGGGATTGATGAGGGCCAGCTGCTTATACCTTTCGAAGCTGGAACGGAAATAGAAGCCGTCAATGCCGCCCACGCCCTTGCCGCACACCTTATAGAATACGCCCTTGATGCCGAACAATTTGGTGACGGCGGAGCAGAATACCGCCAGCAGCACCCGGGGCAGGCCGCACATATCGATGACCAGCTGCAGCTTATAAGGCTCATGCATGCCAACGCCGGTATGATTGATGCCGGCAAAGCGCCACAGGAAATTGGCCCAGAAGCCGGGCTTTACCTGCTCGCGGGTTTTTACATTCTTGGTGCACATGGCCATGACCTTGGCGCCGAAGGACAGCATATCTCCTTGCCTGTACAAGGGCAGCACATATTTCTTTACCAGTTCCGTCTGGCTTTCGCCCACTTCCACAAAGTGGGTCTGGATGGCGAAGCGGGAATACTTTTTGCCGTTCTTGCCTTCCACAATGCCCCGATCAAAATATACAATGCCGTTTTCCTCACGGCGCTGCTCTTCCAGATTCCGGGAAGGAATAATACCCATAAAAAATTACCTCCAAACAATAAGGAAAGTATTCCTTATTTTACAACGGGTTATACATATTTGTCAATGAATTGGCATAAGAATCACAGAGGTGAGGAAAAATGACACAGGCCCATTGGCAGATGCTGCTGCTGATCGGGATGATCCTGGGGCTGATGCTGTGCTTTTCACTGGGCACAAGGGCCGAAACACGGCTATACCGATGGACGGGGCGGATCTTCTGGGCGTTTGTGATGCTCCAGGGGATGCAGGTGATTGGCGGTGTGGGGATCAATGGGGGCAATCTGGCGCTGGTTTCGGTGCTGGGCATCCCGGGGGCGGCGGCGCTGATGGCCATCGCCCTTATGTGAAAAGAAGCATCAGCAGCACACAGATCAGGATTACAAGGCAAACGGAAAGGGCAAGGATCCTCCCTTTCCGTTTTTTCTTTTCGGGCCGGGAAGGCAGGGGCCTTTCTGCCCTTTGGATGGGGAGCGGGGGCATTTCCTCCGACGGATCCAAAGATAGGGGCAGGGCAGCCAGCTTTTCCCGCCAGGGGGATAATTTGGGCTCCGGCAGGGGGATATCCAGATAAGGCAGGGCAGGGGTATTCTTTTGACGGAAGAAGGGGAGAAATTGCTCATGCACCTTACGCTCCAAGGGATGGGAAAGGAACAGATTGCGCTCCCGGAGCAACCCCATCCTTTCCGCCCGGAGGGCAGCGGCCCCTGGGGGCAGGCTGCATCGGAGGGTGATTTCCTCCTTATTCGTCAGCCCCAGGGCATGCAGCACACAGGCCGGGGCCAGCAGCCGGATGGCAAAGATATCGGCGGCATAATCGGAAAGATCCAGGGGATCTTGGATCACATCCCCTTCGTTTTCCCGGCTAAGGAAAGCGCGCACCCCGGGGGAGAGGGAAAAGGTATCATGGCGCAGGATTATATGGCCGATCTCATGGGCGACGGCGAAATGGAAATGAGCATCATCCAGCGTTCCCGGCCTGAAAAAGATATGCCATTTTCCCCGGATACGCAGCGACCGGCAGCATCCGCCGCCCGCCTTTTTCAGCAGCTGCGTCAGATGTTCATCCCCTTCCGGAAAGGGCAGAATTTCCACTCCCAGATGCCCGGCCACGGCCTTTGCATTAACGGGAAGGGCGGAAATTCCGCATTCAATCAGCGTTTTCCAGGCAGCGTCCCGGGCCTGCTGGTAGCGCTGATAGGTGCTCATGATGCTTCCTTCCTTTCTGCAAAGAAAATAATGGAATAAATTGCGAAAATAGATATTAACGAACAAAAAATAATATTTATTGAATTATGGCATATTCTTAGGGAATATGCAAGAATGCATTGGATTCAATAGGCCGCCTTGCATAAGAAATCCCATCCGTTTTGCCGGATGGGAGAGGATGAGGATATCGGGTTTATTTTGCGTTTTTACAGATCATCGGCGTCCTGGACGGGCATATCATCCTCTTCATCGGCCGGGGTGCCGGTATAGCTGCCCAGCACGTCGCTGTTGATTTCCTTGCTCATCAGGGCCATGACGCCCCTGCGCTGCCAGGCGGGCCTGTGATTTTTTTCCATGGGTTTTTCCCTCCCTGAATTTTGTTATCCGGGCATATTTTGATGCATTTAGGGCCAGCTTATACCTGGAGAAACGATTTTGAGCCAAAGGAGAGGATGAATCATGAAAAAATTGCTGGTGCTGCTTTTATGCTTGTTTGTGGTAACGGGAATGATGACCACGGCCAGTATTTCCGCCCAGCGGAACGCCTGGAAAAAGGAAGCGGAACGGGCCATGAAGGAACGGGACAAAATTACGGAGGAATATGATGCCTACCAGCTGGAAGCGGATGAGAAAATTGCATCCCTTACCACGGAACGGGACGCCTATGCGCTGCTCACCCATGCCATGGAAGAGGAAAATACCCGGCTGAATGCGGAATTATCCCTGGCTCAGGGATCATTGCAGGATCTTTCTGCCTGCATGGAGGAAAGGCTGAATCAGGCCAATGCGGATAAAGCCTGGGCGGAGCAGCGGCTGCAGGAGGCGCTGGATATTCTTTTGACCCCTGCGCCCTCCCTGGCCCCTGCCGTAACCCCTGCGGTTCCGGAAAAAACTATGGAACCAGAAGAAAGGGAGAATGGGGAGGCGCCTGAGGAAACGGATGCATCGGAAGCGGCAAAAATCCCCGGCGGCCTTACCGATTCGGTATGGGAAATGTTTTCCCTGACGTTACCGCCTTCTCCTTCCCCCTCTCCGTCTCCCACCCCCGCGCCTTCCCCTGATCAGCAGATGCAGGAACAGGAGGAAACGGAAGAAACAGCGGATTTGCTGCAGCCTGCCGCAGAATAAGAAAATCGGCCAGCCCGGAAAAAGGGACTGGCCGATTCTTTATTTGTGATATCGTTCCCCGGCATTGATTTTGCATGCCCGGTAAATCTGCTCCAGCAGAAGCACCCGGGCAAGCTGATGGGGGAAGGTCATTTTGGACAGGGAAAGCTTTTCATCCGCACGCCGGATGACGGCAGGGGAAAGGCCCAGAGATCCGCCGATGATGAAGACCTGGCGGCCCCCCTTCATTTCATTCTCCCGGATGCGGGCGGCGAATTTTTCGCTTTCATATTGCGGCCCGTCAATGCACAGGGCGATCACATGATCCCCCGGCTTTACCCGGGAAAGGATCATATCCCCTTCCTTTTCCATTACCTGTGCGCATTGGGCGGGGGAGGCATTCTGGGACTCGGGCAGATCGGGCAGCTCGATCATTTCCATTCTGCCGAAACGGGAAAGGCGCTTCAAATATTCCTCCGCCGCCCCGGCATAGAATTTTTCCCGCAGCTTGCCAACGCAGATGATGGCGCCGTTCATACGTCCAGCAGGGGGATGACCTGGGTTAGATCATCCTTCACATAATCGCAATAAGGGGCCAGATCCGCATGGAAGGGGATCAGATCCGGCACCATGCATACCTGCATCCCGGCGGCCCGGCCGGCCTTGACGCCGTTGACCGAATCCTCCAGCACCAGGCATTCCCGGGGATCCGCCCCCAGGGCCTTGGCGGTGATCAGGAAAATATCCGGCGCAGGCTTGGAAGGAATCCCCCCAACCCCGGATTGCAGATGCTGAAAATCCTGCAGGATGCCTGCCTTGGAAAGATACAATTCAATGGTTGCAACAGGGCTGGAAGAAGCCACTGCCCGGGGGATATCCCTTGCCTTCAGGGCGGCAAGCAATTCCTTTACTCCCTTTTTCAGGGGAATGCGGCCCTCTTGTGCCAATTGATGCATAATTGCCCGAAAATCGGTAAATACTTTCTGGGCATCGATTCCGGGATAGGCCTTGCGAAGAATTTCTCCAGAATAGGCGGAGGTGACGCCGATAAAGCTTTCAATCATGGGCATGGGAAAATCATATCCCTGCGCTTCACCTGCCTGATGAATGGCGGTGAGGGCTACCCGTTCGCTGTCGGTGATCAGCCCGTCCATATCAAAAATGACTGCACTGATCATTCCCAGTCCTCCACAACCACAAAACTATCCAGAATAAATTCATGCAGCGCTTCCCGGTTGGCGATATAATCAATCTGCTGGGTGGCCATGCCGGCGACGGGCATGGGCTTGAAGGTGCCGTCCACGGGCATGCGGATCTGCTCAATTTCGGTGCCCTTCAGCTCCATGGCCAGATCCAGGGCTTCAAAAAGATCGTCGGTGGTCATGCTGGTATAGATGGTATTGGCAATGACGGTATCCAGAAGGGCCAGGGCCTGATCATAGCTGATATCCTTCAGGCTGTCGGCAATGGAGGTGAGCACGATCCGGGCGCGGCGGGTGCGGCCCACATCCTGGGTTTCCCCTTCAATATTGGCCACCTTCCGCATGCGCATATAGATCACCGCCGCATAACCGGAAAAATGATAGGTGCCCGCGCCGGAAAGGGCGGGGGTGGTGGCGGAGGCGGAAATGGGATAATTCTTCAGATACTGGGCTTCCCGGGAGGTAATCGTAATATCCACACCGCCGATGGCATCCACGATATTCTGCACCTGCTGGAAATCCACTACGATGAAATCTTCGATCCTGAGATCGAAATGGGTGTTGATGGTCTTCACCAGGGCTTCGATGCCCCCCTTTTCCCGGCCGAAATAATCCATTACATTATTGAGCCGGCCGAAATCCCCGTCCGGACGCTGGATCAGCATATCCCGGATGAAGCTGGTGAGCATCACCCGCTGGGCATATTCATCCACCGTGACCAGAACCATGCCGTCGGTATGATTGCCCGTCTTTTTCAGATCGGTTTTCCAGGAATCGATGCAGATCAGCATGTAATGATGGATGCCCTTGGGGGTGGGGGAAAGATCCTCCTCGGGGATGACGGGGATGGGGGCAGGATCTTCCGCCAGGGCGGGAAGGCAGCCCATGATCAGGGCCAGGGTGATGAGCAGGGAAAGCAAGCGTTTCATGATTTTATCCTCCCTTATTCCGGATGGGTTTCGCTGAATTTTTCCAATTGTACGCCGGTTTCCCGGAAAATCTCCAGGGAGAATTCATCGGGATAGCCTTGTTCGTAGATGACCCGGCGAATGCCCGCATTGGCGATCATCTTGGCGCACATGGAGCAGGGCTGATGGGTGCAGTACAGGGTGGCCCCGTCAATATTGATGCCCAGCTTGGCCGCCTGCAGAATGGCATTCTGCTCCGCATGGGTGGCATAGCATACCTCGGCCCGGGTGCCGCTTTCAATGCCCAGCTTGCGGCGCAGGCATTCTCCCCGCTCCTTGCAGGTTTTCATGCCGGCAGGGGCGCCGTTGTAGCCGGTGGTCATCACTCGCTTATCCTTTACGATTACGGCGCCGATATTGCGGCCGGGGGCAAAGCAGCTGGACCAGGTGGAAACCAGCCGGGCCATTTCCATAAAGCGGATATCCCATTTATCCATCATTGTTTCCTCCCGTCAGAGATTGGCCAGGAAGGCCTGCAGCAGCCGCTGGGATGCGCCGGCGGCCAGCATGGCCTTTTCCATATATTCCTTTTCATCCCCGGCCAGGGTATCGGAAATGGCCCGGTAGGCCCCGTAGGGCACCTGCATTTCCACGCATACCTGGGCGATGGCCGCCCCTTCCATATCGCAGGCGGCGGCGCCGAAATGGCGGTGCAGCATCTGCTTTTTTTCCAGCTGATGGATGAATTGATCCCCGGTGGCGATACCGGCAGTGATGGAATGCAGGCCCTGGCTGTCCGCTGCCTTTTCCATGGCGGCAATCAGCTTGGGATGGCAGGGCAGCTCCACAATATTGATTTCGGGGATGCAGCCCAGGGGATCACCGAAGGCGGTGGTATCCACATCGTGCTGCACGCCGTATTTGCCGATTACAATATCGGCGATTTCCAGCTGCCCGTCCAGGGCGCCCGCCACACCGATATTGATGATGCATTCCGGCTTGAAATGCAGGATCATGGCCTGGGCGCACAGGGCGGCATGAATTTTACCGATGCCGCACATGGCCAGGCACACTTCCCGGCCCCACAGCATACCCTGATAAAAACGGATCAGGCCGATTTTTTTCTCTTCCATGTTTTCCATCTGCTCACGGAGCAGGCTGATTTCCTTTTCCATGGCGCCGATAATGCCAATCATCTGTATTTCCTCCCTTTATCTGGGGTCGATCCGATCGTAATAGCGCAGCAGATTCTCCCCGGCGATGCCCCGGATCTGGGCGTCGGAAAGCCCCCGTTCCTTCAGGGCGGCAAGCAGGGCAGGCAGATCCTGGGGGCCTGAGAGGCCCTCCGGCTTGCATTCGATGCCGTCAAAATCCGATCCGAAGCCGATATGGCCATCCCCGCCCATTTCCAGCATATGCAGGATATGATCGCATACATCGGAAAGGGCGGCGTTTCCGTCATTTTTCAGGAAATGGGGATAGAAATTGACCCCTACATAGCCCCCGGCCTGGAACAGATCCTTCAATTGCTGATCAGTGAGATTGCGCCTGTGATCGCACAGGGCGGTGCAGCAGGAATGGCTGGCCAGGGGAATGATGCCCATTTCCAGCAGATCATAAAAGCCCCGCACATTGAGATGGGAGGTATCCACCCCGATGCCCAGTCGCTGCATTTCCTTTACCGCTTCCCGGCCGAAGGGCTTCAATCCCTTTTCCGGGCCAAAGGAGGCGGGGGTGGCCACGCAGTTTTCATGGTTCCAGGTGAGGGCCGCCATGCGCACCCCCCGCCTGCGCCAATCGGAGATCATGGAAAGATCGCCCTCCAGCAGATCGCACCCCTCCACGGAAAGCACAAAGGCGCTTTCCCCCTCCACGGCATCCCGGTAATCATCCAGCTGCTTCCAGCCCTGCTGCTTCAGCCCTTCCAGGGCGGCATACATTTTATCAAAGAGCTGCGCCATCAGGGCGGTATCCGGCCGGCCGCCCACATAAAGGGCCAGGGTCTGGGCGGATACGCCTCCCTGCTGCAGCTTTGCCAGGGATACATCAAACTGATCCGCCCTTTCCGGCCGGGTGGCCAGGGCGAACAGGGTATCGGCATGGGTATCGCAAAGGATCATGAATAATGCCTCCTTTTCACAGAAACAATATATCAGCTTATTATAGCACATTCTGTCCCGGGGGACAACGCTGTCAATCGTAAACTTTATGGGCCCCATAATGGCCATGCAGATGGCGTTTCGGGTGGAAAACCTTCCACGATTTGTGCAATTTATTCATATTGACATAGAAAGGAACCGGGATTTTGTCAAATAATGATGCTGGAATTTCCATCGGAAGTATGCTATAATACTTAAAGATTGGAAGTTTATATATCCGGCAGGCCGTATTCCCTGGACGGATTGAAAAAATAATATGGTATTTCCATTAAATGTAACCCCCTATGAAAGGAGGATTTTATGCCGAACAATCATAAACTGAGAATCATTCCCCTGGGCGGCGTGGATGAAATCGGAAAGAACATGACCGCTATTGAATATGATGATGATATTCTGGTGGTGGACTGCGGATCCATCTTCCCCAAGGAGGATATGCTGGGCATTGACCTGGTTATCCCCGATGCATCCTACCTGGCGGCCAATAAGCACAGGGTGCGGGGCTATGTATTTACCCATGGCCATGAGGATCATATCGGCGCCACCCCCTATATTCTCCGGGAAGTGCCCGCCCCCATCTGGGGCACCCGGCTGACGCTGGCCCTTATTGATATCAAGCTGCGTGAGCACAGGGTATCCGGCATTCCCTTCAATGCGGTGGAGCCCAGGGACGAAGTAAAGATCGGCCAGTTCACTGTAAAATTTATCAAAGTGAATCACTCCATTTCCGGGGCCTGTGCCCTGGCCATTACCACCCCGGCGGGCACCATCGTCCATTCCGGGGACTTCAAGATTGATTTCACCCCCGTGGATGGGGAAGTGACCGATCTTTCCTCCCTGGCGGCCATCGGCGATGCGGGGGTGCTGGCGCTGCTGTGCGAAAGCACCAATATTGAGCGCCCCGGCTATACCATGAGCGAAAAGAAGATCGGCGAAACCTTCGTCAATCAGTTCCGCAATGCCCAGGGCCGGGTGATCGTGGCTATGTTTGCCAGCAATATCAACCGGCTGCAGCAGGTGATCGACAGCGGCATCCGCTTTGGCCGCAGGGTATGCTTCATCGGCCGCAGCATGATTTCCGTCAGCCGTGTGGCCATGCAGCTGGGCGAGCTTTCCATCCCCGATGATTATCTGCTGGAAGTGGATGATCTGGATCGCTATCAGGATGATGAATTGCTGATCCTGACTACAGGCAGCCAGGGCGAGCCCATGAGCGGCCTGACCCGCATGGCTTTTTCCGAGCACAGGAAGCTGCAGATCAAGCCCAGCGATAAGGTGATCATTTCCGCCACCCCCATCCCCGGCAATGAAAAATTTGTTTCCCGGGTGATCAATCAGCTGTATCGCTGCGGGGCTGAGGTGATTTATGAGGCCATGGCGGAGGTGCATGTATCCGGCCATGCCTGCCAGGAAGAAATCAAGCTGATGCATACCCTGGTGCGCCCCAAATATTTTATCCCCGTTCACGGGGAATACCGGATGCTGTGGCAGCATGCGGAACTGGCTGAATCCCTGGGGATGGAGCGGCAGAATATCATCCTGCCCGCCGCCGGCCAGGTGATTGAAATGAGCCGGGATTCCCTCTCCATTGCCGGCACGGTGCCCACCGGCGAAGTGCTGGTGGATGGCTTGGGCATCGGCGATGTGGGCAATGTGGTGCTCAGGGATCGCAAGCATCTCTCCCAGGACGGCCTGATCATCGTGGCTATGGCCTTTGACCGCACCAACGGCATCCTGGTTTCCGGGCCCGATGTGATCAGCCGCGGCTTCGTCTACGTCCGGGAAAATGAGGATATCATCGAATCCACCCGGGATGTGGTGCGCACCATCATCGCTTCCTACGGCCGTATCGAGGGCAGCGACTGGCCCAGCATCAAAAACCGCATCAAGGATGAACTGCACCGCTTCATCTATGAAAAGATCAAGCGCAATCCCATGATCCTGCCCATTATCGTGGATCTGGGCTGAGAATATGCAAAACAAAACGCTTTGCCGGCTGGCAAAGCGTTTTTTGATGCGGTTACTTTTTCTCTTCCAGGTAATGCTGATGCTCGGATACAAAATCCCTTTTCAGATTCTTATCCGCTTTTTTCCGGTAGGCGGCCTCAAAATCCTCTGCCGAGGCGCCGCAGCAGATCAGCACATCCGTCAGATACATGAATACATCCGCCATTTCTTCGCAGAAGCGCGCCTTCACATCGGCATTTTCCGCCACTGCTTCCGGGCCCCTTTTTTTCAGGATGGCAGAAACCTCGCCGATTTCCTCCACGGCGTAGAGCAGATGATTTTTTGCCGTTTCAGGGCTGCAGCCCTCCCAGATACCCTTGTATTTTTCCTGCAGGGCATGCTGGATATCCATCAGGTGCTGAATGGTCAGGCTCATTTTCTTTCCCTCATCAGGCCTTTTCGCCCACGATCTGCACCTTCAGCAGATTGGTGGTGCCGGATACATTGAGGGGCACGCCGGCGGTGATGACCACCAGATCCCCGTTATCCACCAGATCCAATTGCTTGGCGCAGTCCACCGCATGCTGGAAAAGCTCATCCGTGGTCATCTGGCTGAGGGCCAGCACGGGATATACGCCCCAGGAAAGGGCCAGCTGATGATAGGCCTTTTCCACCGGCGTTGCGGCCACGATGGGCTCGAAGGGGCGGAATTTGCTCATGCCTCTTGCGGTCTGGCCGTATTTGGTGACGGCGATGATGGCCTTGGCCTTTACGTCCCGGGCGGTGGTGCAGGCAGCGTCGCAGATGGCGTCGGTGGTATCCTGATAGCAGGTATCAAAGCCGTAGGCCTTGTACACGCCCATTTCGAAGGCGTCCATTTCCGCCTGACGGGCGATGCGGGCCATGGCGCGCACCGATTCCACGGGATACTGGCCGGCTGCGCTTTCCCCGGAGAGCATCACAGCGGAGGTGCCGTCAAAGACGGCGTTGGCAACGTCGGTGATTTCGGCGCGGGTGGGCATGGGGGAATGCATCATGGAATCCAGCATCTGGGTGGCGGTGATGGCCATCTTGCCGGATGCATAGCAGGCGCGGATGAAGCGCTTCTGCAGGCCGGGCAGCTTTTCATATTCCACTTCCACGCCCATATCGCCCCGGGCCACCATGATGCCGTCGGAATACTGCAGGATTTCCTGGAAGTTTTCAATGCCCTCCAGGTTTTCAATCTTGGAAATGATCTTGATATCGTGGCCGCCGTGATAATCCACAAATTTGCGCAGGGCGATCACGTCTTCCTTGCGGCGCACGAAGGAAGCGGCGATGAAATCCACATCATTTTCCACGCCGAAGATCAGATCCTGCTTGTCCGCTTCGCTCAGGTAAGGCATATCGATGGATACCCGGGGGATATTGATGCCCTTGCGGTTGCTGACGATGCCGCCGGCGGTGATGCGGCAGACGGCCTTTTTGTCATCCGCTTCTTCCACCTTCAGGTGGATGTGGCCGTCATCGATGAGCACGGTGTAGCCGGGCTTCAATTGGCCGATGAGGGCGGGATAGCTGACGGAGCAGCCCTTTTCATCGCCGTCACAGGGATCGGCATAGAGGGTGAAGGTGTTGCCCGCCTCCAATTGGATCTTCCCGGCAGGGAACATACCGGTGCGGATTTCCGGGCCCTTGGTATCCAGCATGATCGCGGCGGCCAGGCCCAGGGAATCCCGGACGGAACGGAAGGTTTCGATCATTTTTTTGTGGTTTTCATGGGAGCCGTGGGAGAAATTGAGCCGGGCCACATTCAGGCCGCTTTTGAGCATTTCTGCCATGATGGCAGGATCGGCGCTTGCAGGGCCCAGGGTGCAGACGATTTTTGTTTTGCGCATATCAAATAAACCCTCCGTCAAGAAAGCATTTTTTACCTTTTTCTATTGTACTCCATTTCGGCCTTTTTCGCAAGGGGAGCGGGGCAGATCCCTTTCCCGGCGCTGAATGATTCTTTGCATTTTTGGAAAATCTATGCTATACTGCCTGTATTATCATGAGGAGGAATGCCCTTATGCCCTTTATTCATACCCGGGTGAACCGGCCCATCGATCAGGAAACGGAAAAAATCCTTTCCCAGCAGCTGGGGGAGGCCATCTCCCTGCTGCCCGGAAAAAGCGAAAGCTGGCTGATGCTGCAGTTTGAGGATAACTGTCGGCTGTATTTCAAGGGCGATTGCCAGAAGCCCCTGGCTTTTGTGAATGTGAAGCTGTTCGGCGCTGCGGATGAAGCCGCCTATGAAAAGCTGACGGCGGAAATCTGCCGCATTCTGCAGGATACCCTTTCCATCGCCCCTGCGCAGGTATATGTGCAGTATGATGAGATTGATCACTGGGGCTGGAACGGCAGCAATTTCTGAATACAGGGAATGAAGGGCGGAAACAGCCTTTCATTCTTTTCTATTTTTCCGGCTGTATGAAGCATCGGATCCCGATTGAATTGGGGATCAGGGGAGAGGAAAAGAAAATGAAAACAGCATTGATCACCGGCGGCTCCCGGGGCATCGGGGCTGAAATGGTGCGTCAGTTTGCAAAGGCGGGCTATCGCACGGCCTTCACCTATGCCAGAAGCGGGGCGCAGGCCCTGGCCCTGGCGGCGGAAACGGGGGCGCTGGCCATCTGCTGCGATGCAAGAAGCGAAGAAGAAACAAGAAAAATGGCGGAAAAGGTGCTGGGGGATTTTCATCATCTGGATGTGCTCATCTGCAATGCCGGCACAAGCTATACCGGCCTTGTGCAGGATATGACGGCGGCGGAATGGGATGATCTTTTTGCCCTGCATGTGCGGGGGGCCTTTCTTGCGGCCAGAGAATTTCTGCCGGGGATGATCTCCCGCCGGGAGGGCAGCATACTGTTCATCTCCTCCATGTGGGGGCAGGTGGGGGCCTCCTGCGAGGCCGCCTATTCCGCCTGCAAGGCGGCGCTGATTGGCTTTGCCAAAGCACTGGCCAAGGAGGCGGGGCCCTCCCATGTGCGGGTCAACTGCATCGCCCCCGGAGTGATTGAAACGGATATGCTCAAGGAGTATTCCCCGGCCGATCTTTCTGCCCTTTCCGATGAGACACCCCTGGGCCGCCTGGGCACGCCCTATGATGTGGCAAGGGCCGCCCTCTTCCTTTCCGGGAAGGATGCCGCCTTCATTACCGGACAGGTTTTGGGGGTGAATGGCGGCTTTATTGTATAAGAAAATGGAAATATATGGATATCCATTCTCTTTGTGCCTTAAAAATTTCCGTTTTTTTTGCGAATTTGCCAAAATCCGCGAAAGTTGGCTTCCCGCCCTTCCCAGGCGGGGAAAAATCATGTATAATATAGATGAAATCCAGGGATTGTTCAACACGATACGAAGGGGTGGTATGGCGTGAACAGCTTTCTGACCGAGTGGGGTAAGGATTTGAAGACGATTCCCGTAGGGCCGCTGGGCATTATTGCCATGGCAGGCTGCGAGGAAATGGGAAAGAAAATCAATGGCTGGCTGCAAAAGTGGAATTCTCTCCAGGAGACTCAGGATCCTGAACTGATTACAATGCCGGGCGTCAACCGGGATTCCTTCCTGATCAAAACCTATTGTCCCCGCTTCGGTACAGGCGAAAGCAAGGGCGTCATCAAAGAAAGCATCCGCGGCTATGATATCTATATCATTGTGGATGTATGTGCCTACAATAAAACCTATAAAATGTATGGGGCGGAAGTGCCCATGTCTCCCGATGATCATTTTGCCGATCTCAAGCGGATTATTTCTGCCATTGAGGGCAAGGCCAAGCGCATCAATGTGATCATGCCCATGCTCTATGAAAGCCGCCAGCATAAGCGCACCTCCCGGGAAAGCCTGGATTGCGCCCTGGCCCTGCAGGAACTGGAAAATATGGGCGTGGAAAATATCATCACCTTTGACGCCCATGATCCCCGGGTGCAGAATGCCATTCCCCTCACCGGCTTTGAAAATATCATGCCCACCTATCAGATGATCAAGGCCCTGTGCAAAAAGGAAAAGGATCTGATCATCGATAAAGATCATATGATGGTGGTTTCCCCTGATGAAGGGGCCATGCAGCGCAATATCTTCTATGCCTCCGTGCTGGGGCTGGATCTGGGCATGTTCTATAAGCGGCGGGATTATACCACCGTGGTCAACGGCCGCAATCCCATCGTGGCCCATGAATATCTGGGCGCCTCCGTGGAGGGCAAGGATATCATCGTGGTGGATGATATGATCGCCTCCGGCGATTCCATGCTGGATCTGTGCAAGGAACTGAAAAAGCGCAAGGCCAACCGGATCATTGCCGCGGCCACCTTTGCTTTCTTCACCAGCGGCCTGGACGCCTTTAACAAGGCCTATGAAGAAGGCTATCTTTCCCGGGTGATCGCAACCAATCTCACCTACCGCACCCCTGAATTGGTGGCGGCCCCCTGGTTCATTGAAGCGGATCTGAGCAAGTATATGTCCTACATCATTGCCACCCTCAATCACGATCGCTCCCTCCATGAATTGCTCAATCCCTACGTAAAGATCAAAACGCTGCTGGGCAAATACCGCAATGATCAGGCGGCCAGCGGCATCCGGCTGGTGTAAATCATGGAAAAGCAGCAGGATGAAATTTTCCTTCCTGTGGAAGGGAATGGGAAAAAGAATCTGGTGCAGTCGGCCAAGGATTTTATGGCCGGTGCCCTTTCTCCCCTGAAGGGGAAGGATCTTTCCCAGATGGTGGAAGGCTTCACTTCTGAAATGACGCTGGTGGCGGAAGGCCTGAGCGAGGATCAGCTGCGCCTTCAGCAGCAGCAGGATCGGATGGACGGCCAGCTGACCGAGGCGGAGGCCCAATTGGCCCAGGCCCGGGAAGAAATCAGGGAACTGCAAAAGCAGGTATCCGCCCTGGAAGACCGGCTTGCCAAGGCGGAAAAGGAAAAGAAGGAAAAGAAGCTGAAAAAGACGGAGGGGTTCACTGCCCTGATCCGCCAGGCCACCTGGCTTGCGGCCATCATTGCCGGGGCCTGGGTGATCGTCACCATCATCAATTTATTCAAATAATCTGAGGGGCGCGGCATCCTGACGGGGATGTGCGCCCTTTTTTCTTTACAGGAGGATGAAATATGCCCACTTACGGGGAGCTTGTGCAAAAATATCAGAAGCGGCAGAAGGCCCATATTGCCGACAGCGTGGCCGCCGGCCTTTCCTATGCGGATAATCTGGCGGTGGATCTGGGGCTGATGGAGGAAAGCGGGCTGATGGATGCAGTCAGCGGCGCCCTGCCCTTTGTCTGCATTGCGGTGACCGAGCAGATGAAGGTGATCCTGGGGAAAAAGACCCAGAAGGCGGGCATCAGCGATGGGGTGCAGCGAATGCTGAAAACCGGGGCGGCCATGAGCGTGGGGGCCATTGCCTCCGTGCTGGGCGGCCCGGCGGCGGCGGTGCCTGCGGCGGCAGGGGCCCGGCTGCTGATCAATCATTACAGAAGCAAGGCCATGCTTAATCTGCGCATCCAGGAGCGGACACAGCGGCTGCAGGCCCTCAGGCAGCGCCGGGATCAATTTTCTGCGGCTTCTGAGGAGGGCAGAATCGCCCTTCCTGCCGGGATGGAATGGATCGGGGAAGAATAAAGAGGATCCAACCTGCAATCTATCCGCGGCAAAAGGGATAAAGCCCGTTCCGGGGGATGCCTTCTGCCGGAATTTTCGGTATGATCGATAGAAACGGAATCTGAAAGAAGGAAAATAAGAACCAAAAGAATGAATTCGGCATCCTGGCGCTTTTCCGCCATCCGGGATGCCGTCTTTTATTTCCAGAGGGAAAAACAGCGAAATATTCACATTTTTGACGCATTTTTATAGACATTATTTTTCGGATGCAGTATAATGTAATATGTATAGGTATCGCCAGGCAGGGGGGAAAACAGCGGGCAATGCAGAAAAAACGGGATGCAAAAACCGGAAGAGGCCATCGGATCGCCCTGTGCGGCATGGCTATGGCCCTGTCGGCGGCAGTGATGCTGTTGGGCCATATCCTGAGCTTCGGGGAATATTTCTGGTATTTTGTGGCCGCGCTTTTTGTGGATCTGCCCAAGAAAACGGGGGATAAGGGGCTGTGCTGCCTGGGATCGATCCTGCTTTCTTCCCTGGTATGCGGTTTCAATTATGTATATCTTGCCTCCTATGCCCTGCTGATGGCCCCCTATCCGGTGGTAAAGGCCGCCCTTTCCCATCTGCCCAAGGCGCCCGGCTATTTGTTGACGGTGCTGTTCTGGTGGGCGGGGCTTTCCGGGATCATGTGGTTTACTCCCATGTTCTTTGTGCAGCTGAGCGCGGTGTCGAATGTGCAGGTGCGGCTGCTGGCGCTGCTGGGGCTTATGCTTCTCAGCCTGGGCATCGATCTGATTTATCGCCGGCTGCATGCCTTCGGCAAGCAAATTTTATCGAAAGTGATGTTTCGCCTGATATGAAATTCTATGAAAAGATCCTGCAGGAATTAAGAAATGAAGAGCATAGCTTTCGGACCATTTATCGCTATGCCTTCAGCTTTGGGGATCATGTGTATTTTGAGCAGAGCAAAAATCTGCTGATTGAAAAGATCACCTATGCCCAGGCCCGTCAGGAGGTGCTGCGGCTGACGGCGGTGCTGCAGGAAAAGGCGGCCCCCGGCCAGGTGATTGCCCTTTCCATGCCAAACAGCCCTTTGTGGGTGGAATGCTTCTGGGCCATCCTGCAGTCGGGCTGCAAGGCGCTGCTGCTTTCCCCCCAGCTGCCCTGGCGGGTGATGGAAAAGTGCCTTCAGGATACCGGCTGCCGTCTGCTGCTGGGGGATATTGAGGGCTGCACCATTCCTGCGGTCGGGGCAAAGGAGCTTGCCTCCGCCCGGCCCGCCCATCCCCTTGCGGATGACCGTAAGGAGGGCTGGGGGGATGAAGTGATCCTGGCCACCTCCAGCACCACCGGCGCCCCCAAATTATATGCCTTTGACGGAAAGGCCATCTGCGCCCAGATCCTCAACAGCGAATTTGTGCTGAAAAACTGCAGGGATGTGGCCCGTTTCCATCATGGGGTGATCCGGCAGCTGGCATTTTTGCCCTTTTCCCATATTTTCGGGCTGACGGCCTGTTTCCTGTGGTTTACCATGTTCGGCATCACTTTTGTATTTCTTAAGGATCTGCAGCCTGAAACCATCCTGCGCACCTGCCGGCTGCATCAGGTGACCCATGTTTTCGCTGTTCCCCTTTTGTGGGATACCATGAATAACCGCATCCGCAAGGCCATCGCCGATAAGGGGATGACCGAAAAGGCGGAAAAAATGATGAAATTGAGCCTGAAGCTGCAGGATTTCTGGCCCGCTCTGGGCAGAGGCTTTGCGGCGCTGGCCTTCTCCTCCGTCCGCAAGCAGACCCTGGGTGGCAGCATCAGCTACTGCATCAGCGGCGGCGGCATGCTTTCCAGGGAAACGCTGCCCCTGATCAATGCCATCGGCTATCCCCTGGAAAATGGCTATGGCATGACGGAAATCGGCATTGCCTGCGTTACCGTCCGCAAGCCCTCCAGACGCCATGGGGTGGCGGTTGGCAAGCCCCTGCCCAGCCTTTCCTTTAACCTGGATGAAAAGAAACAGCTGCTGGTGAAGGGAAAATCCTGCTACTGCGCCCGGTATACCGATGGAAAGCGTATTCCCCGGGAGGAGGATACCTGGTTTGAAACCGGCGATCTGTTCCATCTGGAGGAAACGGGGGATTATGCCTGCATCAGCCGGATGGATGATCTGGTGAACGGCGCCAATGGGGAACGGATCAGCCCCGACGCCGTTGAAAATGAAATGGCCCTGCCCCTGGAACACTGTGTATTCGGCCAGGGTGATGGAACGCTTGCGCTGATGATCCGCCTTCCCGAGCAGTGCACCGTGCTGGAATCCGCCTGGGATAAGGCCATGGCCCAGGTGCAGGCCGCCATTGACGGGCTGCCCCCCTATATGCGGCCCCGCAGCATTTATCTTTCCCGCCAGGCGCTGCCCCTTTCCCTCAGCGGAAAGATCCGCAGAAAGGCCATCCGGGAGGGGGTTGCGGCAGGTACCTATCCCTGCGATCTGATCAATGGCATGAAGCGGCCCGCCGCCGTGGCGGAAGGGGCAGGGGATGAGGCGCTGCTGCGGCAGCTGCAGGAAATGTTTGCCCGGCATGCCCGCTGCCAGGCTCCGGCCCAGCCGGACAGCCACTTTTTCACCGATCTGGGGGGCGACAGCATGGCCTTCCTGGAACTGATCACGGAGATTGAAACCCGGTATACCATCAAGATTACAGACGCCATTTCCTCCGGCATGACCACTCCCCGGGCGGCTTGCGCTCAGGTAATTGCCAGCCTGGAACACCTTTAAAGAGAGGAAGCAGGAAATTTGAAGCGCTTTTTTCGCCATTTTTTCGTATATTTCGTCAAGATCACCGGTTATCTGCCCATGTGGCTCTTTTTGAAGCCCCATATTTATTATGAGCATGCGCATTCCCCCAAGATCAAAGGGGGCGAAATCGCTGTAGCCAATCATACGAAAATGCTGGATTATGCGCTGATGCTGTTCGTATATAAAATGCGGATGGTGCGGGTGCTGATGGCGGAGGTGCTGTTCAGAAAGCCGCTGCTTGCCTGGTTCCTGCGCAGGATGCAGGGCATCCGGGTGGACCGGGATAACCATACCACTGTGGATTATATGGATATCGCCTGGCAGACCCTGAGGGATCAGGATGTGGTGGGCGTATTCCCGGAGGGCCGGCTCAATAAAGAGGGCCGGCATTACGGATCGATGCTTCCCTTCCAGAAAGGAGCAGTACGCCTTTCCATGGTGACAGGGGCCCCCATCCGGCCCATGTATTTCCATAATAACGGCGGGGTATTCAAATCCTCCGCCATTCTGGTGGGCGATCCCATCGATATGCAGGCTCTCTTTGGGGAGGATCCCACCCCTGAAGCGCTGGAAAAAGCCAATCGGTATCTGGTGCGGAAAATGGAAGCGCTCAGGGATGATCTGAAGCTGCGGGATCAGCATAAGGAGCATTCCCTCCAGTCCCGGTTCATCCGCTGGAGCATGCGCTGGTGCATGAAGCTGGGCTTTGGGGTCCAGTATCATTATACGGATGAAAGCATGCAGGGAAGAAAGCTGCATCAGAATGTGATCATCGTCAGCAATCATCGCTATTTTCTGGATCCGCCCATGATCTGCACCCTGTTCCCCAAGGAAAAAATCCATATCCTGGCCGGGGAAGTGCTTTATGAGAATAAATGGCTGGCCCGGCTGCTGAACAGGCTGGGCTGCATCAAGGTGGATCGCACCCGGCTGGATATGGATTCCTTCCGCGCCATTTCGGATGTGCTGAAAAAGAAGCGCAGCGTGGGCATTTTCCCCGAAGGCGCCCTGTTCCGGGATGGGGAAATCCATCCCTTCAAATCCAGCTTCGTGCTGGCGGCCATCAATGGGGATGTGCCGGTGCTGCCCGTCTGCATGGCGGGGGAATATAGATTATTCCGCAAAAAGCTGCATGTATGGATTGATACCCCCATGCAGATGAAAACGGACAGCCTGACGGTGGAAAGCATCGAAAAGCAGGCCCTGCAGGTGGAAAAACGGATGAAATACCTGAAAGCGCAAATGGAAGGCGAGATGAAACGGCATGGATAAGCAGTATTTCTTTGATATTCTCTCCCCGGAGGAAAGGGCCAGGATCCGCCGGCTGTATACCCTGCCGGAGCTGGAGCAGCTCTGCCTTTCCGAATATGCCGATCTGCCCGCCCTGGAGCTGCCGGGCAAGCAGATCAGCTACCGGGCCATGTGGCACAGGGTAGCCTGCCTGCGGACGGGGCTGAAGGCCGCCGGGCTGAAAAAGGGCGCCCTGATCGGCATTTCCCTGCCGCCCATGGTGGATGCGGTGGAATGCTTCCTGGCGGTGGTGACGGCAGGCGGTATTGCGGCCATGCTGCCCACCGGGGATTCCGGGCAGGTGCTATCCCGTCCCTGCCAGCTTTTGCAGCCTGATTTTCTGATCACCCATCTGCCGGATGCCCCGGTGAAAGCCTATACCCCCGATTCCCTGCGGGGGGATGTGCCCTCCCCTGCGGAAAAGGCGGATCCTGCTGATCCTGCCGCCGCCTTCTTTACCGGCGGCACCAGCGGCGTGCCCAAGAGCGCCCTGCTCTCCCACCGGGCCATGATGCTGGGCAGCTATAACGGCCTGCTGGCCCCGGGCGGCGTATTTTTCCAGCGGTATTATGCCCTGATGCCCCTGACCCATGTGTTCGGCATCATCCGCAATACCCTTTCCTGCTTCCAGAGCGGCTCCACTTTGTGCATGTGCACCGGCATGATGAACCTGACCAGCGATCTGCAGGCCTATCGGCCCACGCTGCTGGTGCTGGTGCCGGCGCTGACGGAAATGCTGCTGGGGCTGATGAAGGCCTACGGCCCCGGGGTGGCCGGGGGCCAGGTGAAGCTCATCATCGTGGGCAGCGCCCCCATCCGCTCCAGCGTGGCGGAGGAACTGAACCAATTCGGCATTACCCTGTGCGCCGGCTATGGCCTGACGGAATCGGCCAATCTGGTATCGGGCAATGCGGATCAATTGACCCATCCCCATTCCGTTGGCAAGCCCTATCCCGATCAGGAAATTCGTTTTGTGGATGGGGAAATCCAATTGAAGGGCGAGCATATTTTTGATGGTTATATCAATAACCCTGAGGAAACGGCGGCCTCCTTCCAGGATGGATGGTTCCGCACCGGCGATCTTGGGTATATGGATGAGGATGGCTTCCTCTACATCACCGGCCGGATCAAGAGCCTGCTGATTTTACCCAACGGGGAAAAGATTTCCCCGGAAGAGCCGGAACTGCTGATCAATGAGCTGCGGGAAGTGAAGGCCTGCGTGGTGCGGATGGCGGAAAACCGCTTCGGCGCCAAGGTGATAACCTGCGAGGTATTCCCCGTGCCCGGCACAGATGAGAAGCTGCTTACGGAAAAAATCCTGACCGATATCAATGCCCAGCTGCCCGGGAGCATCCGCATTCAGCAGGTGCTTTTCCGGCATGAGGATTTTAAGCGCACCCCTGCCATGAAGATCGTGAGGGAATGAAAATGGAACGAAAAGAAATGATCGCCGCACTGGCCGAACTGCTTTGCCGCCTGCGGCCCGAACTGCAATTGAATGAGGAAAATCTGCATGAGGGCATTCATCTGCAGAATGATCTGGCCATCAATTCGGTGACGCTGCTGATGCTGGCCCTCAGCGTGGAAAAGAAATTCGATATCCGCTTTGAATCGGTGGGCCCCGCCCAATTACAGACCCTGGGCGACGTATGCGATTATATTGAAACGAGGCTGGGCAAATGAAGGGGCAGGAGCGATGGGATGTGCATCCCCTGAAGCCGGGGGATCATATCCGGGTGAAATATCAGAATTTTTATCATCACGGCCTGTATGAAGGGGATGGCATGGTGATCCATTTCGCCGGCCCTGATATGCGCCAGCTGCTGGAGCCGGAAGTGGTGCAGGTGCGCCGGGATTCCCTGGATACCTTCAGCATGGACAGGCATATCGAGGTGCGCTGCTATTCCCTGCGGGAAAGGCTGCAGCGGCGTCCGGTGGAGAAAATCCTTTCCGCCGCCCGGAAAAGCCTGGGGGAAAAGGGATATGATATCCTGTATAATAACTGCGAGCATTTTGTCAATCGCTGCGTGTTCGGCAAGGCCTTCAGCAGCCAGATCGATGAAATGCGGAAAATGATCCCGGAGGATTGACAAAGGAATCGGCGGCCGCCTTTATGGCCGTATCGATAAAGCAAAAGAGGGGTTGAAATCATGAGAAAACTGACGAAGGGAAAATTGTTTATCTATGCCATGTCCGGCCTGGGGCCCAATCTGCTGATGACGCTGGTGACCGGCTATCTCAATGACGCCCTGCTGGCCCCCACCGGTATTGACCCGGCCAAGACCTTTACCGGCTCCGTGATCGTATCGGTGGCGCTGTGCAGCGTGCTTTTCTTTGCTGCCAAGGTGATCGACGCTTTCATTGATGTGCCCCTGGCTTACCTGAGCGATAAGATGCATTGCAAAATGGGCCGCCGGAAGGCCAGCATCCTGATGGGCTGGGTGCCCATGGTGATTTCCTTCCTGCTGCTGTGGGCGCCGAAGCTGTATATGGGCGCCGGCGCTACCGGTATCACCTGGATTCAGGCCATTTTGCTGGTGATCTTCTATTCCTCCTATACCCTCACCCTGGTGGCCTATTACGGATCTTATTCCGCCATCACCAAGGATGAACAGGATCTTTCCTCCCTCACCCATTACAAGGCATTCTTTGATACCATTCAGTATTGCGTATCCTATGCCCTGTTCCCCTCCCTGCTGCTGGGCATCCTGGGCGGGCGTGAGGCCGGCGCCATTTCCAAGGCGCTGCTGATGCTGGCCCCCATGATGCTGACCATGCTGATCCCCATGTTCATGATCAAGGATGAGGATAAGGAAGAGGAAGCGGAAAAGAAGGAGCGGAATGTGTCTCTGATGGAAAGCATCCGGGCGTCCGCCTCCTCCCGGCCCTTCCGCCGCTGGCTGGGTACCCAGTTTCTGATCCATGTATCCCTGATGCTGTTCCTCACCGGGATCGGCACCACCATTCCCGATAATCTGGTGGGCATCAAGGGCTGGCAGGTAACGATCATGAATTCCGCCGCCTTTGCCCCCGTTCCCCTGATGCTTCTGATCTTTAACGGCTTCAAAAAGCGCAAGGGCCATCGCTTTGCCCTGCAGACGGCGCTGATCGCCTTTGCTGTGGCCATGTTCATTTTTGCCTCCGGCTGGAAGCAGCTGTGGCAGTCCATGCCCATGATCAGCTTCATTATCGGCCTGATCGCTTCCACCATCGGCAGCTACAGCGTGGGCGTATTCTTCTCCATCAGCTATTTCTATCCTGCCCATATCGCCACCGAGGAAATGAAGGTGACGGGCAAGGATAACGCGGCCATGTATTTCGCCATCCAGGGGTTGGTGACCCAGCTGGCCTCCGCCGTGGGCGTCAATCTGATTTATATCAACCTGGTGGGCAATGAAATCTCCATTGCCGGCATGCAGGGCGGTCAGTTCGTGCTGGTGCCCATCATTGCAGGCGTTGTGATGCTGGCGGCCTTCTTTGTGGCCTTTGGCATCAAGCGGAATATCATTAAAGAATAATGTCCATGTTTCTGCAGCGGTTTGTGGATTTTACCGCCCATATCCCTTTGCGCCTGAGCTATTTTCTGCGCATTCAGGGAAAGAAAAATCTGCCCGAGGGCAATTATATCCTGGTGGCCAATCATGGAAGCCTGATGGATCCGGTGCTGATGCATATTACTCTGCCCAGCAAGTATATTTCCTTTCTCACCTCTCCCAAGCTGTTTGATTGCCCCCGCTTTTGCCAGGCATTCCTCCGGAAAATGGGGGCCATTCCTGTAACCGATGGGGTGCGGGAACTGGTGGAGCTGAAAAAGCAGGCAGAGGAAAGGCGGCCCCATCGCCTGATCTGCATGTTTTCCCAGGGCACAATTTCCAATGAACCTACGGATTTCAAGCCTGGGGCGGCCATTCTGGCCCTGCAGACGGGATTGCCCATGGTGCCGGTGTATCTGCACTGCGCTCCCTTTTTCCGGGGGGGCAGCCGCATCTGCTTTGGAAAGCCCCTTCCGGTTGAAAAGCAGCCGGGGCTGGATAAAAAAACGGTAATGGCCCTGACACGGGAAATCCAGGAAAGGGTATATGCCCTGGAAAAAAAGAAGAGATGAAAAAATCATCATCCGCTGCCATGACCGCCTTCGGGCGGTCTTTTTGCTTGCGTTGGACGTCCTTGGCTGCAAAATGATGGCTTCTGCAATGCTGTTTTTTGAAAAAATGAAATTAATCTATTAAAAACTTGCAAAATATAAGGAAAATCCCCCTGTTTTCCATTGCATTTTGCAGCTTGGTTTGCTATAATATTCCTGCTGGCGTTCGCATACAATATTCAATACCGGCAAAACGGATGAATGGCGAGGGAGATAAAATGAAGCCTTATCGTGAAATGACGGCGGAAGAATTATCCGCGGAACTGACGGCCCTGAAGGCCCAGTATAAAAAGATGCAGTCCCTGGGCATGCAATTGAATATGAGCCGGGGCGTGCCCTGCCAGGAGCAATTGGATCTTTCCATGGGCATGATGGATGTATTGGATTCCTCCTCCGATCTGACCTGCGAAGACGGCACCGACTGCCGCAATTACGGCCAGCTGACGGGCATTAAAGAGGCCCGGGAGCTGCTGGGGGATATGATGGAAAATAACCCCAAGGATATTATTATTTACGGCAACTCTTCTTTGAATGTTATGTTTGATACGGTGTCCCGGGTGTGGAATCACGGCGTTATGGGCAATACCCCCTGGTGCAAGCTGCCGGAGGTGAAATTCCTCTGCCCCGTACCCGGCTATGACCGGCATTTTGCCATCACCCAGTATTTCGGCATCAAGATGATCCCCGTGCCCATGACCTGCGAAGGCCCGGATATGGATATCGTTGAAAAGCTGGTAAGCGAGGATGAAACCATCAAGGGCATCTGGTGCGTGCCCAAGTATTCCAATCCCCAGGGCATTTCCTATTCCGATGAAACGGTGCGCCGCTTCGCCCGGCTGGAGCCTGCCGCCCCCGATTTCCGCATTTTCTGGGATAATGCCTATGGCATGCATCATCTTTATGATCATCACCAGGATCACCTGATTGAAATCCTGGCCGAATGCAAGCGGGCGGGCAATCCTGATCTGGTATATAAATTTGCCTCCACCTCCAAGATCACTTTCCCCGGCAGCGGAATTGCTGCCATTGCCACCAGCCCCAATAACATGGTGGATTTCCTCACCAATCTTCGAATTCAGACCATCGGCCATGACAAGGTGAATCAGCTGCGCCATGTACGCTTTTTCAAGGATATCCACGGCATGGTGGAGCATATGAGAAAACATGCGGATATTATCCGGCCCAAATTTGAGGCGGTGGAGGATATCCTGGAAAAGCATCTTTCCGGCCTGGATATCGGCACCTGGACCTGCCCCCTGGGCGGCTATTTCATCATGTTTGATTCCCTGCCCGGCTGCGCCAAGGATATTGTGGCCCGGGCCAAGAAGGCGGGCGTCACCATGACCCCTGCCGGCGCCACCTGGCCCTACGGGGATGACCCCAACGATTCCAATATCCGCATCGCCCCCACCTATCCCTGCCTGGCGGATCTGAATAACGCCATGGAAATTTTCGCCCTGTGCGTAAAGATTTCCAGCGCCAAGAAGCTGCTGGCGGAAAAGCAGCACTAAAAGCAGATACTTCATCCCCTGCCCCAGTGGACTGTTCCCAGGACAGAGGACAGAGAAAAGAAACACCCTGTTGTAGATAAACAAAGTTTACATGGCCTTGCACCGAATTTCAACTGGTGTGAGGCCATTTTTAAGAGAAATGCGCTCGAAATTGTAGAAATCGACG
>JAFQOD010000025.1 GCA_017395685.1 Clostridia bacterium
GATAGATACATCCATTTTTACAATCATGAGCGCATCCAGCTAAAAACTGGCATGCCTCCTCTCTCGCTTCGGCACGCCAGGTAAGCACTTCTCCTACTCAGGGGCTTTTTTGTGCAGTCCGTATATTCTGGGGCAGTTCATTCAGGAAGGGATTTTTGCTTGCAGTGCGGTCAATCGCTCCATTTGAAGGTGATCAGGCCCACAATGTAGATTACAATGATGGCAACGGGCACGATATAGCAGAAGATATACCGCATCCAGTTTTTCACCTTCAGGCCCTTGCCGGTATTGGCCTCGGCAATGAACCGATCCCAGCCCCAGCCCCATTTTTTGCTGCAGCAGAAGAGCACCAGAATCAGGGAGCCCAGGGGAAGCAGATTATTGGATACGATAAAATCCCATAGATCCAGGAAGGCGGAATCGGAGGAGAAGGGATGGAAGGGGATCAGGCTGAAGCCCAGGGCAGTGGTGGTGGAAGTGATAAAAATGCCGATGCCGCAGATGATGCAGCCCTTGGGCCGGCTCCAGCCCGTCATTTCCCGCACGCAGGCCAGAATATTTTCAAATACCGCAAAGATGGTGGACATGGCGGCAAACATCATGAACAGGAAGAAAAGCGATCCCCACAGGCGGCCGCCTTCCATATTCCTGAATACGGTGGCCATGGTATTGAAAAGCAGGCCGGGGCCGTCGGTAACCTCCAGATCATAGGTGAAGCAGGCGGGGAAGATGATCAGACCGGCCATGATGGCCACAAAGGAATCCAGCACGATGACGTTGATGGATTCGCTCATCAGGGAGCGATCCTTATTGATATAGCTGCCGAAAATGGCCATAGATCCAATGCCCAGGCTGAGGGTAAAGAAGGCCTGATTCATGGCGGATACGATGACGGCGGGGGTAATTTTATTAAAATCCGGCACCAGATAGAAGGAAAGGCCTTCCTTTGCCCCTTCCATGGTGATGCTGTTGACGGCCAGCACAATCAAAAGCACCAGCAGGGCGATCATCATATACTTGGTTACCCGTTCCAGGCCGCCCTGCAACTTGAAGCTGAGCACCAAAAAGCCGATCACCACCACGATGCCCATGAACAGCATATTCAATCCGGGATTGGCGATCATGGCGCCGAAATTCAATTCGGCTTCTGCCGTCCGGCCTGTCAGGAAACGATAGAAATAATAGATCATCCAGCCGGATACCACCGTATAGAAAGACATCAGGCATACATTGCCAATGAGGGCAAAGATACCGTGGATATGCCATTTCTGGCCGGGCTTTTCCAGCTTCTGATACATTTTGATCGGGCTGGCCTGGGCGGCACGGCCGACGGAAAATTCCATGATCATCACTGGCAGCCCCAGCAGCAACAGGCACGCTGCATAAATCAGCACAAATCCGCCGCCGCCGCCCTGGCCGGCCATCCAGGGAAATTTCCATACATTGCCGCAGCCGATGGCACAGCCTGCACTCAGCAGAATAAAGCCCAGGCGGGATGAAAGGCGCTCGCGATTTTCCATATAGGGGGATCCCTCATTTCTTTTATAGATAGGGTCATTGTAACAGAAGCGGGCTTACTTGTCAAAATACTGCCACTTTTTCTTTTCCGGCATGAGAAAAGCCGCTTGACGGGCGGCTTTCCATCCTTATTCCGGTGTGCATTGTGCGATCCATTGATCGATGCCTTCTATCAGCCGCTTGCTGTTTTGATCCACATAGCCATCCTGCCGGGGCTTGCCGGGCAATTCCAGCATGATGGCCTCCTTCGTCACCGTATCCAGCCAGCTGCACAGCATTCCCCCGGATCTGGGAATTTTGACAGAAAAGCCGAAGGGCTTTGCAAAAACCTTGGCCATCTCTCCATCCCCATAGGATGCGCTGATCCAGCCGTGAATATCCATGGCGTAATCGGGCCTGATGCCCTCCACCAGATCGCGGATAGCCCGGGCCTCAGCAGTGGAAAAGGGCTGGCCGCCCGTTTTATTGCGCTTTTCCGTCCTTTTTTTCCAGCCGATGGGGAAATCCCGGTTGATATCCAGGCCCATGGCGTTGCAGCGGCCAAAGCCATCCTTGGTGTTGCCGTCGATCAGACCGTCCGGATTGGCGGAGGGCACGATATACAGCCGGAAATCCTTCAGCGCCCCGGCATTTTCCGCATAATGCTGAATGATCTTTCCGGCAATCTGACGCAGTATTTCTCCGTCATGATCAAAGCTATCCTCAAATCCGTGCACCCCGAAGATCATCAGCAGGGATTGGGCGGCATCCTTTTCTCCGATCCGGTAGCAGATCAGCGGCCGGCTCGATTGGGAATAACCATAGGTGAATTCTTCATAAATATCATCCGGTGCTTCTGCCACGGCGGAGGAAAAGAGGGCGATGATCAGCAGGCAGGCAGCAATCCGTGCACCAATTCTTCTCTTTATGGCCAATCCCTCCTTTCGGATGCGCTTCTTTTCTTGCAATATACAGGATTCGGCCTGATCTGTCAAGAAAAGCGTTCCCTGCAGGGGAAAGATTGACGATACATGCAGAATGCGATATAATCAAACCGGAAAAAATTGCAAAGGGAGGGGAAAAACGTGGATTCAATTCAGGAATTTCTTTCCAGGTACGCTCTGACGGCGGTGATCGTCATCGTTGCGCTGATAGCATTCTTTATGTTCTTTCCAAGGTACAGGAAAGTGCCGCCCAACTGCGCCCTGATCATTTCGGGTTTCTTCCGCCGCCGCTATAAGGTAAAGGATGCGGAAGGCAGAATCGTCATCAAAAAATTCGGCTACCGCATTGTGCGGGGCGGCGCCACATTTGTAATTCCTTTCTTTGAGCGGGTGGATACCCTGCATCTGGGGCTTATGCAGGTGGATATCAAAACCACCCAGCCTGTGCCTTCCCAGGAATATATTTCTGTCATGCTGGATGGCGTGGCCAATATCAAAATCGGCTCGGATGATGTATCCATTGCCACTGCGGCAGAACAGTTCCTCAATTGGAAGCAGGCGGATATCGCCGCTGTTGCCCAGCAGGTGCTGGAGGGCAACATGCGCGAAATCATCGGCCGGATGACGGTGGCTGATCTGGTGCAGAACCGGGATAAGTTTGCCACGGAAACCAGCCGGGCCGCGATTTTTGATATGGCCAATATGGGCCTTGAAATCATCAATCTGACGGTGCAGAATTTCCAGGATAATGACGGTGTTGTGGATACCATGGCCACCAAAAACATCGTTGAAAAGGAAAGGGACGCCCAGATCGCCAAGGCGGCTGCCCAGCAGGAAGGCCATCGCGCCGAAATGGAAGCCCAGGCCAAGATCGCTGAACAGAATAAGGATCTGGCCCTCAAGCAGGCCGAATTCAAGGTATTGGCCGATAAGGAAAAGGCCAAGGCCGATCTGGCCTATCAGGTGGCTGAGGAAATCAACCGCCGTGAGCTGGAAGAAGAAAGGGCAGCGGCCGATCTGGTGCGATTGCAGAAGGAAACGGAATTGCAGCGCCAGCAGGTTGAGATTGCCCGCGAAAAGCTGACCGTTGAAATCCGTGAAAAGGCAGAGGCAGAAAAAGATGCCCGCATCTTCCAGGCGGAAGCCGAAAAGGCGGAGCGTCAGGCCAAGGCGGACGCTGAATTCTACGAAGCCCAGCGGCTGGCGGAGGCCACGCTGCTCAAGGGCCAGGCAGAGGCCCAGGCGATTGAGCTGAAGGCCAAGGCCATGCAGCTCTACGGCCAGGCGGCTATGCTGGAAATGGTGATCGAAAAGCTGCCTGATGTGGCTCGTGCCATTGGCGAGCCGCTGGCCCAGACGGATAAGATTATTATGTTTGGTGAGGGCGCTGCCACCGGCCTTACCCGGGATGTGACCGGATCCATGCTGCAGACCTTTGAAGCCATGAAGGCGTCTGTGGGGCTGGATATTCCCGATCTGCTCAAAACCATTTCCACCGGCGGTCTGGTGGGCAGGACGCTGGAAAAGACGGCGGAACAGACGGAATCCGATCCCCAGTAATCTTGGGCAGAATGCTTTTGATGCAATAAATACGGATGACCGGCGGGCGTTTGCCTGCCGGTCTTTTTCATGGAAACAGAGGAAGACGGCAGGATTTTTTTTTCATACGACGTATTTTTATAGTGATTATTTCAAAATGGAATCGTTTTTTGCAATCTACTATGAGAGGAAGAAAAAGCATATGAAATTCAATATCGGCGAATGGGTCATGAAGCCGGGAGTAGCCTCCCATAATGCGGAGCAGATCCGGGATGTGAAAATTTCTCCGGATCATACCCGTGTGCATCTCTATGCCGTCAATTATCGTGCGGATTACCGGGGATTGGACGGCCCTTCCCTGGAGATTGATATTACCTCCCCCCTGCCCGATATTATCCGGCTGCAGGCGGTGCATTTCAAGGGCGGTCGGGCCAAGATTCCCGCCTTCCCCCTGGCGGATCAGCATTGCAGGCTGGATATTGAAAAGACGGATGAAAAAATCCGCATTGCTTCCGGGGAAACGGCGCTGGAAATCACCTTCCGCCCCTGCACCTTTACTTATTTCTATCAGGGAAAGAAGATTACCGCTGTGGGCGATCGCTTCGGCAGCCCCATGATCAGCCATCTGACCACCCCGGAAGGCCCCTTCATGCGGGGACAATTGGATGTGGGCGTGGGTGAAAAGGTATACGGCCTGGGCGAGCATTTCACTGCCTTTATCAAAAACGGCCAGTCCATCGATATTTGGAATGAGGATGGGGGCACCTCCTCTGAAATCGCTTATAAAAATGTGCCCTTCTATCTGACCAATAAGGGTTATGGCGTGCTGGTCAATGATCCCGGCCCTGTATCCTTTGAAATCTGCACTGAGGCTGTCACCCGGGTGCAGTTCAGCATGCCCGGGGAAAAGCTGGATTACATGGTGATCGGCGGCGGTAACATGAAAAATGTGCTGAAGAATTATACCGCCCTCTCCGGACGTCCCGCCCTGCCCCCGGCATGGACCTTCGGGCTGTGGCTTTCCTCCTCCTTCACCACCAGCTATGATGAAAATACCGTCATGCAGTTTGTGGATGGCATGAAGGAAAGGGATATTCCCCTGTCCGTATTCCATTTCGATTGCTTCTGGATGAAGGAAAATGAATGGTGCTCCTTCGTGTGGGATCAGGATATGTTCCCCGATGTGGAGGGGCTGCTCAGCCGCCTTCATGAGAAGGGGCTGAAGATCTGCGTCTGGATCAATCCTTACCTGGGGCAGAAGAGCCCGGTATTTGATGAGGTCATGGAAAAGGGCTATCTGCTCAACCGGCCCAACGGCGATGTATGGCAGTGGGATCGGTGGCAGGCCGGCCTGGGCGTCATCGATTTTACCAATCCCGACGCCGTCAAATGGTATAAGGATCAATTGAAGCGCCTGATGCGCCAGGGCGTGGATTGCTTCAAGACCGACTTTGGCGAAAGAATCCCCACCGATGTGAAATATTTTGATGGCAGCGATCCGGTGCGGATGCACAATTACTATACCCTGCTTTACAACAAGGTGGTCTTTGAGGCCATCCAGGAAGAAAGGGGAGAGGAGGCAGCCTGCCTTTTCGCCCGGTCTGCCACCGTGGGCGGGCAGATGTATCCTGTTCACTGGGGCGGGGACTGCAATTCCACCTATCCCTCCATGGCGGAATCCCTGCGGGGCGGCCTGAGCCTGTGTCTTTCCGGCTTCGGATTCTGGAGCCACGATATGGGCGGCTTTGAGGGTACTGCCCCCGATCATGTATACAAGCGCTGGCTGGCTTTCGGGCTGCTTTCCTCCCATTCCCGGCTGCACGGATCCGATTCTTACCGGGTGCCGTGGCTCTTCGGGGAGGAAGCGGTGGCGGTCTGCCGGGCGTTTTCCAAGCTGAAGATGCGCCTGATGCCCTATCTGTTTGATGCCGCCTGCCAGGCCCACGAAGAGGGTATTCCCATGATGCGGGCCATGGCTATGGAATTTGCCGATGATCTGGGGGCGGAGGATTGCGACCGGCAGTATATGCTGGGGGATGCTTTGCTGGTGGCCCCTGTGATGCGGGAGGATAATATCGGCGAATATTATCTGCCCGAAGGGGAATGGACCCATCTGCTCACCGGTAAAAAAGCGGAAAAGACCGGCTGGCGCAGGGAAGCCTATGATTTCTTCTCCCTGCCCCTATTTGTCCGGGAAAATACCCTGCTGGCCATCGGCCAGCGGGATGACCGGGCAGATTATGTCCATGAAGAAAATGTGGTGCTGCAGCTCTATGCCCTCACCGATCGGGCGGAATGCACCGTGCGCAATCATAAGGGTGAAAAGGCATTCAGCGTATGCGCTGTGAAGGAAAAGGACGCTGTTTCCATCCGGGTGCAGGGGGAAGCCAAGGGGCTGAGGATCCAGCTGGTCAATGTACATGAGGTAAAGAATCTTTCCGGCGCTGCTGTGCAGCAGCATGAGCGGGGCTTAATCCTGAATGTGGAAGGGGATCAGGTGAATTATCAGCTGTAAAAAGCAGCGAAGATAAATTCAGGGGGCGTGCCCATCCGGCGGCCCCCTTTTCAATTTTCCCAAATTGTGATAGCATAGAGGAAGCATATACAGGAGGGAAAGGCCATGCTGAAAATTTTTGGCGGGGGAAGCGACGCCCTCAGGCAGCATCTGATGGATGCGGCCCGGCAGGGGGGCAGGATGCTGGTGATCGTGCCCGAACAGTATACCCTGCAGACCGAGCGGGATCTGATGGATGGCATGGCCGTTCCCGGCTTTTTTGATCTGGAGGTATTATCCCCTTCCCGGCTGAAGGAAAGGGTGTTTGCCCTGGCCGGGGCAGATGGGCGCACCCCCATTGACGCACGGGGCAAGCAATTGGCCCTGGCCCGGGCGCTGATGCTGTGCCGGAAGGAACTGAAATATTATGAAAGCGCGGCGGAAAAGCAGGGCTTCATTCACAGGATGGGCACCCTGATTGCCGATTTCAAGCGGGCAGGGGTATCCCCGGAGCAATTGCTTGCCTATCAGCAGGAAATGGAAGAGGGGGCAGCCCGGGATAAGATGCAGGATCTGGCCCTGATTTATGGCGCTTATGAGCAGCAATTGGCGGGCCAGTTTGTGGATGGGGAAGACGTGCTGGAAATGATGCTGCAGCGCATCCCCGAAAGCGGCATTGCCCTGGACGCCCGCATTCTGGTATATGGTTTTGATGTATTCACCGGGCAGATGAACAGGCTTCTGATCGCCATGGCCTGGCAGGGGCGGGAGACGGAAGCGCTGATCGTGCTGGGCCGTGAGGAGCATTTTGCCCCTGTTCTGGAAAGTGCACGCCGCCTGCAGAGGGAAGCAGAGGCTGCCGGGCTTCCCTGCAGCTTTGCCATGCTGCCCTCCGGAACGGAGGATAAGAAAAAAGAGCTTGCCCATCTTTCCCGGTATTATTTATCCTCTCCTGCTGTTGCTTATCCCCATTCCTGCGCAGCCATCCGGCTCTATGCCGCTCCCAATCCCTATTTTGAGGCCCATTTTGCCGCCCAGGAGATGCTGCATCTTCATGATCAGGGCATGGATTTCGGGGATATGGCAGTGGTGATGGGGGATGCCGCCTTTGCCGGCGTATTGGAAACGGTGCTCAAATCCTATCGGATTCCGGCCTATGTGGCCAGGAAGCTGCCGGCCCTGTCCCATGGGGCGGCCCGATTCCTGATTGCTTCTTTGAAAGCGGCGGGGGGCAATTACCCTGCCCATGAAATGCAGGCCATTTTACATTCCGGCTATGCGCCTGTGGATGAAAGGGATGGGTGGCGGCTGGAGAATTATCTGCTTTCCTATGGCATCCGGGGGAAATTATGGCTGTCCCCCTTCACCCGGGGCAAGGCGGAAGAATGCGCCGCTCTGGAGGACGCCCGATGCGCCCTGACAGAGCCGCTGGAAGCCCTGCGGCAGCGGCTGAAGCAGGCGGAAAAGACGGATGCCGCCCTTCGTGCCATATATGAATACCTGGCGGAAACCGGAGTATACCAGAAGCTTTGCGATAATCAGGAAAAGCTGCTTGCCCGGGATATGGCCGCCCAGGCGGTGCAATCCCGGCAGATCTGGGATGCTCTGATGCAGTTATTCGATCAAGCCCATGCGCTTCTTGCGGATACGGCGGCCAATGCCCGGCAGCTGGCCCAATGGCTGGAGGCGGGTTTGCAGGAATGCAATCTTTCTTCCCTTCCGCCTATGGCAGACGCGGTGATGTGCGGGGAAGTGGGGGGCTTGCCTCTGTCCCGGCCCCGGGCGCTGTTTATGATGAATATGACGGATGGGTTGATCGGCGTATCGGACAGCGCCCTGCTCACCCCGGATGAACTGGAACAGGCGCAAAAGGCCCTGCATGCCCATCTTTCCCTGGATGATGACGGCAGGGACGCTCTGGCCTATCTGGATGTATGGAAGGCGCTGTGCGCACCCCGTGAGCATCTGTTCCTTACCCGCGCCCAGGCCACCCAGGATGGCAGCGCCCTCAGGCCGTTTGCCGGCCTGAGCCAGATCCGCAGGTTGTTTCCCTTGCTTGTGGAGGAGGGCGGCGTCAGCCAGAAGATGGCTTCGCCTCTGCCCCTTGCCCCCGGCCCCGCCCTGGATTCCATGGGTGCCCGGCTGTGGATGGGGCCGCTGGACCGGGAATGGCTGGAGGCATGGAAATATCTTTCCCAGGCCCCGGATACGCAGGAAAAGGCCCGGGCCCTGTGCCAGGCCTTCAGAACGGAGGAAAATGCCCGGCCCCTGCCCCGGGAAATCACCCAGTCCCTGTTCATGGAAAGGATCATGTCGGTCAGCCGGCTGGAAAATTTCGCTGTGTGCCCCTATAAGCATTTTGTGGAGCAGGGGCTTTCCCCCCAGCCCAGGAAGGAATGGGCCCTTACCCCTATTGATGCAGGCAATTTCTATCACAGCGCCCTGGAGGGGTTCACCCGGCTGCTGCCTTCTTTGGAAAACTGGCCGGAGATCGATAAAAAGGCCTGCGAGGATGCGGTGGATCAGGCGGCGGCCCCGCTGTTTGATCAATTGCTTTCCGGCGTGATGGGAGACAGCGCCCGGATGAAAGCCCTGGGGAATAAATACAGAAGGGTGCTGCGCCGTGTGGCCTGGACCTTTACCCTGGGTGCACGCCAGAGCGCCTTCTCTCCGGTGTGCGCTGAGGTGCGCTTTGGATATGCCGGGGGCATTCCGCCCATCGAGCTTGCCCTTTCCGATGGCAGTAAGGTATATATCCGGGGCATCATTGACAGGATCGACCGGTATGCCGGGGATGAAGGGGTGTATCTCAGGGTGGTGGATTATAAATCCGGCGCCAACCAATTGGATCCTGCCCGGATTTTCTGGGGCGCCCAGCTGCAGCTGCTTTTGTATCTTCAGGCCGCCCTCTCTATGGAGGAAGGGGCAGATCCGGCGGGGGCATTCTATATGCGCCTTCAGGATCCCCTGCTTGCCACCAAGGAGGAAACGGCGCAGATCGAGGATGCCCTGGCCCGGGCGCTCCATCTCAAGGGTGTGGCCCTGCGGGATGCAGCCATCCTGAAAAAAATGGATGATGGTACGCCGCCCCTTACCCTCCCCAAGGTGCTCACCGCCCAGGGGGATTTTGACAAGCGTGCCATGCTGGCCACCCTTTCCGATCTTCGGGGGCTGATCCGCCATGCGGAAAAAATGGCCGGAGAAATGGCAGAAAAAATGCGGGCCGGGGAAATCGCCGCCAGTCCGCTTTGCGATAAGGATCAGAAGGGCCCCTGTGAATATTGCGATTATGCTTCTGTCTGCCGCAGGGATGTATCCCGCGCCCCCCAAAATGCCCGGATCATGGACGATATGAAATTTGATGCACTCATTGAATTTGTGAACAAAAATAGTGCTGGTAATTCTGAGAGAAATCAGGTATAATGTATATAGCGAAATTTATATGAAAGGGGTTTTTCCCATGATACAGGTAATCCACGGCAAAAAAGGCTCCGGAAAAACCAAGCGCATCCTGGATATGGCCAATGCAGCCATCAAGGAGCATAAAGGCGATGTTATTTTCCTGGATGATGATAACCGGTATATGTTCGATCTGCGCCATGAAGTGCGCTTTGTGAATGCCAGGGAATACGGCTGCGACAGCCCGGAAATGTTCTTTGGCTTCCTGTGCGGCATGCTGGCCCAGAATTTCGATATCAGCGTCATTTTTGTGGATGCTTTCCTGAAGCTGGTGAAGACCGATGTGGAAAACACCGAGGTTTTCTTCACCCGTCTGGAGGATCTGAGCGAAAAGCACGGAGTAGAGTTTGTGCTTTCCGTCAATTGTGATGACGCAGTGGCCCCTGAATTCATTAAGAAGTATTTCATCTGATCAATCGAGGGGATTTTATGCCTTATATGAGCACCCGGGGGGCAGAGGCTATTTCTGCCCCTGAGGCAATTGTGCGCGGAATTGCGCCGGATGGGGGGCTGTATGCCCCTCTTTCTTTGCCCTGCCTGAAAAAAGAGGATTTTTCTGCCCTGGCGAAAATGGATTATCCCGCCCGGGCTGCCTGGGCGCTTGCCCTGCTTCTGGATGGCTTTGAGCAGGATGAATTGCTGCCCATGGCCAGGGCTGCCTATAGCCGGTTTGATGATGCCGCTGTGGCCCCGGTCAGGCCCCTGGAAGAAAAGCGGCATATCCTGGAATTGTTCCACGGCCCCACCCTGGCCTTTAAAGATATGGCGCTGCAGATGCTGCCAAGGCTGCTGACCGCCTCTGCCAAAAAACAGGGAGAGCAGCGGGAGATCGCCATCCTCACCGCCACCAGCGGAGATACGGGAAAAGCTGCCCTGGAGGGATTCCAGGATGTGCCCGGCACCTCCGTCAATGTGTTTTATCCCCTGGGCGGCGTAAGTGCCGTGCAGGAAAAGCAGATGGTCACCTCCAAGGGGAAAAATGTGCATGTCACTGCCGTAAAGGGCAATTTTGATGATGCCCAGACCGGGGTGAAGACGCTGTTTGCCGATCCTGCGTTCGTGGAGAAAATGAATGCCATGGGAAAGACCCTCTCCTCCGCCAATTCCATCAATCTGGGCCGTCTGGCCCCGCAGGTGGCCTATTATCTTTCTGCCTGTGCGGATCTAATGGAAAGCGGCGCCATCACCTGGGAGGAGGGGATGAATGTCTGCGTGCCCACCGGCAATTTCGGCAATATTCTGGCCGCCTGGTATGCCAAGCGGATGGGCGCCCCCATCCGGATGCTGATATGCGCCAGCAATCAGAATGATGTGCTGGCCGATTTCATCCGCACCGGGGTGTATGATCGCCGCCGTGCCTTCCATAAAACCATCTCGCCCTCCATGGATATCCTGATTTCTTCCAATCTGGAACGGTTCCTGCTGGAACTGGCGGAGGGGGATTGCGCTCAGGTGCGGGCCTGGATGGACGCCCTGAAGCAAGAGGGAGTATATGATATCGGGGAAGAAAAACTGAAGAAGCTGCAGCGGCATTTTGTGGGCGGCTATGCAGATGACCGGCGGACGGCCGATACCATCCGCACCACCTGGGAAAAGGAAAAATATCTGTTGGATCCCCATACCGCCGTTGCCGTTTCCGTTGCAGAGGATTACCGGAATGCTTCCGGAGATGCCCTTCCCATGCTGATCGTATCCACCGCCAGCCCCTATAAATTTGCCGCCGATGTGGCGGATGCCCTGGCCCTTCCTGTGGAGGGGGATGCCTTCCAGGCCGCTGCGGCCCTGGAAAAGGCCACCGGCGTCAAGGCCCCTGCTCAGGTGGCGGAACTGAAGGATCTGCCGGTGCTGCATCACCGCATTTGCGAAAAGGATGAAATGGGTGAGGCTGTACTGGCCGGCTTTGAAGAGTGAGGGAAAAGCATGGCCCAGTATGAAACCAGCCTGACCGGGAGATTCGATGATCTGCTTTGCTATATCGAGCAGCAGGTGCTGCGGGGCAGCGCCTCCGCAAGCCGGGAAGGCGGCGCCTCCTATGAAATGGATGGGGTGCGCTGCGCCGTGCGGGTGTTTGAGCGATACAGCTATATGGGCGGCAACCGGCTGAGCCTGAGCGTCACTCTCTTTGGAAAGGATGATGATCTGCGCCTTACGGCCGTTACCGCCGGGGGCAGCCAGGCCCTGCTTTTCAAGATCAATACCTGGGGGGAAGAAGCCTTCCTGAAAAAATTTGTGAATGCCATCGAAGAATATAAAAAAAGATAAAAAATTTTTGTTTTGTTTGTTTCATCCCAGCGAAACTGGTGTATATAATAATCGTGAGATGAAACCGGGGCTTCCCCGGAAAAAAAGTAAAAGAAAAATGGAGGATGAAAATTATGAAGTGGGTATGCAAGATTTGCGGTTATGTACATGAAGGTCCCGAGGCTCCCGAAAAGTGCCCCATCTGCAAGGCTCCTGCCAGCAAGTTCGATAAGCAGGAAGGCGAAAAGGTTTGGGCTGCTGAACATGTAGTGGGCGTTGCTCAGGGTGTGGACGAACGGATCATTCAGGGTCTGCGTGAAAACTTCAATGGCGAATGCACCGAAGTGGGTATGTACCTGGCCATGGCTCGCGTGGCCCATCGCGAAGGTTATCCTGAAATCGGCCTGTACTGGGAAAAGGCTGCTTACGAAGAAGCTGAACACGCTGCCAAGTTCGCCGAACTGCTGGGCGAAGTGGTCACCACTTCCACCAAGAAGAATTTGGAAATGCGCGTAGATGCTGAAAATGGCGCCACCATGGGCAAGTTCGAGCTGGCTAAGCTGGCCAAGGAACTGAACCTGGACGCCATCCATGACACCGTGCATGAAATGGCCCGCGACGAAGCCCGTCACGGCAAGGCTTTCGAAGGCCTGCTGAAGCGCTACTTCGGCTAAGCGTTATACTGCATAGGGTGAGTGATTCACCCTATGCATTTGTTTTTAGAAACAAACCATATCAGCTTAACAAAGGCGAGAAAGGGACATTCGACAATGGAAAACGTGCAGTATACGAACGGGGATTACCAATACGCTTTTATATCGGAAGAAGCTATCGAAATCCTGCGCTATACCGGCAATGATTCAAAACTGAATGTACCTGAATCGCTCGATTTTCTTCCGGTAGCTCGCATTGGAGACGAGGCATTGAAGGGATGCAGCAGTTTGACCAACGTCGTGATATGTGAAGGAATACAGCATATCGGTACAAGAGCATTTAGCGGCTGCTGTTCCTTGGCCAGTATCAACATTCCAGCCAGCGTTGTTTCGATAGCGGATTCAGCCTTTGAGGGTTGTCCCGCTTCCTTGGTTTTTATCGTACATCCAAATTCAGCCGGGCATCGCTGGGCAATTGCAAATCATCAACACATTGATACTTTCTCCTCTTCCTTCCTGTATGGCTTCTATAACCAGTGGCCTGAGCGTGCAGTGGTAGAGAAATACGTTGGTGATGGAGGCAATGTAGTTCTTCCGCATGAGTTGGATGGCTATCCGGTTGTTTGCGTATGGGAAAGAGCCTTTAGGGGGTGCCAATCCCTGACCGGCATTGTATTCCCCGAAGGTTTAGAGGGTATTGCCGAAGAGGCGTTTTGTCACTGCAGTTCATTGACTCACATTGTGTTGCCCAACGGACTCAAGTACATAGGCTCATGGGCATTCTCTGACTGCAAGTCGTTGCGTCGTGTCGTGATTCCTGCCAGTGTCACATCGATTGGTGTAGATGCGTTTGCGGGCTGCGCTGATGATCTGACATTGATTGTGGAGAAGGATTCTTATGCGCACCATTGGGCTGAGGAGATGAGGTATCCGTATCTCTATCCTGATGACGGCGATTGATTTTTCGCAAATGGAGTACAGTTTCCCTGTCATGGCTGGGCTTTCGAAGGCCTGCTGAAGCGCTACTTCGGCAAGTAAGTTTGTTTATGCAGGGGGAATAGGCAAATGGATAAGAAGCAAGCTTGTCATCGCTTGGCTGATTTTAACGAAGCACTGTATGATGCTGAAAATGACTTGGAAAATGTTCGACGCAAACTCTGGATGGAAGACGATCCAAGTCGCAAACAGTGGTTTGAAGATGCTGTAGATAGGCTTCAACAGAGAATCGCTGAAATAGAGAGAGAAAAGCAAGAATTCTTGTCTGAGTATTCAGATGTCATTTACAGCTAATTCACTCCTGCTGAAGCGCTACTTCGGCAAGTAAGCCGGAGCCCGGCTGGCGGAAATCCAGTAAAATCAAGGATTTTCAAGGGAATCACTCTGAAAAGGATGGTTCCCTTTTTTGATGCAAAAAGCCACTTCTATGACAATTCCCTGCCGTTTCAACCGACTGTGGTGTCCTGAATCAGGCACTTATGACACGATTTTTGTCATTGCGTCCTACGGGATTTATTATAGGTGTAGCGATTAGGGGCGTCAATCAGTTTTCATTGACAAAATCCAAGAGCAATCTGTTGTCAGGGTGACGGAGACGAGAAAAAGCCAGCTCACCTCGTAACAAGCTGGCCCAGATCTGTTTAGTTGTTTGTATCTTTTACCCCTCGTAAAGAATAGTATTCCCTGTAAGCCCGTGGAGTCATATGAACAAATCTGCTAAATACAGCTATAAATGCACTTTGCGAAGAGAAGCCCAATGAAACAGCTATCTTTGAATATGACAGTTCAGAGTGCCTGAGAAGATTCTGTGCGGTATCTACTTTAGCCGATAGAATGAACTGTTTGATCGGGCAGCCGATCTCCTTTGAGAACAACCTGGATAAATAGCTTGGATTCAGTCCAGTTACATCAGCCAATACTTTCATAGACAAATCGCAGCCAAGATTTTCATAAATGTAGTCAATACATTTTCTTACATGGCTTGATATGGCAGATTCCTTCCGAATTTCACCCATCCGGGCAGCATAATCCATACACATTTGTCCATAAAGCTTCTCAATTTCTTCCGTATCCGTGATTCTGTCGAGTTTTCGAATATATATGTCTGAAATGGTATAGGCTTCATCATGGCTGAGACCGCTTTCCATACACAACCTCGCCAATGTTGACGACTCAATCACGAAATGATAGCAAAGGTTTCTGATGGTATTTTCCGATAGAATCCGTGGGTTGTTGCGCAGTTTCAAGGTTCCGTTCGTTGCCAAACGAGCCGTTGCTTCCGCATCGCCGTTTTGAATGGTCTTATACCGGATATTCATCTTTGTAATGCGGCAGTGTCGCTCCATCCATCTTTTGCTCATACAGCTGCAAGTTTAGTTCGTTGCGTACTTTCATCACAATCACCATTCACATTATGTCATATTTTTGCGATAAAAGCAACCGTTTTGATATAGCAATCATGCGTCCCTCCGTATAATATCGAAGGAGGTGACAGATCATGCAAAACACTAACGATTTAACCCGAGGCCAAGTATCCTCACGTCTCTTAGGTTTCTTTTTCCCGATGCTCCTGACAAACACGCTCCAACAGGCGTATACATTTGTAGATACCATCATCGTTGGTAAGGGACTTGGTGATCAGGCTCTCGGATCAGTAGGAAACCTGTCTTCCATGATGCTGCTGATTACAGGCTTCCTGATGGGAATCACCAATGGCTTTGCCGTCAATATCGCACAGAGCTTTGGTGCGGGAAATGATCGGTTGCTTCGAAAGAACATTGCGCATTCCATCAAGTTGTGCGGTGTAATTACTGTAGTGCTGACCGTTGGCTCTCTGATATCTCTCAAACCGCTGCTCATATCTATGCAAACCTCTCCCACGCTAATACGGGACAGTTTACTGTACGGATACATTTTCTTCGGCGGATTGATTGTCACCGCAGCGTACAACTTATGTTCCTGCATTCTACGTGCTATCGGCGACAGTAAGACGCCATTCAAAGCAATCATCATTTCTTCCGTTGTGAATATTGTGCTTGATTGCCTGTTTATTTTCGTTTTTCATACCGGCGTAGAAGGTGCGGCTGTTGCAACGGTCGCTGCGCAGATGATTTCCGTTCTTGTATGTTGTCAAAAACTGCATCAAAATATGAAACTACATCTGACACGTGATGATTTCATGAAGGATCATGCAATCAGTCTGAGCCTGTTGAGTAACGGAGTTCCCGCTGCACTCATGAATTCCGTAACTGCCGTTGGCTGCATGGTTGTACAGGGCTATGTAAATGCAATGGGCGCAGCTTTTACCTCTGCTTATTCTGCTTGTACCAAATACCTGAATTTGATTATGCTGCCATCTTTGACCGCTGGCTTTTCTCTTTCCGCATTTGTCAGCCAGAATAAAGGCGCGGGTAATGTGCAGCGAATCCGTGAGGGAGTTCGGGTGGGCGTTTGGATTGCGTTTGTTTCATGGATTGTCATTGGCAGTCTTATGCTCCTAATCCCTGAACAGGTTGCAAGCGTTATGTTGAATGAACGAGAGACAATCTCTCTGGCTGCTGGCTTTCTCCGAATCTGCTCCGTTTCGCTCTTGCTCCTGAATCTGCTGTTCATTTTCCGCAGCACCGTACAAGGTATGGGACATCCATTGATTCCCATGTGTTCCGGTATTGCAGAAATGGCTCTTAGAATTCCTGTTATCATCTTCATGGTGAAAAGCGTTGGTTTCGATGCGACAGCGTATGCTGAAAGCATTGCATGGATTGGCGCTTTGGTACTGAATGTAGTTGCATACATTGTTTTCATCCGTCAAGCTGAGGATCAATCTGCATCTACAACTTCACTCACGGAGTAGCCGTGTACTACAGAGCGCTGCTATAGAAAAGACCAGACACCGTACCTGTTATTCTATACTATTTCTTCCTGCTTTTCAACTTCTATCGGAACGATAATTCATAGATGGTCCCATCAGGAGGAGAAACCGGCATTTTGCGGCAGCCCTTCAGATCTCTTTCCAACAGAACAAAATGATATTGACAATATCTGAAATTTGCGATACACTTGCGAAAAATACGATAATAAATACATGCCCCAAAGGCAAGGAGATGAAAACGATGAGGATGTACTATCAGTACAAGGAATACCCGAAGGCTCCGACGCTGACGAAAAAGAGCGCGCGGGTGGGCATACTGACGAACCCGCTCTTCGGTGCGACGGTAGGTATGTTTATCGGCATTGGATTTATGGTTTTACTTGTCGATTATGCAGTGATTGCGCTTCTGCTTACCGTTGCGCTGATGATCGCTGTGCCGCTGTTGTTGAGGAAGTACAGGCAGAAGAAGTTTGAACAATATGATGAAGAATATGCAAAGATGATGGAAGAACAGAAAGGCAGCAAGAACCAGGCCTCTGAAGAGAAGAAGTCGTACATGCGGGTATGACAAGAGCGGTATCTGATGGGCGGTGTGTATCCTGATGGGATCATTCTCTGACACCGGGCGAGGTTTTCGTCTGTTTCCGCCTGTCGGACTCCCCCAAATGATACGCCTGAACGGATGATGCGCTGCTTCGGCTAAGCACAAATCCAGTAAAATCAAGGGCCTTCAAGGGAATCACTCTGAAAAGGGTGGTTCCTTTTTTGTCTTGCTATGACGTTCTGCTGCTGGTTTGGGTGTATTCTCACCCCTCCTTTATACCATTCCTATGTCGTAGCCACAATACTATGTCACGCTATTGTAAACCTTTAGGAAGTTCATAGGATTTTCAGTGACAAGAGAATCCTATTATCCAATGGTTTGCCCCGTCCCAGCTGTTTTTCAAACAATGCGGGAATTGCATTTCTGATACTTGAAGGCGAATGGGCTTTGTGATAAAATGGGAAAAGCGATTGAATACACCACACCGGAATGCAAATGATAAAGGGAGGATGCTTTTTCCATGCCTGCGAAGAATTGGCTGAAGGAATTGCCCAAGATCACCCTGGGCGTATTGATTGTGGCCTGCGCTGTTTATTTTTTCATGCTGCCCAGCCATGTTTCCATTGGCAGCGCCGCTGCCCTGGCCATGATTCTCAGCAATTTTATTCCCCTGCCCGTATCCACCATCACCCTGGCGCTGAATGTGATCCTGCTGATTATCGGCTTTCTGCTGGTGGGATCGGAATTCGGGGCAAAGACGGTATACTGTGCCATTCTGATGCCGGTATTCATGGGCGTGCTGGAAATCATTTTTCCTGATTTCCAATCCATTACGCAGGATCCGCTGCTGGATGTGATCTGCTATATCCTGGTGGTAGGGGTAGGCCTGGCCATTCTGTTTTCCTGTAATGCCTCCTCCGGGGGATTGGATATTGTGGCCAAGATCATGAACAAATTCCTCCATATGGATATGGGTAAGGCCATGGGCCTTTCCGGGATGGCGGTGGCATTGGCCTCTGCCTTGTGCTATGATTCGAAAACGGTGGTGCTCAGCGTGCTGGGCACTTATGCCGGCGGCATCGTGGTGGATCATTTCATTTTCGGCCTGAATATCAAGCGCAGGGTGTGCATCATTTCCCCCAAGGTGGATGATATCGTTCACTATATCCTGCATGAACTGCATAGCGGCGCCAGCCTTAATCAGACCATCGGCGCCTATAACAATGTGGTGCGCAAGGAAATCATCACGATCGTGGATAAACAGGAATATAAGGCACTGATGGATTATGTGCGGAAAACAGATCCCAAGGCGTTCATTACCGTCTATTCTGTTAATGAAATCCGCTATCAGCCGAAAAAATAATTTTTTTTCTTGTTTCAGGGTGCTGTTCTCCGGGTATGATCTGAATGTAAGGAAGCAAAGCAAAAGTGCTTCCGAAAGGAAGATTCAATAAAGAGAGTTTAAAGGAGAGAATGATTATGAAGTATGAATGCCCTTGCAGCTATATTTATGATCCTGCCGTAGGTGATCCTGATGGCGGCATTGCCCCCGGCACCGCCTGGGAAGATATCCCCGAAGATTGGGTATGCCCTGTATGCGGCCTGGGCAAGGATGCCTTCACCGTAGTGGAATAAAATTATTGGAACCGCTCATATCCGGGCGGTTCTTTTTTTGTGGATAGCGGCACACCCCGGCCGGAGCGATCCTGCCGGGGTGTTTTGCACATTCTTCTTTTTAGCAGCACAATTGGGCATTTTTTTATCCCATCGGGCTGTATAGACAAAGGAGATATATTGACGGGTTTTATCTGCATCTCCTATAATAAAATCCAGATATCCTGGCGTTTTCCTCATCAACCATAGATGGAGGTATATAGAATGAAGAGCCTGTTTACCGTGGGCGGCAAGCCCTTCCTTTCCCTGGGCGGCCAGGTCAGCAACTCCAGCGCATATACCCGCGCCGATCTGCAGCCTGCTCTGGATGGCATTGAGGCCCTGGGCATGAACACCATCGCTGCGCCTGTATACTGGGAGTGCCTGGAGCCTGAGGAGGGCCGCTACTGCTTTGATCAGGCCGAGGGCATTATCGATGAGGCCCGCAAGCGCGGCCTGAAGGCGGTGCTGCTCTGGTTCGGCACCTGGAAGAACGGCAATTCCCACTATGTACCCCGCTGGATCAAGGAGGATCGCCAGCGCTTCCCCTCCTGCATCACTCCCAGCGGCAAGCCTACCGCCACCCTGTCCCCTTTCGGGGCGGAGACGCTGCGCAAGGATCGGGAAGCCTTCTGCCGGCTGATGGGCTATATCCGGGATCATAATGGGGATGAGACCGTCATTGCTGTGCAGGTTCAAAACGAAGCCGGTCATCTGGGTACCCCCCGGGACTGCGGCGAAGCGGCCCAGGCCGCCTTTGATGCGCCCATTCCCCAGGAAGTCTCCCAGTGGCTGCAGACCCTTTCCTCCGGCCTTGTGTGGGAGGCCTGGCAGCGGGCCGGCGGCAAGGCAAATGCCTCCTGGCGTGATACCTTCGGCTTCGAGGCATCCGAGCTGTTTTCCGCCTATCATGTGGCGGGCTATATCAATGCCGTCGCCGGGGCGGGCAAGGCAGTATATCCCCTGCCCATGTATACCAACGCATGGATGCAGGAGAATCAGACCCGCATTCCCGGCCTGGATTATCCCTCCGGCGGCCCCACCACCCTGGCGCTTGATCTGTGGAAGCGGTTTACCCCCGCCCTGGACGCTCTCTGCCCTGATATCTATGCTGGCGACTATGTGACCTATGAGCGCACCAGCGGCATCTATCACCGGGAGGATAACCTGCTCTATATCCCCGAATCCCGGGCAGACGCCAACAACGCCCGCAATCTGCTCATTGCCATGGGCAAGCATCACCTGACCGGCATTCATGTGTTCGGCGTGGAAAAGGTCTTTGATCAGGAAGGCGGCCTGAACGGCCCCGCCAGGGATTTCAAGGATGCGGTAACCATTTTGAACAGCATGGAACCTATGATCCGGAAATATCACGGAACCGGCCGCCTTTTCACCGTGGCCCAGAATGATCGCAGCACCGATTGGATCGATTTCGGCGATTACATCGGCATGATCGAATACTACAGCGGCAATCATTCCACGCCCCTGGTGCTGGATTGCTTCCATGATCTGGGGGCTGAACGCCGCAAGCAGGGCAAGGGGATAATCGTCTATGAGGGCAACGGCAGCTTCTACCTGGCGGGCTGCGGCTTCCGCATGATCCCCATCAAGAAGACCACCCCTGAGGAAATGATCGACGCCATCACTGCCATGCGCTTCCTCTATACCCGCAATCTCTGGTATCTGGAGGCCGCCGAGGGCCGCTTTGATGAAAACGGCGTATTTGTGCCCCACCGCCGCCGCAACGGCGATGAGACCGATCACAGCGTCTGGACCGCTGCTGACGTAGGTGTTATTCACCTGCAGCTGTAATGCATACATCCCGTACAGAACCGGGAATGAAGAAAGTCAGTCCTCAAAAGGGGCTGACTTTTTGCTTTGGCATATCTTGCGGAATGGGATGCATTCCTGTATACTGAAAGCAGAGCTGATAAGGGGGGATAGGATGAAGCGCTTCATGGCGATTCTTTGTGTTTTTTTGCTGCTGTGCAGCCTGAATGGTTAGGGCAGGATTGCCTGAATTTTATCTATTATTCGGGCTTTGGCACGGGCGCGCTTGAAATGGCATTCAATTCCAAGGATCAAATGATTTGGCATTTCAATCATTTGCCGGAATCCGTTTTTGTGCAGCATAAGGCTGGCTTCTCCGGACCATTGATCTGCATCGCAGCAACTGGTAAATTGTTGGCAATCAGCGCTGCACCGGGCGAAGGAGCTCAGGGGCAGGCAGAATATTTATTTCACAGGGGGGTAATGTATGAATCCGTTGTATTTGGGTTTGATTTTGGCGATCCTGGCTTCCATCATGCCTTTGATCGGAAAGGCCCTGAAGGGGAAAAGGGCAGGCAAGGAAAAATATCAGAAAATCATGGCGGATTTTCAGCAGCAGGTGGACGGCGCATTGATGGAAGGGGAGCATGTGGATGCGATGTGCGGATACGTTCCTTGCGCTGCCGTTACCAACAAGCGCCTTCTGATGGGCACGAAGAACGGAATTGAGAGTGTTGAGTTTCATGAGATCAGATCCCTCAAGGGGATCGACGCCTCCGGCAGCAAAACATCCAATCCGGATCGGATGATGGGATTTACCATCAAGGCAAATAAAAAATATGTGCTCGGCAATCATAGCGAGGGATTTGATCAGGTGGTCACGCTGCTGTTTACCCGTACGGGGAAATAACCCCCGCCAGAATGGAGAAAAAGGGCAGCCGTAATCGATAAGATAGATTGGATTCCCTGGTGATTTGGAAGATCAGTCCCGTAAGGGCTGATCTTTTCCTTACCGCCGGATTTTTTATCCCTTATAATGAAAGCATCATCAAAAAAGGAATAATGGAAATGAGCCTGACCGTGCTGCTTTATTATACCGGAACCAATGGGAATGCCCGGAAATTTGCGGAAGAGATGATGGCAAGCGGCGTAGTGGATGCCGTGCGTGCCGAAGAGGGCAATGAGCGATATGAATACTTTTTCCCGGCAGAGGATCCGGAAACCGTGCTGCTGATTGATCGGTGGCGGGATCAAGCTGCCCTGGATTTTCATCATAAATCCCCCATGATGGAATCGATCGCCGCCCTGCGGGAAAAGTATCGGCTGCGCCTCCGGGTGGAGCGGTATATAGATGAAAAAAGGGGATAATCCTTACAGAGATAGAATGGAGTAAAGGAAAAGATACTATCGATGGGATAGCATCTTCTTTTTGTCAAAAGAGAAAAGGCCGCATTACACGGCCTTTGGGCGAATCTTACTGATTGGCCAGCCATTCTTCCGCCTTGGCGGGAGAGAGGCGCTTGATATCTTCCTTGGCGTACTTGGAATCCTTGCCGCCGCTGACATACAGGAAGAATTTGCCGCCTTCGGTTTTGAACAGGCATTCTTCGTAACCGGCGGGATCGCCGTAGGTGCCGAAGACGTGCTTATCCACAAACTGGGAAGCTTCGGTATCATATTCTACTTTGCAAATGATCTTCTTCATGGGGTGTTTTGTCTCCTTTTAGTGCTGCACTGTGCAGTGATTTATTATCCCTGCCTGACGGCTGGGCAGCTTCTTTCTGAAGCAGCGCTTATCCTATCATACTTTTGCCCGGTTGGCAAGGGGTAATTCCAAAAAATGAAAAGAAAATTATTGACAGGGCGCCTCTTTTGCTTCCGCATGCCATGCATAAATCACGCCATGCCTGCATAAGCATGTGTAGATGCAATAGGAGGGATGAACATGGAAATGCAATTTCTGCACGATCATATGGAAACGGAACAGGTATTATCCGCCCGTCCTACCCAGGCCGTGGTGGAGGCTGAAGTGGCCCTTCCCGGAGGCCTGAGGGAAGAGGCGCGGGTATATTATGCCGATGCCCATGCGGATATCCAGCGAGGGGAAGTGACGGGCAGCCGGGTAACGGCGGAGGGCCGGGTGACCTTTCAGGTTTTGTATGCCCAGGGGGATCTGGCTAAGGTAAATGTATTGGAAACTACGGCGGATTTTTCCCAGGCCCTGCCCCTCAGGGAGGAAAATGCCCAGCAGGCATCCATGCTCATTCATCCCCGGGGAGAAGTGCAGCATGTAAGTGCCAAGGCCTTCAACGGCCGGCTGCTTTTGCAGGCCATTGTCAATCTGACGGCGGAGGCCGCCCAGCCCCGCACCCTTTCCTTCATCCGGGAGGTGGCAGGGGAGGAGGGCATAGAACGCCAGGTGCAATCCCTTGCTGTGCAAAGGGCTGTGGGGGAAGGGGAGGGGCAGACGCTGCTGCGGGAGGAATTTGAGCTTTCCGATGTGCTGCAGATCAAGGAAACCCTCTTTGCCACCGGTCATGCCAGGGTGGAGGATATCCTGGGCGGCGCTGACGGCCGGGCCACCGTGACGGGTACGATCTCCCTGGAAGCCTATCATACATCCGATATGCCGGGGCGGCCTTTGGTGTATACCCGGCATGCCATGCCCTTTGAGCAGCAGGTGAATCTGTCCGGCGCCCTGGGCAACGCCCTTTCCGCCCGCTCTTCGGTGAGGGATGTGGCGGTGCTCAGCCAGGATGGGCAGGAGGGAAGCAAGATCATGCGGGCGGAGGTGCAGCTGCATACGGAGATTACCGCTGTGGAGGACGGCCAGATTTCCGCTTTGAAGGATGTATTTACTACCCGGGGGGACGCTATTGAAACCCGAAGCCAGCAGGTGATCTATCGCACCGGCATGATCAATGAGCAGGCGGCGGAAAGCGGCAAGGCGGTGCTGGTGCTGCCGGAGGGATCGCCCCGGGTGAAAACGGTGCTGCTGGGCTTTGCACGACCGGTGCTGGTGAAGGCGGAGAAGATCAATGGCCGGCTTGCTGCAGAGGGAATTTTGGAAACATCCCTGATTTATCTTACCGATGACAGCCCCGTCCCAGTATCCATTCAACAGGAGGAGCCCTTCCGCATGGTGTTTTCCACCCAGGCGGAGCCGGAGGATGCCCTTACCCTATCCGCCCTGCAGGTGGAGCCCAGTATCCTGACCGGCGACCGTGTGGAACTGAAATATATTCTGCAGCTGGAAGCGGAAGGGGTGAGGAAGGCGGCGGCCCATATCCTGGTGGATGGGGAAAGCGTGCAGGCACCGGAAATGGAAAAAGGCCTCACCCTGTGCTTTTTGCAGCAGGGGGAAACCTTGTGGGATATTGCCAAGCGCTATCGGGTGCCCCTGGAGGAATTGCATCGGATCAATCCCGATTATCAGGAGCAGCCCGGTATGCCGGTTATTGCTTATAAAAGATAAACAGCAGGGACAGCATCAGGCAGATCAGCCCCAGCGCCCATCCCATTCTATCTGGAATATTGGCTGCGGCCAGCGGGGCAGATAAGCCCAACGCCAGGGAAACGGCGCCCATTTGCAGCAGGAAGGGATAGAAAATGCTGTGCTGAAAAAATCCGGGCCAGATGAGAAGAACGGCTTTCTCCGGAATGGAGCAAAGCATTGCCCCCGCCGTCAACGAAAAAAACAGCCGCCCGGGCCGTTTGCTTCTTTTTCTGGGATAGGGATAATGCCACCGGGGTAAACGGATCAATCCCAGTCCCATCCACAGCGCCATCCCTGCCGCTCCGCCGCCCGCATGCATCCCCAGGGCCAGCAGGCCGATCAGGGGCGCTCCCTGGAGCATCCACCGCCGCATGCGGGCGGCGTCCGGGATCATTCCCTGTATACCGGGATGGCAGCCATCAGCTCATCCGCCTGGGTGGTAACGGCGCTGAGAGAAGTGGCATTCTCCAGGGTTTCTGCAAGGCTTTCAATCTGGCGCACCAGATCGGCTTCGGCCGTAACAGCGACGCCGGTAACGGTTTTATTCACCGTCTGAACCCGGGTGAGCACCATTTTCTGCAGCCGCTCATCCACGCCGCCCTGATACTGCCCATTGAATTCCAGCCCTACCAGTGCCGTGGAACCGGTGGCCACAACGTAAGCATCATCCACTTCAGACAGCTTTTCCAGGGCGTCCTCCATCATTTCGGATGCCCGCTTGGCTCCCTCCAGGGTGGTGATGCCGCCCGCGCCCAGGGCGGGCGCGGCGCTGGCGTCAGGGGAAGCAGAGGGCATCAGATCGGGCATCAGATCATCCATCATGCCATCCGTGGGATTGGGGGATACCTGGGGGATCATCTGGGTAGCGCCGGGGGTGGGGGATGCCAGGGTATCCGCATTGCTGGTGCAGCCGGTGAGCAGCACTGCCGTCATCATCAGCAGCGCCATAAGAAACCAGAATTTTTTCAATGAAATCGCCTCCTCGCAGCTATTGTGCGCAGGGAGGCGATTTTATATCAGTGGCAAAAAATAATAAATGCGGAAGGAATGAAATTTGGAATTTTACAAGGCGCTTGCTTTTTCTTCAATGCTCTTGGAAAAAATCGCATACCATCCTTACTTCCCATACAGCGTGCAGCCGCCGATGAATTCCCGCAGCAGGGAAAGGGGCGGGATTTCCTGCAGCGCTTCCTGAGTTGCCGGCAGGATATAATGAAGGATTTTCAGCAGCCTGCGGGAGATGAGATGATGGGGAGAATCCTCGGGGATTTTTTTCAGCAATTCGTAGGCATAAATTTTCAGCACCGGCAATTCATAATGCAGGGCAGAATTAAAAACGAAATCTGCCTGCTCCTGATAGGGGAAAATCCATTTTTCCTCTCCCCGGCGCACACTGTTCCACATATCCAGGGTTTCTTCCGGGGGCGTATTGCGGAACTGATGATCCCGCACGATGCGGCGCAAAAGCCTGGCATCGGTAGTACGGATGCGGTTGTGATGATCCAGATTCAGGCAGGTCAGCTCGCTGATATAGACCTTGGCAATCAGATCAGCATCAAATCCCTCATGCAGGGCCGGGTTCAGGCCGTGGATGCCCTCCAGAATCAGGGGCTGATCGGGGCGCAGCCGCAGGGGATAGCCTTCCTTTGCCCGCCGGCTGACGGAAAAATCAAACCGGGGCATGATCGCCTCTTTTCCGTCAAGCAGATCGGCAAGGCATTGGCGCAGCAGCGGCACATCCAGGGCGGAAAGGGCCTCCAGATCAGGCTTGCCATCCGCCTCCAGGGGCAATAGATCCCGATCCAGATAGAAATCATCCAGGGAAATCAATACGGGATGCAGCCCCAGCACCCTCAGATGGATGCAAAGCCGGTTGGAAAAGGTGGTTTTTCCGCTGGAGGAGGGCCCGGCCACAAAAACGGCCCGGGCATTCTTTTTGGCAATGCCCCTGGCGATATCGCCGATGGATTGATCGTGCAGCGCTTCATTCACCCGGATGAAATCGGGCAGGCGCCCGCCCACCGTCATATCATTCAGGTCTGCGGCATTCATGCAGCCCAGAATATCGCACCAGTGGTTGGACTGGCGGAAGGTGGAAAGGATGTTGGGCCGGGAAACATAGGGGGCAGGCCGGTCCGGTGAAAGGGGAGAAGGCATCTGCAGCACCATGCCGGGGGTGTGGAACATCAACTGGAAATGAGGCACGAAGCCTGTGGAGGGCAACATGGCCCCGTAAAAATATTCTGTCAGCCCGCCGCAGCGATATACCCGGAAATAATCATAGGGCCGGTAGGAAAGCAGCCGGACCTTATCCAGATGATCCGTTTCCCGGAAATAGGCGATGGCCTGCTCCCGGCTCCATTTTTCCTGGATGAAGGGAAGATCAGCCTGAACGATTTTTTCCATTTCTGCCTGCAGGGCCGAAACCATCCCTTCATTCGCATCCTGCTCCAGAAAACGCATATAAACCCCGTAGCCGATGGAATGCTCAATACGCAGATGCAGATGAGGATAAAGATGCTTCACTGCCATCAGCAGCACGAACCGGAGGGAACGCTCATAAATCCGGCGGCCCTCCTCATTCTGGAAGGTGATGGGATGCAAGCGGCAGCTTTCTGAAATGATTTCAGTCAGTTCCAGCGCCTTTCCCCCCTGGAAGCAGCCCAGGGCCTGCCCCGCTGTTTCCGGGGCCATCTCGGCAAGAATTTGCCGCACCGTCCGGGGTGTGGAAAAATCCTGCTTCTTTCCCAATAATTCGATGATCATATCATTCCCTCCTTGATAGAAAAAAGAGAACCGGCCTGCTTTCGGCCTGGTTCTCTTGGGCAGTATTATTCCGCAGCATTTTCCTGCAGGGCCACCTTCTGGGCCCACTGGAGATGCTTGGTATGCACATAGGCAGGGCTTTGCTCATCGGAGAGGGCGGCGCTGCGGGTCATGATCCGCTTGCCCTCGTCATTTTTGCCGAACTGCAGCTTGATAAAGGCCAGCCCATGCTGAGAGCAATCGGCCAGGGCCATATATTGGCCGTCCCGCTGCAGCACATAGCCCTCGGTTACCTCCAGATGCTTGCCGCAGATGGGGCAGGGGGGCTTCATGGCCGCGGCGCTGCGCAGCCCATCCTTCAGGGAACGCACCCGGAGAATGGCGGTGCTTTCTTTCTTTGCCCGATCCAGATGCTGCAGCTTCCGGGGGGCCAGAGGATAATCCAGTACCTTTTTGGGATCCGGCAGGCATGCGAATACCTTGGCGGTATAATAGGCGTCATTGACTGCATTGTGGAAGGGCATATTTTCATCCGGCTCGATCTGATAATGCTCCATGGCGGCCTTCAGGCCCTTGCGTTCCTTGGAATTGCCGATCACTTCCCCAAAGAGCCGCTGGATATCATAGATCTTGGAAAGGGTGGTTTCGCTTTTGAAGAAGGTCATGTTCTGATTGAGCACGGAAATATCATCGCAGCCCCAGGTGAGCAGCACATAATCATCCCCGCACCAATCGGCGAAGGCGGAAACGGCCTCGCAAAAATCCGGGGCATCCATCAGATCCTCAGGATCGATATGGGTGATTTTGGCGATTCGGGGATGCAGCTTCATATAATGAGCGGGACGGATCAGCTGGCTGAAGGAATCCAGGATGGTCAGATTTTCATCCACCTTCACGGCCCCGATCTGAATCATTTCAAACAACAATTTGCCCCCTACGCTTTTGTAGGCGGCGGAATTATAGGACAGGGGCTGATTCCATTCCAGATCCAGAACGATATACTGCATAGCGTAAACAACCTCGATTATTGATCAGGATTGCAGAAATTTTGCGGCGCTTTTGCCGGCCAGGGCGCCGGTGGCAAAGGCGATCTGCAGATTATATCCGCCGGTGTGGGCGTCCACATCGATGGTTTCCCCGGCGAAATACAGCCCCTCTACCTGCCGGGAGGAAAGGGTGGCCGGGTTCAGGGATTTCACATCCACACCGCCCCGGGTGACAATGGCCTCATTGATGGGGCGAAGGCCCAGGATGGTAAGGGGCAGGGATTTGAGCATGGCAGCCAATTGCTGCCGTGCTTTGGCGGTCACCTGATTGCAGGGCATGGCGCCCTCCAATCCGCACAGGGCGGGGAACAGAGCGGCAAAGCGCACGGGCAGCAGCGTCTGCATGATGGTGGAAAGCTGCTTTTTTCCAGCGGCGGAGATCTCCCGGATCAGGCGCTGATCCAATTGCTCCGGGGTGAGGCCCGGCTTCAGATCCAGGGCGGCCTCTGCCTTGCCCTCTTCCGGCAAATGGGAGGAAAGCTCAATGGCCAGCGGGCCGGAAATGCCGAAATGGGTAAAGAGCAATTCCCCCTGCTCCGAGTATATTATTTTACCACAGGAACGGCCGCTTAGGCAAATGTTTTTCAGCGTCAGGCCCTGCAGTTCCATGGGCCAGGCCTCTTTTGTGATCAATCCGGCCAGAGAAGCCCGGGGGGAGATGATTTTATGGCCCGTTTCTTCCCCGAAGCGCAGCCCATCCCCTGTGGAGCCGGTGGAGGGATAGGATAGCCCGCCGGTGCAGATGATGACGGCCCCGGCATCCAGCCTCCGCCCATCCTCCAATTGTACCCCGACGGCACGATTTCCCTCCGTCAGGATTTTCTGCACCCTGGCATGGAAGCGGATTTCCACATGGGCCTGGCGCAGGCCCCTTTCCAGGGCTTTGGTGACATCGCTGGCCTTATCGGATACGGGAAAGGCGCGCCTGCCCCGTTCGATCTTGGTTTCGCAGCCCAGCTCCTGGAGCAGGGAGAGCATATCATCCGGATTCAGCAGCCGGAGTGCGCTGTACAAAAATCGTGGATTGCGGGGCACATTGCGCAAAAATTCCTCTGTATCGCAGGCATTGGTTACATTGCAGCGGCCTTTGCCGGTAATATAGATCTTTTTGCCCAGCTTTTCATTGCGCTCCAGCAGGGTGACCTTTGCCCCGGCACGCGCAGCAAACAGCGCGGCCAGCATTCCGGCCGCGCCACCGCCGATGACAACAATTCGATCGCTGAATGCCAAGTGATTTCCTCCCATGGTGAAAAAGCGTTATTGCTGCTCTTTTTTGATATAGACGCTGTGGGCATCCCAGATCTCTTCCAGCTTTTCGAAATGATGGCTCAGATCCTCCCGCTTTTTCAGGGCCAGGGCCACCAGCAGCGCATTGATCACGGATAAGGGGGCCACCAGCGAATCCACAAAGGAGGCCATATCCGTCCGGGCGGAAATGCAGATATCTGCCTCCTGATGCAGGGGGCTCATGGGGCCGTCGGTAATGCCGATCACCTGGGCGCCGCTCTGATGGGCAAAGCGCATGGCCTCCAGGGTGCGGGTGGAATAACGGGGGAAGCTGATGCCGATAAGGGCATCTGTGGGACGGATGCGGGCGATCGCCTCAAATACATCGCCTACGCCGGCGCCCACCACCCGCACATCATCAAAGATGAAATGCAGGTAATAGCCGAAAAACTGGGCCAGGGGGCCGGCAGAGCGCAGCCCCAGCACATAGATGGTATCTGCTTCCAGCAGCTTATTGACGGCGGCGTCAAAGGCCTTCTGATCCATCTGATCCACCGTATGCCGGATATTGAGCATATCGGCCTTCAGTACCGTCTGCAGCACTTCCTCCTCCTTGATATCGGAGGTCATTTCAAAGCGCTGCACGGCGGTGAGCCGGTGGCGCACCAATTCCTGCAGGGAATGATGCAGCTGGGGATAGCCTTCATATCCCAGGGCCATGGCGAAGCGAACAACCGTGCTTTCGCTGACGCCCACCATTTCCCCCAGGGTGGCTGCGGTCATAAAAACAGCCTTATCATAATGGGTGACGATGTATTCTGCAATGCGCTTATGGCTTTTGCTCAGCCGTTTGCCGCTCAGATTCAGCCGTTCAATCAGATCCTGTTTTTCTTCCATGCCTGCACCTCATGCCCTTTGCTTTCAGTAGCAATGATACGGCATCCATTATACAGGATGAAGGAAGGAAAATGCAAGCCTATTATAATAAATCCTGCATTTTTTCTGCAAAATCCCCATTGAAATCCTGGAGATTGCCCAAAAATGTGCAAGTGAGATGGCCCTGATGCAGGAAATAATAATCGCTGCCCTCTTCCGGCTTTTCCATGGGAACGCCGGATGTATCATCAGCGCTGAGCCAGAAATACATCTGCCCCAGGGGGCTTACCCGCTTTTCATAGCTGTCCAGGTAATAGGCCTGGGAAAGGGGGCAGACCACCATGGGCTTCAATTGATCAGGGGGCAGGGCCGGGGCGTTGAGATTGATGAAAGTAAAGCGGGGCAGGGGAACGCCGTGGAATCTTTCTGCCGTTTCCACTGCAATCCTGGCAAGATTGGCCCGCATTTCATCATCAGCGCCGGGCATGATGGAAACGGCAATGGCGGGAATATAGAGCATGGCGGCTTCCCGCGCAGCGGAGACAGTGCCGCTGTAGTATACGGCGGAGCCTGCATTTTCCCCTTTATTGATGCCGGAAATGCAAAAATCATAATGCGCATCGGTAAACATGGGGGCCACCCTGACGCAATCGCAGGGGGTGCCGCTGACCGCATAGGCTTTTACGCCGGGCCATGCCACTTCGTTGACCAGCAGCGGATCGGTGAGGGTAATATGCTGGCTGTTGGCGCTGCACTGGCCTTTGGGGGCGCTGATGGTCACCTGATGGCCCCGGGCAAGAGCAGCTTCTACCAGTACCTTCAGGCCGATGGAATGGATGCCGTCATCATTGGTAATGAGAATGTGCATGACAATCTCCTTTCTTCTTCCTATCTGATATATTATACCGGAAAATACCGCTGTACGCAAGCATGCCGGGCCGGGCTTTCGGCATAGGATGGAAAATGATGAGGGGGTGGCCATGAAATGGGCTTCGGATACCGGCTGCTGCAGGGAAAAACAGGATTTTCCGGCCATGTAAGGGCTGAAGGGGAGGGGGAAAGGATTGCCCTCCGGGGATTTTCTCACGGGGCGGCATGCAGCATCTTTTCGATAGGGGAGGGAGCGGCCTGCTGCATGGCTTCTCCTGCTGCCGATGGGAAGGGGCAATGCGTGTATCAATCTGCTTTCAGGGGCCGTTATTTTATTGCCGTTGGCGGTCAGGTCGTCCTGTGGGAGGATGAGGGCAGGCAGGAGGAAAACTACCTGCGGGCCTGTGCCTTGCTTACAATATGGAAAAAAGCACAAGTGCAGCCGGCGGAGAATCCTCAGGGAGAAATGATCGAGGATGACGCTATGGATGAAATGCCAAAGGCATCCGAAACGGATGGCAGGAGGATTGCTGCGGAAGAAAAACCGGTGGAGATCTCCCCTGCGCAGGAAAAAGAAGATTATATCTTGCGGCGCAGAGAAAATGAGGTGGCAGCGGAGGGGCTGCCTGCCCTTTTCTGGCCGCAAAGCGCAGAAAAGCTGCGGATCTATTTTGAATCGCTTCCTCCCTTTGCACCCTTTGATTTGCCGGGGTGGCGTTTTGTCCGGGCGCCGTCGCCCCTGCCTGGATGCGCATACTGCGCCTTGGGATACCGGCAAAAGGAGGATCGTGTATGCCAGATCGCCTATGCCCTGCCGGGTGCGCCCCACCGTCCGCCGGCCAATTTATCCGGTTATTCCTTTTTGCAGGGCCGGAATGGTCAGGGATACTGGGTACTGCTGCAGCAGACGGAGGCATAAAAAGAAGGCCTGCAGAGGAATGCAGGCCTTGATTGATGATTATCGGTAGAAGCGGCCGGTGGGCTTGAAAGCCTTGGGCTTATGCTTGCGCTTCAGCCTGGGCAGCAGTTTACGGATCCCCCTGATCAGCAGCCACAGGGCGGCGGCCGGCAGGATCAGATGAATGAATACCAATTCGAAAGTGAGCCGGGGGAAGGGATTGGGATCATTTTCTGCTGCGGCAATGATTTCTGCCAGAGTAGGAACGGTGGAAATCCGGGCTTCAATGCTGCGGGAAGCCACCAGTTCATAGATGACGGGCACATCATTTTCGGCGTAATAGGTAAGGGTGCCCATCACTTCCCCTTCCGCAATGGGGGCTACCAGCTCCCGGGTGAATTCGGTAACGGTGCGGCTATAGAACTGCTGAATCCACTGGGCCTTTTCTTCCTGAGTCAGCACAAGGGGCGTGGCAGAAAGAGAAGAGGGGGTGGGCTGCAGGGAAAGGGTGAGACGGCCCACCTCCGGATCATCCAGGGCGAAGCGGGCGATATCCACCACCCGGGGGGATTCCAGATACAATTCAGCAATGGACAATCCCTCATACTGGGAAAAGCCGTATTCCATCAGTTTGATGGTATCCAGATAACGATTGGCGTCCTTGCTGGCATTGAAGACAACGGAAATCAGATTGATACCATCCTTGGTGGCGGAGCCCACAAAGCAATTACCGGCAGCAGAGGTGGTACCGGTTTTGATACCGGTGCCGTATACATAATAGCGTTCGCCTTTATTGGGATTGAGGAAATCATTGCGGTTGGATACGCTGCGGCTGCCGCTGCTCATGGCATAGCTGGAGGCGGCCACGATCTCCCGGAAGATTTCATTTTTCATGGCTGCCATGGCGATCAGGGCCATATCCTCAGCGGTGGTATAATGCTCCTCATCGTGAAGGCCGTGGGCATTGGTAAAATGGGTGTTTTTACAGCCCAGCTCCAGCGCTTTCGCATTCATCCGCTCGGCAAAGGAGGCCATGCCCCCCAGATTCTCCGCAATGGCATTGGCCGCGTCGTTACCGGAGGGCAGGATGGCGGCATAGAGCAGATCGATCAGGGGCACCTCTTCCCAGGCTTTCAGCCGGGCAGTGGATTCATCCTCCGCCAGATTGACGGCACTTTCCGTTACCAGGCATTTTTGCTTGAGGGCCTCTACGTTATTCTGCATCATTTCCAGCACCACCAGCACCGTCATGATTTTGGTGGTGGAAGCGGGATACATTTTGGCAGTGGCGTTTTTCTGGAATACCGGCTTGCCCGTATCCGCATTGATCAGGATGGCGGAGGTGGCGGTAAGATGCTGGGCTTCCAGAATTTCAGGATGGGCGGGATCATATTCTGCCCTGGCGCTGGGAAAAACGGACAGGCAAAGAAACACTGCCATCAGCAGCGCCGCCAGCCGGATTCCCTTGCCCATGTTCATGCAGAAGCCCATCCTTCGTAAAGAATTTGAAACACAATCTTTATTATATCACAACATTTCCCGTTTGTACAGCTTTGGGCCCTCTTCGTAAATATTTCCTCCAAAGGCATCCATCAGCACGATCACCGGGAAATTTTCTACGGTAAAGCGATGGATGGCCTCCGGCCCCAGATCGGGATAGGCCATCACTTCCATCTTTTTGATGCTGCGGGAGATGAGGGCGGCGGCGCCGCCGACGGCGCCGAAATAAACGGCCCCGTATTGCTGCATGGCGGTGCGCACCTCATCGCTGCGCTTGCCCTTTCCGATCATGCCCTTCAGGCCCAGCTCCAGCAGCCTGGGGGTATAGGGATCCATCCGATAGCTGGTGGTGGGCCCGGCAGAGCCCACTGCATGGCCGGGAGAGGCGGGGGCGGGGCCCACATAATACAGGGTCTGCCCTGCTAAATCTACCGGCAGCTCCTTCCCTTCCTCCAGCAGGGCAATCAGCCGCTTGTGGGCAGCGTCCCGGGCGGTATAGATTTCACCGGTCAGGGTGACCATATCTCCTGCCCGCAGGGTGCGGATATCGTTTTCGGTCAGGGGTAATTGCAATTGATAGGTAGCCATAATAGCCTCCTTACGATTAATTCGGAATGCGGAATCCGGAAGTCGGAATTATTGCTGCTTATTGGTTTGATATTTTTGAAAATAACCTATGTCTTTCATTTGAATCACTGGGAAAATAGTTGATTTCCTGTAACCGAGAAATATCCAGGATCAGTTTTCTCTGGTTGGGTACGGGAGGGGCTTTCTGCTTCAAAAGAAAGCTTCTCTCGCTATATGCTTATTACAGCGTCCCCTCCGCATGCCGGGCGGCATGGCAGCAAATGTTCACGGCCACGGGCAGGCCGGCAATGTGGGTAGGGGCAAAATCAATATTGACTGCCAGGGCGGTGGTGGTGCCGCCGATGCCGGCGGGGCCGATGCCCAGGCAATTGATGGCAGAAAGCACTTCTTCCTCCAGCCGGGCATATTGGGGATGGGCATTGCGGGAACCCACGGCCCGGGCGGTCATCCGCTTGGCGATGAGAGCAGCCTGTTCCATGGTTCCTCCCACACCCACGCCTATGATCATAGGAGGGCAGGGATTGGGGCCGGCCTTTTTTGCCGTTTCCACGATGAATTTCTTTACGCCCTCCACCCCGTCGGCGGGCACCAGCATTTTTAGTGCACTCATATTTTCGCTGCCAAAGCCCTTGCAGGTGATCAGAATATGCACCTGATCCCCGGGCACCAGCCGGGTATGGATGACGGCGGGGGTGTTATCGGTGGTATTCTTCCGGTCAAAGATGGGCTCCTTCACTACGGATTTGCGCAGATATCCCTCTGCATAGGCCTGGCGCACGCCCTCGTGAACGGCATCCTCAAAATTGCCTTCGGTAAAATGCACATCCTGGCCCACATCGATGAAAATGACCGCCATGCCGGTATCCTGGCAGATGGCAATGCGCTCTTCCCTGGCAATCTGGTAATTTTCGCATAACTGGCACAGCACGGACCGGCCAATTTCAGAGGCCTCCGTTTTCATGGCGTCCTGGACGGCCTTTTCCACATCCGGGCCGATTTCGTAACTGGCGGTAAAGATCAATTGCTTGATTTTTTCGGTAAGCTGGGATACGGGGATCTGGCGCATGGCTAATCATCCTTTCTATGGAATAATCACAGGGGATTGACGGTAGGTTTCGCCCCGGGGCAGGGAGGATAGAATCTGGCGCATTTCATCCGCCCGGATATCCAGGGCGGCGGATGCGCTGCGGGCAGGGCGGGTGATCAGGGAAAAATCGCTTTTCTGCATGATGTGCAAAAGGGGCTGCGCTTCCTTCCTGAAGCCCAGGATCCGGGCATGATCAGGGAGGACAGGCAGATCGGATTTTTTTACATCCATCATCAGATGGCACAATGCCCTGCTGATGCGGCCCTGGGTGTAGCGGCGGGTTTTGATGAAGGCAATCATTTCTTCCCGGGTCAGCGCTTTTTCCGCCGCCTGGATAAAGCGCATCTCCAGCCCTTCTGCCATGCCGGGAAGGGATGCAACGCTGTCTTTTGCGGAGAGCAATAGCCTTGCCCTAAGGAGGGAATCCATTTTCTCCGGAGGGCACAGGCCCTGCCGGACAGCCGCCTTCAGGATGGGCAGCGCATTTTCGGGGACGGCCTTTTCGATGCTCGGCCAGTCCCCCCGCAGAATGGCCCCCCGGACGGCTGTGGCGGAGGGGAAAAATTCCACTTCCTTCTCATGATAGCCGTATTCCCGTCGGACAGGCACGGGCTGAATGGGGCTGCCCAATCGGATCAGCGCCCGAAGATAACAGACGGCCAGGGCGTTATTGGGGGATTTGAGGATATCCGGCCCCACATCCAGGCATGCGGCCAGGGCGCGGCCTGCCGCCTCTGCATGGGACATGCCCCGATCCAGGCCGGTGCGCAGGATGCGGCTGTATTGGTCATCGGGCTGCTCTGAGAGGAGGGCCGCCCTTTGCAGCAGGGAAAGATCATCCCTTTCGCAGCCGAAGGAAAGATGGGTGACGCAGCCCAGGGCATTGAGAATCTGCACTCCCCCCAGGGCGAAGTATTCCGCCTCCCGGACGGAAAAAGCGTATGGAAGCTGCAGCACGATATCCGCGCCGCAGCGCAGGGCCATCTCTGCCCGGGCATGGGCAGGCAGCAATGCGGGCATTCCCCGCTGGGTGAAGCTGCCGCTCATGACGCAGATGATGTAATCCGCCTGGGATTGTGCCCTGGCCTGTTCCAGATGATAGGCGTGGCCCCGGTGGAAGGGATCATATTCCGCAATTACGCCGCATACCCGCATGGCCACACCTCCTCTATTTTATATCTTCTATTATAATTCTCAGCCCATCTTCCTGCAAGTGTGAATTTTATGGAATAAGAATGCCGGGATGCATTGAATGCACCCCGACAGCAGGTTTACCAGGCCTCCTTGCTTGGGATGGAGAAACCTACAGGGAATTGCTGCAGCTTGATGATCTTGCCGCTATTGATATCCAATGTGACAGCATAGCGGTTGTAATCCCCTGCGCCCATGTAAATCCGTGCCTCCCACAGGGGATTCTGGGGATCGGTGATGTCATAGGCGAAACGGAGGGGCCGGTCGGCCTGGGCATCGGTCAGATTGTATTGGGCCTTCAGGGCATTCCAAATCAGGGATTGTGCTTGCGCCTGGGAAATGGCAGGATCGGCGGGAATACCCCATGTGCGCCGGGTGGCCCAGTACAGATCGTTATATTCCTGAATGAAGTAGGGATTCTCCTGTACCATGGCATTGACGATGGGAATCATTTCCTGAGAGAATGCCGCCTGATCCTCAAAAGACCAATCCCAGAAATCCCTGCCCTTTTCATCCATAATTCATTCTCTCTGCCTTTTCACCATCAATTGAAAGGCCGGAATTTTCCATGGCCTGTACTAATTCAACTTTGGCAGAGGCGGGCCAGGAGGTATATTGCCCCAGGCTGGCTTCCAGATGTGCAAATGTATTGAAATAATCTGTCAATACTGTGGCCAGGGCAGTGACCGCTGTCAGCGCCAGAAACAGTGCCAGAATCAGACCGGCAGAAAATCCAGATTCACCCGGCGATCCACATATCTGTGCCAGCTTTGCCGGCGGATATCCCTGCAGGTATTGATGGCAATTTTCATCAGCCAGGTTTTTTCGCTGCTGTCGCCCCGGAAGGAATGAAGATGCTTGTAGGCCTTTACAAAAGTGTCCTGCACTGCATCCTCTGCCAATTGGATATCCTGCAGATAGACTGCGCACATACGGATCAGTGATTCTTCGTATTGCATGACCATCTGGCTCAATTTTTCTTCCCGGATGCTGTCAGGGCCCTTGACAACTTCCATTCCTGCTCACCTCCTTACACTGAATAGACGAATGAAAGGGAAAAAACGGCAATCAACAAAAAATTCTCTCGCATTCTTTTTAGCTTTTATTGATGTAATGTTGCCTTCGGCAGATAGATTTGGTAAAATTAATCAGAGAGATTGAGATGATTTGGCGCGGGAGGAATTGGATGATCAGGCAATTTATTGTTTTTATGCTGGCATTGGCGTTCCTGCCGCTCCATCATGTTTCGGCATCGGAATGGATCAAATGCGATTGCAGGGCTTCTTCCTGTGTGTGCTTTATTCAAAAGGGGGATGAGGGGCCCTTCGTTTCCGCTGTGATTAAGCTTCTCAAGGAAAAGGGATACTGTGATCGCAAGCAGAAAGTTTCTATCTTTGATGAAGGCGCCCGGAACGGTGTGATTGCATTGCAGAAAGAAGCGGGGATTCCGGAAACGGGCATGCTGGATGATGAAACGCTGACTTTTTTGATCTTTGATATGCTGCCTTTTGAATTGGATGAAGCTGATCCCCTGTCGCGGGGCGAATGCAACTGGATTCCCACGGATGGCGGCAAAAGACGCCATTATAGTCCTGAATGCAGCAGAATGTATGATCCGCGCAAGGTATCGGTAAGAAATGCAGAAGCGCTGGGATATACAATCTGCGGATTAAATAGCTGCAGCAGAAAAGAAAAAGAGGCCCTTGCACAGCTGCGATCAATCAGCTTTTTCGTAAAATAGGAAGAAACCTTAATTTTCTGTAACAATGATTGACAATCCATTTTAAATGCATATACTGGAAATATCAAGAATTCAGGAGGTGACAGTCAATGAGCGACGGCGATAGATGTAAAGCTGCGGAAGGCGTGCCCCGATCGTGTGCCGCGCGTTCATTGACGCGCATCTGATCTGAACAGGGCATGTTTTTCCCTCATGCATCGAATACGTCGTTTCAGGCAGGGCCGGTTCATTTGCAAGTTGCAAGGAAGGGGCTTTTTTGCAGTTGTATTTGAAATCACTTGCCGGGCATCGATTGGTTTTCATGCACAAAAAAACAGGGAAAGGCAGGTGACCTCCCATGGAGTGGGAAGCAATTGAAAACAGGCTGAATGGTTTTCTGGAAAAGGGCCGCCGGAGTGAATTGCGCGGGGCGCTGATGATGCTCAATGTGGTGGATATCGCCCAGTACATGGAAAACCTGGATAAAGATAAGCTGCTGATGGTGTTCCGTATCCTGCCCAAGGATATTTCGGCGGATGTATTCAGCTATATGTCCCCCGAGCAGCGGCAAACCCTCATCGAATCCATCGGCGATCAGGAAATCCGGGCGCTGATGGAAGATATGTTCCTGGATGACGCGGTGGATTTTCTGGAAGAATTGCCGGCCAATGTGGTCAAGCGCGTGCTGCAGAATACCACCCCGGAAACCCGCAATCTGATCAATCATTTCCTTCAGTATCCGGAATATTCCGCCGGCTCCATCATGACCATCGAATTCCTGGAATTCCATCCCGGGGATACGGTAAAGGCGGCCATGGATATCATCCGCAAGGTGGGCCTGGATAAGGAAACGATTTATACATTATATATTATTGATAATGCCCGGAAATTGATCGGTACCCTGGCCCTCAGGAAAATGATCCTGGCGGCGGAGGATACCCTGCTTTCCGATATGATGCAGCGCAATCCCGTCAGCGTCTTTACCACCGATGATCAGGAAAAAGTGGCCGATACCGTGCGGCGTTATGACCTGATGGCCATTCCTGTAGTGGATAAGGAAAGCCGTCTGGTGGGCATCATCACGGCGGACGACGTCATGGACGTTATCGAAGAGGAAAACACCGAGGACTTCGAAAAGATGGCCGGTTTGACCCCTTCGGAAGATGAATATCTGAAAACATCCCCCTTCCGCCTGGCCCTCAACCGTATCCCCTGGCTGCTGATCATGTCGGCAGTTGCCATCTTTACAGGTATGATCATCAAAGGTTTTGAGGATGTGCTGGCCACCAGCATCGTGCTCACCTCCTGCATTCCCATGCTGATGAATACCGGCGGTAACTGCGGCTCCCAGGCTTCCACGCTGATTATCCGCGGTGTCGCCTTGGGCGAGATTGAATTCAGGGATCTGCTGAAGGCCCTGTGGAAGGAATTCAGGGTGGGCCTGATGGTGGGCGTGGTGCTGTTCTGCTCCACCTTCCTGCTGGTTACGCTGATTTATCGGGCCTCCTTTATGGAGGCGCTGGTGGTGGCGCTGGCCCTATATGCCACGGTAATTATCGCCAAGGGCCTGGGCTGTACCCTGCCGTTGCTGGCAAAGAAAATTGGCTTTGACCCAGCCCTCATGGCCAGCCCTCTGATTACCACCCTGGTGGACGCCACCTCCCTGACCATCTATTTCATGATTGCCACTTCTATTCTGAAAATTGCCATTTAATGAGGTTTCCTTCTAATATGAAAGAGAGATTGCAGCATTTTCTTCCCGCCCTGCAGGCATTGCCGGGAGAAATCAGCATCTATGCGGAGGATCTGACGACCGGTGCATGTTTTTCCTTTCAGCCGGATCTGCCTTTGGTGGCGGCCAGCGTGATCAAGATTCCTATCCTGATCGAGGCATTCCGCCAGCAGCGGGATGGGCTGCTCTCCATGGATGAAGTGTTTTCCATCCGCCCGGAGCAGAAGATGCCCTCCTGCGGCGCCATTGCCTATCTTCATGACGGGCTGCAGCTGACACTGCGGGATCTGTGTGTGCTGATGATTATCCTTAGCGATAATTCTGCCACCAATATTCTGATCGATCGGCTTGGAATTGAAAATATCAATACTACCCTTCGCTCCCTGGGCCTGAAAAAGACTGCCCTGCGCCGCCGTCTTTTTGATCGTGAGGCTGCTGCCAAGGGCATCCAGAATCATATCACTGCCGGGGAGATGGCAATGCTATTGAAAAAAATGGTTGCTGGCAAATGCATATCCCCTGCGGCTGATCAGGAAATGATTTCAATTATGAAGGATCAGCGGCTGAATGGTAAGATGCCGTTCTTTCTGGATGATTATGTGATTGCCCATAAGACAGGGGAAGATGATGGCATTACCCATGATGTGGGAATCGTTTATGGGGATCATCCTTTGATTCTCTGCTTTGCATCAGAGCATACCTGCGTTCCTTCCTTTGAGCGATTGATTCAGGATATGGCCAGGGCAGCGGTTGAATGAAATATTGCATGTATAAGCCTCGCATTTTGCGGGGCTTATTTTTTGAAATAAGAAAAATAATGTGTTTTGAGAGGGGAAATTGCATGATTATAGAACGAATAGAGAACGTTTGTTCTTTATGAATCCGAACATTGACAAATAAACTTCAAATATTAGTTCGCAAAAAGACGGACTGGTGCACAACAAATTAGAATAATGTTCGCAAATTGAAGAAAGTTGAAAAAAATCGAAAAAAGTTTCAAAAAAGGTGTTGACAAAAAAATGTGGTTGTGATAATATAATCAAGCGCTCGCGAGAGAGGGGCCTGAAAGGGTTCTGAAGCGGGCGGAGAACCTTGAAAACGATACAGAGATAAGAGGAAAAACGACAGTTAATTCTGGAATGAGTTTTAATCTGGGGCTGGTGAAGAACCAGAAGACCAGATTGAGGATTAAACACAAGAGTTTGATCCTGGCTCAGGACGAACGCTGGCGGCGTGCTTA
>JAFQOD010000026.1 GCA_017395685.1 Clostridia bacterium
GAAAAACCTATTTTTACGGTCGTAAATTGATATAGGAAGCAAAATCCTTTTGCTCCTCGCCGCCGCACATGTCGCCGGCTGCGGATTCAAAGTCGAAGGGCTGCGGCCCTTCGACGCATCCCAGGGGTTTTTTGACAGTCTGACCATGGATTTCAGATTGAATCAGAATCCATGGTTTTTTTGTGCATTGGTTTATTTCATTTCCTGCAGGGCAGCGATTGCCTTTTCATGCCCCTGGGCGGCAGCCAGCTCCAGCCATTGCCGGGCGGTATGGGGATCGCCTGCCTCCAGATACACTGTGCCCAGCAGCCACTGGGCCTGATCAAAGCCCTCTTCTGCCCCCGGCGTCAGCCAGTAGATGGCCTTCTGGGCATCCTTTTCCCCATCCAGCCCCCGGGCATAGCGATTGCCCAGATTATACTGGGCCATCAGATTGCCGGAATAGCCGGCCACCTGATACCATTGCAGGGCCGCATCGGCATCCTTTCCGGTTCCCCAGCCGTTATCATAATGAAGGGCCAGGTAGAAATAAGCATCGATCACGCTGTCCTCTGCTGCTCTTGCATACCAATAGAAGGATTTTTCATAATCCTGTTTGCAGCCGATCCCGTAATAATACAGGGTGGCCGTCTGATAACGGGCGTCCGCATGGCCCTGGACAGCGGCCTGCTCCAGCCAATAGAGGGCCCTTTCCGGATTTTTCATTTCATCCTTCAGATACATCTGGCCCAGCTGATACTGATCCTGGGGATCCCCCAGGGCAGCTGCCTTTTCATACCAGAATAAGCACTGGGAAAGATCCCTTTCCGTGCCGATTCCGTAAAGATAGCAGAAGGCCAGATTGGTGAAGGCGTTTTCATTTTCCTGGGCCGCTGCCTGGGAATACCAGTAGAAAGCCTGATCGGGATCGGCCTGGGTGCCGATGCCGTGATGACAGGCATAGCCGGCATTCACCTGCCCGTCGGCATGGCCGTTCCGGGCTGCAGCCAGATACCATTGGAAGGCGGCGGCATCATCCGGGGGAGTGCCGATACCCTTTTCATAATACAGGCCCAGATTGAATTGGGCCACGGCGCTGCCACCCTGAGCAGCCTGTGAAAACCAGTAAAAGGCCAGTTCATCCGATTGCTCTGTGCCGATGCCCTGGCTGTAATAATACCCCAGGTTATTCTGGGCGCTGGTGATGCCCTGCCGGGCAGCGGAATAGGCCCATTGGAAGGCCCGCTGCTCATCCGTCTGGGTGCCCCGGCCTTCTTCAAGCTGCTGGCTCAGGGCCATTTTGGCATATCCATCCCCCTGGGCAGCGGCCTGGGTATAGAAATATACGGCCTTTTCCTGATCCTTTTCCACGCCGTAGCCCTTTTCATAGCACAGGCCCAGGCTGTAGAGGGCGTCGGTATGATCCTGGGCGGCGGCCAACAGATACCAGTAAACCGCCTGGGAATAATCCTGATCGACCACACCGCCGAAATAATACCGGTCCCCCAGGAAATACTGGGCGTCGGCGTGGCCCTGCTGGGCTGCCGCACGGATCAAGGCCAGGCCCTTTTGCTGATCAATTTCCATTCCGCTGCCGTAGAAAGCGCATTTGCCGGCCATATAGCGGGCGTTGATATGCCCGGCTTCAGCCGCCTGGCAGTACAGCGCCGCCGCTTTTACCAGATCCTTTTCCACGCCCACGCCGTGATAATACCGGTCGGCCAGCCGTTCCTGGCCCTCGGGATCGGCAGGGGAAAGGGTGAGGGCCACCGTTTCCCGGGGCAGAATGACGGGCTGCCAGGGCTGCAGATTTTCATCGCCCTGCAGCTGCTTGCGGCTTTCCGTGCTCCAGTAGGCGGCCAGATTCGGATCCTGAGGCACGCCGATGCCCAGGTAATGAAACAGGCTCAGCATGATCATACAGGAGGAATCCCCGCTTTCTGCCCCCTTCTGATAGCATTGTGCGGCCTTTGTGAAATTTTCCTCCATCAGATAGATGCTGCCCAGCGGGTACCAGGCATCATCCATGCCGCCCTGGGCTGCCTGCTCATACCAATAGGCTGCTTTTTCCGTATCCTTATTGGTGCCCAGGCCCTTTTCGTGGCAGACGGCCAGATTGAACTGGGATTCTCCATGGCCCTGGGCGGCAGCCTGGCCGAACCAATGGAAGGCAGATTGCAGATCGGCATCCGTTCCCAGGCCGCCGGAATAGCACATGGCCAGCTGATACTGGGCCTGGATCATCCCCTGGCCGGCGGCGAGGGCATACCAGGAAAAGGCTGCTGCCATATCCTGATCCGTGCCGGCGCCGATATCATAGCACAGCCCGGTATAATACTGCCCCTCCATATTGCCCTGCAGGGCAGCCTGATGATACCAGGAAAAGGCCCGGGCTTCATCCTTTTCTACGCCCTGGGCATTCATATAGCATCCCGCCAGGCGCACCTGCGCCCGGTCATAGCCCTGCTGTGCCGCCTGCTCATACCAATATACGGCCATGGCCCCATCCTTTTCCACGCCCCGGCCCTTCTGATAGCATTGGGCCAGATTATACTGGGCCTTCATATGCCCCTGGGCGGCAGCCAGATGGAAATACCGGGCGGCGGCCTCGGGATTCTTATCCGTCCCGGTGCCGTTATACAGGCAGATGGCCAGATTATTCTGGGCGTCGGCATGGCCCTGTTCTGCCGCAAGGGCATACCAATAAAAGGCGGCGCCGGCATCCGCTTCCACGCCGTTTCCATCCTGCAGGCATTTGCCCAGATCAAACCGGGCCTGGGCGTCCCCGGCCTGGGCCTGTTCCAGAAGGGCGGCAATATCCTCCGCCCATGCCGCAGACGCCAGGCACAAAATCAGCAGGCAGAGGCCTGCGAAGAACCATTTTTTCATGCTGTATCTCCCTGATATGATGGGGCTGCAGTTCCTTTTATTCCATTGTATATTTCTGCAGAAAGCGGATAATTCCTTGCGGCCGGGAAAGAAGATTGGGGAAGGAACGGCAAAAATCCGGCGCAGATTGACATTTTTTTTCGCAAATACTATAATGAAAAAATACCAGGGCAGTTTTTTTGATGCGCTGTCTGTATGAACCGAAAACAGGCGAGGATATAAGAATGAAGAAATTTTTTGCCCTTTTGCTGGCCGGAATGCTGTGCTTTGGCTGCATTTCCGCCTGTGCGGAGAATCTGGATCTGACCGGCATGGCTGCCGGAATTGACCTGAGGGAAGGAAAGGGCCCCGTGGACGCAGGAAAGCTGCGGGAAAGAACGCTCCGGCGGGCTGAACTGGATATCAGCTATACGGTGGATGTAACGGATGAGGCGGTCCTGGTTTCCTTTGATCAGGTGCAGGTGAAGCTGGATCGCATTGCGGGCAGCGGCATCCTTTGCCTGACCGCCGATTTTTTTGCTTCCATCAGCGATTACAGCATGTTCAGCGATCCCACGTATATGTATGAAGAGGTGGTGCTGGCCAAGGAGCTGATCATGTATACCGCCGATCTTTATACCGATGTGCGCAGTTATCTTTATTGCCAGGGAGAGGATCCCATCACCCGTCTTGCAGGCAATCTGAGCAAACTGCAGGAAAAGGATCAGCAATCGGTGGTGAAGGCGCTGGGCTACACACCGGATCAGATGGTTTCATCCGGGCATAATACCTGGATCGTCTGGGGCGCCAATGCGGTTACCATCGCAGGGGGAAAATATATCCGCCTGGAAGCCGGCAATGTGGAGAGCCGGGAAGATATGGAAGATTTGCTGAATGTGCTGATCATTACAGATGGGGAATGATGAATGCATGTTTTCCGGAATGGATCAAACGACAGACAGGAGGAATGGGCATTGAAAAGGATATTGGTTAAGTGCATCTCGGTCATGCTGCTCCTGGCGATGCTGGGCATTCCTTTTTCCGCGATTGCAGAAAGCGGGCAGCAAGCCCCGCCCGTCAAAAAATACACGGTGATGCTGTATCTGTGCGGATCGGATCTGGAAAGCCTCGACGGCCAGGCCTCCGGGGATATCATGTCCATCATTCAGGCGGGATACAATACGGAAGAGATCAATGTGGTGGCATTGCTTGGCGGCGCCAGAAAATGGATGACCGGCTACAGCAATAAGGTGCTGACGGTGCTGGAAATCGGCGGCCGCCGGCCCAGGGTAGCGGATATGCTGCCCCTTTCCTCCATGGGGGAGGCGGATACCCTCACCCGGTTCATCGATTACTGCCATGAAAAATATCCTGCCGAAAATTATGTATTGGATCTGTGGGATCATGGCGGCGGCCCCATCCACGGCATGATGCAGGATGAGCTTTTTGACGGGGACAGCATGTCCCTGCTGGAGGTGGCGTCTGCCCTGGGCAACAGCCGGATCGCAGAAAAGAAGCTGAAAATGCTGGTGATGAGCGCCTGCCTGATGAGCTCCGCCGAGGTGTCCCTGATGATGGCCCCCTATGCGGAATATATGGTGGCCTCCCAGGATTCCTGCTTCGGCCTTACCCGGACGTGGATCCATGGCATGGATGAGGATGCCAGCATCATTGAAACGGGAAAACGCCTGGTGGACAGCGCCTATGAAGAGGATATGCAGCTTGCCCAGGCCAATGGCCGGGCCGGCATATCCGATGACGCCGTGGTAACCTCCATCGCCATGATCGATCTTTCCAAGGTGGAGGGACTGGTAGCGGCCATGGATGCCTATTTCCCCGAAATGGAGGGGCAGATCACCGCCTCTTCCTTTACCCGGATGTCTGCCCAGCGCCGTAATACCATCACCTTCGGCGTAGGGGAAAGCGGCGGATACAGCAGCCGGGATCTGGTGGATCTGGGGGATCTGGTGAAAATGACCCGGGAATCCGCCCCGGAAAAGGCGGATGCTCTGCTGTCTTCCCTGGAGGAGGCGGTGGTATACTGCCGGGCGGCGGATGAGAAATGCAGCGGCCTTGCCGTCTATCATCCCTTCAGCAATAAGGATGCCCTTTCCGGCAGCATCCCTGTCTATAATGATCTGGAATTTTCCGAGGGATATACCAATTATGTGCATCGTTTTGTATCCTATCTGACGGGAACGCCCCTGGCCTCCTGGAAGGAGCTGCGCATCAATGCCAAGGCGGAAAAGGATATGCGCAGCCTGTTCACCCTGCTGCTTTCGGATGATCAGGCCGCCCATCTGGGCGCTGCCCGGATGGAGGTGCTGCGCGGGTATCCGGATCATACCTACAACCTTACCTTCATCAATCCTGAGGTGGGCAGGGAAGGCAATACCCTCACATCCGAATTTTCCGGCACGGCGTTGTATGCCGTCTCCCGGGACGGAAGCATCCTTTCCCCCGCCCTTTCCTATTCCATTCTGGAAAACGGCGCCTATGTGATCAAAGGCAGGCTGACCCGGAATGCCGGGGAGGATACGGAGCCCATGGCCTGCGATGCCCTGATCCATTGCGGCTATGATGCAGCGGCCGAGGCCCTGATTCCCGGCCGCATCCAGATCTGGAATGAAGGGCTGCAGGCGTACAGCTTCCTGCCCCAGATTGCCTTTGAGGAATATGACGCCCTTTCGATAACGCTGGAATACCGCCGGGAAACGGCGGATGAAAACGGCATCCTGCTGCCCTTTGAAAAATGGGATGTGGTGCGCACCGAAGAATGGACCGCCCCCATCGATGATACCTGGGGATTCCGTCTGCTTCATGATACCCTGGATACCAAGGAATTGTATGCCGCTTTCCGGATCAGCGACAGCCAGAATAACAGCTATACCAGCAGCCTTTTGCAGATCAAGGCGGATATGGGCGGCGGCGCATACCAGATCAGCTATGATGATCGGAATGCAGTGCAGATTCAGGGCTTTTTTGTCACCCCTGCCCCCAATCAGCTGATGCTGGATGTGAAGCTGAAGAATATCGGAGAGCAGGAAACCTGGTTCAGACTGGAGGAATTTTGCATCAACGGCCAGCCGGCAGATGTGACGGCGGAGGTATTCGGCTCCGGCGCTTACTGGGGATTGATGCCGGGGGAAAGCCAGTCCGCCCTGATTGCCCTGCCCCTGGCGGATGGGCAGGAAGCAGACGATATCAGCTTTTCCATCGTGCCCGTCAATGCGGCGGAACAGGCGGATCAGCCCCCTGTTTCTGTCCAGGCACTGAAATAATCAAAACGGAGGGATCGATAGCAGATCCCTCCGTTTTTTATTAGGGAAGTGATTCCATCACTTCTTCCCTGATGGCGGTAAGGCGGCTGTAATCCATGGCGTCAATATAGTAGCGCTCCATTTGATCGTGCCTTTCCTTGGCTTCGGCCAGGGCTTCAATGGCCTGATTCAGCGTCAGATCATATACCGCCCGGTCAAATGCCAGCCGGGGGGCCGCCCGGCGCAGGAGGTCTTTATCCAGCTCCGGGGTGAAGGAAGGGGCGTCCATCATCACGGCGGTGGTGAATACCCGGCTGCCCAGCCGGATATGGCACAGCTTTTCCCCATCCAGTGGATCATGATAGAGCTGCATGGCCAGCCGGCTTCGTTTTGCCCCCTGCACCAGGGGGGCCAGCAGGGCGTCTGCATCAAAGCCCCAGGGCAGATCCAGGCAGCAAAGGGGGCCTTCCAGAATGGAATCCACCTGCTGGATGACGCCCTGGCAGGTGATGGCCTGGGCAAAGGCATGATGAACGGGCCCCTCCGGCCCGCCAGGCAGCAGGGAGAGCAATTCATTTTCCAGCGCCCTTCTGGATGCGGGTGAGAAGGCGGCGTCATAAATGGCGGCGGCATCCTGCCGCAGGGTATGGGCAGCGGAAAGATAACGATAGGCACGGGCATAGCAGCCCTGTATTTCCCCGGCAATGGCTGAAATTTCTGCCCGGTGGGCGGTCAGCTCCCTTTCATTGAGGCAAATCCCCAGATTCAATATTCCGTCCTCCGCCCCCGGCAGGATGGGATCCACAATGTGGGGCGCCGTGCCATCCAGGATCAGATAGCCTGCCTCAGGGGCGAATACCGCATCCAGGCTGTCCGGATCGCCGGAGCAGTGATAATAGACGACGGGCTGATGCTTTTCCTCAAAATATTTGCCCACAGCCCCCATCAGCGTGCTTTTGCCCACCCCCGGCCCTCCCTTGAGGATCAGGCAGCGGCTGGCCTGGCTGCGCAGATTTTCAAAAAAGCCGAAAAATCCGGCATGGGTGTTGCTGCCGGGAAACAGGCGGCGGATCATGGTATCGGGCATATACATTCCTCCCTTGCATACAGGATATTTTCCATTGCACTGTATGCACGGCTGGGGGCAATTATCCCTGGAAGATGAAGAACAAAAAAGAAGCCGCCTGAAACAGGCGGCGTTTTGCTTATTGATCGAAGGCGGGGTTGAAGGCGTAGAAATTTTTGCTGTCCAGGCGATCCTGCACGATGCGCAGCAATTCCCCGAACCGCTGATAATGCACGATTTCCCGGGCGCGGAGGAATTTCATCACTTCATTGACGTCGGGGCTGTCGCTGAGGCGCAGGATATTTTCGTAGGTCGCCCGGGCTTTTTGCTCCGCGGCCATATTTTCATGCAGATCGGTGATGGGATCGCCTTTCACCTGCAGATAGGCGGAGGTGAAGGGATGGCCGGCGGCGGATTGCAGATAGACGCCGGTGGTGTGATCCACAAAATAATCATCCATGCCGGCGGCCTTCATCTGATCGGCGGTGAGGCGGCAGGTGAGCTGGCGCACCACGCTGCCCACAATCTCCAGATGGGCTAATTCCTCCGTACCAATATCCGTCAGCATCGCCTTGGCTTCCGGATGGGGCATATGATACCGCTGGGCCAGATACCGCATGGAGGCGGCCAATTCCCCATCGGGGCCCCCGAACTGGGAAATGATGGCCTTGGCCAGGCGGGGGTTGGTTTCCCGGATGTTGACGGGAAACTGCAGCTGCTTTTTATAAATCCACATATCGTTTCGCCTCCTCAGTTTCCGCAGCTGCCGCAGCAGCCGTCCCAGGGCCAGGGATCCTCCACCCAATCCCAGCGCAGGGGGCAGCAATCCCCCTGATCGCAGGCGCAATCCCATCCGTTCATCAGATCGGAAAGATTGCTGCTGCAGGGGCAGGCGGCGTCATCCATATGGGAAAGGGCGCCGAAAACATGCTGATCGCAGCAGGAGGAGCAGTTCAGATCGGTATGGGCATAGGTTGCACAGGGGGCACTTGCCAGCAATTGATGATACAGCCTGAGGGCGCAGCGGTCATTGGGATGGGAATTGAGATACAGCCTCAGCTCCCAGGCAGCGAAGGGCAGGGAATAATCCCGGAGCATATGCTGATTACCGGCCACAGGCGTAGCCCCCTTTCACGCCCGTGAAGGGCTTATCCAGTTCGGGGAAGAGGGTGCCGTTTCGGAGGGCCTCCTCCAGGCAATAGGCATTTTTCAGGCACTGCATGGGCACATAGGCCATGGCCAGGGCCAGATTATCTTTCTGCTGATGGCGGTGGTTCCATTCCCGGTAATATTCCGGGCGATCTATGGTCATCGCATTCTTATTCATGCGCAGCCACTCACTTTTCTTGAATTTGGGCGGGATATCCGTCCTCTATCAGGATATGCTTGAGGGGAAGGGCAGTGCATCAAAAAAACCGCCCTGAAAAGGGCGGCACAGGATAAACGAAAAATTATTCAGCTTGTTCTTCCTCCATCCAATCCCGGCGGATGGCTTTCCAGATGAAGGGGGAAGCGGAATGGGGATATTCCATCACCTGGCGCACGAAAGCACCGTAATCTTCCCCTATATCGGGCATGTGAAATTCCAGGCGGGTATTGGCCGCATCCATATTCTCATAAAATAAAAATTTCACCTGCTGATGGGCGGCCATCCAGCTGGAAAGCTCCAGAGAGGCGGCGTCCCCCAGCACCAGAATGACCAGCTTCTGATCAGGCTGGGTGCATTCCAGGACGTCGTTGATGAAATTCAGCATTTCTTCCCGCCGTTTGTTGGGGGCAATCTGCTGGGAAAAGGTGGCCATGATGGCCAGGGCCTGCTTCAGATCCAGCTCCTTATCCTCCCCGGCGGCCTTGAGCAGCGCATTGCCGGCCGCCCGGTTGCGGGTATAGATCCGGGCTTCATCCGGCGTTCCCTGGGGATAACGCAAGGCCATGATCCAGGTGGGCGGGGCGATATACAGCCCGGCCAGATGGGCAGCCTTGCCGGTTAAATGCAGCTTGGTTTTCACCGTCCATACCCTTTGCCGGGCCAGGGACAGGCCATGGCGGCGCAGCACCCGCCATACCGCATCATCCGATGCATTGAGATGGGCGGCCAGGCTTTGCCCGTCCCAGCGGGTTTGCCCTGCCGGCGGGGGAGAGGCCAGGATATCCAGCACCTGCTTTTCAAAGGCCTCATCATAGCGGGCTGGCTTGCCGGTGCGGGGCTTATCCCATAATCCGGCTATGCCATCCTGGATAAAACGAGCGCGCCAGCGGAAGATCATGCTGCGGCTGACCTGAAACTGGGCAGAGATTTCATCCAGCGGCTGCCTGCGAAGGCATGCCAGCACAATCCGGGCCCGTTCCACCACCCGATGATCTTCCAGCGTATTCTGCGATAGCTGTTCCAGCGCATTCAATTCTGCTTGAGAGGGAATTATTTCCACTTTTCTGGGCATGCGGCCACTCCATTTTCTTGAATTGATTTATTCATTTTGCATATTCGAATTTATTATACACGAATATACAATATTTGTCTTTGCGAAAAATCACAAAAAATTGTGTTTTAACTGTTCTTTCATTGTTCCTGAAAGAAATTTCCAGCATGGAAGCTGGGCGGGATTGCCATACTGAAACTGGAAAAACGCATAAGGAGGCCTTCCTATGAATCCTTTTCAGTTATCCCCGGAAAAGCTGACCGATCAATTTATGAACTGGCATGAAATCTATCCCAAATCCTATGATAAAATGGCCATCGATCCCTATACCCGGGTACGGGTAATCCTGATGAACGGAACGGAATTTGAAGCTGTATGGTATTCCCATCAGTTTCACCGGCATGAGGGTAATAATGATCTCAGGCGGGAGCTTTCCCTCTTGCGCCGCCAGGAACAGCAGCAGCAAAAAAAGCTTGCCTGCCTGAAGCCTCTGAACGAAACGCCCCTGGAGCATACCATTGGCTATGAGCAATTGGCGGTGGATCTGACCGCCATCCTGGCCCAGCGGGTGACCTGCCCCCATGTGAAATCTGCCCTGGATTTTGCCCTGCTGGAGGATTTTGATCATCTGTACCGGTATGCTGATCTGCTGGAGATGGAGCAGGGAATCTATGCGGAAAAGCTGGTGGGCAATTATACGGAAATCATGCCCGGACGCCCCACCATTTCCGAGCATCGCGCCCCCTTTGACGCCCTGTGCCTGCCGGGAAAAAAGGATGCCGCCCTCTTTGATAAAATGGCGGTGCAGATCATCACTGCGGCTGAGCAGCAGACCATGAATTATTACATGAACCTGTGCGGCCAGCATCCCACCGATCTGGGCCGGCGGCTGTATCAGGAAATCGGCCTGATTGAAGAGCAGCATGTGACCCAGTACGGAAGCCTGATGGATCCCGGCTGCAGCTGGCTGGAGGGACTGCTGATGCACCAGTATGTGGAATGCTATCTGTATTATTCCTGCATGGAGGATGAAACGGATCCCATGGTAAAGCAGGTGTGGCAGCATTTTTTCCAGATGGAAGTAGCCCATCTGCATAAAGCGGCGCAGCTTTTGCAGCAATATGAGGGGAAGGATTGGCAGCAGGTGATCCCCGGCGGGGAATTCCCGGCGCCCCTTCATTTTCAAACCAATATTGATTATGTGCGCTCTGCCCTGCAGATGGCCCATTTCACTGCGGAAAAGGAGCAATTCAAGCCCGTTTCCATGCTGCCCCCGGATTATGATTTTTTCCGTTTCCAGCGCACGATCAATGCAGATGTGCATCAGGTGCCCAGCCATCTGGTGATTGATGAAATGATCCGCCGCAGCGGCCGGGATTATCGGGCGGAATGCGCTCCCAGCCCCCTGCCGGAGCTAAGGGACCGTTCCCTGGATAATACCTCTCTGGGCCGTGCCCCGCAATAAAAAAGAATCAGCTATTGATAATCATCCCTCCGGCGCGAAAAATGTGGCCGGAGGGATATTAAATTGCATGCAATTCGATTGTTTCCTTACAATTGTATGCGAACTTGAAGGAATATGATATAATTCATTTGTAATTATGCTCGTATCAAACCAATACAAAAGGAGAGAAGAAATATGAAAACCGCCGAAAGCTTTTTCCGTTGGGCCTTTAATACCCGTGCAGAATCTGTGCTGAAGCTGCATGCCGGCCAGATGGTTACCCCTGAAAAGATGTTCCTGAGCTTCTGCTCCCATGATCCCGCCTTCGTATCCTACGGCCCCGCCGGCCTGAATGCCTCCATCAAGGGCATTGGCTTTATGCCCAAGGATGAATATCTGGAAGAAACCCTGGAAGCCTACATCAAGCATATCAAGACCTGGGATCCCGAGGATAAGACCTATTCCATGCGGGGCCTGGAAGTGCTGGTCAAATATATGTACGGCGAAGAGGCCCGCAAGCGGGTGGATTTCACCAAGGTGGGATCCCTGGAAATGGCCAAGAAGCACAGCTATGAAAATTACAAGGCCAATCCCGAAGCTACCCTGATTTTCTATCAGCCCCCGGCCATCTCCTATGAGCTGCGCGGCAAGATGGAAATCTATGACGAAATGGAATCCGGCAAGCGGGAAATCTATCAGCAGTTCATCAATGCCCAGCATGACGTATATCATCATCCCGATATGAACCGCTGGCTTTCTTATCCTGCCTATATCTTCCGCATTGAAGAAATTTATGATAACAGCGCCACCAAGGATGGCTTTGGCGTGCAGCTGCAGTATCCCTATTAATCTGATGGATATACGGATTGTCTCAGGGCGCAGAAGCGCCCTGGGCCTTTTTAGAATTTTCCCATGAAAGGGAGATATACATATGCGAAACCGGTTGAAGCTGGGGGCGCTGCTGCTGGCGCTGCTGCTTTTATGCACCGCCTGCGCCACCGATTATGAGCGGCGGGGGGATACATCCTCCACCCTGTATATCGGCGAAGTGGCCTCTTCATTCCCCACATCCTATATGCCCTGGTTCTCCCGGGACGGCGTGGCCCCCACCATTTCCAGTATGGTGTATTCCACGCTGCTCAGCTATGATGAGGCCACCGATACCTATGATCCCCTGCTGGTAAAGGAATGGGCCTATCTGGATCGGGCGGGCAATCCCCTGCTTACGGAAGACGGCAAGGTGGATTATGACCGGCTGGAGAAGGAGTATTCGGTCAAGGGCACCAGCTGCATTCCCATCCGCTTTGTGCTGGACGAAAATGCCACCTGGTCCGATGGGGAAAAGGTGACGGTGAAAGATATTTATTTCACCTTCGATCTGGCCGCCAATCAGAAGCTTTCCAATCATGCGGGCGCCCTGGCCTGGGTGAATGATCTTTTGCACAAATATGATACCAATACGGGCAAGCTGCGCCGTCAGGGCATTTATACCTATGATACCGGCGCCAATGAAAAGGGCTATCCCATCAGCGAAGAGGAAAAGGATACGGTATTCTATTTTGAGGTGAATAAGGTGCTGGGCGCCATCACCCCCCTGGTATCCACCGTGCTGGTGCTGCCGGAGCATATCTATGCCGATCTGATTTCCTTTGACTGCCCCATCAACAATACCGATCCCACCCCCGAACTGGCCTATGCTTATCAGCATCCCGTGGGCTGCGGCCCCTGGACGCTGGACCGGGAAAAGACCAACGGGCAGGAGATCGTGCTCAACCGCAGGGATAACTACCATATCAAGGACGAAAACGGCGGCCCCCTCTATAAGGTGGATACGCTGAAATTCGTTTTGTATCAGGAAATCAATGTGGCCATTTATGCCCTCAAGAAGGGGCATATTGATGTATTGGATTCTTCCATTGCGGCCAATTATGCAAGGCTTTTTGAAAAGGAAGAGGATGTATTCGTGGCCTCCGCCCCCGGCCTGTTTACCCAGTGCCTGGTGCTGAATGTGAATGTGCCTGCCGATCAATCCACCCCCGCCCGGCAGCAATTGAAAAATCCCGAATTGCGCAGGGCCATTGCCCTGGCCATCGATCAGCAGGCGCTGATTGATTTCGTGCTGGACGGCAATGGACAGGTGGCCCCGGCCGGCCTGGTGCTGGAGGGGGATCTGTTCGCCCCGGATGCGGATATCTATGCCGCCCCTGCGGAGGAACGCCTTGCGGAGGCCAATCGGATCATGGATACCCTCTATCCCGAAAAGGATGCGGCGGGCTACCGGCTGGATCAGGGCAAGCGCCTTTCCTATGAAATTCTGGCCAATCCCGGCATGCAGGATACGGTAAGCTATCTGCAGGTGCTGTTCCAGAAAATCGGCGTGGAGGTGCGCTATGCCGCCTCCGGCAATTCCCCGGAAACCACCTATCTCTACGGCGGCAATTTTGATATGACGCTGCAGGGCGTATCCCTGACCCCTGCCAATGTGGATATCATGTTCAATTCCCATTTTTCCAATCTGAACCGCTCCTCCAATTACGGCCGGCTCAAGAATGTGGAAATCAATAAGGGCATTGCCGCCATGCGCAGTACCCTGAACCGGAATACCAAATATGATCTGGTAAAGAATCTGGAAAAGATGATCGCCCTGGAATATTACAAGCTGCCCCTCTACTGCCAGGATGTCACCTCTGCCGCCCGCACCGATCATTTCACCGGCTGGGTGGTGGAAGACGGCAGCAATGCCTTCAATATGACGTCCCTGAGCCAGCTGGTCAAGGTGGAAGGAAGGTGAGATGAGTGAATAAAGGCTATGTGATCAAGCGCATTCTGTATACCCTGTTCATTTTCCTCATCGTCACCACCCTTAATTTCTTCATTCCCCGCATCGGCGTGGATGATCCGGCGGAGCGGTATTATCCTCCCCAGGGCAATATGAGCGATGTGGAATACAATATCATCAAGGATCTGACCAGGAAGCAATACGGCTTTGACGTGAGCACCTGGCAGCAGTATCTGCGGTATCTGAATAATCTGCTCCATGGGGATCTGGGCACCTCCCTGCAGGCAGGCTCCCCCAAGGTGGTGGATCTGATTGCCGATCGCCTTCCCTGGACGCTGGTATTATCGGTGACCAATATGTTCATCAGTGTGCTCTTTGGTATGCTGTACGGCACCTATGCTGCCTGGCACCGGGGCAAATGGGCGGATAAGCTGCTGATGAATGCATCCACCGTTACCACTGCGCTGCCTGCATTCTTCCTGGCGCTGCTGTTTTCCCTGTATATGGGCTTTGAATGGGAATGGTTCCCCGCCTATACCGATCCCAGCCTGGTTTCCTCCTTCGATTGGAGCCTGGAGGCCATTGGCCGGGTGGCAAAGAATGCGGCGCTGCCCATCATCGCCATGTCCATCGGCGGCATTGTATCCTATGCCCAGTCCACCCGCAACAGCGTGATCGCCGTATCCAATGAGGATTATGTGGTCACCGCCCGGGCCAAGGGCCTGGGTACCAAGACCGTCATGTACAAGCATGTGCTGCGCAATGCCCTGCTTCCCATCGTCACCAGCCTGGGCATGAGCGTTTCCGGCCTGATCGGCGGTGCAGTGGTGATCGAGCAGATTTTCAACTGGAACGGCATGGGCACCCTGTTTCTGACGGCTAATAATACTAATGACTACCCCCTGATGATGGGCATCATGCTCTTCCTATCCGGGGTGGCCCTGCTGGGCAATCTGATCACGGATCTGTGCTATTCGCTGCTGGATCCCCGGGTCACGGTAGGAGGTGGACGCAGATGAAAGGCGCATTGAGCCTGATCGTGAAAATCTGGAAGCATCCCCAGGGCCGGGTGGGCCTGCTGATTGCCGGGGTGCTGGTATTCTGCGCCATTTTTGCCCCCCTGATCGCCCCCTATGATCCCTACGATGTTACTGCCCGTGCTGAAAAGGGCCTTTCCCCCTCCTGGCAGCACCCCCTGGGCACCACCATTTCCACCGGCCAGGATATTTTCTCCATGCTGATCTATGGCGCCCGGGTATCCCTGATGGTGGGCCTGATCACCGGCATCCTTACCGCCCTCATCGGCGCTGTGATGGGAATCTGCGCCGGATATGTGGGGGGACTTTGTGATACGCTGGTGATGCGCGTGGTGGATGTGATGCTGGTAATCCCCACCCTGCCCCTCACCATCGTGCTCACCAATCTGTTTGGCAAATCCTACTTCATGATCATCTTTATCTTTGTGATTTTCGGCTGGACGGGCTTGGCCCGGGTGATCCGCGCTCAGGTGCTGGTGCTGAAAAACAGCAATTATGTCAAGGCTGCGGAGCTTTCCGGTGCCGGCCGCTGGCATATCATGATGCGACATATCCTGCCCGGCGTATCCCATCTTCTGATCATGAATACCGCCCTTTCCAGCGCCGGCATCATGGTGGCGGAAGCGGGCCTTTCCTTCCTGGGCCTGGGGGATCCCACGGCCATCAGCTGGGGCAAAATGCTGGCGGACGCCCAATCCGGCGGCGCACTGCTGTTCGGCCATTGGTGGTGGATCGTCGCCCCCGGTATCGGCATTTTCCTTTCCGTATTTTCCTTTATGCGCATCGGCCTTGCCCTGGAAGAAATCTTCAATCCCCGGATGAAGCGGGCAGGGGCCATGCATCGGCTGTTCCGTACACTGAATAATACCTATATCCAGAAGGTTTTTGCAGAAATGGATGAAGCGGAGCGGGAAGAAGCCCGTGAAGCCGCCAAGGAGAAGGGAGGGGCTGCGGTATGAGCAATCTGGATGCGCCTCTTCTTTCCATCAAAAATCTGAAGGTGATTTTCCCCTCTGAAATGGGCGTTGTCCGGGCGGTGGAGGGCATTGATCTTTCTCTCCGTCCCGGGGAATGCGCCGCCATCGTGGGCGAATCGGGCTGCGGCAAATCCGTGACCAGCCAGGCTATCATGCGCCTGCTCAATTCCCCCCCGGCGCTGATGCAGGCAGAGGAGCTTTCCTTTGACGGCCATGATCTGCTGAAAATGGAAGAAAATGAGCTGTGCGAGCTCCGGGGCCGGGATATCTGCATGATCTTCCAGGACGCCCTCACCGCCCTGAACCCGGTGATGACCGTGGGAAGGCAGATGGATGAAATTTTCCTGCGCCATCAGAAAATCAGCAAAAAAGAGGCAAAAGCCGCCTCCATCAATGCCTTGAGGCTGGTGGGCGTGCCTTCCCCGGAACGCAGGTATCACGATTATCCCCATCAGCTTTCCGGCGGCATGCGCCAGCGTGTGCTGATCGCCATGGCCTTTGCGGTCAAGCCCAAGCTGATCATCGCCGACGAACCCACCACCGCCCTGGATGTAACCATTCAGGCCCAGGTGCTGGATCTGTTGAAAAAGCTGCAAAAGGAGCATAACACCGCCCTGATCCTCATTACCCACGATCTTTCCGTAGTGGCCCATATGGCGGATACGGTGCATGTGATGTATTCGGGCAAGATTGTGGAGGAGGCGGATTTGCGCAGCCTGTTCAAAAATCCCTGGCATCCCTATACCCAGGGGCTTCTGGCCTCGGTGCCCAAGCTGGATGAATGCGCCACCCGCTTTGTGCAGATTCCCGATCAGGTGCCCAATCCTATGCATAAACCCGCTGGCTGCTATTTCCATCCCCGGTGCAGCTATTGCACAGAGCAGTGCAGGGAAAAAATGCCGCCTTTGGTTGAATTGGAAGGCGGACGGAAGGTGCGCTGCCATCATCCTTTGAAGTAACGGGAACCCTGCGGGAGGATAACAAATGAACAATCATGACAAAACACTGGTCAAAGTGGAGAATCTGAAGGTGCATTTCCCTGTAAAGGGGGGCCTGCCCTTCACAAAGAAGAAATTTGTCAAAGCAGTGGACGGGGTTTCCATCGAAATCCATGCCGGGGAAACCTTCGGCCTGGTGGGTGAATCGGGCTGCGGAAAATCCACCCTTGGCAATGCCATCCTGGGTATGCAAAAGCCCACGGAGGGCAAGATCTATTTCAAGGATCAGGATCTCAATGCCCTGCCCCGGAAGGAATTCAAGGATTTGCGCCGGGGCATGCAGATGATCTTCCAGGATCCCTTTTCTTCCCTCAATCCCCGGTTTGACGTCTATCACATCATTGCAGAGCCCATGGAGATCCGGGGCGGCATGACGGATGAGGAGATCCGCGCCCGGGTATCGGAGCTGCTGCATCTGGTGGGCCTGTCCGATGATGATATGCCCCGCTATCCCTCCGATTTTTCCGGGGGCCAGCGCCAGCGCATCGGTATTGCCCGTGCCATCGCCCTGAATCCGGAATTTCTGGTGTGTGATGAGCCGGTATCCGCCCTGGATGTTTCCGTTCATGCCCAGATCCTCAATCTTCTGATGGATCTGCAGAAGGAACTGGGCATCACCTATCTTTTCATTTCCCACAATCTGGCGGTGGTGAAGGATATCTGCTCCCATGTGGCGGTGATGTATCTGGGCTCCATGATGGAAACGGGGGAAACCCAGAAGATTTTCAAACGGCCCATGCATCCCTATACCCGTTCCCTGCTTTCCGCGGTGCTGACGGTGGATGTGGATAACGCCCCCCAGCGGATTATTCTGGAGGGGGATATTCCTTCCCCCATCAATACGCCCCCCGGCTGCCCCTTCTCCACCCGCTGCCCCTATGCCAAGGAAGAATGCAAAAAGAGCAAGCCGGAGCTTACAGAACTGGAGCCCGGGCATTTTGTCGCCTGCCATTTCCCCATGATGGATTGATGCGGCTTCAAAATTCCTGGTTGACAATCCCCATTCCCTATGCTATATTTGTCTCATAATTGAATGACAGGCCACGTCTTCAGGGCAGGGTGAGAATCCCGACCGGCGGTGAAAGTCCGCGACCGGCTGAGAATCAGCCGCTGAACCGGTGCAATTCCGGTACCGACAGTAAATCCGTTTTGCGGATCAGTCTGGATGGAAGAAGAACGGGCGTATCGGGCATATCCTGTGCCTGTGCCGGTTAATTTGCTTCCTTTCCCTGATGGGCCCCTGCCTGTCAGGGATTTTTATTTCCGTGTAAAAACCCGTCTATGGCCATGAAAGCCTGGGTATATTCAGGAAAAGGAGTGAATTTGAATGACCAATGCCAAGAAAAAGCCTTTCCTCTCCGTGCGGGATATGACCACTATCGCCATCCTTGCCGCCATTTCCGCCATTCTTTTCATGGTGGAAATTCCCGTTGTGCTCTTTTATAAGCTGGATGTCAGCTCCCTGCCGGTACTGCTGGGCACCTTTGCCCTGGGCCCCATCCATGGGATGATCATCCAGGCCATCAAATCCCTGCTGGGTCTGCTCCATTCCTCCTCTCAGGGGGTGGGCGAACTGGCGGATTTCCTGATGGGCGCCGCCATGCTGCTGCCCGCCGGCATTATCTATCGCTTCATGCGCAATCGCAAGGGAGCCATCATCGGCATGGGCACGGGCACGATTGTGGCCACTATTGTGGGCGTGCTGAGCAATCTGTTCATCATGATTCCCTTCTACAGCGCTGCTTTCGGTATGCCGGTGGAGGCCATTATCGGCATGGGGCAGGAATTGATCCCTGCCATTGACAGCGAATTCAAATTTGTAATGATGATCACTGCGCCCTTTAATCTGTTCAAGTGGATTATTATCAGCGCCCTCACCGGCCTGGCCTATAAGCCCCTTTCTCCGCTGCTCCATGGAAAGGGCGTGCGCTGAGAGATGGGGGATGAAAATAAGCCTTTGTATATCCTGTCCGGCCCGGTGGTGCATGGGCAGGGCAACGGGCATAAGGTGAATATGCCCACCGCCAATCTGGCCCTGGCCCCGGGGCAGCAGCTGCCCCCCTTCGGGGTGTATGCCGCCCGGGTATTTATCGGGGAAAAGGATTATCCCGGTGTTACCAATGTGGGCATGCGGCCCTCCCTGGGGGTGGAGGATATTCCCACCGTGGAAACCTTCATTCTGGATTTTCAGGGGGATCTGTACGAAAGGAAAATTACCCTTCATTTGCTTGCCTTTCTCCGGCCTACAAGGAAAATGGATTCTTTGCAGGCGGTGCAGCAACAGGTGATGCAGGATGCGGATTCTGCCCGGAAGATTTTCGAAAAGCAATAAAATAGGCCCTGAATGCAAGATGAACTGCCCCAGAATATACGGACTGCACAAAAAAGCCCCTGAGTAGGAGAAGTGCTTACCTGGCGTGCCGAAGCGAGAGAGGAGGCATGCCAGTTTTTAGCTGGATGCGCTCATGATTGTAAAAATGGATGTATCTATC
>JAFQOD010000027.1 GCA_017395685.1 Clostridia bacterium
CATGCCTTTGTTCGATTAGGACTACCAATTCTTCTATCTTTGTGTACTCTCTTGACATGTAAAACACCTCCTGGCGTAGTTTCCATTCTACAACAGGAGGCGTCTTTTTTCTATTGTCCGTTATTCAGGGAACAGTCCATTCCAACGCCGGGGTTTCTATTTTGGATTGGATCAGCAGTATTTTTTGATAGTATCCCGGATTTCCTTGGCTACTGCTTGTACTTTTGGCAGATCGTCATCAGAAAGTCCAATCAGGGGGGCACGCACTCCGCCCAAAGCAAGGCCGGAATTAATACGAACAATTTCTTTGGCCACGGCATACATGTTAGCCTTGGTGCTGCACATACCGGTGATAATGGTGTTCACAGCATGTTGGATGGGCTGGGCATCTGTAACTTTTCCTGCACGGAACAATTCATCCATTTTTAGGAAAAGCTCCGGCATGACGCCGTAGGTGCCGCCGATGCCGCCCTGGGCGCCGATGGCACGGCCTGCGATGAACTGTTCATCGGGCCCATTAAATACCACACAGTTTTCCCCGCCATGATAGAGGAAGTTCTGAATATCCTGGGTAGGCATGGAGGAATTCTTTACGCCGACTACTTTGGGATTTTTCCGCATTTCATTGAACAAGCTGGTGGTGAGAGCAACCCCTGCCAACTGCGGAATGTTATAAATGATAAAATCGGTGTTGGGGGCGGCGGCAGAAATATCATTCCAGTATTTTGCAATTGCTGCCTCAGGAAGACGGAAATAGATAGGGGGAATGGAAGCGATAGCATCTACGCCCAGGCTTTCCGCATGAGCTGCCAGTTGGCAGCTTTCCTGGGTGTTATTGCAGGCAACGTGAGCAATAATGGTGCATTCGCCCTTAACTTCTGCCATTACAGCTTCCAGCGTAAGCATTCTTTCTTCTTTTTCCAGATAGATGCATTCGCCGGAGGAACCGCCAACATATAATCCTTTTACACCTTTATTGACCAGCAGCCGGGCATATGCGCGGGTGCGTTCCACACTTACGGAGCCATCGTCATTATAGCAAGCATAAAAGGCAGGAATAATTCCATGATACTTTTCAAGGCTCATTAGTAATCCTCGCTTTCTCCTAAATGGCAATATCGATTATAATGGGAAAGGGGAACGATTGCAAGGGATAATGATATTTTGTATGCGATATTATCCCTTAACGGCGCCCATGGTGATGCCCCGGGTAAAGAACTTCTGGAACACCAGGAAGATTGCAATGATGGGCACAGAACCAAGAGCAGCGCCGGCCATGATCAGGCCGTAATCGGTACTCATTTCGCTCTGCAGTTTGGCGATGCCCAGTGATATAGAAAGAACCTTGGTATCATTGAGCATAATGAGCTGCAGGAAATAATCATTCCAGGTGGTGATAAAAGTAAAGATGGCCAGGGCGCCGATACCGGGCTTAATCATAGGGAAGACGATATTTGTAAAAGTGAGCACTTCCCCGGCGCCATCAATACGGGCCGCTTCCAGTAATTCACCGGGAATATTCTCGGAAAATTGTTTCATCAGGAATACGCCGAAGGGCCAGCCGACAGTGGGCAGAATTACGGCCCAGAGGGTATTGTGGAGGCGCAGGAAAGCCATTTCTTTGAGCAGGGGAATGAGGATAACCTGTTTGGGCAGGGCCATAGCACAAACGAACATGGAAAAGATCACGGCGCGACCGATGAACTTTTTCTTCGCCAAGGCATAGCCGCCCATGGAAGCGGTGATGCATGTCAGCAGCATGGATAGACCGCAGATCAGAACAGTATTGCCAAGCCACTGGAAGGCAGGCCGTTGAAACAGCTTGCTATAATGAACGGTGGTCCATTGCAGGGGGAACCAAACAGGCACACGGGCATTTACGGCCTGAGGGGTTTTAAAGGATCCGGTGATGATCCAATAAAGAGGGAAAATGAACAGGATTGCAATGACAACAAGAACGATGACGGAAACAATGAAATAACCTTTTTTGCTTTGTACGGAATGATCCTGGCCGTGCTGGGGCTTGTTTTTCATCTTGCGAATGGGTTTTGTGTTAATGGTATTATCCATATTCTGCACCTCCTTTCTTAACCGTTATCAGTTTTGGCGAGCTTGAATTGAATGGCGCTGAACAGAGCAATGATGACGGCCAGAATGACACCCATAGCGCTACCATAGCCATAATCCTGCATTTTGAATACATTATAGTAGATGTAATACATGATGGTTTGGGTAGAATTGACAGGGCCGCCGGATGTAAGCAGCTGGATCAGTGCGAAGCACTGGAAGGAATTAATGGTGGTGATGACTAGGATATACAGGGTGGTGGGCATGATCTGAGGCCATTTGATACGCCAGAAAACCTGCATATTTGTAGCGCCATCTACTTCAGCAGCTTCAATCAAAGAATGATTTACGTTGCTCAGAGCCGATACATACAATACGATGGGCTGCCCTACAGAAGTAGTAAGCAGGATCATGATAATACATCCCAAGGCAGTGGCAGGATTACCAAGCCAATTCCAGTTGCCGGAGAATACCGTGCCCATGGTTTTTTCCATCAGACCGATATCCTGAAGCATACCGCCCATATTCTTCATAATGAAGTTGAGCACGCCAGTATAGTTATTGAAGATCCATTTCCATACAACAGTTACCGCTACAGAACCGGTAACGACGGGAAGATAAAATACACAGCGATAGAATGAAGTGCCAAAGTCGCGCATCTTATAGATGATAGTTGCAACCCACAGCGAGAATAGACATACAACGGGGACGCTGACAAGCACAATCACAATGGTATTGATCAGGGCGTGATTTGTGAAGATGGAATCGTTGAAGGCCCGTGCATAATTTTGGAAACCACTGAATGTGAAATCCGTCATGGTATAATCGAAGAAACTGGTGAAAAGACACATGCCCATGGGAAAGATGACAAAGCCAAGGAAGAAAATCAGGCTGGGGGCCATATAGAGATAGCCGGCGATATTCTCGCGCCTGCGCTCGGCTTTCATGGATAGGCTTACGGTTTTTTGCATGAATGCTGCTCCTTTACTTTAGTTGTACGCTGTCCGCTGCCGGCCTGCCGTTTATCCGGCAATGGGCAGCGTACAATCGCTGGATCGAATGTACCTGGCTTGATAGAAAATCGGCCCCCGATCCCTCGGGGATAGGGGGCCGATGCCATAATTGTCAATCTGACAATTCTTGTGGATTACTTAACATTCACGTTGGCAGCGTATACGTTTGCTTCAGTGGCTACATCGCCGCCGGCGAAGATACGCTGCAGCAAGTTCCACCATTCGGTGCGCTGTACGGTCCAGTTGGGGGCAGTCTGATAGATGCCGCCGAAGTAGGGGGAGAACACGGCATAATCAGCATTGCCTTCCTTCTCGGTGCCGGTGTAGATGTCACCGAAGGAAGCCTTTACAGGGAAGTAGCCGGTAGCATAGGCACTCTTGGGGCCCTGCACGGCATCGTCGCAAACGAACTTGATGAATTCCTTGGCAGCAGCCACCTTGGCTTCGTCGCCATTGTTGAACAGACCGAAGCCCCAAACACCGCCATCCAGCACGGGTACGCCGTCTTCAGAGGGGAAGGCCATGGCCAGGGGTTTAACACCGTCAGCCAGGGTCTGCTTGTTGGTTTCCAGCAGAGCGGCATTCCAGCAGAAGCTCATCTGGGTGGTGCCGTTGCAGAAGAGAGCAATGGCATCGCCGGCAACAATGCCAGGGTCGGATACCAACAGGCCGTCATTAACCCAATCAACCAGCTGCTGAAGAGACTTCACGCCAGCTTCGCTATTCATGGTGTATTCGGTCTTGGCATCGTTGGTGAAGGTGGCATTATACAGATTGTAGGCCAGAGCACGGGTGCCCTGGTCGCCGCCCTGTCCGCCGCAGTATACGATGCCGGGGATAGCATAGCCGGCGTTCACGAGAGCTTCGCAAGCCTTGGCAAACTGTTCGTTGGTCCAGGTGCGGGTTTCCAGGTTCACATACTGCATTGCACCAGCGGCTTCGAAAGCGGCCTGGTCGATCACCATGCAGTGGGTAGTCATGCACAGGGGATAGAGATAAACCTTACCGTCAGCGCCGGTGCAGGTGGCCAGCATGGTGGGGCTGGCAGCGGCGATATCGGCAGCAGTTTCTTCGGTCCACAGATCGGAGATGTCCAGCATCTTGCCATTGGCGCCCCAGTTGGCAACCAGACGTTCGGGACCTTCGAAGATGATATCGGGAGTGGTCTTGGCTTCGATAGCGGAAGTGACCTGATCGTCACCAGACTGATAATCCAGATACTGAACGTTTACTTTGATTTCAGGGTGTACTGCATTGAAATTTGCAATAATTTCGTTGACAGTGGATTCGTTGGCCCAGCTGCCGATGGGGTAGGTCCAGAGGGTAATGGTGACATCTTCTGCGGTGGCGGCAAAGGGCACAACCATCAGCAGGCACAGAACCAGGGCGAGCAGTTTCTTCATGTGGGGATCCTCCTTTTATTTTTGTTTTTTGTTTCTGATTTACCAGTGTCCCATTGACGCACTAAATATACTACAAACTACAAATGATGTCAATAGATTTTGGGAAAAAATTTTCCGAAAAAGACAGAGAGCGCATTGCTGAAAGACAATTTAATAAGAAGATTCTATATAAATCTATGATGGGCACTGGTTTACATTTGATTTTTACCCAGAATATGAATGATGAAACAGGAAAATGAGGGACAAATAATAGAAAATTTTAAAATAATTCAAAAATTCGGGATCGAAAAAGAATTATTTTACTTTCAACAAGTTTAAATGATTGACATACCGGAAAATACCATGTATAATCACGAGTGAAATGTCATACAAATAAAGGAGAATGCCATGAAAAATCTGAGACGTGATGAAAAATTATATATCCAGGCTTTTCAAGAGATTCGCAGCTACATAATTAAAAATGAATTAAAGCCAGGCGATTTGCTGCCTACTGAACAGACCTTATGCCAGAACCTTGGCGTCAGCCGCAATGTGCTCAGAGAAGCCATTAAGAGCATGGAGCTCATGGGGATGATTCAATCCTGCCCTGGGCGCGGTACTCAATTAAAGGAATTCAGTATGGATTTCTTATTTCAAAATGTTTTATTTTTTCATGTTAGTGGAGAAGATAAACCGGTCAGGGAAATGTTTGGTATTCGCAAAATGCTGGAACTGGGATATATGCGCCAGGCGTTTCATGCACTGAAGAAGGAAGATATTGCCCATATCAGGGAATGTGCTGATGAAATCAAAAGCCGTTGGGATAATGGGGAAATGTTTGTGGAAGCTGATCATGAATTCCATATGGCAATTTTCCGTCCGTTGGATAACGGTGTGCTTAATTCTCTTCTTGAGGCCATTTGGGCAGTGGATGATGGATTTCAGCTGGAACAGAAAATGCCCTATCTTTCCAGTTCTGTCAATAAGCATGATGCCATTGTGGCTGCGCTTGAGAACTATGATTACATGGCATTTGCCAAGGCGATGGAAGCGCATTTTTCCTCCGGGAAGTATCTAACGTCCAATACCTACGAAGAATATTGAGGAGGCTGTATCATGACGAAGCAAGAATTGTTCGATCTGGTAAAAGGAACGATCATCATTTCCTGTCAGGCAACGCCTGGTGAGCCGCTCTATGACAAGGAGCGTTCTTTGATGCCGTATATGGCCCGTGCCGCTAAACTGGCTGGAGCGAAGATGATACGCACAAGCTCTGCCAGGGATATTGCAGGTATCAAGGAAGAAACCGGATTGCCTGTTATTGGCTTGATCAAACGTGAATATCCGGGCTATACCGGCCGGATCACCATGACCATGCGTGAAGTGGATGAATGCATGGAAGCGCTCAGCGATATTGTATCTATCGATTGCACTGATTGTGAGCGTGGTGATGGGCTTACTGCACCTGAATTTCTCAAGCTGGTGAAAACCAAATATCCCAACATCATTATCATGGCTGATTGCGCCACCCTGGAAGAGGCGATTGCTGCATATGAAGCTGGCGCAGATTTGGTGGGCAGCACCATGAATGGTTATACCCCGCAGACAAAAGATTGCAAAGGAGATCCCAATTATGAGCTGGTTCGCCAGATGGTTGAGGCCCTTCCGTGTCCTGTGATTGCCGAGGGGAGGGTGCACACTCCTGAGCAGGCAAAAAGAATGCTGGAGATTGGCGCCTGGGCGGTGGTTGTAGGTGGTGCAATTACCCGACCTCTGGAAATTGCCAATCGTTTCATGGCGGCGGTGAGATAAAATGATTTTAGCCATCGATATTGGCGGAACGGCCGTTAAAATGTGCCTTTCAGACAGACTGGGAAATATTCATAGACGGCATGAAGCCAGCGTATGCTTTGACCAATATCAAACCCCCATTCTGGAAACTGTTCTGAAAGAGGCAGAAGCATTCTTAAAACGGGAAGGCGCTTCAATTGAAGCAGTAGGTGTATCCGCAACCGGTCAGGTTGATGACAGGGCAGGAGTGGTGATTGGAACAAATGGAAAGATTCCGCATTACGAGGGTAGCCGCATCAAGGAATCCTGTGAAAAAAGATTTTCCGTACCAGCGTTTGTTCTCAATGATGCCAATGCGGCTGCGCTTGGCGAATGCTTTATCGGAAGAGGCAAAGGCTATGAGCATGTATTGATGGTTACCCTTGGAACCGGCGTTGGCGGCGGAATCGTACTGAATGGGCATTTGTTTGGCGGTGCACGGGGAATCGCCGGAGAGATGGGCCATTTCACGCTCTATCAAGATGGTCTTCCCTGTACGTGCGGGAAAAAAGGGTGCTTCGAAAACTATGCTGCCACAACCGCTCTTGTGCGTCTGGCTGAAGAGACGACAGGAGAAAACGCTTTGAATGGCCGCATCATTTTTGAACGTGCCAAAGACGGAGATAAAGAAATGCTTCAGGTACTTGATCACTGGATTGGTGACATTGCTGGCGGCATAACGGGGTTGATACATATTTTTAATCCACAATTGGTGCTCATCGGTGGCGGCGTCAGCAGTCAGGAAGAATTGTTGATGATGCCTTTGCGCAAGCGTATCAAAGCAGGGGTTATGCCCAGGTTTTCCGAATGTCTTCAGGTGGAAAGCGCAATACTTGGAAATGATGCAGGGATGATTGGTGCTGTGAAATTCTGCTTGGATCAAATGGAGGGATCGGTATGATCATCGACCATCTTTCTAATATTAAGAGATATGCATGTATGGGAATAAATTATGCCAAAGCAGCAGAATTTCTGGCTAATACCGATTTGAAAAACTTACCTTTTGGAAGAACAGACATAGACGGCGATAATGTATTTGCTAATCTGGCGGATAATTATCTTAATCGTGAGGAAATGGCCTGGGAAGCCCATCAGCGCTATACCGATATACAATTGATTTTGCATGGGGAAGAACGATTTGGATGGGTGGATAAAGCGGAATATGGTCAACTAGATGGAGACTTCCAAGTTTGCTATCCGCAGACCGAACCAGTTGTTTGTACATTAAAAGAAGGTCAATTTGTAATTTTTCTGCCAAATGAGCCGCATTCACCTGGAAATTATGTAAATATGCCAGGAAACTGCCTTAAGCTGGTAGTGAAAGTGCTGCATCAGGATCTATAAAACAAAAAAAGCGGAATCTCTGTCTGAGTAGAGATTCCGCTTTTGCATACTTTGGTTTATTTTCTTTTAAATATAAATTCAACGGGACGGAAACCGGCCTGCGCGAAGAACATTTTGATGTAATTATCCCCGGCATTCAGGAACCCTAATTCTTTTTCAATGATTCTTTGGGATTTATCTAAACCATTGAATGTAAATGTATTTACAACGCGCCCGTTAACATAAATAGATACAGGGATTTGCGAAAGTTCCTTGGATTCAACAAAAAATTCGATGAGCATCTGATATTCACCGGGATCCTTCACCCGCAAGCCGTATGCAAGAAAAGCACCCTTGCCGGTATGGGCGTTCCGGGAATCGATCCTTAGTTCATCGTTCAGTTCCATCATTGGAAGATCGGCAAACATTTCCTTTTCCTCTGCCAGAAGCTGAGCGGCAGATTCTTCCTCTTCCTTGCCGAGCCTGCCAAGGAAATGCAGCATGGCTGGGGAACGGAGCAGTACTTTCAGGGTATTCCGCGCGCATTTCTGCAGCTGGCCGCGGGTAACGCTTCCTTCTTTTACAGCCTCTTCCAGATTATCATTATTGCCGTTTCCGGGGGAGTCGCTGGTAACCATATAAACATCGTTCTGCGCCCTTATCATTGCAGCAGTGTTCTGAATGGAGGGTTTTTCGCCTTCATCATTCAAAGCGGCCCACCAGTCGGTCATAGCAATGCCCTGGAAGCCCCATTCATTGCGCAGAATGGTGGTGACAAGATCATAATGACTACCGGTCCATTGCCCGTTGAGTGCGCCGTAGGTGGTCATAATGGAATAGGCCCCTGCTTCCTTCACAGCAATCTCAAATCCCTTAAGATAGATTTCCCGCAGTGCGCGCTGGGAAATGACGGAATCCAGATGATGACGGCGATGCTCCTGATTATTGCCGCAGAAATGCTTGATAGTGCCGGTTACGCCATGACGATGCATCCCCTTAAGCTGAGCTGCGGCGATTTTTCCGGAAACAAGGGGATCCTCAGAAAAATATTCGAAATTCCGCCCATTCAGGGGATGACGATGAATATTCATACCCGGGCCAAGCAGCGTATCGATATGATTCTTTCGTAATTCCATACCAAGGTATGAAAATAATTCTTCATTCAGTGCTTCATTGAAGGTGCAGGCCATGCACGTGCCGTTCGGCAAACTGAACGCAAAGGACCCACAGTCCATCCGGATACCGGAAGGCCCGTCTGAACAGCAGCCGCAAGGAATGCCAAAGCCCTTCAGGGCATCTGATACGCCGCCGAAGGCAGCGGCGGTGCCGGGAGTCACCTTGGGGGAACACATGCCCTCACCACGGGCAAGGCAGATCAGATCAAAATCAGAAAGCTGGGCAATAAAATCATCCAGCTGCGCTTTTCCGTCAAAAACATCGGCAAGCTTGATGCCGCAATCTCCGGTATAAGGGATGGTTTCCGGCATTTCATTATTGATCCGGGATTTAATATCAATGGTGCGCAGGGGGACAGGCTCGTATACAGGGATCCAATTTCCCTTATCATCTGCAGAGGGACGGATACGATCAAAAGCGCGCACGGGGGCAGCGGCCTGGTTCAGTTGTTCCACAACTTCGCATTCTTTCAATTCAAAAGAATACACAGGATGTGCTTTCCGAACATCTCCGCCCATCCAGACCTCATATTTTCCTTCTTCCATGACATAACAGTGCGGATGACCTGTAATGCCGCTATCGTCAAAGGAAGTAAAACGATATTTGGGAATGGAAAGGGAAAGCACTGCCTTTTTGCCGGGAGCAATTACATCGGTTTTGCCAAAACCAAGCAGTACGCGACTGGGTTTGCCCAGTTTCCCCTGGGGGGCCAGACCATAAACCTGCACAACTTCTTTTCCGGGAAAATCACCAATATTTACGACAGAGGCAGTTAACTCGAGGCCTTGATCGTTCCAGCTGCTTTCCTTGCAGGTGATTTGGAACTGAGAATAGGAAAGGCCAAAGCCAAAGGGATAGATTACTTTATCCGGGGCAAAGGTTTCAAACCAGCGATAACCAACATAAATATCTTCCGCATAAAAAAGGCGGTTGTCATCGCCGAAGTTGGCATTAGATGGATAATCGCTGATGTTTTCTGCAATGGTATCGGTGAGTTTTCCGGAGGGGCTGACCCTGCCCATCAGCAGATCGGCAACACCGTTTCCGCCTTCCATGCCGCCCTGCCATACATACATGACGGCACTGGGGTTATATTCCCGTACCCATTTCATATCAATGATGTTGCCAACGTTGAGCAGAACCACCGTCTTTTTAAATGCCTTACATACCTTTGCAAGCATATCCTTTTCCAACGAAGTAAGCAGATAGCTGCCTTCATCTTCCGATGCATCCCGATCTTCACCTGCAGTACGGCCAATAATCATCACGGCAGTATCGGATACATTGGCAGCATTTTCTACGATTTCATTGGTAAGGGGCATTTCCTCCTGACACCAGGGCTCAGTGCCCCAACCATTCCCTTCGTCGTAGGGATGATCCTTGATCCAGGTACGATAGATTTCTTCTAGTTCCGGATTGATCCAAAGGCCCTTTTCCTGCTTGAGGGCAGAAAGAATATCCATCACATACTTGGTATTAACCATGCCGCCGGAGCCGGTGCCGCTTTTATAATAGGAAAACTGAATGCGGCCGAAGATAGAAATGCGGGCATTTGCAGCCAACGGCAGCGCACTGCAATCATTTTTTAAAAGAACAGCACCTTCTGCAGCTGCTGCTTTGGCGGTTTTAGCGTATTGGGACCAATTCAGGGTATGATTCACTTCCATGGGGAACACCTCCTGAAATTTTCGAAAATAGAATTTGAAATATCAAACAGATTTGCGGAAGGCAACCGATTGACGCACGATCATTTCGGTTTCCAGGGTCATCATCCGGCCGGCTTCCTCAGGATTCTGGATCAGTCGGACGGCTTCATCCACCGCCTTTCGTGCGAAAGTATGCAGGGAATAGCCGACAGTGGTCAGGGGCGGAGTGCAGGAATCAGCAATCAAATTATCAAAGCCTAATACACTTACATCCTTCGGAACCTGATAGCTAAGATCTGTCAGTGCCTTAATACAACCAATAGCCATATCATCATTGGCACAAAGAATTGCATCCGGTAAAGCAGCACGTTGCGTACGCAGTAAGTAGTATAGACAATTATAGGCTACCTTTTCGGAAAATTGTCCCTCCATAATTAACGATTCATCCAGGGGCAGGGAATGTTCTTTCATGTATTTGCAAAAGGACTGAAGGCGTATATCACCGTCATAATTGTGTACGCCTCTCATGTAGGCAATGCGCTTATGCCCGGTATTTTTCAGATAGGATACTTGCTGGGCGACAGCCTGATCATTATCCAGCAGAATACAACTTACACCGTTCTGAAAAATCTGCCGGTCCATAAAAACCATGGGCAGTTTACGGCTAACCAAAGTCGTAATCTCCTGATCCAGCAGATGATCATTCAGGATAATGGCGGCATCGATGTTACAGGAAAGGATGGTTGCGGCAGTTTTCTGACTGTTGCTTTCCTGGGCGACATGAGTAAATACGGCATAGCCGTGGGTAGAGCAGGCATGATAAACCTCCTGCATCAGCCGGGGATAAAAAGGACCGTCGATATAGGGGAGGAAAAGGCCAATATTACCAGTATGCCGGGCTTTCAAAAGGCGGGCATTCATGTTGGGTACATATCCCAATTCCTTTACGGCATTCAGGACGGCCTGTTGCTTTGCAGGACTAACATGTTTACTTTCATTTAAGACATTGGAAACGGTGGATATGGATACGCCTGCCAGGCGGGCCACATCCTTGATTTTTACATTCATATTTGCTCCTGTAATCAATTATTCGTCCATTGAACCGTTGCATAAGAAGAGTCTGTCAATCAGATAATCCCCTTTATTCCATTCGCCGATGCGGATTTCGGAAAGATTTTTCAGGTCAATCTCACTGAACATAGATAGGGGAACATTGATGCGGGTCCATTCTCTGTGTACGGAAGGAATATCCACCCATTTGCTAACAGATTTCCCATACGCATCAATTAAAGTGACTTTGTGCGTATTGCTGCCTTGCAGATCATTGATAAAAAATGTCAGATAGTTATACGACGAAGTATCCTGAGTTTCCTGCAATTTGAAGCAAATTGCATTCATAAAATCCTGAGGATCAATGGATTTAAGGGTGGTCAGACGATGGCTGCTGCCCTCTTGACGGATTGCGGCTGTTTTGGTGGCAGAAACACTGGAAAAGGTAAGGGAGAAAATGGGGGAAGACGAGCGGGCGCTCGACTCCTCCGGCAATTCTACAGGATGACCTGCTAAAATGTCGGCTACTACCTGACAAAGCTGGGTGTTCCGGCGCATCTCTCCCTGTACTGTCCATTTGCGTTCAATTTCTTCGGCAGAATCTTTATAGATATCGGCCTTTTCGCCATATACATTATACAGGCCCCATGTGCTGTTGCCTGTTACCTTATATGTCCAGATAGTCCAGGAAAGGCCGGCGTTGCTATACGCCTGCAGGGCATATTTCCAGGCGTCCATACTCTGGAAAAGGGTGAATTCACCAACAAAGGAGGGAACAGGATGATTGGTATGATTGATCTTATAAAGCTTTACATCTGTAAATAGCTTCTGGGCATTGTAATCGTTATCGGCATTCCATTTATAATAATGATATTGGTATACGACATTTTCCCAGCCATAGCGATCGGGAGGGGGTAACCCCTCCGGATCCCAGCAGCTTTCCATCATGATGATATGATCCGGATCAATGGTGCGGATTGCTTTATAAAGCCGATCAAAAAATTCCCATTGCATTGCATTGGTGCTGTTTAGATCACCCCCGGGCTCATTGAGCAGATCATAAGCAGCAATTACAGGATTTCCTTTATAATGGGTGGCAATCTGTTCCCACAGATAAACGGTGCGATCCTGATGTTCCTGGTTTTTCCAAAGGAAAGAGCCGGTAATGTCACCTGAATGATCATTACCATTCTGAGAACCGGGAGCGGCATGAAGATCCAGAACAACATACAAATTGCGTTCTTCACAGCAGGAAACAAACCAATCCAGCCTGTCAAAGGCATCGGAGCGGAGGACACCATTTTCATCCAGAACATGCCACCAGGTAATGGGAAGACGGACCACATTCATACCCAGTGCTTTGATATTATCAAAATCAGATTCTTTCCAGTAATGATCTTCGTATACTTTAAAAAGGTGTTCTCTGGTTTCCCGTCCGAAGCGGGCATCAAGAACCGAAAATGCCTCCATCTGACTGGGGGCATTGGTCAGACACATCCAGCTTTCCTGTACCAGCCATCCGCCGGCGTTGACTCCGCGTAGCTGAACAATTTTTCCGTCTGCATTTACAATATTTTTGCCTTGGGATTGAAGCATGGTGAGTGAAGAGGGGGCGGCATGTCCCGTGGGTGCAGCGCTGGCGAGGATTGAAAAAATAAGTAAAAGGGAAAGCATACGATGCATCAATATTCTCCTTTCAAAAAAACGTTTTTCTGATATCATGTAATTAAACATATAAATCTTCGCAAATTATATCATATATGGAAAATAAGGTCAATATAAAACCAAAATATACGAAAATTTATCGATACTATTGAAAAACGTTTTAATATGTGTTATATTACTAAAGACATGAAGCTTAATAAAAGACTGTATGCTTTTTTGGCGTGATTATATGATAATTTGCTTGAAAGGTGAGATTTATGAAAGCCGTCATTCATCAGATGACCCGCTCAGGCATGGAAAAAACTGAGATTCTTCTTCAAAAGCAGACTATCCGCGATGAATTTTATGTGGTCAATCTTTACGAAGAGGAAAAAGGAAGGGTTTTTGATGGCATTGGCGGTGCTGCAACGGAAGCAGCTGCTCATGTATTCTTTGCCATGCCGGCGGACAAACAGGAGGAACTGCTGGATTATTACTTTGGGAGCGGCGCTGATTATCGCTATTTAAGGGTATCCATTGATAGCTGTGATTTTTCTGTAGGGCATTATGAGGCGATGAGCGACCCGGATGACAAGGAATTTGCCTCCTTCAGTCTTGCTCGTGATGAAAAAGAAGTGATTCCTTTTATCAAACGGGCAGAAAAGAAGGCGGGGCGGAAGCTGCCCCTGCTGCTTTCTCCTTGGAGCCCGCCAGCTTTCATGAAAACCACCGGTCAAAGAAACCGCGGCGGTAAGTTGCTTCCCCAGTATCGGGAAATGTGGGCGGAATATATTTGCCGCTATATTGAAGGCTATCTGGCTCACGGACTCATCGTCAAATATGTAACGGTGCAAAATGAACCCAATGCCACCCAATCATGGGATTCCTGCATTTATACCGGGGAAGATGAGAGAGTGTTCGTTCGGGATTATCTGGCCCCAGCTTTGAAACGGCATGGTCTTTCAACTGGCATTTATATCTGGGATCACAATAAAGAACGGGTATATGCCCGCGCAAAAGAAACCATTCAGGATGATACGAAGGATTTGATCGAAGGAATTGCTTTTCATTTTTACACGGGAGATCATTTCAAGGCTTTGGAATTGGTAGCTAAACGCTTCCCTGAAAAGAAGCTGATCTTTACTGAAGGATGCATGGAATACAGCCGTGCAGATCTTGGCAAGGATATTTATATGCACGGTTTGCGTTATGCACATGAATATATTGGGGATATTAATCACGGCGCCACAATTCTGCTGGACTGGAATCTGTATTTGGATCAGCAGGGCGGCCCCAATCATGTGCAGAATTTCTGCTCTGCGCCAGTAATGTGTGATATCAATGAGAAAAAAATCATGCCCAATCCTTCATGGCAGGCTATTTCCCTGATAGGGCAGACGGCAAAACCTGGCGGCACGCAGATCGCGTCTTCTGCCTGGCATCCGGATATCGAAACGGCAGCATTTCTGTTGCCTGACGGAAAAGCATCTTTATTGATGCTTAATCGCGGAAAGGAAACGCTTCCTGTGAAACCTGTTTGGATGGGGCAGACGGCCAAATTTGATTTGCCGCCCGAATCCCTGACGGCTGTAATCTTTCAAGAATGAGGGGGCTGAATAAGATGAGCACTGCGGTTGTGCAAATAAAAAAGAAATCCCGCTTGAGCAGGGTAGGCCGCCAGGCATGGTTGTGTCTGCTGGCTGCCTTTGTGCTCCTTGCTGGCTGTATTTTACTTCGAACCTTTGATGGCGGTGCGGGTACCGAATTAAGCGCCGCATCTGCTCAGGCAGCCGAACTTTCCAATGCGCTGGAACAACTTGAAACGCTGGAAACCCGTTATCAGAAGCGTGTAACACAGTTGGAAGAGGCAAAAGCAGCATTGGAGGCTTCTCCCGAGGATGCAAAACTGAAATCCAAACTTGATCGTGCACAGGGCGAATATGATAAGGCATTGAAAAACAGAGATAAGCAGCTGGGTGTAGTAAATGGTATGCCAACTATGGCCGAACTGAATGATCAGATGAATGATCTGAAGGAAAGCCGTGCTACCCGCATGCTGATATCCAATTTGCTCCTTACAATGGCTTTTAGTGCGTTTTCCGGCTTTATGGCGTTCATGGTACGCACGATTGACAGGAAAGTTCTGATCAGCATCGGTGGTCTGCTGCTGAGTTGTCTGCTGATTGTAATTGGCGTCCATCAGAACAATCTGATGCCTGTGCTGCAGCCTGGTGAAACCATGCCAGGTACTATGATTATCGCTGTCGGTCTCGGTCTTCTTGCCATTTTCCATATCATATACTGGTTGATGGTTACCGAGGATAAAACGATAGTAAAAATTATCATCAGCTCTCTTTTGATCCTGGCAGGCGCTACATTATGTATTATCGGCTTGTTTGTCAATAATCAGCCCGATTCTGCCAGTAAGTATATCAATTCTATGAGCCCCGGCTTCCCCTATATTTTTGTCGGAATCATTCTTCTGATCATCGGTACTTTTGTTATGGCGATGCCGCTGATGCGTCTTCGCTATGATCTTAGGAAGAATCCTGTTCTTCTGATCATGGTGCTGCCAAGTATTGTATACTTTCTCATCACTTCCTATCTGCCCATGGTAGGCGTTTATTTTTCCTTCACCAGTTATCAGTTTACCGGCAAATTCTTCTCCACCCTTTTCGGAAGCAAATTTGTGGGTATGGATAACTTTGCTTATCTGTTTTCGTCCGGTCTTGCATGGCGGATGACCTTCAATACACTGGTCTACAATTTCATTTTCATCGTTGGCGGCACGATCCTGAAGGTAGCCGTTGCCATCATGTTCTCGGAGATCGCTGGAAAATATTTCAAGAAAACTGTTCAGACGGTAACATTCCTGCCGCACTTCATCTCCATGGTTATGGTGGGAACCTTCGCTTACAATCTCCTCAACTATAACAGCGGTGTTATCAATTCACTGCTTACATCCCTGGGAATGGAGCGCGTGGATTTCTATTCTATTCCCGGCGCATGGTACATTATTATTCCGTTGGTTGATTTCTGGAAGGGCGTTGGCTACGGTTCCATCATCTATGTATCTGCTATCACGGGAATCAGTGATGATCTGTATGAGGCGGCAGATTTGGACGGCGCCAATTTCATGCAGGAGATCCGGCATATTACCATTCCTTCCATTCGCCCGACCATTGTCATTCTGACACTGATGAGCTTGGGCAGCATCATGAAGGGTAACTTCGATCTGTTCTATCAGCTGGTCGGTGAATCCGGACAATTGATGGAAGCTACTGAAATTATTGACACCTATGTATGGCGCGCTCTGCGGCAGAATGTTCAGATCGGTATGGGCTCAGCGGCAGGTTTATATCAATCCTTTGTCGGCATGATTCTCGTTGTCCTGGTAAATACCATCGTCAAGAAGATCGAGCCGGATTACGCTATTTTCTAAGAAAGGGGGAAAGCGGATTATGGAAATGCGGAAAAAGTATAACAGAGGATACCGGATATTCAACATGATCAGCAAAGTGCTGTTGGGGCTTTTTGCACTGATCTGCCTCTTGCCATTCGTGCTGATGATTGTTGGTTCCTTCACTGATAACGGCGAAGTTGTACGCGAAGGATATTCTCTTTTCCCCAAGAAATGGTCTACCGGCGCCTACGATATGCTGTTCTCTTATCCGGACAATATTATCCGTGCATACCGTAATACCATTATCCAGACGGTGGTTGGCACTTTCATCAGCTTGTTCTGTATCTCTATGACGGGCTACGTTCTTTCCCGCCAGGATTTTCAGAGCCGCAATGTAATTGCATTCTTCTTCTACTTTACCATGCTCTTTGGCGGCGGCCTGATCCCCTGGTACATCGTGATGAAGCAGGTGCTGCATCTGTCAAATACGCTGTGGGCCATCATGGTGCCATCGTTCTTCAGTGCATATAACATATTCCTGATGCGCAATTTCATCAAGCAAGGCGTGCCAAATGAATTGATTGAAAGCTCCAAGCTGGATGGGGCAGGTGACATGCGTGTATTTCTTCAGATTGTGCTGCCTCTTTCCCTGCCGTCCCTTGCAACGATTGGTCTGTTTGTTGCTCTGGGATTGTGGAATGACTGGTACCTGTGCATGCTGTTCATTTCAGATTCTGAATTGCAATCGTTGCAGTTTTATCTGTACAGCATGCTGAACTCTGCCCGTGCGCTGCGCGAAATCCAGGCACGCAGCGGTATAGTGCTGGATATCAATCTTCCCAGCGAAACATCCAAGCTTGCCATGTCCATGGTGGCCACCGGCCCCATTCTGCTGGTATATCCCTTCATTCAGCGGTATTTCATCAAGGGCCTGACGGTTGGCGCCGTCAAGGGCTGATCTGAATAATTGTTACTAAGGCACGGTTGCCTTAAAAATAAAAAGGAGGTTTCCCCATGAAAAAGATCCTGTCTCTCGTTCTGGTTCTCCTCATGCTTCTGGGTGTGGCCCCTCTGGCCAGTGCTCAGGAACCCCTGCCCGAAGTAATCGTTTACATGATGGGCGATAAGCCCGCCGATTGTGACATGGTTATGGAAAAGGTTAATGAAATCCTGGCCAAGGAAGTCGGCTGCACCATGTCCATGAATTTCATCGGCTGGGCCGATTGGGGCGTTGCTTATCAGACCAAACTCAGCGGCGGCGATCCGATCGATCTGATTTACAATGCCAGCTGGGCTACCGATAAGGATTATGCCCGCCAGGGTTTCTTCCTGGATCTGACCGATAAGGTTGAAGAAGCTGCTCCCGAACTGTGGGATATGATCCCCATGGAAGCCTGGGATTTCGCTACCCTGCCCACTGACAAGGGCGACATCATCTATTGCATCCCCACTGCTTATGTCAACTACACCAGCGGCGGCATCATCTATCGTCAGGATCTGTGCGAAAAGTACAACCTGCCCGCTCCTGATTCCATTGAAAATGCCTACCTGTATCAGAAGGGCATCAAGGAAAACTGTCCTGAAATGTACGCCAATATGGACGGCGGCACCCGCAGCTGGGAAATCATGAAGCTGGACAACATGTTCCTGCATTATGAAGAATCCACCGGCATCATGATCGGCGCCGTAAAGGAAGAGGGCGAAACCCCCTCCTGGGCAAAGATTGAAAAGTACATTTCTCCCGACAACGAATGGTTCATTGAAGAATTGAAGACCGCCAAGAAGTGGGCTGATGAAGGTTTCTGGGATCGCAACTTGTCCTCCAACCCTGTGGACGGCCATGACACTTATTTCAATGAAGGCATGCTGGGCATGTACTACAATGGCCTGAATATTGACAAGTACTCCGGCAATGTGGGTACCGTGGCCAAGGATCATCCCGATTGGAAGGTCGGCTTTGTGCCTTATGGCCTGAAGCAGGGCTATGTGTACTACTCTTCTCCCACCCAGGATGCTACCGCCATTCCCAAGACTGCCCAGAATCCTGCCCTGGCCCTGAAGGTCATGGAAGAAATCTATACCAATGAAGAACTGCATCATCTGTTCGCCTATGGTATCAAGGATTATCACTACACTGTAGACGAAAATGGCGCTTATGTCGCCACCGATGCCGCCTCCAACTTTGGCCAGTATGCCATGAATACCTGGGCCTGGAAGCGCACTGACTTCTTCCTGGAAGGCGCCAAGACCGAAGAAGGCGCCGTTGTAGATGCTATCAAGGAAAAGATGGCTGCTGCCACTCCTCTGATGCCCACCGGTTTCGCTTTTGACCGTGGCCCCGTAGAAGCCAAGGTTGCTGCTGTTGAACAGGTTATCAGCCAGTATCTCACTCCTCTCCGCTACGGCCTGACCAACGATCTGGATGCTGATCTGAAGGTGTTCTTTGAAAAGGCCAATGCAGCCGGTTTGCAGGAAGTGCAGGATGAATACATCCGTCAGTACAAAGTATACTGCGAAGATAACGGCGTAAAGTAATTTAAAAAGAAAAGCTATCGCAATCAAAAATGCCGCTGCGGTTGCCTTCGGGCAACTGCAGCGGTTTTTTATGCAAAAAAGAGCAGGCACCAGAGTGATGGTATCTGCTCTTTACAATGATGCTTACATTTTCCCGATTACGTCAGTGAGCAGAGCGGCAAAATCGCTCCGTACCCGGCGCCCGGTTTCCATTACTTCTTCATGATTGATGGGCTGATCCAATACGCCGGCAGCCATATTGGTGATGCAGCTGACGCCAAGCACTTCCATACCGGAATGAGCTGCAACAATGGTTTCAGGAACGGTAGACATACCAACAGCGTCTGCACCCAGTACGCGCACCATGCGGATTTCAGCAGGAGTCTCATAGCAGGGGCCGTTCATCCAGCAGTAAACTCCTTGCTTCAGATCAATACCAAGCTTGCTGGCGGATTCAAGAGCAATCGCCTGGAGCGCGGGGGTATACGCCCGGCTGACATCGGGAAAGCGAGGGCCGAAAGCGGAAAGGTTTTCCCCGGTGAGCGGATTTTTGCCGGAAAGATTGATGTAATCGGTGATCATCATCAGGCAACCGGCAGAAAAATTGGTATTCACACCGCCGGCGGCGTTGGTAACGATCAATTTCTTCACACCGAGTTGGGCCATCACGCGGATAGGCAAGGTGACATCCTGCATGGAGTGCCCTTCGTAGCTGTGGAAGCGACCGCTCATCATCATGACCTGCTTGCCGTTCAGCTTTCCGGAGATCATTTTGCCGGCATGGCCCTGAACTGTGGAAAGAGGGAAGCCAGGGATATCTGCATAGGAGATTTCTTTTGCTTCAGCAAGCTCGTTGCCAAAATCGCCCAGGCCGCTGCCCAGAATTACTGCAATTTCTGCCTTGCCGATGGCTTTTTCTACTGCTTCTGCGGCAGTGTGAATGCGCTGCATATAATCCATTTTCAGCCCTCCAAAGAAACAAGATAAGATTTAGCGCCGAAACGCTGGGGGAGATCAAAATAATCACAGATGGTGGCAGCGATATCTGCATATGTTTCCCGGGTACCGATAGTTTGGAGTGTGGTCATCCTTTTTTTCCAGCAAAGAATGGGGATGTATTCCCGGGTGTGATCTGTTCCGTGATGAGCGGGATCACAGCCGTGATCGGCGGTAATGATAATCAGATCATCGTCGCTCATCAAATCATAAAACTCAGGCAGCCTGGAATCAAAATATTCCAGCGCCTTTCCATAGCCCTCTACATCCCTGCGATGACCGTATACGGAATCAAAATCCACCAGATTAACGAATAAGAGCCCCTCAAAATCCTGCTTAAGATATTCCAGAGCAGCATCGATGCAAGCGGGATTCCCAGCGGCATGATTGCTCCCGGTCAGCCCCTGCAGGGCAAAAATATCTTCGATCTTCCCGACACCCAGAACTTGCTTCCCGGCCTCTTTGAGGGCATCCAGCATGGTGGGGGCAATGGGAGGAAGGGAGAAGTCGCGGCGGCTGCCAGTACGCTTGAATTGGCCTTTGCAGGGCCCGACGAAGGGGCGGGCGATCACACGACCGACAGCATGCTGGCCAACCAACTGCTTGCGTGCAATTTCGCAAAGCTCATAAAGTTTTGGAACAGAGATCACATCTTCATGGGCAGCGATCTGGAATACACTGTCGGCAGAAGTGTAAACGATGGGATAACCGGTTCGCATATGTTCTTCGCCCAGTTCATCCAGGATGGCAGTGCCGGATGCAGGCTTATTGCCAAGGGTTTTGGTGCAGATAGCATCCTCAAAGGCGGATATTACATCGGCAGGGAAGCCGTTTGGATATGTGGGGAAGGGATGGGGCAGTGTGATGCCAGCCATCTCCCAATGTCCGGTAGTGGTATCCTTGCCCATGGATTTTTCGGCAGCACGGCCATAAACGCCTACAGCTTTTTCATCAGCAGGAATATTCAGCCCGGGAAGATGGCCAAGCCCCAGGGCACGCATATGAGGAATATTCAGGGGCATACGTTCAGCGATATGGCCAAGGGTGTTGGCACCGGTATCGCCAAAAAGAGCAGCGTCCGGAAGTGCGCCGGCACCGACGCTGTCCAGAACGATCAGGATTACTCGTTTCATAATGAAATGCACTCCTTTCTTAATCTATAGTAATTATACCCAGTTCATTTGATCGATAACAGATGGAGAAGCACTGCGCTTAAGGCACCAGAGGATCGGATTCTTCCGTTTGAGTTGTATCCGGGGGTTTGGGAAGATCGGTAAGGGAAGAAAGGCCGAAGTGGGAAAGAAAAGTATCAGTGGTTCCGTAGAGAATGGGCCGCCCCAGGGTTTCTTTCCGCCCCACTTCCTCAATTAATCCTTTATTGACCAGGGATTGAACGGAATAATCGCATTTAACGCCACGAACAGCTTCAATCTCTAATTTAGTGACGGGCTGTCGGTAGGCAACGACGGCCAGGGTTTCCATAGCGGATTGAGAAAGGGACTGCTTTTGAATGGGCTGAAGCAAGCGCTCAACATAGGGTGCATATTCGGCACGGGTAGAAAGCTGAATATGATTGCCGAATTTCTTGAGGCAGATGCCCCGGCGATGGAAAGAATAATCGCTGTCCAAAGCATCGATAGCCTGTTGGGTTTCCATTTCAGTTACTTCAAGGGCGCGCTGTAATTCCCGGATCTCCACAGGCTCGCCAGCGATAAAGAGGATAGCCTCAATCACGTGGGCCAGTTCATGTATATCCATCTACTTCAATTTCTCCTTCAGTATTGCCGTCCGGCTGCCGGGGCTCAAGCATCATATCACCGAAAATTCCATCCTGGATTACGGCTGCTCTTCCGAGCCGCAGAAGCTCCAGAAGGGCAAGGAAAAGCGTTACAACTTCGTCCCGAGAAGGCTGCGGACTGAATAGATCATCAAATCTAACAGGCCCTTTTTTAAGCTTCTTCAGAATATGAGCGGTGCAGCGGGGCACGGTATATTCATCGCGGACGATGCGGCGTGCCACCTGAATAGGCTCTTCTTCATCGGTCTGGATACGCGCCATCACCCTTGCAAAGGCTGAAAGAAGGCCATCCAAAGTAAGCCCGGTCAATTCCAGGGTGGGTGGGGGAAGCGGATATTCTTCCGGAAGTTTTTGATACATCAGTGCTGCCGCTTTTTCAAAACCCTGCATATCCTGAGCAATTTGCTTGAAGCGCTGATATTCTTCCAACTGACGGATCAAAGCCTGCTCAGGATCTTCTTCTTCCGCTTCTTCCTGGCGCGGGAGCAAGGAACGGCTCTTGATTTCCAGAAGGGTAGCCGCCATGGCAATGAATGCACTGGCATCATCCATATCCAGATCAGGAGCGTTCTGAACAGATTGAATATATTGATCAGTGACCTGTGATACGAAAATATCACGGATATTGATTTTTGCTTTACCAATCAGAAAGATGAGCATATCAAGAGGCCCGTCAAACTGACTTAAATGTAATGTGAGTGCCATAAATTACCCCAATCCAAAGATCAAAAGGATGCCATTCAGCACCCCGCTCTGAACAAAATGAATCACATAACCAAGCAATTTTGAAATAATGTCAGTAAAAAACATGACAGCCATCAAAGCGATCATAATGCCGTTCATTACCCTGGCTGGAATATGCAGCTTACCGCGGAGGAAAATATCATTCATCACATGGTAACCATCTAATGGGGGAATGGGCAGCAGATTGAAAATACAAAGCCCCAGATTGATCATGGCGAAATTCATGAGAAAGCGCTGAACATAGAGAAGCCAGGGGGTTTTCAGATACGCTTCGAACATTCCGGGAATATAGGATAGCATTTCACCGCTTTCACGGATAAAAAGAAGATTCTGGCCGGTAAAAACAGAATAGAAATTAAAGCCGTCAAATGAAAGAAAATCTTTATGTGTGAGAAGTGGCTGTTCCAGTTCCCACAATTCAGGCTTCCAGATCAGAAGATTAAGAAGCGTCATGAGGATCATTGTCAAAAAGAAGAGAATAAAATTTAATACGACGCCTGCAATGGATACCAACAAATCATCACGACGGTAATTCTTGAAATTACGGGAATTGACAGGAACCGGCCGTGCCCAGCCAAATCCGAAGAGCAGCATAAACAGCGCACCGATAGGATCCAGGTGGCGTATAGGATTAAAGGAAAGACGACCAAGCATTTTTGCTGTTGGATCGCCGCATTTCAAAGCGACATATCCATGGGCCAGTTCATGTAGGGTCAGGGCAATTAAAACAGCTGGAATGCGATATAAAATTGCGATTAAAGCAGTTAAAGGCTCATCGCTTTGAAGCAGGGATAAAATGCTCAATTCAGATCTTTCTCCTTACAAAAATTCACTATTATATTATACTGCAAAATATATGAAAACACAAGAGCATCAATATGGAGCAAAACGATCGATCTTAGATGAATGAATAAAATGCGCAATATATCGATGATACAAAACCCATACTTTACAATTGCCGAAAAATCCGTTATGATGAAAAATATAAGAATGACTTACGGAGGGGAGTAAGTATGGAACGCACCGCCTATATTCCTGCAGAAAGACAAAAGAAAATTATTGAATATATAGAAGACAATACCAGTGCCCAAATCCATGAATTGGCAGAAAAATTCCGCGTCTCTGAAGCAACTGTCCGCCGGGATCTGGATGATCTGGATCGGCAAGGTGCTATTCGCCGTACACACGGCGGAGCGATCAAAATGGACCGCAGTACTTCGTATGAACACATGTATGCAGAGAAAATCGATCTGATGACGGATGAAAAGCAGCGGATTGCCGAAAGGGCTGTGCTTCTTGTGCATCCCGGGGATACGATTATCATTGATTCTGGTACGACCACATTCTATATTGCTCAGGCGCTCTCAAGGCTCGAAAATCTGACGCTGATCACCAACGATTTGTTCATCGCCAGCCAAACCCCTATTCATCCCTCCAGCACGATGATTGTTACCGGCGGCATGCGGCGGCAAGGAAGACAAGAATTGGTAGGCACGCTGACCGAAAATTTTCTTCGGGACACCCATGTCGATATTGCATTTATCGGCGCCGATGGATTGGATGTTCATGCCGGCATCACAAATGCTAATTTCTCTGAAATTGGCATCAAACGCCTGATGCTGAAATCTGCTTTGCGGAGCATTCTGGTAGCCGATCACAGTAAATTCGGGCGGATTGCGCTGGCGAGGATATGCGATATGCAGGAACCGGATTTGATTCTGACAGACAGTGGACTGGACGAAGAAACGATCAATAAGATTAAAAAGTTACAATTGGAAATTGAAATGGCATAAAAAAGCGGGCCGCCGGAAAGGCAGGCCCGTTTTTGTGAGGCGACTTATTTATCATCCCGATCGCTGATCAGGGATTTCAGCTCATGCATAAAAGTAGGAATATCAGTAAAGGAACGATAAACAGAGGCAAAACGGATATACGCTACTTCGTCCAGTGAGCGAAGAGAATCCATGATCATTTCGCCGATCTGGCGGGTGGTGATTTCTTCCTGCAGGGTGTTATACGCCACCTGCTCAATGGAATTGACGATTTTTTCGATTTCTGCGGCGGAAACCGGGCGCTTGTGGCAGGCAGCGATGATACCGCTGCGAACCTTATTAGCATCGAATAATTCGCGGGAATTATCCTTCTTGATGACCAGAAGCTGCTGTACTTCTACCTTTTCATAGGTGGTGAAACGGCGGCCGCAGTTGATACATTCTCTGCGGCGACGGATAGAATTGCCATCATCAGTGGGCCTGGAATCAACAACGCGGCTATCAGCGCAGTTACAGAATTGACATTTCATTTGTATTACACCCTCTTCAATATTCAGTGCTCAGTTAAAGTGATGGCTATATCATACCATGGTTCTTATTATTTGTCCATCCATATTGGAAATACTGGAGAAAGGATGGATCATTCTTCGCAAAGATCGAAAGGCTCCAGCTGAACCAGGATTACATTCTCGCCAATTTTGCAGATCCGCTGCCAGGGAATAACAATCCCTGATTTTTCGCCTTTGAATACGTTGCTCACCTTGAATTCGCCGGGAACCACCAGCGCCTCAATGCATCCGGTAGCGGCATCAAATTCAAGATCCATTACCTTGCCAAGACGTTTGCCATCCAAAGTATTGATTACATCCTTGGTGCGCAATTCAGAAAGGCTCATGATCATCACTCCCTTGAGGCATTCTATGCCTTACAAAGGGATTATTTGCCTATGGATTCGATGCCGCGCAAAATTTCAGGTTCACGCACATCGCGGACGGTGGTAAATACCTTGCGGGTGAGCAATGCGCCGGAACGATAATGCATGCAGATAAAAGGACAATCTTCATAGAAAAGCTGCTGGATCTGGAATAAAAGCTGCTGATACTGGAATTCATCCTGCTCTTTTCTCAGGTCTTTAAACAGATTGTCCATCGCTTTTGAGGAATATCCGCAGTAGTTTCCGGTATTGCCCGCCATCAGCAAAAAACCGGGATCGGGAATAACATCCATCTGGAAGGCGGCGATGCAGATATCGAAATTTCGTTTTTGGAGTCTGTTGGAAATGCTGGCAAAGGTTTCGATCTCTACGTGCGTTTCAATCCCTACCGCAGCAAGATAACTGGCGATATGATTGGCAACCTGCACGCGGACAGAATTGGTCTGCTCTTCATAGACATAGATACCAAGTCGTAGACGTTTCATCTGCCCATCGACAACTTTGTCCAGAATATCGTCGTCGTCCAGGCTTTCTACCCATCCTGCTTCTGCGAGAAGTGCCCGGGCTTTATCCGGATTATATTCGTGTTGAATGCTGTCATTGTAAAGCCACATACCGGATGGGAGAGGGGTATCGGTCCGCTGGGCCATCCCCATATAAACAGAATTGACAATGGAATCCAGGTCAATAGCATAGCGAATGGCTTTTCTTACCCTGTCATCATCCAGCGGGAATGCAATCTTATGATCGTTCATAAGGATAACTTCAAGCTGGCGGGTGCGATACGTAATATTCAGATTGGTAAGGCCTGTACGATACTGCCCGGCAGAAGCAGAGCGGGTAATGGCGGCATCCAGCATATTGAATTCATAATCAGTGATCAGTTCTTTATTGGTTTCGCTGAAAAGAACGTTAATATTTTTTACAGTCGGGGCGCCATTCCACCAGTTTTCATTGGCAGAGAGATAGAGATAATCCTTGGGAACGAAATAATCCAGTTTAAAGGGACCGGTGCCAACAGGATTTTGGGCAGCTATCTGATCCTTGGGAAGGATAGGGAAGGTAAAGGCATATAGGGAACCATAATAGGATCTTTTCAGAGAAAATTCGATGATTTCTGCGTTGCTTACTTTTACGGAAGAAATAATATATTTCAGCTGCGCATATTGCCCCTGATTTTCATTGGCAAGACGGAGAATCTCATTGACGGTGGCCTCTACGTCGTATGCTGTGCAGGGCCTGCCATCGTGAAAAGTGACGTCTTTGCGCATTTTGAAGGTAAGCAGTTTTCCTCCATCAGAGGATATACAATCTGATACAAGATTTTTGACGGGTTTGTAATTGTCGTCAATTCTCATCAGGCCTTCGTACATCAGGGCGGTAATGGATTGAATCTCTCTCTCCTCGGCAACCAGGGGATTCAGAAACTGGGTTTTTACAGAAATCATGCCCAAGGTGAGGGTGTGATCCATCGTGGTTGCAAATGCAGAAAAAGGAAGCATGCCAATGGCAAAAAGCACAGCCAGGCATTTAATAGTAATATTGCTGATAGATCGCATAAGAATTCAACACCTTTCCGGCATAGTTTCTGGTATTATCATAGGGAATCTGGGAGAGCGTAAGTGTTTTCCCGTCGGAAGAATAGTTCTTGATCCACCCCTGCACATTGCCCCAGCCGGCATGATAGGCACAGGCAGTGAGAATGGGATCGCCGTCAAATTGCTTGGTGATGTAGTTGAGCAGATAGCAGCCCATTTTGATGGCAGTTTCCGGATCATTCAATGCTTCCAGATCGTCGCTTTTTACGCCAAATTTGGGGCCAACCCATTCCAATGTGTCTGGCATAAACTGCATCAAGCCACGGGCGTTTTTGTTGCTGACGGCAGTGGGCAGATAATCGCTTTCGGTTTTGATGATGGCTGCAACAAAGGCAGGATCCAAATTATAAACCGCAGAATAATAGCGGATCCATTCTTCATATTCTACCTGATGCCGGCGCACCTGATTTTGATATTCCTGCTGAACACGATCATATTCCCGCTTTTCATTCAGATGCTGATTTTTCAGCATGGCCGTTTCGTTGCTCCCCTGAATCCAGGAAAAGCAGCAGATGAGGATGCCAAGAGACAGAGTGCTCAAAACGGCAATCTGGGGGATTGAGAAGCCCTTTTTCTTCCGCTTCTTTTCCTTGGTACGCTGAGAACGACGCTGAGGAGAAGGGGAGGAAGGCATAATCGACTGCTGAGAAGCAGAGGCGGTAGGATAATCAGCGGGAGAGGGAAATTGATTCACAGCTTGTCTCCTTTATTTTCAGGAAGTCTTTTTAGTACATTGGCCCACAGGGATAAAACGATGGCTGCGCTTTCTTCCTTGCTACCGGATGTGCGGATTACATGGTGAGATTTTCTGGCTTTTTCAAGGGTTGGTATCTGAGCATGAATGCGTTGCATGGCTTCGCTTCTGCTTAGATGATCCCGGCCCATCAGGCGCTGAATTTGCTCTTTTTGGGGAATATATGCACACCATATTTCATCACACCACTGATCAATGCCAGTTTCAAAGAGCAGCGGTACATCCAGAACAACAGGCCCGGAATGGCGATCCATTTCTGATTTCATTTTCCGGAAGATCAGAGGATGTGTGATGGCATTCAAGCTGGTTAAAGCATTGGGGTCGGAGAATACAAGGCTTCCAAGGGCGCGGCGGTTAAGATTCTCTCCGTCAAATACAGCCTCGCCAAAGGCTTTGCGGATTGCGGGCAGCGCTTCACCGCCGGGAGCGGTCAAAGAACGGGAAATTGAATCAGCATCAATGACAGGAGCGCCTGCATTCCTCAGTGCATCAGAAAGATTGGTTTTGCCGCATGCAATGCCGCCAGTCAGACCAATTACATAGCTGCTCATTTGGTTTCATACCAACTTTCACCGGATTTAACCTCGGCTACCAGCGGAACGACAAGCTCAATTACGCTTTCCATGCACTGACGAAGGATTTCTATAACCCTTTCCTCTTCTTCCTTAGGGGCTTCAATCATCAATTCGTCGTGTACCTGCAGGATCAGCTTGGCCTTCAGGTTTTCGTTTTTCAGAGCCTGATGAACACGAACCATGGCCAGTTTGATGATATCGGCGGCTGTGCCCTGTACCGGGGTATTCATGGCAGCACGCTCGCCGAAATTACGGGTATTGGCATTGCTGGCTTTGAGTTCCGGAAGCTGCCTGCGTCGTCCCATCAGCGTGGAGGCATAACCATCTTCATATCCTTTTTTGACTGCATCGTCCATAAACTTTTTTACGCCGGGATACCGGGCAAAATAGCGGGCGATAAAATCCGCGGCAGCTTTTCGTGAGATACCGATGTTCCGGGCCAAACCGAAATCACTGATGCCATAAACCAAGCCGAAGTTTACTGCTTTTGCACTGGAACGCATGGCAGGGGTCACTTCTTCCATGGGGATGCCATCTACTTCGGCAGCGGTACGTGTATGGATATCCTGGCCTTTCTGGAAAGCATCCACCATGGCGGCGTCGCCGGAAAAATGGGCCAGCACACGCAGTTCAATCTGGCTGTAGTCGGCATCTGCCAGGATATAACCGGGGCGTGAGATGAATGCCTTCCGGATTTCCCGGCCCATTTCGGTACGGACGGGGATGTTCTGAAGATTGGGTTCACTGGAGGAAATACGCCCGGTAGCAGTGCCGGTCTGATCGAAAGTGGTATGCACCCGGCCGGTTGCATCCATTTTCCTCAGCAATGCATCGATATAGGTGCTGTTCAGCTTTACAACCTGCCGGTATTGCAGGATGGGGGCGATACAGGGATGCAGATCCACCAGCTTTTCTAGAGTATCTGCATCTGTGGAATAACCACGCGTAGTTTTTTTGCCGGCGGGGAGTCCCAGCGTCTCAAATAATACTTTGCCCAGCTGTTGGGGGCTATTCAGGTTAAAGCCGCGCACCCCAGAAAGCGCATATACCTGTTCCTTCAGTTCTTCAGCATTTTTTGTAAACTGGGCTCCAAGGGTGGATAGTACCTGTCCATCAACCTGGAAGCCGGCTTGTTCCATATCGAAAAGCGCATAAAGAAGGGGCATTTCCACATCCAGCATCAGGGAAAGCATGCCTTCTTCCCGCAGCATCTTTTCTTGTTTTTTGGCAAGGTTGAGAACGCCCATGGCATCTTCCTGAGCAAAATGATTGAGTGCATAGGATTTTTCCTGGGGATTGTGCAGATATGCGCCCAACATGGTATCCCAGGCAAATTCAGGCATGGGAAGAGATAAATTGCTCAGCAAATGTAAAAGCGATTTGCCGTCATGAACATATAATTTCCGGCTCAGAAGAGGACGCAGGGCTTCCCATGCTTCCTCAGGCATCAGACCGGTTGAAAGCATATCCTGCTGCAGAATCACTTCATATAGTTTTCCGGGAACAGCTAGCGTGAGATGGGTGGGGGTAACATGAATCGCAGTGGGCAGGGTATCAGTTTCAGCAAGAAAAGATGCAATCTCTTCTTGGCAGGAGAGAGAAAAGGTAAGAATTTCTTCCTGGATATTATCCTCATCGAGCGGCGATTCGGCTTCCATTCCCAGCTTTTCCATACGGCTGGCAATGCCGTTCAGCTGATATTTCTTCAGTACAGGCATGCCTTGGGCCATCCCGGAGACATCAAATGCAGTCAGATTAAAATCAATGGGTGCAGTGGGGCGGATAGTAGCCAAATCCTTTGAGAATATGGCTAATTCGGCATGATCACGGATTTTTTCGCCCAGCTTTCCTTTGATTTCCGCAGCGTGGGCAAGCACATTTTCCAAGGTATGATATTCATTCAAAAGTTTCAATGCTGTTTTTTCACCGACACCGGGAATGCCGGGAATATTATCACTGGCATCGCCCATCAGGCCCTTCCAATCGGTTACCTGTTCGGGAGTCACCCCAAAGTATTCCTTAACCCCGGCGGAATCAAAAAGGGTGCTCTCGGTAATGCCTTTGCGGGTAAAAAGCACTTTTGTTCCATTTCCGATCAGCTGCAAAGCATCCCGGTCGCCGGTAAGCAATACGCAATCAAGATTTTGCTGTTGACAATGTACAGAAAGCGTGCCAAGAATATCATCGGCTTCATATCCGGTTACAGATAAAACGCCCAGATGCATGGCAGAAAGGATTTCTTTGATAATGACAAACTGAGGACGAAGCTCTTCCGGTGTTGCCCGGCGGCCTGCCTTATAATCAGCATATGCAGTATGGCGGAAGGTGGGTGCGTGTTCATCAAACGCAACAGCAATATAGCGGGGAGATAAATCCTGCATGGCTTTTAAAAGCATGGATAAAAAACCGTGCACGGCATTGGTATAGATCCCATTACTGTCCATTAGGGGCAGGGCGTGGAAGGCACGATGCATCAGGCTATTGCCATCTACGGCCAGAAGGGTTTCACGCATAAAATCACCTCATTTTATAGTATATCACAGATTTAATAGAATTGAAATAAATCCTCGAAGAAATAACAAAAAAATTGCATTGCACGAGGAAAATTTCAAGCCTGTACTTGCGAAAAGATGGAATGATCGTATAATGAAAGAGAAGAGCAAGGAGGGTTTCCATGACAGCGGAAATCATTTTACAGGCAATCTCCCGGATCAGAGCTCCAAAGACGCAGGATGAATACGATTTGCATGGAATGGTGGCCCAGGCGCTGCAAGAGGCTGAACTTCCTTTCCAGCATGAAGCACCACTGGCTTCCCGATGCCGCATTGATTTTCTCTGCGGTCGTATTGGTATTGAAATCAAACGGGGGAAAATGAATATAGAGGCTGTAAAACGACAATTGAACCGCTATGCTGCATCTGGGAAAGTAGATGCACTGATTTTGATTGCAGAGAAAGTACGGGGTGCTCCGGCCTATGCAGAAAAGATACCGGTATATCCGGTCAGTCTGAATAAACTGTGGGGAATTTCAATAGATATTGGCGCTGATGAAGTATCATACATGGAAATGAAAACCGATTGGCAAGAAGGGGAAGATACCGCATCGCAGCATCAAGTGGAAACCGAATCAGTGGATTATGTGCAGGAATATAGCACGGGGGAAGAAGTGCCAGAGTTTTCTTTCGATACGGCAATTGAGGATACAGTTCTTCACCAGCTTGCACAAGAAGATATTCCGGCATACCTGAGGACGCAGGAACCAGCCAATTATTATTATGGCACCCTGTCCTATAATGCACGCAGAAAATGCTGGCAAATCAAGGGCGATCCCGGCGTCACTGAATTGGCGAAAAGATTGTTCCCGGGAAGTGATTCCAAGCGGGGAGAAGCAAGATTTACTGCTCATAGCCGTACCATCGGTGATGTCAATTGGCTGATGATGCGATATCCTCTGCAAGTGGCCCAAAGGGATCGGGAACGATGGAAAAGGGCCCTGGAAAGCGCACGGGAGGATCACCGCCGCAGGCAGGCAGCCCGTATTGCAGTCCCTGCACCGCAGCTGTCTAAAGCCCTGTTTCAGGGTGAATTGAGGCCCTTCCAGCAGATAGGATTATCCTGGCTGCTTCTTACCCCAAGGGCATTGTTGGCAGATGAAATGGGCCTTGGGAAAACAGTACAGGCATTGGCTTGCGCTGCACAGGAGGGGATTTTTCCTCTTCTGATTGTACCGCCGCCCCACCTTACCCGTAACTGGTTAGCAGAGACAGGGCGTTTCCTCCGGATTCAGGGGAGAGAACCCAGAATTCATATTATCAAGGGCCTGAAACCTTATAATTTACCAGAAGCGGATGTGTATATCCTGCATTATTTACTGCTTCGGGGATGGAAGCAGGTGCTTCCAAAGATGAATTTCCATACCGTTATCTTTGATGAAGTGCAGGAACTGCGGCGAACAGGAACAGAAAAATACAGTGCTGCCAGCCTACTTTCCGAATCTTGCGAGCGAGTGATCGGCCTGTCCGGGACTCCGATTTACAATTATGGCGGAGAAATCTGGAATGTGGTGAACATACTGGATTATCACTTCCTAGGGGATTGGGAATCGTTTACCAGGGAATGGTGCGCAGGATATGGCAATCGAATCGTTCTGAAGCCTCAGCTGCTTGGGGATCATTTGCGCAGGGAAGGGCTGATGCTCCGCCGTACAAAGCAGGAAGTTTTGCCGGAATTACCGGAAAAGCGACGTCTGGTACAGGAGATTGATGCAGATGATGCCATCTATCAGCAATTGATGGGTGGTATACGTGAAAAATTGTATCAATGGCGGCATAGTCTGGAGTTGACACCTTCTGAAAGAGCTTTGCTTGAGGATCAGATTTCCCAGGAAGAGAGGCAGGCAACGGGCCTTGCAAAGGCCGGCTATGTATGCCAGTTTGTTAAAGCGCTTCTGAATTCCGAAGAGAAGGTTCTCCTTTTTGCTCATCATCATGCAGTAATGGATGTGTATCGCCAGGAATTAAAGCAGGAGCATCCGGTCTTCATTACCGGTCGTGAATCAATGGCAAAAAAGGAAGAGGCAGTAGAGCGTTTTATGGAAGGGAAAACAAATCTATGCTGCATATCCCTCCGGGCAGCCAGCGGGCTTAATCTGCAGCGGGCGACATGCGTAGTATTTGGTGAACTGGATTGGTCGCCTGCGGTACATTCCCAGGCTGAAGATCGGGCACACCGAATGGGGCAACGAGATTCTCTTCTTTGTTATTATCTGGTTTCTCCCCATGGCAGCGATCAGGAAATGCAGGAAGCTCTTGGGTTGAAGGTGAGTCAGTTCACCATGCTGATGGGGGATGCGCCGCAAACAGAAGAACAAACGGCGGCTGGGGCCAATTATGCCAGGATGCATGTTGAAAAACTAATCCGGAAAATGAGGATAGATGCATAAAAGATCAAACGATATGCTCAATGACATCCGGTCGATTCCCTTGCTAAAACTGGAATATTATGCTATGATAAAAGCATCTGGGATAAGAAAATACATGCCATTCATGTTTTTTAAAAAGGAGGAGGAAACAAGGTATGCAATACGGATATTTTGATGATGTAAAACGGGAATATGTGATTACAAATCCTAACACTCCCGCTCCTTGGGCCAATTATCTTGGTTCTCCGGATTACGGTGCTATCATTACGGTCAATGCTGGCGGCTACAGCTTTGTAAAATCTGGTGCTGCAGGCCGCATTCTGCGCTATATTTTCAATCAGTTTGATGAACCTGGCCGCTATATCTATCTGCGTGATGAAGAAAACGGGGATTTCTGGTCTGCTTCCTGGAAGCCTGTTGGAAAACCTCTGAATCAGTATAAATCCGAATGCCATCACGGTACATCCTATACAGAATTTGTAAGTAATTACGATGATATTGAAAGCCGTACGCTTTATTATGTTCCCATGGATGCTACTCACGAAGTATGGCGTCTGACCCTGAAGAATAAGGGAAATAAACCGCGTACGATCAGTGCTTTCGGTTATTGTGAATTCACCTGCGAAAGCTTCTATACGCAGGATCTGGTGAATATGCAGTATACCCAGTTCATTACCCGCACTGATTTCAAGGAGGATTTTATTCTTCAGCACATCAATGAATATTGCCATGTGAATCAGGATGGAAGTAATGGCTCTGAGCGATTCTTCGGTGTTGCCGGTGCCCCTGTTGTCAGCTATACCGGTCAGCGTGAAGCGTTCCTTGGTCGTAATCGCTTCACCAATCCTCAGGCAGTTGAAGATGGAAAATGCGATAACAGCCTGAATTACAACAGCAATCCCTGCGGTGCCCTGCAGGTCAGCATTACTCTTCAGCCCGGTGAAAAGAAATCCATTGCTTTTATGCTGGGCCAGAAGAATGAATTCCAGGCCCGGGAAATCCTGGATCGTTACCAGGATGTGGATAGCACCGTTCAGGATGAATTGGAAAAGCTGATTTCCCATTGGCATGGGGAACTGGATCATCTTAAGATCAATACCCCCGATGCCCGGTTTAATTCCATGGTAAATACCTGGAATGCATTCCAGTGTTTTACTACCTTCGTTTGGAGCCGCGCAGCTTCGCTGATTTATTGCGGCGAACGCAATGGCTATGGCTATCGGGATACCGTGCAGGATATCCAGGGGATTATTCATCTTGATCCCGAACTGGCGAAAAAACAGATAAGCTTTATGCTTTCTGCCCAGGTACATCACGGCGCCGGCCTGCCCTTGGTAAAATTTACCCATAATGCAGGCCATGAGGATAAGCCGGAAGATGAAAGCTACGTCCGTGAAACCGGCCATCCCCATTATCGGGCAGACGATGCCATGTGGCTGTTCCCCACGGTATTTAAGTATATCGCAGAAACCGGCAATATCGGTTATCTGGATGAAGTAATTCCCTTCTCCGATTTTGATGAGGGCACCGTTCGTGAGCATCTGAAGCGTGCTATCAACTTTACCATGAATCATTTGGGTGTACACGGCATGCCTGCCGGTCTTCATGCGGACTGGAACGATTGCCTGCGCCTTGGCGCTACCGGTGAAAGTACCTTTGTGGCTTTCCAGTTCTATTATGCACTGCGGATTATGCAAATCTTCTGCAAGGATGAACCGGAATATGTGACTTATCTGAAGGAAATTGCAGATGAACTGCTCAAAACACTCAATGAATTTTGCTTTGAAGAGGATCGCTTTATCCGCGGCTTCACAGAAGCCGGCGCCATCATCGGCAGTAAGGAACATAATGAAGCGTCCATGTGGCTCAATCCCCAGTCCTGGGCTGTTATCAGCGGTGCAGCTACCCCTGAACAGGCAGATATCATTCTGGATACGGCCAACAAACTGCTTAATACCCCCTATGGTATGCAGGTAATGTATCCGCCCTATCGCTATGAAGCTTTTGATGGCGCAAATATGCTGCTTTTCAATCCTGGCACAAAGGAGAATGGCGCCGTATTCTGTCAGCCCCAGGGATGGATTATTCTGGCTGAAGCGCTCCGCGGGCATGGCAATCGTGCTTTCCAGTATTTTGCTGAATCCAGCCCTGCCTCTTTCAATGATCAGGCTGATTTGCGTGTGATTGAACCTTATGTGCATGGACAGTTCATTGAGGGCAAGGATAGCCCCTTTGCAGGCCGCTCTCACGTCCATTGGCTGACCGGTACTGCTTCCACCGTAATGGTGGGCTGTGTAGAAGGTATCCTGGGCCTTCGTCCCACCCTGGATGGCATCGTGATCGCTCCTGCATTCCCTGCTGAATGGGATGGCTTCACCATGGAAAAAGTATTCCGTGGTAAGAAGCTGAATATTAGAGTGGATAATGTCGCACATAAAGAGGGCAATCCTGAAAAGTATATTCTCAATGGAAAAGAACATCCCGCTGGTGTCATCCTTGAAAGCGAATTGCTGGATGAAAATCAGATCGTAGTTGTCATGTAAAACAAAGTAAGCCCCGGCATTTGAACAGAACCAGTAAAAACGAACAATAGACAAAAAGCCCCCTGAAGTAGGATAATAGAACTACGTCAGGGGGTAACTTTATGGAGAAACGAAAATGGACAGATATCTCAAAGTATAGCGAAGTTATAGAGCAGTTGCGC
>JAFQOD010000028.1 GCA_017395685.1 Clostridia bacterium
TCCTTCACTTAACATCGTTTCCACCACGTGTTTCTTGAATTCCGCTGTGTATCTCTTGTTCGGTACTCCCTTGGGCATAAAATCACTCCCCATTCGTTATTCAGTATACCATACTGTCTAACAAATGGGGAGCAGTTCAGGCCGGCCGCAGAGAGCTTTTTTTCTGTCATTAATCCCAGAATGCGGGATCTGTTCCTTATACCGATTCCCTTTCCACAATGGAGCAATGAATGATTTCCTTTTCCGGGGCTTTGGCAGGATTATGGATCATTTCCATGATATGCAGCGCCGCTTGAACCCCGATTTCTGTAGTGGGCAGGGCAATGGTTGTCAGCGGCGGCTGCAGATAACGGGCGATTTCCCGGTTGTCAAAGCCCACAACCGCCATATCCTGCGGAATTTTCAGCCCCGCTTCATTGAGCACCCGCATGCATCCCGCAGCCATCAGATCATTCATGGCAAAGATGGCCGTAGGCCGGGGATGAATGCACAGCAATTCCCTGGTCTTTTCCACGCCGGATTCGTATTCCCAGTCGCCGTATTGAATATAAGCCTCCGGCAGTACCAGCCCGGCCTGCTGCAGCGCCATCTGAATGCCGTGCATCCGCCGGGCGGTGGGATAGGAATGGGGATGGCCGGCAATCACGGCAATGCGCTCATGGCCCTTGGAAATCAGATAGCGGGTCATATCCGCTGCGGATTCATCATTGGAATAAGTAACATATGTATCTTCCTTTGTGCCATGGGAATAGGCAAATACCAGGGGCGTATCCATGGGATCAAACAAGTAATCCAGATGCCGGTCATGCATGCCCACATAAATAATTCCATCCACATTGGAGGCCTGAAGCAGCGATACCCCGTTATTGATCCGCTGACGATATGCGCCGATCTGCTCATATTGGTTATACAGCTTTTCCAGCAGATGCAGATCATGAAGGATCATTTTATATCCGGATTTGGACAGCGTTTCATTGATCCCGCTGACGATGCCAGCCACCGGCAGGCCCCGGATATCCTCCACCAGCACACCGATGGTATGGGTCTGGCCGCTGCGCAGGGATTTTGCCAGGGTATTGGGGGTATAATTGGCCTGGGCGATGGCCATCAGCACCCGCTCCGTGGTTTCGGGGGATAACTTTTTTGTGCCGTTTACCACATGGGACACCGTTGCCGTGGATACCCCTGCCAGCTCCGCCACATCCCGCATCGTCGCCATTTTTTGCCCTCCAAAGTTAAACGTTTTTCTTATTATACAATATTCAGTCTTCTTCGTCAACGGCTTTGGTTACTAAATTAACCATCGTTTTCCAACCAGAAAATGCAAATTTACCCTTGACTTTTGGGTGTGGCCCTGCTATTCTTAAATCAAGCGAAAGGTTAATCGAATAACCTTTTGTAAATCGTTCAGAGAATTGAAAAGGAGGAACCACCATGAAGAAACTGCTCGCTTTGCTCCTGTGCGTGGTCATGATGCTGCCGGCAATCGCCCTGGCCGCGGATGATGGCCGCATCCACATCACTTATTCGTTCTGGGGCAACCAGACGGAGGCGGAAAGCGTCCAGGCCGCTCTGGATACCTTCAACGCCATGCAGGATAAGATCTTTGTGGAACCTATGCAGATCCCCAACGAAGAATACACCCAGACCCTGGTCAACTATGCCATCGCCAAGCAGCTGCCCGATTGCGGCATGGTCAATGAAAATGCCGTGCTGTATTTCGCCCGCAACGGCGTTATGGCCGATGTATCCGACATGTATGCCGGTGAAGCCCTGCAGCCCATGGATTGCATCACCTTCAAGGATGCCGGCGTTCCTGTAGGCTATTCCAGCAGCAACGAAATCCTGGTGCTCTACTACAACAAGGATATGTTCGATGCCGCCGGCGTGCCTTATCCCTCTGCTGATAAGCCCTACACCTGGGATGAATTCGTAGATGTGGCCAAGAAGCTCACCTTCGACGAAAACGGCAAGCATCCCGGTGAAGAAGGCTTCAACCCCGAAAAGATCGTTCAGTACGGCGCTTTCGTCAATAACTGGACCTGGCAGATGGAAGTATGGGCCCTGTCCAACGGCGGCGCCTGGTTCTCCGAAGACGGCAAGGAAGTGCTGATCAACAGCCCCGAGGCCATCGAATCCATCCAGAAGGTAGCCGATCTGGCCCTGGTAGAGCATGTTGCTCCCCTGAATGTTATCCCCGAAGATAACGGCGTTGGCATCGGCATTGGCAGCGGCACCGTGGCCATGACCACCGACGGCACCTGGCGCCTGGGCACCGATTTCCCGAACCTGGATATCAATTACGGCATCGCTCCCCTGCCCGTGATGAAGGAGCAGGTCACCCTGTGCACCTCCGGTCTGACCGGCGTATTCAATGGCAAGAATCAGGAAGCTGCCTATGAGTTCGTGAAGTGGTATACCCGTGAAGAATCCAACTGGGAGCCCCTGGTGCTTACCGGCATCTGGCTGCCCAAGTCTGAATACTACTATACGACCGAAGAAGGCATCAATGCCTGGCTGGGCAACGAAAAGTATCCCTACAATCATGATATGGAAACCGGCAAGAAGGTACTGGTGGATTACACCATGAATTATGCCAAGCCCGCCTGCTGGTATTTCACCCCCAATACGCAGATTACCACCAATGAAATTCTCTTCACCGCCCTGCAGTATGTATGGAGCGGCGAACGCACCGCGGCGGATGTGATCGCTGAAATCTATCCCGAACTGTGCGAAGCCATCATCGTCGAATAAATCAAATCCGGTATCTTTGGTCGGGGGAGCGCATCTGCGTTCCCCCGACTTGCCAAATTCATCCTGAAACGGGGGGAATGCCGGCATGACAGCCAAGCCCATGAAAAAAATGATCAAATATAACAGGGCCGAATCCAGAACAGCATATCTTTGCCTTCTGCCTTCCATCATCGGCCTGGTATGCATCACCTATCTGCCCATGCTGGCCTCCTTTACGCTCAGCCTTTTCAGCTGGAACGGCCTTGGCGCCATGAAATTCATCGGGGCGGACAATTATATCCGTCTGTTCACCAAAGATACAAAATTCTATGCTTCCCTGCTTTCCACCCTGCAGTATGCAGGCATGGCCGTTATCGGCAGCATGATCTATTCCCTGATCATTGCCATGCTGCTCAACCGGAAGGTGCCCGCCAGGGGATTTTTCCGGGCGCTGTTTTATCTGCCCTATGTGCTTCCCGCCATGGCGGTGTATCTGGGATGGAAATGGCTGTTTGATTTCAATCACGGCTTTTTCAATTATGCCATTAAAAGCCTGGGCGGATCATCCGTCAAATTCCTGGATGCCAGCGGCATGGTCACCCCTTCCCTCACCCTCATCGCCGTGTGGCTGAGCGGCAATCTGATTGTCATTTTCCTGGCCGGGCTGCAGAATGTGCCCCGGATTTACCACGAAGCGGCAGAAATCGATGGGGCCAATGCCTTCCAGCGATTCTGCCATGTGACCCTCCCCTGTATGACCCCCATTATTTTCTACAATCTTCTCATGAGCCTTGTATCCAACCTGCAGGTGATCACCCCCGCCCTTTCCCTGACCAAGGGCGGGCCCGGCACCGGCAGCTATTATATGTGTTATATGCTGTATAATCAGGCCTTCAAATCCCATAAATACGGCTACGGAAGCGCCATTGCCGTAATACTCTTTATCCTGATCGCCATCTTTACCGGCATTCTGTTTGCCACCAGCAAAGGCTGGATCTTCTATGAAGGGGATGATAAAGGATGACAACCTCCGCTCTACCCAAAAAACACATGCGCATTTCCTCCAAGCGGAAAAAGGAACGGCTGGTCAGCATCCTTTGCACTGCGGCGCTGGTGCTGCTGGGCCTGATGGTGATGTTCCCCATCTACTGGATTTTCCGCTCCTCCCTTATGTCCAACGGGGAATTGTATGCCTATCCCCCCTCCTTCCTCCCCCCTGAATGGCGCTTCAGCAATTATGCAGAAACGCTGAAGGTATTCGATTACATGCAATTCCTGGGCAACACCATGACCATTCTGGTGCCTTCCGTGATCGGTGCGGTCATCACTGCCACCATGGGCGGATACGCCTTTGCACGGCTGCGCTTCCGGGGAAAGAAATTCCTGTTCACCCTGTGCGTGGGCTCCATGCTGCTGCCTTCCATGGTAACGCTGATTCCCCTGTTCCTGGTGTGGGCCAAGCTGAATCTGGTCAATACCTACTGGCCGCTGATTCTGCCCCATTTCTGCGGCGGCGGCGCCTTCAATATTTTCCTGATCCGTCAGTTTGTCAAAACCGTGCCCCGGGAATTGGATGAGGCTGCCACCATTGATGGCTGCGGGCATTTCAAGATTCTGGTCTTCATCATTCTGCCTGCCATCAAATCCGCCATGATCGTGGTAGGGCTGCTGAAGTTCATTGAGCTGTGGAATGATCTGCTGCAGCAGGTCACCTATATCACCCGGCGGGATCGCTATACCCTGGCGCTGGGCCTGAATATTTTCAAAGGCTCCTTCAACGATGACTGGTCCTCCATCATGTGCGCCACCTGCCTTTCCTTCATTCCCGGTATTGTGTTCTATCTGATCGGCCAGCGCTATTTCGTTGAAGGCATCGTAATGACCGGCATGAAAAACTGAGGAGGAACGCCAATGGGCATCCGCGAAATTCCCCTGAACAAGGTTCGAATCACGGACGCTTTCTGGTCGCCGCGCCAGCGTCTGATGACCGACGTGACCATCCCCTACATGGAAAAAATCCTCCGGGATCAGGTGCCGGGGGCAGAAAAATCCCATGCCGTCAGCAATTTCCGAATGGCCGCAGGAGAAGAAACCGGCGAATTCTACGGCATGGTCTTCCAGGACAGCGATGTGGCCAAATGGCTGGAGGCCGCTGCCTATTCCCTTTTCCTGAAGCCGGATAAAGCGCTGGAAAACAGGGTGGATGAAATGGTGGCCCTGATCGGCCGCTGCCAGCAGGAAGATGGATATCTGAATACCTATTTCACCGTAAAGGAGCCGGAAAACCGCTGGGCCAATCTGCTGGAATGCCATGAGCTGTACTGTGCCGGGCATATGATCGAGGCTGGGGTTGCGCTGTATGAAGCCGCCGGCAAGGATGAATTGCTGCAAATCTGCATCCGCCTGGCGGATCATATCTGCCGGAAATTCATGCAGGAAGAAGGCATTCCCGGCCATCAGGAAATCGAAATTGGCCTGATGCGGCTGTATCATGCAACCGGCAATCAGAAATACCGGGATATGGCGCTGCGTTTTCTGGATTTAAGGGGCCGGGATCCGGAATGGTTCCAAAGGCACACCCCCGCCCATCCCGGAATCCATTACGGGGGATATGATATCCTTCCGGAGGATACCGCCTATAATCAATCCGATGTTCCTGTACGGGAGCAGATCGCCGCCCGGGGCCATGCGGTCCGCCAGCTTTATATGCTGACCGCCATGGCCGATGCCGCCGCCGATACCGGGGATAAAGATATGAAAGCGGCCTGCAATCGCGTATTTGATAATATTACCCAGCGGCAGATGTATGTAACCGGAGCGGTGGGGGCTACCTCCTATCATGAAGCCTTTACAACCGATTATGATCTGCCGTCTGACCGTTGCTATGGCGAAACCTGCGCCTCCGTAGCCATGACATTTTTTGCCCATCAGATGCTTTCCCTCCAGCCGGACGGCCGTTATGCCGATCTGATGGAATTGGAGCTGCATAATGCTGCTTTGGCCGGCATGCAGCTGGATGGCAAGCGCTTTTTCTATGTCAATCCTCTGACGGTGGATGCCTGCGTTTCCGGCATCGTTCCCGGTTATGAGCATGTGCTGCCCCAGCGACCGGCCTGGCATGCCTGCGCCTGCTGCCCGCCCAATCTGGCCCGGCTGATTGCCTCCCTGAGCAAATATCTTTGGAGCGAAGATGACAGCACCCTGTACAGCCATCTGTTCATCGGAAGCGAAGCTGATACCAGATGGGGAAAAATCGCCCTGGAAAGCCGTTATCCTTGGGAAGGGAGCATCCGTTATCGGATCATCTCCACCGAGAAGCCCTTTACCCTTGCCATCCGTATTCCTGCCTACATCAGCGATTACAGGATCACCATCAATGGCCGCATCTGGGATGCGCCTTCCCTCCGGAATGGATACTGCCATCTGCAAAAGGAATGGCAGCCGGGCGACCGAATTGAAATCACCTTCGATCTGCCGGTGCGCCGCATCCATGCTCATCCGCAGGTGCGGGATGCAGCAGGGAAAATTGCCGTCGCCCGGGGACCGCTGATCTATTGTATCGAAAATGCAGATCATGATACGGATGTTTCCAGCCTGATGCTGGCCGCAGATAAAAAAATCCTTTCCCTTCCCTATCAGCATGATTTGCTGGGCGGCGTCATTCCCCTTTCCGCTCAGGGATATGAAATCCAGGCCCCGAACGCTCTGTATTCCACCGTGCCTTTCATGCATTCCCCTGTTCCGATTACCCTGATTCCCTATTATGCCTGGGGCAACCGGGAAAAAGGAAGCATGACCGTCTGGATCCGGGAAAAATAAGCAAAGCAAAAAACGCAAACAAAAAAGCCGCCCCCTGCCATACAGCAGGGAAGCGGCCCTTTTTGTGTAAAAGATTACAGCAGGGATACGCCGATGATCAGGAGCAGCCAGCACAGGGCGGTGTTGATGATGCCCAGCACCATACCAGCGGTGCCCAGACCAGTCTTCTGGCCATTCTGAGCAGCCTTGCTGCGGCCAATGGCAGACAGGACGGTACCAACGATACCAGAGATGCCATAGAAGCCGAAGATGAACAGGGTGATCAGGGATACGCAGAAGCCGGCGATGCACAGACCATTGGTCTTGCCAGCCTGGGGGGCGGGATTGGGATTATACTGAGTGTTGTTTTCCATGGTATTTTCCTCCTCTTTTTTGTCCTTACCCTCATAAGCGGACTTTGTCATTATACCATCATTTCAATATTTCGTCAATCGTTTTATGAAGATACAGATGTTTTCTTCCTGCATTTCAGATGATACACCGTAAAAACTTTCACGGATAGGCTTTTTATTCCTGATGTTCCTTCAGCCAGTAGCCCCGGCCATCCCGTTCCATGATTCCCTCAGAAATCAGATCGCGCCGCAGGGTGCAAAAATCGTCATGATAATCGGCGATGATCAGATTGACCTGTTTTTCAGGATAGATTTTTCCCTTTTCAAAGCATTCGGCGATCTTTTCCAGAATGATCCGCTTCTTTTTCCGCTGCACCGGAATGGAAATCAGCTTGCCGTGCTGGATAAAGGTATCCAATACCTTCTTCCGATAAAGCATTTCCCGTTCCTGCTGGGCATCCGCCTCCCCGGATTTTTCACAGATGATATCAATGATCCGGGCGGAAAGCGCATCATCCTTCAGGGAATAAACGGCATAATATTGTTCCTTCCTGCTTTCTGCCAATCCAGCTTCCTCCAGCTTTTTCAGATGGAAGGAGATGGTGGAAGGGGTGCGCTCCAGCCGCTGGGCCATCAGTTCCACATAGGAGGGCCCATCCTTCAGCATTTTCACAATCTGCAGCCGGGTGGCGTCTGCCAGGCATTTGAATAATTGAACGGCCTGATGCTCCGTCATGCCTCATCCCCCCTGCTTTCTTCAAAAAATCTGCTGATTCGTGCGGCCTGGTGCAGCTTGATTTCCTCAATAGCCCGGTTTTTCCCATCTTCACAGGCGATGGCCCGATCCAGATTTTTCTGCCATACGGCGGGAATGGATTGAAGCCGATTCCGGCAAAAAGCCGTCATTGCCTCCAGATTACCCATCTTTGCCCCGGCATTCACCACCGCTTCCAAGGCATCACAGATATTCAGCCGGATTCTTTCCAGCATGGCGTCATCCATACAGCCCTGATCCGAAAGTGCCTTCATCTTTCCGCTGATGGCCGCCCGTTCATCCTTCATCCGGGCCGAAAATTGCGCCATGAACGCTTGCATTTCCATCATTTCATCATCCTTTCTTTCATGGCTTCGGTTATATTATAGCCGCAAAATTATTTTTGTCAATATTAATTTTATATTTATCTAATCATTTTATTTTTATCTGCTTTTATATGCATTTCTTATTGTGGTCTTCAATTGACAAAAGGGTACATCCGTTCTATAATATATAAGATATACAAGGGGGAAAATCATGCGGATATTAGGCATCGATCCCGGCCTTGCCACCATGGGCTGGGGGGTATTGGATACCAACGGATCAAAGCATCAATTGGTGGAATGCGGGGCTATCATCACCCCTCCGGATATGACCATGCCCCTGCGGCTCCATAATATCTTTACCGGAGTGAAGGAGCTGCTGATCAGCTATGCCCCGGATGAAATCGTATTTGAAGAATTGTTCTTCGCCAAAAATGTCACCACCGCCCTGAATGTGGGGGCAGCCAGGGGATCCGCCCTGTGTGCCTGCGCAGAATACGGCCATCCCATCTATGAATACACCCCTATGCAGATCAAGCAAGCGGTAACGGGCTATGGCAAGGCGGATAAGATGCAGGTGCAGCAGATGGTGAAGCTGATGCTCAATCTGCCCAAGATCATCCGCCCGGACGATGCGGCGGACGCAGTAGCGGCCACCCTCACCCACGCCGCCTCCGGCCGGATGAAGGAACAATTCCTGATGAAATAAATGGAGAGATCGCCATGTATGCATTTTTGAAGGGCGTCATTGCCGATAAGGGCCAGAATGAAATCGTCATCGATGTGGGGGGCGTGGGCTATCAGCTTTCCTGCAGCATGACCACCTTGCAGGAAATCCCCCCGGTGGGCGAAACGAAAAAAGTATATACCTATCTTTCCGTCCGGGAAGACGCCATGGAATTATTCGGTTTTGCCACCAAGGAAGAAAAAAGCATGTTCCAGCGGCTGCTTTCCGTCAGCGGCATCGGCCCCAAGGTGGCCCTGTCCATTCTGGGCAGTATGCCCCTTCGGGATCTGACATTGGCCATCGTCACCGGGGATATCACCGCCCTCTCCCGGGCCCCCGGCGTGGGCAAAAAAACCGCCCAGCGGCTGGCCCTGGAATTGAAGGAAAAGGTGGATCAGAGCGATCTGGACGCCGTACCCCAGGGCAGCGGCAGCTTCACCCCCATTCAGGAAGACGCCGCCACCGAGGCCCTGGCCGCCCTGCAGGCCCTGGGCTATACCGCCGCAGAGGCCGCAAAGGCCATCAGCCATGTCCGGGGCCAGAGTGATTCCGCCAATGAACTGGTACGTCTTGCCCTGCGGAATATGGCTGGTTTCTGATACTCATTCAATGAATCACGGGGAAAATTTGTCATCAGCGGTAATATGAAATATCCCGAATCACTTTTCGGAAGGGGTATGGGGAAACCGCTTTTGGCTCAAAAGCGGTTTCCCCATAAAAAGGAGGATTATCATGCCCCATGATGATCGCTTGGTCATGACCGGAATGCGGCAGGAAGATCAGGATATTGAAGCTTCCCTGCGCCCCCGTCATTTAAGGGAATATATCGGCCAGGAAAAGGTAAAAAACAGCCTGGGCATCTATATCAATGCTGCCCTGAAGCGCCACGACGCCCTGGATCATATCCTGCTCTACGGCCCTCCCGGCCTGGGAAAAACCACCCTGGCCTGTATTGTGGCCGCCGAAATGGGGCAGAACATCAGGGTCACCTCCGGCCCTGCCATTGAGCGGCCCGGGGATCTGGCCTCTATTCTTACCAATCTGAATGCCGGCGACGTGCTCTTTATCGATGAAATCCACCGGCTTTCCCGGGCGGTGGAGGAAGTGCTCTATCCCGCCATGGAGGATTATGCCCTGGATATCATGATCGGCAAGGGCCCTACCGCCCGCTCCATGCGGCTGGATCTGCCCAAATTCACCCTTGTCGGCGCCACCACCCGGGCAGGCCGCCTATCCGCTCCCCTGCGGGATCGCTTCGGTATCGTATTCCGGCTGGAAATGTATACCCCGGAGGAGCTTTCCAAGATCGTGGCCCGCTCTGCCGGCATCCTGGGCATGCCCTATGACAGCGAGGGCATTCTGGAAATTGCCCGCCGCAGCCGGGGCACCCCCCGCATTGCCAACAGGCTTTTGAAGCGGGTGCGGGATTTTGCTCAGGTGCGGGGGGACGGCCATATCACCGCAGAAGTGGCAAGGGACAGCCTGAACATGCAGGATGTGGATGCCCTGGGCCTGGATCGGATCGACCGGGCAGTGCTCTCCGCCATGATTGATAAGTTCGGCGGCGGCCCCGTAGGCCTGGATACCCTGGCCGCCGTTACCGGCGAGGACGCCGTCACCATCGAAGACGTATATGAGCCTTACCTGATGCAGCTGGGCTTCATCATGCGCACGCCAAGGGGCCGGGTCTGCACCCCCCTTGCCTATGAGCATCTGGGCAAAACGCCCCCTGCCGCCCTGCCCATTCAGGATCATACCGATGCGGAGCAGACCAGTTTGCTGGATTAAGAAAGGCCATCCATGCAATATATTGTATTAAGCGCAGACAATTTTCCTCTCCTTTGCCTGGCCCCCGATGCCGTCGCGCTGCATCTGAAAAAGCTGGCCAGACGTTTCAGAAATGAAATCGAACAGCCAAAGTCACCTTTTCTGAAAAAAGCAAAGGATGCTTCCGGAAAAGAATACAGGATAGTCAGCTTTAATGAAATGGATTTCATTGATTGGCTGAATAGAAAAAAAGAAACAAAAGAAGCAAAAATTATCCCTTTTGCCCAATCCGTGGATTTGAATCTTCCACCGGAATGGCAGGATTATCCCCAAATCACTTTTTGAGGAGTACATATCCATGATCCGACCAGCGCAAAAAAGCGATCTACCTGCTATTGAGAAGGTCTATGCCGCCGCCCGTGCCTATATGGCCGCCTCCGGCAATCCCCATCAGTGGGGGGACGGGCATCCGGCCCGGAGCATTTTGGAAAATGATATCGAAAAGGGCGATTTATACGTCTGCGAGATTGGCGGTGAAATCCGGGGCTCCTTCGCCCTGCTCTTTGGCGCCGATCCTACCTACAGCTATATTGAGGATGGGGCCTGGCCCAATGATCTGCCCTATGCCACCATTCACCGCATCGCCTCCGACGGCAAGGTGAAGGGCATTTTCACAAGATGCTTTGAATATGCCCTTTCCCAGGCGGATGAAATCCGCATCGATACCCATCATGATAATAAAACCATGCAGCATGTGGTTATGAAGCACGGCTTCCGCCGCTGCGGCATCATTTATCTGGCAAACGGCGATCCCCGGATCGCTTATCAATATTCCAAAGAAAAATAAGGGGGAAAATCGCATGTTATTCCAGCTGGCGCCTTATACCCATCCTGATTTTGCCGCTCTCCATCTTCTGGATGCCCCTGACGCCGCCCTGGGCCGGGTGGAAAAGGATTTCGTTGCCCCCGACAATTATCACGCCACCACCATTTTCCCCACCTATTTCAAGGTAAACGGAAAATGGCATCTGGCCGAGGAAAGCCGCATGGACTGCATTGCCGTCTGGGACGGAGAAAAGGTAATCGTCAAGGAATTCCGCCATCTGAAGGTGGGGGATCTGGTATTCACCGGAAGGGAAGAGGATGGCTCCAAAGGCATTTTCGTCCACACCCAGGGCTTTGCCTCCGGTGCCGCCAATGAACGGGATACCTTCTCCTTCCGCCAGGGCCGCTCCCGTGAAACCGCATTCTCCCGGGATTACGATCATCTCTATGAACTGCTGCGCCACGAAAAGGATCACGGCCACATCGTCTGGGTACTGGGCCCGGCGGTGGCCTTCGATTCCGATTCCCGGGCCGCTTTTGCCCGATTGGTGGAAAACGGCTATGTCAGCGCCGTGCTGGCCGGCAACGCCCTTGCTACCCACGATCTGGAAGGCGCCTACAAGCGCACTGCCCTGGGCCAGGATATCTATACCCAGATCAGCCAGACCATGGGCCACTATAATCACATTGATACCATCAATAAGGTTCGTTCTTACGGCTCCATCCCCGCATTCATCGAAGGGGAAGGCATCGATAACGGCATCATCCATGCCTGCGTGAAAAATGATGTGCCTTTCGTGCTCACCGGTTCCATCCGGGATGACGGGCCCCTGCCCGAAGTGTATGCCGATGTCTATGCCGGTCAGGACGCCATGAGAAATCAGGTGCGCAAGGCCACCACCGTTATCTGCATGGCCACCACCCTCCACGCCATCGCCACCGGCAATATGACCCCCTCCTTCCGGGTAATGCCCGATGGCACCATCCGCCAGGTATATTTCTACAGCGTGGATATTTCCGAATTTGCCGTAAATAAACTGGGCGACCGGGGCAGCCTCAGCGCCCGCTCCATCGTCACCAACGTGCAGGATTTCGTGGTCAACGTGGCCAAGGGCCTGGGAGTATAAACGAAAGGATAATAGCAAGAGGGCCTTTATTTTGAAAAAGAAAGGCCCTCCCGCACCCACCCAAAGAAAACTGCTTCTGGATTTTACCCGGCCGCAGGAGATCAGCTGATTTCCCAGTGACGGAAAAGAATAAATGACGTCATCATCAATTTCGAATTCCGCATTCCGAACTCCGAATCTTGCTCTACAATAAAGAAAAGGATCTGTGTCCATGAAAACCTCCGATTTCTACTACGATCTTCCCGAACGCCTCATCGCCCAGACCCCTGCCCAGCCCCGGGACGCCGCCCGGATGATGGTAATTCATCGGGATACGGGGCTGCACGAGGATAAGATTTTCCGGGATATTCCCGATTACCTGCGCCCCGGGGATGTGATGGTGATCAATCACACCAAGGTGATCCCCGCCCGGCTGCTGGGAGAAAAAGAGGATACCCATGTGCCGGTGGAGGTGCTGCTGCTCAAGCGCATCGATAAGGATAGCTGGGAAACGCTGGTGCGTCCCGGCCGCCGGCTGAAGAAAGGGGTTACGGTCTCCTTCGGGGATGGGCTGCTGCGGGCCGAAATCGGCGATACCACCGAGGCTGGGGGCCGCATTGTGCATTTCATTTACGAGGGTGTATTTGAGGAACTGCTGGATCGCCTGGGAGAAATGCCCCTTCCCCCCTATATTCACGAAAAGCTCACCGATCCCACCCAGTATCAGACCATCTATGCCAAGCAGGAGGGCAGCGCCGCCGCCCCCACCGCAGGGCTGCATTTTACCGAAGAAGTGATGCAGCGCATCCGGGATAAGGGCATTGAAATTGTGCCGGTGCTGCTGCATGTGGGCCTTGGCACCTTCCGGCCGGTGAAGGCGGAGGATGTATCCGAGCATGTGATGCATTCCGAATACTGGGAAGTGACAGAAGAGGCTGCCAAAAAAATCAATGCCGCCCGCAAAAACGGCGGCCGCATCGTCTGCATCGGCACCACCTCCGTGCGCACCCTGGAAACAGCGGCAGATGATCAGGGCATCGTCCATCCCGGTATGGGGATGACCAATATTTTTATCACCCCTGGGGTAAAGCTGAAGGCCACCGATGTGCTGATGACCAATTTCCATCTGCCCGAAAGCACCCTGCTGATGCTGGTATCCGCCCTGATGGGCCAAAGGGAAGCGCTGGAAGCCTATCGGGAAGCGGTGGAAAAGGAATATCGCTTTTTCTCCTTCGGGGATTGCATGCTGATTTTGTAAGGAGGAATTATCATGAAAAAGGAACTCTCTTATGCCTACAAAGCTGCCCTGGAAGAAATTCTGGAGGGCCTGGATGATCTGATGGCTGATCTGGAGGATATCCGGGATGAAGCCCAGGAACTGCTGGATGATGAAGACATCCCTGCCGTAAAAGAAGATGTGAAACGAATGGATGAAGCGCTGCGGCTGCTGGATCAGGCTGTGGAAGCGCTGGAAAATGAATGATTGCCCTTTCCTTTGAGGAAAATAAAGCGCTGCTTGAAACAGAGAAGGGTGCGGCGCTGCTGGCCCCTGCCCTGTATCTGCCCACAGATGAAAAAATCCGGGCCAGGGCAATGGCCTATGCCGAAAATTCCCTCTGCCGGGCATTTTTTGCCCTGGACGGGGATGTACCCGTAGGCCTGTGCATTGTGCAGCCAGGTGATCAGCAGGCAGAAATCCTGGCCCTCGCAGTTGCAAAAGAGCATAGAAAACGGGGAATCGGCAGGGGGCTGATCGCCCATGTTCATGGGCAATTGACGATGCCCCTTCTCGCTGAAACGGATGATGAGGCAGTTGGCTTTTATCGCTGCTGCGGCTTTTGCGTCACTTCCCTGGGGGAAAAATACCCCGGCATCATCCGCTATCGCTGTATCCTTTCCGAGGAGGCTTGTTTATGAATATCACCGTGGTGGGCGGTATGAATCTGGATCTGCTGGGCTTTCCCGGCGGCATACTGCTGCCCAGGGATTCCAATCCCGGCTCCATTCAGATGCGGCCCGGCGGCGTAGGCAGAAACATTGCTGCCCGGCTTATCGCCCTGGGTGCTAAAGTATCCCTGATCACCGCTCTGGGCAATGATGACCAGGCCAGGATGCTGGCTGGCTTTTGCAGGGAAAGAGGTATCGATCTTTCCCATGCCCTGGAAACCGCCCTGCCCTCCCCCTGCTATCTGTGCATTCATGATGAAAAGGGCGATATGGCGGTGGCTATCAGCGATATGCAGGCGGTGGATCAACTGACCCCTGCCAAAATGGAACAAAGGATGGATTTCATCAATCAGGGGGATGGGTGCGTGCTGGACGCCAATCTTTCCCCCGAAACGCTGCTTTATATCGCCCGCCATGCCAAAGTGCCCCTGTTTCTGGATCCGGTCAGCTGCGTAAAGGCCCAGCGGGTACGGGAAATACTGCCCTATCTTGCTGTCATCAAGCCCAATCGGCTGGAGGCCGCCGCCCTTACCGGAGAAAATCAGGTGGAAAAGGCCGCTGCCGCCCTGAGGGCCCTGGGCGCAAAGCATGTTTTCATTTCCATGGGCGCTGACGGCGTATATTATTCCGGCCCGGACGGCATGGGCATCTGCCCTGCCATTCCCCTGCCCGCCATTCCCCTCACCGGCGCCGGGGATGCGCTGATGGCCGGCGTCACCCTGGCCCTGCTGGAAGGCAAATCCACCAAAGATGCCGCTGCAGCCGGCTGCCGGGCATCCCATGACGCCCTGCTCGCTGCTCTGTAAAAAGGATATCCATCCCCTGCCAAACGGGGGATTTTTTCGTTTTTATGCAAGAGAAAGGCCTGCAGATTGCAGAAAACCTGCTTATTAGAAATAGTTTACATTTTTCCTGAAAAAATAGGGAAAAATCAAAGAAATATGCTTGCGTTTCTTGAAAAAAGGGGCTATAATGACGGCGGTTGGCGTATCGGGTCTGTGGTTGCAAGCCGATGCCAGTCGCAGGCAAAGCGGTCCACGTAAGCCGGCCAAAGCGCCGGTGAGCATGGTGCGGTCTAGATGTAAGCCCGGCCGCGCATCAAGCGCGAGAGGATGGCGTGAGGGCGCAAATGCGCAGAGCTAAATCCCAGCCGGCGAGTGTGGGGTCAAAGACCAGGTCAGCCGAAGCTAACCAACAAAATCATCAGGGGGAAACAGAAATGTATCAGGACAAGACGCTGGTATGCCGTGACTGTGGCAATGAATTCGTATTCACTGCCGGTGAACAGGAATTCTACGCCGAAAAGGGCTTCCAGAATGAGCCCACCCGCTGCCGTGAATGCCGTCAGGCTCACAAGGCTGCGCGGAACAACAACAACGGCCCGCGGGAAATGCACGACGCCGTATGCGCCAATTGCGGCGCTCAGACGAAGGTGCCCTTCCAGCCTCGGGAAGATCGCCCCGTCTATTGCAGCGAATGCTTCGCCGCGATGCAGCGCAAGTAATTCCAGCAAACATAAAGGAGCCTGCCAAAAAGCAGGCCCCTTTTTTATTCCAGCTGGATTTCCACGGGATTGTGCAGCGTCATGCTCTCCGGCGTCACCTGGCAATCATAGCACAGAATCTGCACTCCCGCCTCTGCCGCATGCTTCAGCGCATCTGCAAATGCGGGATGAGTGCGGCGGTTGGGAGTAAAATATTTCACATTCTGCATCTGAATCACAAAAAGCACTGCCGCCTCATATCCTGCCTGCACGCACTTTTCCAGTTCCTTCAGATGCTTGATACCCCGCTGGGTAGGCGCATCCGGAAAGGAAACCACCCCCTCCTCCTCCAGTGTTACGCCCTTTACCTCCATAAAAATCTTCCGATCATCCGTTTCTACATAAAAATCCAGCCTGGAATCGCCGAAAGTGCATTCCGGCCGGATCACCCTAGCCCCGGGAAACAAACGGGGGATCGCTTCCCCTGCAGCCCGGTTGGGGGCCTGGCTATCCATATTGATCAGCATCCCTGCCTTTTCCACCCCGATCACATCGCACCGGGTTTTCCGGGCAGGATGATCCGATACGGCAAGATACACCCTGGCCCCGGGTACCAGGATTTCTTTGCACCGGCCGGTATTTTTCACATGGCAGATTTCCTCTCCCCGATCCGTTTCCACATGGGCAATAAAACGATTGGGACGGCGAAGAAAAATCCCTTCAATTACCTGATCGTATAATTTCATAATCGCATCACCGGAAAAATTATAGGCCGGATGCTGCTTTTCTGTCAATCCCCCGCTTCTGATTCTTCCCCGGCCGCATATATTGATCGGGGAGGATCAAATCATGTTCAAACGAAAAATCGTTACCCTGACCGCCCTGGCCCTCACCGGGGTGCTTTTTCTCATTTCGCCGCTAATTCAGGAGCAGAAAAATATCACCTCTGCCGGTCATCCCATCCTGCGTGTCTGGATACTGGAGGAAGAGCCTGCCGTCACCCGCTGGCTGAAAAAACAGGCCGCACAATACGAAAAGGAAGCTGGGCAGCGCATCTATCTGCGCGCCGCATCCAGTAAGGAAATGGATCAGGCCCTTACAGGAGAAAAGGGCGCCATCATCCCCGATCTGATGGTAATGCAGGGATTGGATACCCCCCTGCTCTACCGGGGCTATGCCCTGATCCTGCGGGACGAGAATGCGGTGATCCACACGCCTTCCCCCACCAGCGCCCTGTTTTTCCGGCCCACCGCCACCCCGGGACCCAGCCCATCGCCCCAGCCGGAGCCGGATCTGACCGCCCTTTCCCCCATTCTGGCGCCGCCCTTTCTTGTGCCATCACTCCCTGATATTCTGGTATCTGCCGATCCGCTGGCCGCCTTTTTGGCAGGAAAGGCCCCCGCCGCTCTGCTCACTGCCGGGCAGGCCGCCCAATTATCCTTTGGATACCGGGCCTACGCCCTGAAGGATGGAGAAGGCCTGACCATGGTGCAGGCCAGAGCAATGAACAGCGAAGGGGCCGCATTTTTAGCCTTTTTGAAAGGGGAGGCTGCCCAGCGGGCACTGGCTGACGCCGGATTGAATTCCTGCGATCCATCCATCCGCCTCTATGATGAATCCGATCCCATCCGGGCGCTGATTGAAGGAAGCCGGCAATAAATTTTGCATACATTCTTTCCTTTCCGGGCATGCTCTTTTCCGAAGGGAGGAATAGGCAATGAAGGAAGATACTTGCATTCTCTGCGGCAAGGCATTCCCCACCGGGCTGCACGTGATGGGCTGCCTGATCTGCTTCCCCTGCGAAAAGAAGCTGACGGCCAGCATCCTGCCCCGCCGGAAAAGAAAGCGGCTGCTGCGCATTTACACCGCCGCAGAGGGTTGATTTTTCGCGCCAGGCACGGTACAATAACATCCGACCGATTCTTTTTTCGGAAGGATGTTTTTTGCATGCTGTATAATGCTGTCATATTCGATCTGGATGGCACCCTCACCGATTCCCAGCCCGGTATCTGTGCCTGTGCCAGATATGCCCTGGAAAAAATGAACGCCCCCATCCCCGGGGATGATATGCTGCACCGGTTTGTGGGCCCGCCCCTGGCCGATTCTTTCATGCGCTTCTGCGGCATGAATGAGGAACAGGCCATTCAGGCCACCGCTTTCTACAGGGAGCGGTATATCCCCATCGGCTGGAAGGAAAACCGGGTATATCCCCGGATCCGGGCGCTGCTGCATCATCTGAAGGCGCAGGGCGTGTATCTGGCCGTTGCCACCGGTAAGCCCCAGAATATTTCCATGGAAATATTGAAATACTTCGGCCTTCTCCCCTATTTTGATCAGGTAGCCGGCCCCACCATGGGGGAATTGCATGCCAATAAGGCGGATCTGATCGCACGGGTGCTGCCGGAAGGCAAAAAGGCCGTGATGGTAGGCGATCATCCCGGAGATATCCAGGGGGCAAAGGATCGGGGTATCGATTCCATCGCCGTACTGTACGGCTATGGGGAAAATGATGAAATCCTGGTCAATCAGCCTACCCACATATGCGAAACCACCGATGATCTGTGCGCACTGCTCTGTCCTGATATGCCCGCCCCCAGGGGCTATTTCGTCACCATGGAAGGGGTGGACGGCTGCGGTAAAACCACCCAGGCCATCGCCCTCCAGGAAAAGCTTACCCAATTCGGCTATACCGTTATCCGCACCCGAGAGCCGGGGGGATGTCCCATTGCGGAGGACATCCGCAAGATCGTCCTGGCCAAGGAAGACGGGGGCATGTGCGCCGAAACGGAGGCGCTGCTCTTTGCCGCCGCCCGGGCCCAGCATGTGCATCAGGTGATCCTGCCTGCTGTGCAGGAAGGCAAAATCGTGCTCTGCGATCGGTTCGTGGATTCCTCCATCGTCTATCAGGGGGGCGCACGGGGGCTGAAGCGGGAATGGATCAAGGAGATCAATAAAGCCGCCCTGGAAAAGGGCGCACCGGATGTGACCCTTTATCTCCGGATGGATCATGAAACGGCGCTTTCCCGCCGGCTGGCGGTATCCGATCCCGATCGGATCGAACAGATGGGCGATTCCTTCCAGGCCCGCACCCAGGCAGCTTATGAAGAATTGCTGGCGGAAAATCCCCGGCGGTTCCTGGCCGTCAATGCTGCCCAGGCCCCGGAAGCAGTGACCGAAGAGGCATTCCAGGCCCTGTTTGACCGGATGATAGAAGGGGGCGTACTGTAATGCGGGTTGTAGTCGGTATGTCCGGCGGGGTGGACAGCGCGGTATCTGCGCTGCTGCTCAAGCGCCAGGGCTATGACGTCATCGGCGTTTTCATGAAAAACTGGGAAGAGCAGGATGAAAACGGCGTCTGCACCTCCGAATCCGACTGGCGGGACGTGCAGGACGTATGCGAAAAAATCGATATCCCCTATTATTCTGTCAATTTCGCCAAGGAATACCGGGAACGGGTATTTTCCCTGTTCCTTTCTGAATACAAGGCAGGCCGCACCCCCAATCCGGATGTATTATGCAACCGGGAAATCAAATTCAAGGCCTTCCTGGATTTCGCCATGCAATTGGGCGCCGAAAAGATGGCCACCGGTCATTTCGTGCGCACCAATGAGGACGGGCATCTGCTCCGGGGCCTGGATCCCAATAAGGATCAGAGCTATTTCCTGTATATGATCCACGAAGCGCAGCTGAAAAAATCCATTTTCCCCGTAGGGCATCTGACCAAAGGGCAGGTGCGTGAAATCGCCGAAAAGGAAGGGCTGCCCGTCAGCGCCAAGAAGGATTCCACCGGCGTCTGTTTCATCGGCGAAAGGGATTTCAAGGCATTCCTTCAGGGCTTCCTGCCCGCCCAGCCGGGAAATATGGTCACCCCGCAGGGGGAAATCGTAGGGCGTCACGACGGCCTGATGTATTATACCCTGGGCCAGCGCCGGGGCCTTGGCATCGGCGGCCGGGGGGATGGGCGCAGCTTCTTTGTGGTGGATAAGGATCTGAAAAAGAATCAATTGATCGTGGCCCAGGGAGAAGATCATCCCCTGCTGTACAGCAAGGCCTGCACCGCCTCCCAGGCCACCTTCATCGCTTCTCCTCTTCCGGAGAATACCCCCTGCCGCGTTACCGCCAAATTCCGCTACCGTCAGGCTGATCAGCCGGTGACCGTCACCCGATCGGGGGATCAATTGCATTTCGTATTTGACGGTCCCCAGCGGGCGGTCACCCCGGGCCAGAGCGCCGTCATCTATGACGGGGAAAAATGCCTCGGCGGCGGGATCATTGAAACTATTGAACGGTAAAAGGAGGATGCTGGAATGAAGGTGCTTCTTCTCAACGGCAGCCCGAAACAAAACGGCAATACCGCCCTGGCCCTTTCCGAAATGGAAAAGATTTTTACATCTGAAGGCATCGAAACCGAAATTATCCATGTGGGCCATCTGCCCATCCGCAGCTGTATTGCCTGCGGCCAGTGCCGAAAGCTGGGAAAATGCGTATTCGACGATATCGTCAATGAAATTGCCGAAAAATTTAAGCAGGCTGATGGCCTGGTAGTGGGCAGCCCCGTCTATTATGCCTCCGCCAATGCCACGCTGGTGGCGCTGCTTACCCGGCTGTTCTATTCCACTCCCTTTGCCAAGACCATGAAGGTGGGGGCGGCGGTGGTGGCAGCCCGGCGGGGCGGCCTTTCCTCCACCTTTGATGAACTGAATAAGTTCTTCACCATTTCCGGCATGCCCGTGGCCTCCGGCCAATACTGGAACAGCATCCACGGCGGTGCACCCGGCGAAGGGGCGCAGGATGCAGAAGGCCTGCAGATCATGCGTACTCTGGCCCGGAATATGACCTTCCTGATGAAATCCATCGCCCTGGGCAAGGAAAAATACGGCCTGCCCGAAAGAGAAAAAGGCATCTTTACCAATTTCATTCGCTAAACAAAAAATCGCCTCTCATGACTGAACATGAGAGGCAATTTTTTATTTCCGGTACAGCCGCCCGTTTTTTTCCTCCAGCGGATAGAAAAAGGGCCGCTCCATACGGTGTTCATTGGGGCTGTGCAATGTCAGCTGCAATTGTCCCTGCAAATCCCTGAAGATCATCCCATGGCCGCCGTCTTCCATAAACAGCGGCTCCGCCTGGGAAAATACGCCGTCGATTTCCCCGTTATCCGATACGGCCACCCCCTGGGTATAGCCCCCCTGGGAAAAGCTGGCCCACAGGCACAGCAGGCCGCCATCCTCTGTACGCCACAGGAAAGGCCCATCCGTTACCCAGCCTGTCATGCCGGAAGAATGCCTGATTTCCCGGCACCAGGGGGCCTGGGAAGCACGGAACAGCAAAAAAGGATCTCCATCAGGGGCACGCAGATCATTTGTCAGGGGAATGGCGCACATTTCCCCATCCCCAGCCTGCACCCATTCATGGCAAAAGATCATGTACGGCCGGCCGGCCCGGCTCACATACAAGGTGCCGTCCAGGCATTCCCAGTCCCGGGGCGTCACCGGCCCATCAGAATGGGGATGAAACGGCCCCAGGGGGAAATCTGCGCGCAGCACCGCTGTGCCCCGGCACACCATAGGATTTTTGAAGCTGGCAAACATGTAAAAAGCGCCCTGATAGAAATAGACCTCCGGGGCCCAGTAATTGCGATCCGCCCAGAAGCTGCCATCGTTACGAAAGCATTCATAGGGCCCCTCCCAGTTTTCCAGATCCCGGCTTACATAGACATCGAATCCATCCGCCTCTCCCCAGCAGGTTTCCCCCCGGGTACCATAGAGATAGTAGACCCCCTCATGCACCAGCACAAAGGGATCACGGATGTTAATCTGCGTGCGTTTCATCATAACCCCTCCTCAACGGATGCCGATGCGGGTACAATCCACTTTCCCGGAAAGAATGCCGGCGATGGGATGCCGGGCATGGGCGATGATGACCTCCACCCCGGTGCGGGCAGAGCGCAGGGCATATTCCAGCTTGGCCCTGGCCCCATTGGCCCCTGCCCGGGATGCGCCGATGCAATGATGCTGCCAATTACGCACCGCTTCCTCCAGCTTTTCGGCATCAGGGGCATAGATTTCTTTCACCAAAGTGGAGGGATCCTTGGGATCAGCATAGATCCCTTCCGTGGAGGTGAGCAGGATCAATTGCCTCGTGTGCACCAGCTCCGCCACCACCGCCGCCGTTTCATCATTATCCACGCATTCCACCACATGGGCCTCAGGATGCTCCTGCTGCAGGGCAGAAAGCTCCATCTTTCTGTTTTCTTCGTCGCTGACGCAGTCGTTGTAATTGATGATGGGGATAGCCCCCTGAGCAGGGCAGCGCTGCAGCAATTCATACAGATGCTGACGCTTCTGGGGATCATTGAAATGATTATGCTCCACCAGCACCTGGCGCACCCCGTATTCCGGCCGGATAAACCGGCGGTAGGTTTCCATCAGGATGGCCTGACCCTGGGCGGAATAATCGGTTTTATTCTGTTCCGGATCACCGGAGAGGGCATGGCCCCTCCGCTTCATGTAATCCACCCTGCCAATTTCCGTGGCGCCGGAGGATACCAGCAGCATGCCGGGCCGCAATTCACTGCTGAGCCGGGCAAAAATATTGTAATCGATATCGTTATCCTCTCTGCGGATCAGCGCCATGGAACCGATCTTGATCACCAGCTCAATGCCCTTCATATTATCCCTCCCTGCCGCCGATGGTGGTGAGATTATTGATCCATTTCCCGCTGAGGAACCGGGGCAGGCCCATGCAGATCTTGAACCCCTCCTCAATAAATGTGGCAGCATAGATGCCGGTAATGGGCAAGCCGAATACCAGCGTGGCAATGGCTACGCAGGGCACGCCGATCACCCAGATGGAGCCCCCGTCCATGGCCATGGAAAAGATGGTATCGCCGCCGGCCCGGAGCACGCCCACAATATTGATGGTATTGAAATGCCTGAAGGGCATGGCGCAGGCGGCAAGGACGATAATGGTGGCGGCATCCTTCAGCGTCTGAGAGGACAGATTGGAAAAGAGCGAAAGAATGGGATAGCGGAAAGCAAACAGCATCAGGGCAGTAAACACGCTCAGGCATTCGGTGGCAAAAAGCATCCGCCGGGAGGTGAGGATCGCCCCTTCCCTGTCCCCGGCGCCGATCCGGTTGCCGATCAGGATGGCGGTGGCATTCACCGCGCCAAAGACCAGCACTGTCATCAGCTGGTCAATATTATTGTATACGCCCACAGCGTTGACAGCGTCATCCCCCCGCATGCCATAGAAAATGGAATAGGCGGTCATGCCCAGGGACCACAGCCCCTCATTGATGACGACGGGCAGCACCCGCTTGATATAATCCAGGGAAAAGCGATTATCGGGCATTTTCAGCTGGGACATACGGATGGCGCCGGGCTGACGCTTCAGATACGTATAGCCCATATTCACCAGCAGGGATACCGCCGCCGCCGCCACCGTGCCGATGGCAGCGCCCTTTACCCCCATAGCCGGGAAGCCCATATGCCCATAAATCAATACATAATTGAAAAACGTATTGGTCAGAATGCCGGCAATGCCCCCGGCCATGGCAACAGCCGGCTTTCCGGTAGCGCGCAGGGTATTGGAAAACACGATATCCATGCCGCTGAGCAGATAGCTGAAGCCTACGATGGAAAGGTATTCCACAGCCAGGCCCCGGCTGGGCCCATCCTCCAGAAACAGGGTCATGATCTGCCGGGGAATTAGCACTGCCCCCAGGCAGAATAGAAGCGCTAGGCCCAAGGTGATCCGCAGGCACAGGCTCATTACCTTATGGATGCCTTCCTTATCCTTTTTGCCCCAGAACTGGGAAATAAAAATGGAAGTGCCGGAGGCAGCCCCAAAAAGAAACAGCTGGAACAGGAAGGAATACCGGCCTGCCTGGGTAACGGCGGCATAGCTGGCCCCGTTATCCTGCAGCCCCGCCACCATCAGCCCGTCCACGATGTGCGCAGACGCCGCCACCAGATTCTGCAGGGCGATCGGCAAGGCGATGCGGATCATTTTTTTTCCAAAGTCTCTTTCCCAATGGAAAATCTTTTTCGTGCTTTCTTTCATTTTTTGCAGCCTTTCGGGAAATATCAAAATCTTTTCTATTTTATCATGTTCCACCAGCAATCGCAAGGGGCGTAATCGGCCAGTGCAAAAGGGATACATATCACTATTTGCATTATTCCTGCCTTGACAAAACATGCACCAGAAGCTACAATAATTATGCATCTTTTGCAAATAAAAGGAGGTACCCGGTTATGAAGAAAATCTTTGCTCTGCTGGTAGCTCTGATGCTGCTGGTTCCCACCCTGGCCGCCGCTGAAATGACGGAAGCCGAAATGCATGCCTGGGCACTGGCCAACGGCTATGTGAAGGCCGATGTGGATGCCCTCGCCTCTGCCACCACCAACAAGGCCGGTGGTGTAAACTTCGGCGCCATCGAATGGACCGAGGAGCTGCAGGTTATGGCCATCAAGGAATTCCTCAAGGGCGGCCATTATCTGGGCGATGCCAATTATGCCCAGGATGAAACCGGCTGGAACTATCGTGAAATGTACCAGATGGCCACTGTTTACGGCAACATGCCCAACAATACCAATCTGGAACTGGTACTGGATATCGATTCTCTGTGCCTGCTGGGCGTATCCGAAGCCGGCACCAGCAAGACCCTCCATATCCAGCACAACCCCAACGTATCCATCTCCTGGTGCCGTCAGCTGCGGCCCCATGAAGAAGAAACCTACAACTACTACTGCTCCTACGGCGTCCAGTTTGACGGTGTGGTGCGCATTTTCACCCCCGCTGATCTGGAAACCGAAGAAGGCAAGGCCAAGCTGCTGAACCTGTTTGATAAATATTATCCCACCCTGGCCACCTCCTGGATGGGCTATGCCGCTACCTTCGCCAATCTGACAGATGAAGCGGAAATCCTGGCTGCCAAGCTGGGCTACATCGAAAAGCAGCTCAAGGGCGGCGCCATGGTGATCTACGAAGTAGTGCCCACCCGCATCATCATCACCGCGCCCTTCCTGATCAACATGAGCCCCTCCATGACCAACGGCATCAAGTTCGTCAATCAGATGGAAGGCGAAAAGAAATATGCCTATGATCTGCTGCTGACCGAAGAATTCCTGGATGCCCTGGTTGCCTATAAGAACGAATACATGGCCACCGAAGAAGGCAAGGCCCAGGTTGAAGCCTATTATTCCACCGGTATGTATCCCATGCTGGACGGCCTGTGCGCCCAGTACGGCGCCCCCACCAGCCTGCAGATCTGCATGATGCCCACCACCGCCGCCGGCCTCAAGACCCAGACCACCTGGGTGCCCGCCGTCGTGGATGTTGACGCTACCGCAGCTGCCACCAAATAAATCAAGGCATACCTTTGCCCCTGCTGCTTTTCTGCAGCAGGGTTTTTTTCTTTGCGGTCTGTACTTTCCCTGTGCTTTCCTTGCAAAATGATCCGTACCGGCCTATAATGAAAGGGTTTGGAGGCGAATAGCAATGAAATACGTATTGATTATCGGTGACGGCATGGCGGATACCGGCCTGGCCCAATTGAACGGAAAAACCCCTCTGGAGCATCTGGATCTGCCCCATTTCAACATCCTGGCCGGGGGCGAGCACGGCACTGCCCGCACCGTGCCCGAAGGGGTACCGGCCGGCAGCGATACCGCCATTCTGAATATATTCGGCTACGATCCCAGGAAATATTATTCCGGCCGCAGCGTGCTGGAGGCAGCGGGCGTGGGCGTGCTGCTCAAGGAAGGGGAGGTTTCCTTCCGGGTCAATCTCTGCGCCGTGGAGGATGGCATCATGCTTTCTCATAACGGCGGCGGCATTGAAGGGGATGAAGCAGAAACCCTGATGCAGGATCTGATCGCCCATCCTGATTTTGCGGCCGTTGCCGGGAAGATCGCCCTGCAGATTACTGTCAGCCGCACCTTCCGGCATGTGGGCGTTATTGATGCCCCGGAAGCCGGGGAATTCATCCTGAAGGAGCCCCATAATATCCTGGGTGAGCCCTGGCAGGATTATCTGCCGAAGGGCGCTTTATGCAATGAGCTTACCGATCTGATGCTGGCCAGCTACCGCATTCTGGATCAGCACCCCATCAATATTGCCCGCAGGCAGCGGGGGCAATTGCCCGCCAATGTAATCTGGCCCTGGGGCGCCGGAAGGGCCGCGCAGCTGCCCTCCTTCCCGGAAAAATACCACCATGCCGGGGCGGTAATTTCCGCCGTGCCGCTGGTATGGGGCATTGCCAATCTGGCCGGCCTGCCCTTCCCTCAGGTGGAAGGGGCCACAGGCGATCTGGATACCAATTATGAGGGCAAGGTGAATGCCCTGCTTCAGGCGCTGAAGGAAGGGGATGATTTTGCCGCCATCCATGTGGAGGCCCCCGATGAAATGGCCCATGCCGGCGATCTGGAAAAGAAGCTGGAGGCCATCCGCCGCCTGGATCGGCTGGTGATTGCACCGCTGCTGGAAAAGCTGCCTGAAATTGATCCGGATTTCCGCATTCTGCTGCTCAGCGATCATCCCACCCTGCTTACCACCCGCACCCATGACGGCAATCCTGTGCCCTATGCCATCTACGACAGCAGAAAGCCGGGGCAGCCCCGGAAATTCTCCGAATCCATGGCCACGCAGGGCCCTGCCCTGGAAAACGGCGATCTGCTGATGCCCAGGCTGTTTGATCAGGTATAAATTTTTCCATTGCAAAAACGGTTCCTAATTGCACAATGCATTTTCCGAAACCATTTTGTACATCACTCACAAAACTGAAATCAAAGGTTTGTGAACCATTCCGGGATTGAAAAATCCCGGTTTTTTTGTTACACTGCAAATCGTGGGGAAGGAAAGAAACCCACAGAAAAGGAGATGTTGAGCAATGACCATTCATGTACATGTAGACTCCATGAAGGCCGCTGAGCACCTGAGCAGCATCTGCAAGGAATTTGAGAATGAGCTTCTCCTGCGGTCTGAGAAATTCTGCATCGATCCCAAATCCACCCTGGGCATCCTGGCCATGATGTATTCCGCCCGGAACAGCATGTATCTGGATACCAATGATATGGAAGACAATCAGATCCCTCACCTGATCCAGGCCATCGATTCTTTCATCGTGAAGCCCGCTTCCAAGTAATCCCGGATGCGCTCGTCCTGAGCGTCCTTCGCCAAGCCGCCTTTACAGGCGTTGACATACAAATTGACATAGAGAAAATTCCCGGCGAGAAGCAATTGCTTCCCCCGGGAATTTTCATTATTCACTTTTTAAGGTAATCAGATGAAACTGGGGCCTTGTTCCCAGGCGCACCGGCAGAAAAGAGGTGCCCACCCCGTTGCTGATCAGGATATCTGTTCCGTTTTCCTTTTTCCAGCCGGTACGGTATCTTTCCCCATAATCGCTGGATGATTTCAGCGCCCGTCCGAAAAGGGCCACCTGGCCGCCGTGGGTATGGCCGCACAGCGCCAGATCATAAAAGATTCCCCCGGCCATTTTATAGGTTTCCGGCAAAATATCCGGGGTGTGAGGCGCGAAAATGGTAAAATCCGCATCCCGGCACAGGGCCGCCGCCTTTTCCAAATCCGGATGCCCATTATAGTAATCATCCACACCGGCAATGGCCAGTTTTTTCCCCTCCCGTTCAATCACCAGCGCATCATTCACCAGAGGGCGGATGCCCGCCTCCTGCATGGCCCGGGATATGGCCTGCAGGTTGCTTTCCGGCAGGGTTCTATCATGATTGCCCATAACGGCCACTGTGGCAATCTTTGCCCTGAAGCCCGGCTTCAGATGGAAAAATGCCAATGCCCCCTGGGAATCCTCCCCGTAATCGCCCCCCAGGATGATCAGATCCGGCGCCAGTGCGTTCACCCTCTCCACCAGCTTCATCACCCTGGCCTCATTCAGGTATGCGCCGTAATGGATATCCGATATATAGGCCACCTTCAGCCCGTCAAAGGCAGCGGGCAGGGCTGGGGATGTATAGGTATCCTCCGCCAGATCCAATTGCGCCGCCAAATATAGTGGATAAAAAATCGCACAGGATACCGGCAGCAGCATCAGCATCCGGCCAAGAAAATTCGCTTTCTTGGCTCTTTTTTTATTCTGTGAACCAGAATACATAATTATCTCCTTTCAAAGGAATACTTGCATTTTATCATATCATCAGTCAATGCGCAATGAATCTGACATTTTCATTGATTTAATCATCTAATTTCTGATTATTTGATACTTTTTTTCATTAGTTCCTTAAAAGGGACTATCGTATGAAAGGAAGATACTACAATCATTCTGATAATAGGGATGGTGATTTTTCATGAAATTAAACAAAGCTATCAGTATCAGAATATCTGAGCTTTTAACCAAAAAGCAGATGACGCAATACTCCTTATTCATAAAAAGCGGTGTACCCAAATCGATAAGCATCAGTGATTTTTTAACTCTCCCCTATTTATAGAAAATAATTTAGATCCGTGATTCCCGTCATCCGAACATTTGATTGGAAGGTGATTTTTATGAGGAGCCAGCAGTTTTTTCCTGTATGTTGCTGATAATTTTCCTTTGCTCTCTTACCCCCTTATCAACATCCCAGGCCGCCATGAAGCTGGAATTAACCCCCTATGAAAGGGGCTTTTCCTATGCCTATTCCCTGCCCGGAGAGGATTTCAGCATCCTGTGGTACAGCACGCCTTCCGAAACAGGACGGCTGGTATTATGCAACGAAGAAGGCCAATACAGCGGCGATGTTTCCCTGCCCCTTTCCGGCGTGATCGTGTGCATCGATCCCGGGCATCAGGAATTTGGAAAGGCCGTCAGGACGCCCGCCGGCCCCGGCCTGACCGGTTATATCAAAGGCACTTCCGGTATGGCCCAGGGCGTTGTCACCCTGCGCAAGGAATTTATCGTTACGATGGAAGCAGCGGTAAAGCTGCGGGATGAATTGCTCCGCCAGGGCGCTACGGTTTTCCTGACCCGGGAGGAGCCCTATACGTTTCTTTCCAATCTGGATCGCAGCCTCATTGCCGAAGAGGGGGGCGCCCACATTATGCTGCGGCTTCATTGCGATCTCCGGGAGAATCGGAAAACCCAGGGCATTTCTGTCTACGTCCCCCGGAATTCCGATTACGCCCGGGCTGTAGCCGATCCTGATACCTACCGGCATATGGGAGAATTGCTGATCAACGCCATGAAAAACCGGCTGGGCTATGAACTGACGGAAGCCACCGGCCGGGTGCGTATCAATGATCAGTTTGTGGGCAACAACTGGGCCAAGATGATCTGCTTCCTGGTGGAGATGGGCTTTATGTCCAATCCGGAAGAGGATATCAAGCTGGCCACCCCTGAATATCAGCAATGGCTGGCAGAGGGCATGGCCCAGGGCGTATATGAAATTGCCCTGTTCCGGGGATTGGTACAACCAGAAAATTCCGAACAATAATATGTTTTCATTAAATACCGTCCGCCCGGACGGTATTTTTTCTGCATAATCATCCATTTCTCCCTTGACATATGCAGCTTTTCAGCATACAATCAATGCTGTTCCATTTTTTTAAGGAGATTTATGTATGAAGCATTTATTGAAGCTGCAGGATCTTTCCCGGCAGGAAATCACCGAAATTCTGGATCTGGCCGATCAATTGAAATATGAAAAAAAGAACGGCATTCCCCATCCCCACCTGGCCGGCAAAACCCTGGGCATGATTTTCCAGAAATCCTCCACCCGCACCCGTGTCTCTTTTGAGGCGGGCATGTATCAGCTGGGCGGCAGCGCCCTGTTCCTCTCCCCCCGGGATCTGCAGATCGGCCGGGGCGAGCCCATCCAGGATACCGCCCGGGTGCTCTCCCGGTATCTGGACGGCATCATGATCCGCACCTTTGATCAGGCGGAGGTAGAGGCCCTGGCCGAATACGGCACCATCCCCGTTATCAACGGCCTCACCGATTATTGCCATCCCTGCCAGGTGCTGGCCGATCTGATGACCATGCGGGAATACAAGGGCAAGCTGGAAGGGCTGAAATTCTGCTTTATCGGCGATGGCAACAATATGGCCAATTCCCTGATCGTAGGCTGCATCATTATGGGCATCAAGGTGGCCATCGCATGCCCCAAGGAATATCAGCCCGATCCCGAAATCATGGCCTGGGCCAAGGAAAACGGCGATTTCCTGTGCACCGAAGATGTGATGAAGGCCGCCCGGGATGCCGACGCCCTCTACACCGACGTATGGGCCTCCATGGGCCAGGAAGAAGAAAAGGCCGTCCGTGAGGCCGCTTTCCGGGGCTATCAGATCAATGATGCCGTCATGGCCGCCGCCAAGCCTGACGCCATGGTGATGCATTGCCTGCCCGCCCACAGGGAAGAGGAAATCACCGCCAAGGTATTCGAAGCCCATGCCAATGAAATCTTTGACGAAGCCGAAAATCGCCTCCACGCCCAGAAGGCCGTGCTGGTGAAATTGATGAAATAATGTGAAGATATAGTGCGAGAGGGGATTTCTTTTGAAAAAGAAATCCCCTCTCGCGCTCTCCCAAAGAAAACTACTCCAGAGTATTGCTAAACGCAATTCAATCAGCTTGTTTCCCTGAGCATAATACAAATCAATTCCAAACGGATCCTGATAAATTATTTTTGATTTTTCTTTTATCCTGTAACGAAAACTGGCTTTTCATGACAAATAAGGTGAAAGGGGGGAAAAGGGATGGACAAGGGCGCCAGCATGAACGAAATCTATCAGGAATACGCCCGCCCCGTCTATCTGTATCTGCAAAGCCTGTGCCATGATGAAAAGCTGGCAGAGGATTTAACCCAGGAAACCTTTTACCGGGCCATGAAAACCATTCATTCCTTTCGGGGGGATTGCCGGCTGATCACCTGGCTATGCCAGATTGGCAGCAAGGGGATGAGCAATATGCCTCCCCGGAGGATCAGGCCCTGCTGATGGAAGCCCTGGATCGATTCCAGGCCCAGGGAAAACGAATTGAAGCCGATGCACTGAGCATGCTGAAAGAATAAGCGGAAAGGAGACATCTCCATGCATCATCCGGAAAAAGAAAATTCATATCGCCAGGAAGCCGAGGATAAATGGGGCCATACTGACGCCTGGCAGGCCTATCAGCAAAAGGAAAAAGCAGGGCATTCTTTTAAAGAGGGGGCCGATGCCCTGATGGCACTGTTTACGGAATTGGGCGGCATGCAGCATCTGCCCCCTGAGGCAGAATGCGTGCAGAAAAAAATCCGTGTCCTGCAAGCCCTGATCACAGAAAACTTCTTTCCCAGCACAAAGGAAATCCTTTTCAGTCTGGGACAGATGTATATCCAGGATCCCCGGATGGAAAAAAGCATCGATCAGGCCGGCGGCCCGGGTACGGCTGCCTTTGCTGAAAAGGCCATCCGATATTATTGCAATCAGCCATAAAAATCCGGCAGTCTGAATCAGACTGCCGGTATTTTTTATTCAATCATTGCCTTAAAATCCCCGGGATCGGCGGCGTCGATCAGGATGGTCTGCCCGGGCAGAATATCCCCGGCGATCAGCTTCCTTGCCGCCAGCGTTTCAATCTTTCCCTGGATCACCCGCTTCATGGGCCGGGCGCCGTAAACGGGATCATAGCCCAGTTCCATCAGCCGGTCCAGGGCAGCATCAGTCAAACGGAGGGAAAGCTGCTTTTCCTTCAGGCGATTTTGCAGCCTTGCCAGCAGCAGATCCACAATTTTCCGCACCTGATCCCGGCCAAGAGGGGTAAAGATCACCGTATCATCGATGCGATTTAAGAATTCCGGCCGGAAATGGCTGCGCAGCAGGGCCTGCACCGATGCTTTTGCCCGCTCGGACAGCATGCCGTCTCCGTCAATGCCTTCCAGGATCTGGGCGGATCCCAGATTGCTGGTCATGATCAGGATGGTATTTCTGAAATCCACCGTTCTGCCCTGGCTGTCGGTTACTCTGCCGTCATCCAGAATCTGCAGAAGAATATTGAATACATCCGGATGGGCCTTTTCCATTTCATCAAAGAGCACCACGGAATAGGGATGGCGGCGCACCGCTTCGGTAAGCTGTCCCCCCTCCTCATAGCCCACATAGCCGGGAGGAGCGCCAATCAGGCGGGATACGGAGAATTTCTCCATATACTCCGTCATATCGATGCGCACCAGGTTCTTTTCGTCATCAAAAAGCGCCTCCGCCAGGGTCTTGGCCAATTCCGTCTTGCCCACGCCGGTAGGCCCCAGGAACAGGAAGGAACCGATGGGCCGGTTTTCATCCGCCACTCCGGCACGGGAGCGGAGGATGGCCTCGCTGACAAGCTGCACCGCTTCATCCTGGCCGATCACACGCTGATGGAGCACTTCGGGAAGGCGCAGCAGCTTTTCCCTTTCCCCTTCCACCAGTTTGCTTACCGGGATACCCGTCCAGCGGGAGACAATACGGGCAATTTCCTCTTCCGTCACCTTATCCCGGAGCAGGGTAGCATCGGGGGATTTGCTTTCCTTTTCCGCTTCTTCCAATTGGGCCTTCAGCTGGGGCAGCTTTCCATATTTCAGCTCCGCTGCCCGGGAAAGATCATATTTTCTTTCCGCCTGCTCAATTTCAGCGTGGATCCTTTCAATTTCCTCTCTGAGCTTTTGCACCTTGCCAATTTCATTTTTTTCATTTTCCCAGCGGCTGTGCATTTCCTTGAACTGATCCTGCATATCGGATAATTCCCTGCGCAGAATGGCAAGCCGCTCCTGAGACAGGGGATCGATTTCCTTTTTCAGGGCTGCTTCCTCAATTTCATGCTGCATGATGCGCCGGCGGATATCATCCAATTCCGTGGGCATGGAATCCATTTCTGTCCTGATCAGGGCGCAGGCCTCATCCACCAGGTCGATGGCCTTATCCGGCAGGAATCGATCGGTAATATACCGGTTGGAAAGGGTGGCAGCGGCAATCAGCGCCCCATCCTGGATCTTTACGCCGTGGAATACCTCATAGCGTTCCTTCAGCCCCCGCAGGATGGAAATGGTATCCTCCACGGTAGGTTCATTGACCAGCACCGGCTGAAAGCGGCGCTCCAGGGCGGCGTCTTTTTCCACATACTTACGGTATTCATCCAGGGTGGTGGCGCCGATGCAGTGCAGTTCGCCCCTGGCCAGCATGGGCTTGAGCAGATTGCCTGCATCCATGGCGCCGTCGGTTTTTCCGGCCCCCACAATGGTATGCAGTTCATCGATAAAGAGCAAAATCTTCCCTTCGCTCTTCTTGATTTCTGCCAGCACCGCCTTAAGCCTTTCCTCAAATTCCCCACGGAATTTGGCGCCGGCAATCAGTGCCCCCATATCCAGGGAGAAAACGGAGCGATCCTTCAGGCTGTCCGGCACATCCCCCCGAACGATGCGCAGGGCCAGGCCCTCCGCAATGGCGGTTTTACCCACGCCGGGCTCACCGATGAGAACAGGATTATTCTTGGTTTTTCTGGAAAGAATGCGGATCACATTACGGATTTCCTGATCCCTGCCGATCACCGGATCCAGCTTGCCCTTCCGGGCTAGTTCCACCAGATCGGATCCGTATTTCTTGAGGGCATCATAGGTTTCCTCCGGATGATCGCTGGTCACCCGGGCGGCGCCGCGGACGGCAGAGAGGGCCTTTAAAAATTCCCCTTCCGTAACGCCCTGCCGCTTTAGCAATTGGCTTATCTCCCTATCCGGCGCCTTCAGCAGGCCAAGGAACAGATGCTCTACGGAAATATACTCATCCTTCATCCGTCCGGCTTCATCATGGGCGGCCCTGAGCGCTTTATCCAGATCATTGGAGATATACACCTTGCCCTCTTCACGGGAAAGGCCACGTACTGCAGGCAGCTTTTGCAAAAGAGTTTCGGCATCCCGGCCTATTTCCCGGGCATTTACTCCCATCTTGCTCAGCAGCTGGGCAATCAATCCCTCCGGCTGTGCAAGCAGCGCAGAAAGCAGATGGACCTGCTCCAATTGCTGATGGGCCCTTTCCCCTGCCAGGCGCTGGGCCAGCTGAATGGTTTCCATGGATTTTTGCGTATATGCAGAATCGGACAAATCGCATCCCTCTTTTCAGATAAAGTAAGGTTTTGAAGTCATTGATTATTGACTTTCTTTGACCTTCGATTTATTTTAACCATATTTTCTCCGCCTGTCAAGAGAAAAAATTAAATTTTCTTTAAATTTGCTTGAATTTGTCGGCAGAAAAGTGATTGTATTCGGGGCGATTTTATGGTATGCTATGATACGTGGAGGATTATGCTTATGGATGACAGGTTAATCAAAGCAGACGCCATCATATTCGATGTAGGGAATGTATTGCTGACCTATTCCCCCGAACGGATATGCACCCTTCTGCCGGAGGCTGTCCGCGCTCCGCTGCGGGATGCCCTGTTCGGCCCGGAATACCGATGGGGCGCATTCGACCGGGGCATCGAAAGCAATGAGGCAATTGCCAGGCGCATTGCCCAGATTGCCGGGCTGCCCGATGAATGGCCGCAGATCATCCATATTCTGCACCATTTCCCGGAAACCATGCATCCCATGCCCCTTTCCCGCCTGATTCCCCGGCTGAAGGCCATGGGCAAGCGCCTGTATGCCCTCACCAATTTCCCGGAGCCCTCCTTTTCCAACGCCTGCAGGATTTTTCCCTTTCTGCAGCAGCTGGATGGGGCCGTGGTATCCGCCGTCGAAAAATTGGCCAAGCCTGATCCTGCCATCTTCCGCCTGATTGCGGAACGCTATCATCTGTCCCCGGAAAAATCCCTGTTTATCGACGATCTGCTTCCCAATATCCAGGGCGCCGAAAAAGCAGGATTTCAAACCTGGCATTATGCCGGTGAAGATAAATTTTTGAATAACTTTCCAAAAGATCGGGAACAAATGCCCCCTTTTCTTCGTCTATATATGCAGAGGGTGCATGATTCCCCCCAGAGGAATGCACTGATTGGAAGGAAGGATGTCCCATGAAAAAGAGCCGTCTTCTGAAGTTGGCGCTGGCCTGTCTGCTGCTCTGTGTGCCGCTGATCCTCAGTGGCTGCGTTGTGCAGCCCGAGAATATTCCGGCCAACAACACCGGCAATTACCCGGAATTCCCCACCTATAATCCCTCTACGCCCAAGCCGACGGTCAATCCCACCCAATTTATCGATAACAGCGGCAATAACGGCGGCATGGTATCCCTGCCTACGCTCCCCGCTTCCACCAATCCCCCTGTTCAGAATAATTGGTATACCGTGGCCCCGCTGAATACCATCAACCGGCCCGAAACCAATACCCTTACCCCGCCCCCCGATGATCCCACGCCCTCCCCCACCCCTCAGGGCTCCTTGAAGCTGGGCGCCAAGGGCGAGGATGTAAAAACCGTGCAGCGCCGCCTGAAGGATCTGGGATTCTATAAGGGCAGCGTGGACGGTGATTTCGGCGAAGGCACCGAAAGTGCCGTCAAGCGTTTCCAGGAGCAGTATGGTCTGGAGGTAGACGGTAAGGTGGGCAAGTATACCCTGCAGAAGCTGTCCACTGCCCGTCAGACGGCCAAGCCCACCGCCAAGCCCACTCCCAAGGCGACCGCTACCCCCACCTATGATACCAGCACCTTCCTGCGCAAGGGCGACACCAGTTCCAAGGTGCGTCAGATGCAGGAACGGCTGATTTCCCTGGGCTATCTGGCTGGCAAAGCCAATGCCACCTTTGATGCCGCCACCGAGGCCGCCGTCATCGCTTTCCAGAAGCGCAACTGCAGCTATTATGACGGCGTGGCCGGCCCCGAAACCCTCAAGGCCCTGTATTCCTCCTCCGCCCGTTCCACCTCCACCGTTTCCGGCGTCATCGGCGTAACGCTACGCAACGGGGATGACGGCGATTCCGTCCGCGCCCTGCAGACCCGGCTGAAGGCCCTGGGCTATTATAAGGGCAATGTGGATGGTGATTACGGCTCCGGCACAGTAGAAGCGGTAAAGTCCTTCCAGCGTGCCCACAGCCTGAGCGTGGATGGCAGCGCCGGCAGCAGCACCCTGAACACCCTGTTCAGCGATAAAGCCAAGACCGCATCTGCCGCCAATGCCAAGGTAACCTCTACCCCCCGGCGCACCAATACCCCCAGGCCTGCTATCACCCCCCGGCCTACCCGTACCCCCCTGCCCGCCAATACCTACGTATTGGTCACCCCGCCCCCGGACGGCCAGGTGATCTATGTCACCCTGCAGCGCGGCCATTATGGCACGCTGGTCGAACGGCTGCAGCGTGAGCTGAAGAATCAGGGCTATTATAACGGCGCCACCGACGGTTACTTCGGCGAAGGCACCGAGAATGCCGTCAAATCCTTCCAGCGCGTAAAGGGCCTGGAGGTGGATGGCATTGCCGGCACCGCCACCCTGCGCCGACTGTATCAGGGCGATTTCCCGGCAGGCGCTTAATCAGAACAAAAATCATGGGAGAGCGAAATGCTCTCCCATTTTTATCGCAATTCATAGAAAACGGCCTGCTGCACAATCCTGCAGCAGACCGTTTTATAATCAATACAAAGGATAATTTGCCATCAGGGCGGCCACTGCTTCTTTCACAGCGGGGACGGCAGCCTCCCCCTCCCTGAGGATCCGGGCAATCCAGCCGGCAATCAATACCATTTCCTTTTCCTTCAGGCCGCGGGTGGTAACGGCCGGGGTGCCGATGCGGATACCGCTGGTCTCGGCAGGCTTGCGCTGATCCCGGGGCACCATATTCTTATTAACGGTGATATTGGCCATGCCAAGCCAGGTTTCCAGATCCCGGCCACTGACAGGAGTATCACACAGATCCAGCAGCAACAGATGATTATCCGTGCCATCAGATACCATCTTCACCCCGTTTTCCCGCAGGGCATTTTCCAACGCTTTGGCGTTTTTAACGATCTGCTGCTGATATTCGATGAATTCAGGCTGCAGCGCCTCCTGGAAGCAGATGGCCTTGGCGGCGATCACATGCTCCAGCGGGCCGCCCTGGATGCCGGGGAAAATGGCTTTATCAATAGCCTTTGCCAGCCCCTCTTTACACAGGATCAGGCCGCCCCGGGGGCCCCGCAGGGTCTTATGGGTGGTGGTGGTAACCACATCCGCATAAGGCACGGGAGAAGGATGGCAGCCAGCAGCAACCAGACCAGCGATATGGGCCATATCCACCATCAGGTAGGCGCCCACTTCATCGGCAATTTTCCGGAAAGCAGCAAAATCCAGGGTACGGGCATAGGCAGAGGCACCAGCCACGATTATCCGGGGCTTACAGGCAAGGGCGATGCGACGCACCTCATCATAATTGATCTCTTCCGTTTTAGGATCAATGCCATAAGATTCAAAATGGAAATACTTACCAGAGATATTGACGGGACTGCCATGGGTAAGATGGCCGCCGTTATTGAGGCTCATGCCCAGCACTGTATCACCGGGATTGAGCAGGGCAAAATACACCGCCATATTGGCCTGGGATCCGCTGTGGGGCTGTACATTGGCATGATCCGCGCCATAGAGCTTCTTTGCCCGTTCAATGGCGATCTTTTCCACCACATCCACGCAGCCGCAGCCGCCGTAATAGCGCCGTCCCGGATAGCCTTCCGCATATTTATTGGTGAGCGGGCTGCCCATGGCGGCCATCACCGCAGGAGAAACGAAATTTTCAGAGGCAATCAATTCGATATGGGCTTCCTGGCGGGCACATTCTTCCTGAATGGCCTTGGCAATTTCAGCATCCTGATTCAAACATTCCGGCAATTCCCACATCCACATATCATTTTCCTCCGTTTACGTGATCAGATAAGCCTAAAATACCAATCGCATGCAAAAATGAACACAGATCCGGAATGGATTTTATCCTGTTTAAGCCGTGCGGAGGAAATCGTAGCAGCGCTACATTGACTGAAGCAAGGCAACGGCAGGACGGAAACCGCCTGAAGATGATGCATTTGTGCTTAAGATCGGTATTGATAAAAAAACCGCGTATGACCGACAGGCTTGGCCGCAGCACACGTCTATAATGCTTACTGCTGCTTCCTTTCGGACCTGACAGGGTTCACATCTCAACATCGCACGGGACCCGCCAGTCATACACGGCTTTTATATTATACATGATTTTGAAAAAAACGCAAGAGGGAAAACATAAGGAATACCAAAAACCGAAAAGTTTTTTCCTTCTTTCTTTGATAAATCTGCCTGTTTTTCCTTCCTCTATTTCGCCGTTTTCCCTTTTATCCGGCCACGTCCCCTCAAAGCCCTTCGTTATGCGCCATTTTCCCCTTTTTCGGGAAAATTTTTACGCAAATATATTGACAATCAGTGCTCAATATGGTTTAATGTTTTATGTTTCGTTGTTTAGTAATTCTAAACCTGCGAAAGTCACCTTTGGTTTAGTAAAAGTAAACTTATCAAGCGGGAAGGAGCGGAACAGATGAATATCGGCGAAAAGCTGAGACGGCTTCGTCTGCAGAGAAATCTGACCCAGGAAGAGATGGCCGACCGGTGCGAATTGAGCAAGGGGTTCATTTCGCAGGTAGAACGGGATCTGGCCTCCCCCTCCATCGCCACATTGACGGATATGCTGGAATGCCTGGGCAGCAATCTGCAGGAATTTTTTTCTGAAAAAGTGGCGGAAAAGCCCGTATATTCCCAGGGCGATATGTTTGTGAAAGAGGATGAGGAGCAATTGAAGGGCAGCATCACCTGGCTGATCCCTTCCGCCCAGAAAAACGAGATGGAGCCCATCCTGGTGGAACTGGGCGAAGGCGGGCAGACCCAGGAAATGCCCCCCCACGAAGGTGAGGAATTCGGCTATGTGCTTTCCGGCACGGTCACCCTGCTCATCGGCGGCAAGCAGCATAAAGTACGCACCGGGGAAAGCTTCTGCCTGCATCCCAATGCGCCCCACTCCATCGTAAACGGCGGAAAACGCCCCGCCAAGTTTATCTGGGTTTCCAACCCGCCTAATTTCTGATGAACGGAGGGCCTGCCTTATGGAAGAGCAACGCCTGATTAATCTGGAGCATATTAGCAAGGAATACGACGGCGTCACCGTCCTTTCCGATATCAATCTGTATATCCGCAAAAAGGAATTTGTTACCCTGCTGGGCCCCTCCGGCTGCGGAAAAACCACCACGCTGCGCATCATCGGCGGCTTTGAAACCCCCGATCACGGCCGGGTCGTTTTTGACGGCCAGGATATTACCGCCCTGCCCCCCTACAAGCGGCGGGTGAATACCGTATTCCAGAAATACGCCCTCTTCCCCCATCTGAATGTAAAGGATAATATCGCTTTCGGGCTGAAGCTGAAAAAGACGCCCAAGGATGAAATCGAACGGAAAGTGGATAAAATGCTGGATCTGGTGAATCTTTCCGGCTACGGCAAGCGCAGCGTGGATTCCCTCTCCGGCGGGCAGCAGCAGCGCATTGCCATCGCCCGGGCACTGGTCAATGAACCGGAAGTGCTGCTTCTGGATGAGCCTCTTGGCGCCCTGGATCTGAAGCTGCGCAAGGAAATGCAGCTGGAAATCAAATCCATGCAGCAGCGCCTGGGCATCACCTTCCTCTACGTAACCCACGATCAGGAAGAAGCCCTGACCATGTCTGATACCATCGTGGTCATGCGGGGCGGCCACATCCTGCAGATCGGCACCCCCAAATCCATCTATGACGAGCCCAAGAATGCCTTCGTAGCCGATTTCATCGGGGAAAGCAATATTTTCTCCGGCACCATGGTACGGGATGAGCTGGTGCATTTCTGCGGCGCCGATTTCCCCTGCGTGGACGGCGGTTTCGGCGAAGATAAACCGGTGGATGTGGTCATCCGCCCCGAAGATATCCTGCTGGTGGGCGAAGACGTGGGCCAGGTGACCGGCGTGGTGAAATCCGTTCTTTTCAAGGGCGTGCATTATGAAATGATGATCGATGCGGGCCACTCCACCTGGAAGGTGCATTCCACCACCATGCAGCCGGAAGGCAGCCGGGTGGGCATCTCCGTGGTTCCCTTCAATATCCATATCATGCATCCCATGAAGGAGGAACTGGGCAAATGAACAATCTGCAAATTCCGGCTTGGGGCATCTGGGCGATGCTGGCGGGGTTTGCGGCATTCATTGGGCTGCTGGTAGCCTATTTCAAAAGAAATCACGGCCTGAAGCGCCCCATCTTCGCCTCCCCCTATACCCTGTGGATCATTCTGTTCACGGTGGTTCCCTGCATCCTGATCGCCTATTATGCCTTTACCGATGTGAATGGCCAATTCACACTGGATAATTTCAAAAATTTCTGGGACAGCAATTACGACGCCCGGAAAACTATGGGCCCGGAATTGGAAATGTATCTGGAAATGGGCTTCACCGCCGAAGATCTGGGCCTTGGCCGGGGCACGGTGAATGTGGATACGCTGATTTATTCCCTGTGGATGGCCTTCCTTTGCACCATCATCTGCCTGGTGCTGGGCTATCCCACCGCCCATATCATGGCGGACCGGGAATTCAAACTGGGGTCCACCCTGGTCATCCTGTTCGTAATCCCCATGTGGATGAATTTCCTGCTGCGCACCATCGCATGGATGAGCATCCTGGAAGATACCGGCCTGATCAATCAGGTGCTGGGCTGGTTCGGCCTCGGGCCGGTAAAGCTGATGTATAATTCCGGCGCAGTGCTGCTGGGCATGGTATATAACTATCTGCCCTTCATGGTCTTCCCCATTTACAATGTGCTCAATAAAATGGATTACAAGCTTTCCGAAGCCGCTATGGATCTGGGATGCAATAAATGGCGCACCTTCTACAAGGTGACCCTTCCCCTTTCCCTGCCCGGGGTGGTATCGGGTATCACCATGGTCTTCATGCCTGCGGTCACCACCTTCTTTATCCCCCGTCTCCTGGGGGGCGGCAGCACGGAAATGTTTGGCGATCTGATCGAACGCACCTTCCTTACCGCCAATAACTGGAATGTGGGCAGCGCCCTTTCCCTGCTGATGATGGTTCTGATCCTGCTCAGCCTGGGGCTGCTCAGGAAAGTGGATCCTGATGGAGAGGGGGGCAGCATGATATGATGAAATTTATCAAGCGCTTCTATCTTTCCATCATCCTGTTCTTCCTGTATGTGCCCATCATTGTTCTGATCGTGCAATCCTTCAATGCCGGCAAGAGCCGCGCCCACTGGGAGGGATTTTCCTTCCGCTGGTATCAGGAATTGTTCAATGACGCCGCCATCATGCAGGCCTTGTATGTGACGGTCTCCATCGCGGTGCTGGCCGCCATCGTTTCCACCGTGCTGGGCACCCTGGCCGCCATCGGCATTCATGCCATGAAGAAGCGGCCCCAATCCATGATGATGACGCTGACCAATATCCCCATGACCATGCCGGATATTGTAACGGGTATTTCCCTGATGCTGCTGTTCATCTTCACTAAGGTGGAACGGGGATACTGGACGATGCTGCTGGCCCATGTCACCTTCGACGTGCCCTACGTCATATTGTCTGTTCTTCCCAAGCTGAAGCAGATGAACAAGCACAGCTATGAAGCTGCCCTGGATCTGGGCGCCACCCCCACCTATGCCTTGTTCCATGTCATTCTGCCCGAAATCATGCCCGGGGTGATCACCGGTGCCATGCTGGCCTTTACCCTCTCCCTGGATGATTTCACCGTCAGCTATTTTACCACCAGCCCCCTGGTGCAGAATCTTTCCACCCTGATCTATTCCCAGGCCAAGCTGGGCATCAAGCCCACCATGAACGCCCTCTCCGCCCTGATGTTTGTATCCCTGCTTGCGCTGCTGCTGGTGGTGAACCGGCGCTCCAGCAAGGACGAAATAAAAAAATAATTGGAGGTACATCAATGAAAAAGCTTTCTCTGGTTCTGGCGCTCATCCTCTGCTGCTCCATGCTGGTGGTGTCCAACGCCGCCGCAGAAGAAGTGGTCAACGTATACAACTGGTATGATTACATGGATGAAAGCGTTTTTGATATGTTCACCGCCGAAACTGGCATCAAAGTGAACAAGATGTATTTTACCACCAATGAAGATATGATGGTGCAGGTGCGGGTCAGCCCCGGCGCCTACGATCTGGTATTTCCCTCCGATTACTGCGTGGAGCGGATGATTGCAGAAGGCCTGATCAGCGAACTGAATTTTGATAACATCCCCAATTCCAAATATACCTCCCAGTGGCTGATGAATCCCGGCTACGACCCCGATAACAAATACTCCGTGCCCTTCATGTGGGGCACCGTGGGCATCCTGTATAACACCAAGATGGTGGATGAGCCTGTGGATTCCTGGGGCATCCTGTGGAACGAAAAATATGCCAACAATATTTTCATGATGGATTCCCTGCGGGATACCATGGGCCTCACCCTGAAGTATCAGGGCTATTCCATGAATACCCGCAATCTGGTGGAGCTGAAGGCCGCTACCGATAAGCTGGTGCAGCAGAAGAAGCTGGTCAAGGCCTACGGCGTGGATGAAATCAAAGATAAAATGGCCGCCGGCGAAGCTGCCCTGGCCGTCATGTGGAGCGGTGACGCCCTCTACGCCATGGAACTCAACGAAGATCTGGCCTATGCCGTTCCCAAGGAAGGCAGCAACATCTGGGTAGATCCCATGGTCATCCCCGCCACCGCCAAGAATAAGGAAAATGCTGAAAAACTGATTGATTTCCTCTGCCGGCCCGAAATCGCCAAGATGAACTGCGAATATATCTGGTATTCCTCCCCCAATTCCGCTGCCATCGAGCTGATGGGCGAAGATTACACCGCCAATTCCACCATCAATCCTGCCCAGGACGTTATCGAACGCTGCGAATGGTTCCATGATATCCCCGATACTTTCCTGACCGTGTACAATACACTGTGGGGGCAGGTAAAGAATGCGAAATAAGAAACCACTTTTTCTGGCAGCAATCGCCCTGATCCTGATCCTGCTGTGCTCCACCGCCCTGGCTGCAGAAAATGAATACCGAACACTGAAAAACGGTTCCGAAGGGGCCGATGTGATGCGGCTGAAGCAGGCCATGTACTGGCTGGGCTACTTCAATAACAAAAACCTTTCCAACTACTACAATGCCACCACTGTGGAACGGGTAAAGCAGCTGCAAAAGAACAACGGCCTGGAGGAAACAGGCATTGCCACCCCTGAACTGCAGGAATTGATTTTCTCCGGCAACTGCATCCCCACCGACACCGCCCCCAAGCCCTCCCCTGTGCCCACGCCGGCCCCCACCCCCATTCCTCCTCAGGGGCCCAAGAAGGAAGTGGATCTGCCGCCCCTTACAGAAGAAGGCTTCCTGTCCCCGGAAGCGGAAATTGAAGAATTCGTGCATGTGGATGCAGATGACGGCCGCTGGATCTATATCACCTCCTCCCTCGCCATTGATCTTCAGCGCTGGACGGACAAAAAGAATACGCAGGTCTGGTTTGAAGGGGATATCCGCACTTCGGAAGAAACCCCCATGACCGCCTATCTTTCCAATCCCACCAGCAAAAACCCTGGAAAGGGCTATGAGAATCCCCTGGATCTAGCCCGGGAAAATAAAGTAGTGCTGGCTATCACCGATGATCATTTCGGCGATCGCTGGAATGGCGGTATACGCCCCGGCGTCATCGTCCGCAACGGAAAAATCATCAAGGATTATACTTTCCAAGACGGCCAGGGCAAATTCCCCAATCTGGAGGTGCTGGCAGTATTTGAAGACGGTAGCATGAAAACCTTCAAGAGCGATGCCCACACCGCCCAGGAATATCTGGATATGGGGGTTGTGAATACCTATGCCTTCGGCCCCATCCTGGTGGAGAACGGACAGCTGAGCGAATATATGCTGCGGAAAGAATACTACACCTACCATGAGCCCCGCTGCTCCATCGGCATGATCGAACCCCATCATTATTTCCTGCTGGTGGCCAAGGGACGCACCAATGATTCCAAGGGCGTCTATCTCACCTGGCTGGCAGATAAAATGATGGAAAAAGGCGTAGTGGAAGGCTTCAATCTGGACGGCGGCGGCACGGTGGCGCTGATGTTCATGGGGGAAATGCTGAATAAATCCACCCGCAACGTCCGCCAGACCACCAGCATTTCTGGCTTTGGCACATCCGATCTGGTCCCGAGCAAATAATCCATATGAATCCAAATGAAAAGACTGGCGCAGGCTGCGTCAGTCTTTTTTGATATCGTTTTGCATTTCCTGTATCTTCAGTTATTTTTCTTCTGCCTGATCGGCTGCAGAAAGGGCATACATCTTTTCCAGCAATTGATCCAGCTTATTCTTCTGCACATAGACGTGGGTATCTCCATCCCGTCTGACGGCATAGCTTTCCCGGTCGAAGCTGATAAATTCCGCATGGAGCGCAGCATCGCCGGCAAGATCAAAATGAATCACGATTTCCGGATCCCCCAGATTTTCTGCATCCATCACAACGCCATTGGCCATCAGCACGCACAATTCCTGATAAAAGCCTTTGAAGGCGCTTTCATCCACTTTGTGATCATTGACGGTATACACGGTCTGATCCTGCTGGCGCAGAAGACGGATGATATCCGTGCGTCCTTTGGCAGAAACGGTGATTTCCTCTGCTTTATCAATGCTCACCAGATGAACAAAGCGATCCATGCAGCCGGCCAGCGTAATATCATTCAGGAAAGAAAGCTTTTCTGCCGCAATTGTATATACTGCGCTTTCCTGATTGAACCGCAGATACTGCTGATCACCGGTCTTTTCCCCGATGGCCATGCTTACTTCTGTGCCCGCCGTATCACGGAGAACTATTTCGATGGCTTTCCCCATGCCGAAATCGCTTTCAAGCATCCTATCCCCGGCATAGTGCTCCGCTTTGATCCCTGCGATATTTTCCACCAGGGCAGCCAAAGCAGCCACATCCACGTCATAGGTAATGGGCTGGGTCATCAGATAATTGGATGCACCGATGCCAATATCCTTACGGGGCTGCTTTTGAATTTCCAGCGTCTGCATTCCCCGCTTCTGATTTTCTTCCGGCCATGTAATCCGCAGATAAGCAGGGGCATAAGGCTCGGCAATGGTGGGGGTTTCCACCGCATGCAGGTTTTCAAGGGGCTGCATCAGTGCCTGGGCCACGGTCGGCGCCAGGGCATATACCGTTTTCTGCCCGTCCATACAGGCATAGTAGCTGGATACCGGGGATTGATCCCCGATGAAAATCGTTACCTTTTTCCCATCTGCAGTCTGAATGGTGATCTTTCCCTGGGGCGATGCCAGGCCGTATTCCTTCAGATCCGCAGCCTTCTCCTGAATGATGCTCTGGGCTTTCAGATTGACGCTCTGGGCAATGATGCGGCGGGCAAGGCTGCCATCCACAGCAAATTCCTCTTTCCCCTGGATCTGGTATCCATCGCCACCGTCACAAAGCAGAGTATAGCGATTCTGACGAACGGCGATCTCAATGCTCCGCACATCCGCTGCCGCAAGCTGCACAAGCTCCAGAGAAGGGGCAGAATCATCCTGGGCAGGCTGCTTGCCGCCCAGCATCATCAGCAGGCCGCCGATGCAAACGACGGCAGCAATGCCAAGCACCAGGAACACAGGAAGGCGGGATTTCCCTTTACTGCGGCTGCCGGTCAGCGATTCCGCACTATCCATCAGGGGACGGTTTTTCTTTTCATCCATTACAGATGCCTCCTCCTGCGCCAGATGATCATGCCGCCGATCAGCAGCACGGCCGGGATCACGCCGATCACAGCGATCGTCAGAATGTGATAGACGGTATTGCTGGGCATCCTGAGCACGTAGGAGCCCATGCTCTTTCCGGGCACCTGCACAGATTCGCCGCCGCCAACCAGCCAATTCAGGGGCGAATACAGCAATTCGCCGTTATCATAGGCGGTAAAGAGGCTGCTATCCATCAGGAACAGAGCATTTCCGATAACATAAATCCGCGTATCCGCCCCATTCCCCTGATTCTTTTGCATGGCAACGGCCATGGGGAAGGTGCCCGTCTCATCCTCCGCTTCCCGGTTCAGGGTGGACGTCTGGGTCAGCTTGCTCTTGATATACGCTCCGGGAGAGGTGGTGAGCATCGTTTCATACTGCACCCCCATTTCCCGCATCGGGGTCACCCGAATGGCCTGGCTCTGGGGCAGTACCACATAATCCCCCCGCTCAAAGCCAGCCGCAGCATTTATATCCGCATCTTCAGCGGTCAAATGAATATCCGGCATCAGATAAAGCTGATTGCGGTAGTAGTATTCCACATAGCCCATATCCTCCACCAGCAATCCCTTATCCACCTCCAGCCCATACAGGGCCAGCAGCATATCAAAATAGGGCAGCGCACCAGAAACATAATTGGAGGCATAATACAGCCTGCCGCCGGTAGCCAGGAAGGCCTTCATATGCTCATATTCCGCTTCGGAAAGATCCTTGCTGGGGGCAATGGCAATCACCACATCATCGGCCCCCAGTTCCGTTTCCAAATTGGAAAGATGCAGTTCGCGAGGCTCATAATTGCGGGCCCTGAGCCCATCGGTTACATAGCGCAGTTGATTCAGCGTCAGTTCATCATGGCCCTGCAGGAAATAGATCACCGGCGTATCCTGGCTGGTCACATAAATGATGGCGGAGGTCAGCGCCTGCTCACCCACAAAATCATATTTTGTATAGGCCTGGGTCTGATAATCGATTTCATAATCGTACAATTCATTCTGGGGAATGACCCGGAATTTATCTTCCGCTGCATTGGCCACAATGATGGCATTGGCAGACAAGGTCACATTTTCCGTACGGAAACGGCTGACGGAGGAGGGATTGGCCATCATATCCAGGTTCTGTGTTTTCACATGGCCCAGCGCCTCATAGCGCTTGAGAATTTCCTCCATCATCTTCCGCTGGGAGGAAGATGTGCTTTCGGAATACAGGGTATAGATGTGCACTTCCTCGTTGAGGCCCTCTACCACGCCCCGGGTTTCATCCGAAATGGAAAACTGCTGATTTACGGATAAATCCGCCGTCCAGGCAAATCGATCCTCTGCTTCGCTCAATACATAATTCACCAGGATCACGGCAAGAATGACGGCAATCGTCAGTATGATGCTGCCGGCGCCGTAGCGCAGCTTCTTGAATCGTTCATTTTTCATCATATCAGTTTTCGCTCCATCTTCTCTTTTCAATCATGCGCACCGTCATAAACAGCAGCACGCCGGCAAAGGAGAGCAAATACAGCACATTGGAGGGGCTGAGCAGGCCCACGGCAAATTCCGTATTCCGGGTGCTCAGGGACAGCCATCCGAATAATTTCCCCGCGAAGGCGAAGGGACTACCCGCCGGGATCATCTGGGGCACAAATTCCAGCACCTGCAAAAGAATATTCACCACCAGCGTCACAATGGCGGCGGTCAACTGGTTCTCACAGATGGAGCTGATAAATAAACCAATGGCAATATACACACACCCCAGCAGGAAACAGCCCAGATAACTGGTGGCTACCATGCCAAAGGATAGGGTGCCGAAAATGATGATAATCACAGGATAGAGGAAGGTGACGGCCAGGGTGGTCAGCAGTACGCTGGCCGCGGCCAGAAATTTGCCCGTCACGATGCTCCAAAGAGAGATGGGGGATGTGATCAGCAACTGATCGGTTTTATTTCTTCGTTCCTCGCTGAACAGCCGCATGGTCAGCACCGGCACAAACATCACCAGAATATAAGCGATCCGGTCAAAAAGCCGCTCATATCGCTGGAAGAGGAAGAAAGATTATAGCCCCAGAAAAAATAACCGCTTACCAGCAGAAAAAAGCCCATAAACACATAGCCTACCGGCGTTTTGAACATGGCCTGCCATTCGCGTTTCCATACAGCGCGCATAACCGTCCTCCTCCTTTATTTCAGCATTTCTTCCTGGGTCAGGCGCAGGAAAATATCCTCCAAAGATTCATCCATGGGCTTCATCAGCACCACCGGAATATGGCTGGCAGCAAGATGCTCAAAAACCATGGATCGGCTTTCCTTTTCCATTTCCAGCATGAAATCCAGCATGCCCTCTTCCTTGGATCCGGCACATTTGCATTCATGTACCCCAGGAACGGCAGCAAGCACAGATTGCACCGCCTTTTCTTCCGCCTTTGCCCTGATCTGCATGCGCATCCGGCCGTCGGATCTGCCCGTCAGATTGGCCAGCGTATCCTGGGCCACAATCCGGCCCTCATTGATCACGATAAATTTTTCGCACACTTCCGATACTTCCGGCAGAATATGGCTGGAAAGAATGACGGTATGATCCTCCCCCAGACGACGGATCAGGGTGCGGATTTCGATAATCTGGGTGGGATCCAGGCCCACGGTGGGCTCATCCAGAATGATCACCTCCGGATTTCCCACCAGTGCCTGGGCCAGGCCTGTGCGCTGCTTATAGCCCTTGGAAAGATTGCGGATCAGCCTTCCCCGCACATGGCCGATGCCCGTCAGTTCCGTAATATCATCCAGATGCTTTTTCATCAGCTTCCGGTTTACCTTTTTCACATCGCAGCAGAAACGCAGATATTCCTCCACCGTCATATCCATATACAGGGGCGGATTTTCCGGCAGATAGCCGATCTGGCGCTTGGCCTCATAAGGATGCTTCAGAATATCATATCCGTCAATGCTGATGCTGCCGGCGGTAGTGGAAATATAGCCGGTAATCATATTCATAGTGGTGGATTTTCCGGCGCCGTTTCTGCCCAGGAAACCCACCACTTCCCCTTTCTGAACGGAAAAAGTGGCATCCCGGACAGCATATTTATCGCCGTATCGCTTGGATACGTTTTTTACTTCAATCATATTGCTTCCTCCACATATGAAGATTCTTAAAGAAAAACGCAGAAGGATGGAGGGCCTTTTCCGCTCCCCATCCTTCAAAACATTTGCTTATTTGCAGTTCGCAAAGCTGAATCTGGGCGTGGAACTGACCTGATGCAGCCAGTAATCCAGCTTTTCCAGCTGTTCATTTGTTCCCTGGCATTGGAAAAATGCTGCGCCCTCACAGCCGCATACACCGCCGCCGGCCACAAGATAGGGCTGCGTACCGGTCAGCGCCCGGATAGCATCCAGTTCCGTATAGGCCATGCCTACAGAGGGGGCCAGACGAAGGCCGATGGCCTCGGCGCTGTTCACAATCTGGCACAGCTGATGAATGGGCTGCTCCACCCGCTTTTCCACGCCCACCGGCACAATCACCCGGACTCTCCTGCCCACCGCGGCCCGATAAATGGGGCCCATGGTGCCGGAAGTAGGATTGCCCGCCAGAATGGCAGATTGGCCCGTAGCCAGATGAACGGCATTGGCGCCCTTGAAAATGATATCACCTGCACGCATCCCATCTGCCAGATCATGAATGGTCTTGCCGCGGATGCGCTGCCCCTTGCTGATCACCACATCCCCTTCCAGTTTGCCCAGGGATTCAGGAATACCCTCCCTGCGGATAATACCCCGGAAGAAGCGGTATTTTTCAAAATCGGTATCCCCGATACGGGCCAGCAGCGCTTGTGCAAGATAAGCATTGGTGGTGCCTGCCACCACCAGCACGGTATGCTTTTCCATGGCCTCGACGACGGAGGCATCCTGGGCCAGCGCCAGGGCAATCAATTGCTTGCCGGCAGAAGGGGAAAGAAAAATCTGCTTGGATTTCATTCCTGGGCACCTCCGATTACCGCCGCCACCTGACCCGCGCGGAGAAGATCCCCTGCCTGTACGGGCAGGCTTTCCACCACGCCGTCAAAGGGGGCGTATAATTCATTTTCCATTTTCATGGCTTCCACGGTCACCAGCAGATCGCCTGCCTTCACCGTATCCCCTTCCTTTACCCATACCTTCACCACTTTCCCGGGCAGGGGCGTTGTCACCTGGCCATCCAGGGCAGCCGGCCGGCAGGGCCTGGGGGTATAGCGGGGGGCCTTGGGAAGCAGTGCCGCCTGCAGAATATCGGTTAAGGATTCCTGATGCTCCGGATGAGAAATACATTCCATCGTCAGGCGGTACATTCTACCCTGATGCTGAAATTCATATACCATAGAATCCTCCTACACAGGCATGTTGCCATGCTTTTTGGGCAGCTGCTCCACCTGTTTATTTTCCAGCGCCTTCAGGCAGCGGATCAGCACCCGCCGGGTTTCCGAGGGCAGGATGATCATATCCGTATATTCCCGGGCGGCCTTGCGGTAAGGATTGTTGAAGGCCGCTTCATACTGGGCCGTCAGTTCGGCGCGGGTGCGGGCGGGATCATCCGATGCGGCAATTTCCTTGCGGAACACAATGGCCGCTGCCCCGGCTGCCCCCATCACAGCGGATTGAGCTGTGGGCCAGCTGAGCACCACATCCGGGCCCATCCCCTTTTCGCACATGCAGGCGGAGGCGCCACCGTACATTTTCCGCATGGTCAGGGCAATCTTGGGAACGGTGGCATTGGCAACGGCATACACCATCTTTGCGCCATGGCGCAGTACCCCCGCATACTCCTGATCCACCCCCGGCAAACACCCGGGCACATCGGATAAAAATACCAAAGGAATGCCAAAGGCATCGCACAGATTGACGAACTGGGCCGCTTTATCCGCCGCATTCATATCCATGCTGCCTGCTTTATACAGCGGCTGATTGGCGATGAAGCCCACGCTTCTGCCATTGAGCCGGGCAAGAGCCACCACAATATTCCGGGCAAATTCAGGACGGATTTCATAATAGAAGCCATCATCTGCCATCAATTCAATCACCCGGCGCACGTCAAATACCTTGCGGCTGTCCTCCGGGATGATGGTATCCAGTTCGGGCACCAGCTTATCAGGATCCTCGCTGCAGCGATATACCGGCGGCTTTTCCCGGCAGTTATCGGGAAAAAAGCTGAGCATCAGCTTCAGCTGCTCAATGCAATCGGCGTCATCCGCCGCCACCCTATGGCATACACCGGAAATACGGCTGTGCACCCGGGCGCCGCCCAGGGCCTCATCATCGATCACTTCGCCGGTAACGCTTTTGACCACCGCAGGGCCGGTAACGAACATGCGGCTGGTGCCATCCACATTGATAATAAAATCCGTCAGCGCAGGGGAATAGGCGCCGCCGCCTGCACAGGGGCCCATGATGGCTGAAAGCTGGGGAATATAGCCGGAGGCATAGGCGTTCAGCCGGAAAATATCCAGATACAGCTTGGTATCATTGCCTTCCTGAATGCGGGCGCCGCCGCTGTCATTGAGGGCAATGATGGGCTTGCCTGCCCGGATGGCTTCCTCCATCAGCCGGACGATCTTGATACCGTGCATTTCCCCCAGGGAGCCGCCCACCACCGTGGCGTCCTGGGCATAGGCATATACCACCCGGCCATTTACGGTACCAAAGCCCGTCACCACACCATCCGCCGGGGCATCCACCTTATCCATGCCAAATTCCGTGGCGCGATGACGGACGAACAGGCCGTATTCCATAAAGCTGCCCTGGTCAAAAAGCAGATCCAGCCTTTCCCGGGCCGTCAATTTCCCTTTTTCATGCTGCTTCTGAATGCGGGCTTCGCCCCCGCCCTGAAGCAGTTTTTCTCTTTTCGCAAGGAATTCCTCATTGGGAGTGCTCATGATCTTTCCTCCGTCATTCAAATGCCTTGGCGATTTCCTCTTCCGTCATATTCAGCAGCTGCGCCATCACATCATGGGTATCCTCACCCAGCGCAGGGGAACGGAACGCAGGCTGATAGGGCATGCTCTGCATCTTGAGGGGGAAGCCCACTGTACGGAAGGTGCCCGCCTTGCTGTCCTCTACATCGATGAACATATCCCGGGCGATCAGCTGCTCATTCTTTGCCACATCGTCCACCTTGTTGATTTCACCAAAGGGCAGGCTATACTTGGCCATTACAGCGGCAGCCTCCGCCGTGGTCAGCGCGCTAAATACCGGCTGCATGGCCGCATCCAGTTCATCCTTATTCTGATAGCGATCCTTTTGCTCCTTGAACCGGGGATCCTCATAAATTTCGGGATGGCCCAGGGCCTCCATCAGGGTTTTGAACTGGGCATTGGTGGGGCAGCATACCATGATGCTGCCATCCTTGGTGCCAAATTCCTGGAAGGGAGCGGAAATGGCATGCCGATTTCCCTGGGGAACGGGCACGATGCCATTCACATTATATCTTGCGATTTCATTGACCATCACGGAAGCCGCCATGGCATCCAGCATGGATACATCCACAAACTGGCCTTCGCCTGTATTGGCCCTGTTCTGCAGCGCTGCCAGCACGCCGATGGCGCCGTAGAGCCCCGCCACCACATCGGCAATGGAGGTGCCCGCCTTGACGGGCTTTCCATTCTTTTCGCCGGTGATGCTCATAAACCCGGACATGGCCTGCACCGCAATATCCAATGCGCCCCGGCCGCTGTAGGGACCGGTCTGGCCGAAGCCGGAAATGGCCGCATAAATGATATCCGGCTTGATCTGCCGCAGGGCTTCATAATCCAGCCCGAATTTTTTCATGGTGCCGGGCTTATAATTTTCCACCACCACATCGGAAATTTTGACAAGATTGATGAAAATTTCCTTCTGGCGGGGATCCTTCAGATTCAGTTCGATGCTTTTTTTGCCGCGGTTGCAGCTGACAAATTTGGCACTGGTGCCGCCCCGGGCCGGCGTTTCATTGCGGGTATCATCCCCGAAACCGGCGCGCTCGATCTTGATCACTTCGGCCCCCAGATCGCACAGCGTCAGGGTGCACATGGGGCCCGCCACAAACTGGGTCAGATCCAGAACACGGATACCTTCCAATGGTTTCATCGATCTCATTCCTTTCAAAGAAGCTGCCGGCTGATTTGATGATCCACCGGCATAAGCGCCTGCCGCGCGGAAAGAAAAATCTTTTTCAATTGCTGATAGCGATGGGCATTCTGTTCATCAGGAGGCGTCAGATGCTCCCCGCCGTGGAATTTCAGCACGGCATCATAGCCATCAAATACCCCTACCGCCTTCCCGGCAATCACCGCAATGCCCAGCGCCCCCGCATGGGCCGCCGCATCCGTGGTAACAATGGGAAGACCAAATACATCCGCCAGGATGCTGCGCCACATGAGGCTGTCGGCGCCGCCGCCCACCAGGCGGATTTTCTGAATATTCAAAGGAGAATTGGCCTGCATAATGATTTTCAATATCAGATCCAGCTGCATGGCCACTCCCTCCGGAACGGCCCTGCACAGCTGGGCTGCCCCTGCAGAGGCGCTCAGGCCCAGGAAGGATCCCTTCAGCTGAGGATCCCAGAAGGGCGCCCTTTCCCCCATCAGATTGGGCAGAAACATCACCCCATCGGAACCGGGGGCCGTATGCAGCGCCATTTCGGCCATTTCATCATAGGAATAACGCAGAAGATTCTTCAGCCAGCTGAAGCTGAAGCCACCGGACTGCATGGTGCCGCTGTCCCTGAATCCATCCAGATACCGGATCTTGGCAATCCGCATCTGATCATCCAGCGAAGGCTGATTGGTAACGGAGCATACCCAGCTGGAAGTGCCCAGGCTGATATAGGTATCCCCTCGCTGGAATGCACCCGCGCCCAGGGTGGCAGCGCCGCCATCCCCTGTGCCCAGCACCACGGGGGTGCCGGCCCTGAGGCCGCATTCCCTGGCCGCGTCCGCCAATATGCCCCCCAGCACCGTGCCAACAGGCAAAAGATCGGGCATCTTTTCCCGGTCAATGCCGGCAGCACCTATCAGCGCAGGGGACCAATCCGTTCCATTCAATTCCAGGGCGTGCATGAAGGCCGCCTCTTCCGGATCGGTGGCATAGCGCCCGGTAAGCTTGAGATTGATATAATCCTTAGCACTGAGGAAGCAATCGGTTTTTTTATATAGATCAGGCTGCTGCTGCCTGAACCTCTTCCATTTGGGCAGGGAATGATTGGGCGAAGGGCGCATCCCCACCCGCCGGTAATATTCACCGGGCTGGAATGCCCCCTCCAATTCATCTGCCTGCTGCTGAGATCTTACATCTGCCCAGATTATGGCGGGGCAAAGGGGCCTGTCCCCCTGCACTGGCAGGCAGACCATCATCTGCCCGCTGAGGGAAACAGCCGCCACATCCCTGGAATCAATGCCCTCCATCAGGCTGCGGCTGGCCCGGCAGAAAGCCTGCCACCAATCAGCCGCCTGCTGTTCGGCCTTGCCCATGGCATTCGTATCCAATGGATAGCCCTGGGTCAGGGAACGGATAACGCCCTCTTCAGCCTCCACCAGAGTGGCCTTCAGGCTGGATGTGCCCAGATCATAAGCAGCAAAATAACGTTTTTTCATGGGGATGAATCCCCCTTTTTATCAGAAAGTGAGTGCCACCTTGGTGGCCTTCTTGCTCTGGGTGAGGCGGAAGCCCTCTTCGAATTCTTCCACCGGCATTACATGGGAAACGAAATCATCCAGATTGATGGCCCCGCTGCGCACAAATTCCACCACCCGGTTATGCACCGCATGCTCTTCGGGGAAAGTGGGCTTCTGAACAAACTGGATGCTCCAGTTATAGGGGGCCTTTTCCCAATCGATTTCGGTGCAGGTCTTGGGGGAAATGCCGTATACGCAGATCTTGCCGTTGAATTTGATCACCTGGAAGCCCGTATTGATCAGGGCATTGATGCCCACGGCATCGATGAAAAGATCCACCCCGGAAGGATAGATGGCACGCACGGCGGAAACCACATCCTGCTTGGCGGGATTGATCAGAATATCCGCCCCCAGGCGCTGCGCCTTTGCCAGACGCTCTTCATCCAGATCGCTGACGATCAGCCCATTGACGCCCAGCAGCTTGCAGAAACGCACCATAGCCTGACCCACCGGGCCGCAGCCATTGATCATTACGGTTTTGCCTTCCTGCACGCCAAACTGATTGAGGGCACTGAACACTTCCTTCAGGGTGATGATCATCATTGCCTTGACAGGATCGATATCCGGGGGCACAATCTGCTCCGCCATATGGGAAAGGGGCACGCCCTTTTCCCCATCCTCTACCCGGGCGAAATAATCAGTTACCAGAGCACGCTCGGAAAAGCCGCCCCAGCCATGATAATATTTATCGGTATCCTTCAGCTTGGCACGCAGGACATAATCGCCCACCTTATAATTGCGCACCTTTTCGCCCACTGCAATGATCTTGCCGCAGGCCTCATGCCCCAGCACGCAGGGATAGGTATCAAAGCCCTTGAAATGGCCCTCAATTACCTTGGTATCCGTGCCATTGCAGATGCCGCAGGAAACTACCTGCACCAGTGCATCATAGGGGCCCATTTCCGGTTCCGGAATATCATAAACCAGCTGGAGCTTGCCAAGCTCCGGAACGATCAAACCCTTCATTTGGTTTCCTGCCTTTCTTTTTCGCTGATGGTAAAATCCCGGCATGCCGCCTCCATGATCAGGAAGAAGGATTGCCCATTGGGGGAAGAACGGGTATAGGGGTTGCGGCGGGCTACATCCTCCACAAAGCCGTATTCATCCACCCGCTGATGGAAGGCCATCCGCAGCCGGTTGGCGATGGGCAGATAACGGCCCCGGTCAATCAGATTCTTCGCCAGCAGCCGATACAGCACCCCCGCCAGAATCAGCGCACCATTCATGGCCACATGGGTATTGGGATCATCATAGGTGCAGTGGGAATAGCCATCCTCACCAGTTACCCGCAGCATGCCTTCCACCACCAGCATGGTTTTGCGCACCAGTTCATCCCGTTCCGCCTTCATATTTTCAGGCAGCGCCAGTGCCACCCGGGCCATGCCCGCAATAGCAAAGCCGTTGCAGATGCTGCGGAAATTGGGCCAGGCCACCTGCTTTTTGGCGTCATCCCACATCCAGTGCATCAATTGATGCTCCGGATTATACAGGCAATCCCAATAGCCGTTTACCTGGCGGATGGCCTCCTCATATTCCCCGGCAATGGCCAGGAAGGGGGGCAGCATATACATGGAATCCAGCCAGAATTCCGGGGCGCGGGTCACGTGATAGACGATGCCGTTTTCATTGCGGGGAGCATGATGCAGGGCATAATCCAGCATCTTATCAAAAGCATGCTTGAACTGCACATCCCCGGTATATTTCCATGCGGCAAGCAGGCCCTCCCCTGCACAGCACGGATCGGTCACCAGCGCCTTTTCATCCCCGTTCTGGATGCAAACGCGGCCATCAGAAAGGCTCATCACAATGGCCTGCTTGGCCATCACGACCAATTCATCATAAGCGCCGAATTCAAACAGTGCCTGCATGGCCTCCCCATGCTCCCAGCAGCGGCGCTGGAAAGACATCAGCGCCCGGATGACCTTATCGGTGATCTGCATGCTATCATTCTCCTCAGCGATACAGTTCCACGCTGAATTTTACCCTGTTGCCGCAGTAGTAAGACGTGCTGTACTCAACGGGCTCATCCGTATCGGTGTAGCCCACGGTACGCACCAGCGAAACTGCATTATTTGTTGCGATATGAAGTAATTTTGCCACCTGCGGCGTGGCATTGGCCGCCTCAATCTGGCGGTTTACCCGATGGACATGAATGCCGTAAATCCTTTCCAGGGTGGAATAAAGCGTCGCCTGGGAAAGATCCTCCTGCAAAAGCTGTGCACAGCGGGTATATGGCAGATAGGTTTCCTGATACAGGATGGGATCCCCATTGGCATAGCGGACACGTTTGAGCTCGATCAATTCTTCGCTCTTATCCAGGCCCAGCTTTTCCTTTACATCCACCCTGCCTTCCACCTTTTTCAGGCTCAGCAGCTGGGTGGTGGGGATCAGCCCCTGCTCTTCCATTTCTTCATTAAAGGTTTTCAGCCGTTTCAAAAATTTCGCATCAATTTTGGGAGAGGAAACAAAAGTGCCCTTACCCTTGCAGCGTTCCAGATATCCTTCCACTACCAGTTCATTGAGTGCCTGGCGTACGGTGGGGCGGCTGATATGCAGATTTTCCACCAGATCATTTTCCGCCGGAATCAGATCGCCTTCCACCAGCTTTCCGGATTGAATCATATCCTTCAGCTGGGTTTTTAACTGAAAATACAGAGGAATGGGGGTACTTTTATCAATGGGCTTCAGATCATAAATGGTGCAGGGCACAGGTGTCACTCCAATCTGTTATATTTCAAGCTGCGCCATGGTGGCGGGCATTTCATGAGCGGTATTGACCTTGCCGGGGCCCACCGAAAGATCGAAGCAGGAGGCAATCAGTTTGCCCTGCCAGATAATCGGTTCGCCGGGCTGATCCAATTCACCGTTAAAGCCATCGGTATCAGGGCTCTGGGCCAGACGCTCCAGTTTTCCATCGGGCGTCATTTTTACAATGGCGTTCACCCTGAAATCAGCAATATACAGATTATCGTGTTCGTCGAAGATCATTCCATCCGTGCTGGTAAGCTCCTGCGGATCACGGGCGAAGGGAACATTTTCCTTCAGGCTTCCGTCTTCATTGAAGGTGATTTTATAAATTTCCCCGTCTCCGAAATTGCCAACGAACAATTCCCCTTTGGAGTTGAACGCAATCCCGTCAGCGCCATAGCGCCCGTTGAGATTCTGCGTGATAAAGGTAGCGAAAAGATGCTCATCCTCCAGCGTGTTCTTCACATGGATATCATGATCATCCAGGGCAAAGCGGTATACCGCACTGATCATGCGGCCCTGTTCGTCGGGCACACGGGTCATCTTGCTCTGGGTTACATACATGTAATTGCCGCGGATCCGGATGCCGTTGGGATGTTCCATCTGATCCGCCACCACCGTGCAGGAGAGAATCTCGCCGGAAGGCGAAGCCTTGATCTTGAGCACCCGGCCCTTGAACTGCAGCGCAGGATCCTTCTTCCATCCCTGATTATCACAGATGTAAAGGTAGCCTTCCCTGTCAAATTCAATGCCCATATTGCGGGCCAGGCCGGTTTCGGGATGCACGGGAACATCAAACCATTTGGTGATGCTGTGATCCTTTCCAATGCGGATCATGCAGCCGGAAAGATCATCCTGTGCATAATTGGGGCAGGATACAATCAGATCCCCATTCTGATCAATGGCCATACCATCGGGCGTGCAAACATATTCAGGCAGCAAAGCAAATAACGATGTATCTTTCATGGATATCCTCCTTTGGTTCATATATCACAATGTCCTTACATTGTAATATTGAATATAACACACTTTGCCCTGCCCGTCAACTCCGCAGCTGCTTAAGCGCAACCATTTATGATATGTCTGGTTTCCTTCTCCTTTCCGAAATAAAAGGGCTGTAATCAGCGGTTGTTTGCCGCATCGCAGATCAGCTTGGCGGAGCGATAATTGATGCCAAAGCGGCTGACGCCCAGATCCAGCATCCGATCCACCGTTTCCAGATTGCGGATGCCGCCGGCAGCCTTTACCCACACCTTGCCCTTGGCGGCCTTCATGATGGTTTCCACATGATGGATGGTGGTGCCCCCTTCCATGCCGGTGGCGCTCTTTACGCAATCCGCGCCGGAAGCAATCACCAATTCAACCGCCTTGATGATTTCCTCATCGCTCTGCAGAGGCGCTTCGATGATCACCTTCAGGGCATGTTCCCGGCCGATAGCGTCCTTTACGGTGCCGATATCCCGCACCACATCATCATACATGCCGGATTTGAAATAGCTCAGATTCATCACCATATCGATTTCCTGGGCGCCCAGATCAATGGCCCACTTGGCGCAGGCAGCCTTTACATGGGTGGGATCAGCGCCGGACCAGCGGCAGCAGCCGAAGCCGGGATTTACCCCGGAGCCCTTCAGATTTTCCACCAGGTAAGGGAAATAGCTTGCCGGGGCATTGATGGCAAAAAACTTATATTCCTTTGCCTGGGCAATCATTTCATCCACATCGCGCTTGGTTGCAAGGGTGGATACGTCCGTAGAATCGATCATCCTTGCCAGTTCACGACCATTCATTGCCATGCTTTTCTCTCCTATCTTACTTATTTACATTATTTCACAACAATCAGCGGCTGATCATCGCCGGAAAGCCGCCACAGCTTAGCATCATTTTCCCAGGTAGCCGCTTCGCTGAGAATCAGCACATGCACGGGCTGATCCTCCAGGGGGAATTGCCGGCCATGCACCACCCCGGGATGGAGATGCACCATGGTGCCCTTGGGAATGATAAAGGCGTCAAACTGCTCCGGATCCGGTGTTTCACAGGGCTCGCCCACATAAATCACCATATCCCCATCCAGGGGCAGGCGCAGTTCCGATGTGGCGGCATGATATTCATACCAGGGGATCCTCATCTCGCAAGGGCAGGCATAGCCCACCGAGGCGCCCATTTCCGCCATCGGCTTCCATACCAGCCGATCGGGGAAGAAGGCGGACTGCAGATCCTTTCCCTGCTCCAGCATATTACAGAAATGGCCGTATTTGCTGAAATTCTCCTGGGTCAGTTCCTTTACCACAATCTTCTTCATGCCATCACCCCTTTACAGAACCGGCGGCAATGCCCTTGATAAAGCTCTTGGAGAAAATGGCGAAGATGATCAGCAGGGGCAGCACGGCCCAGGTAAGCGCCGCCATGCGCCCGCCGATATCGAAGCGGAATTCCGAAATCAGATTGGATACGAACAGTGGAATGGTGAACATATCATTGTTGTTGATGATCAGCATGGGCAGGGTGTAATTATTCCAGGACCACATGAACAACAGAATGGAAATGGTGGACACCGCAGGAATAATGAAGGGGAACACCAGCGAAATCATGATGCGGGGCTCTGACGCGCCGTCGATCCGTCCGCTTTCGATGATTTCCATGGGCACGGAATCCTTCATGAACTGCACCATGAAAAACGCGGTAAAAGGATGGGCCAGCCAGGTGAATACCAGGGGCCAAAGGGTATTGGTCAGGTGCAGAACGCGCATTTCCATGATATAGCCGATGGTGCTGATCTGGCCGGGCAGCATCATGGTCACCACGATCAGACCTTCCAGGAATTTGCGTGCCTTGAAGCGATACTTGGTGATGGCATAGGAAATCAGCACGCTGTTAAATGCACTGCCTACGATGGAGAAGATGGTTACAAAAGCACTGTTGCCATAGGTTCGCAGGAAGTTGCTCTGCAAAAGCGTCCGTGTATTTTCAAAAAAGCTGCTTCCAAACCAGAAGGGCAGGGTTTTCATCAATTCTTCTGTAGTATAGGATCCCATAACGGGCAGCACATAGAAGGGAAACAGGCAGATGAAAGAAATGATGGCAAAGAAGATAACCGTCAGAACCCGGATGATAATCTTGCTTACTTTCATCAGGCATCCGCCCCCTTTCTGTTGGAGATGCGCCTGGAAACAAATGAGAATACCAGAATAATCACAAACAGAATGTAGCACAGCGCAGCGCCGTAGCCCAGCCGCATCTTATTGGCAAACGCATCATTGATGAATTTCCAGATGATGGTGTAGGCGGAATATCCGGGGCCGCCGGTGGCCGTGGTGGTGCCGGCATAGAGCTGCTTGGGAATTTCATAGAGCTGCATGCCGTTGATAATCGAGGTCATAATCAGGAAGATCGTCAGGTTATTGAGCTGAGGCACTGTGATGCGGGAGAAAAGCTGCCATTCATTGGCGCCGTCAATCCGTGCCGCCTCATAAATATCAGGGGAAATGGCCGTCATACCAGCCATGTAGATTACCATGCAATAGCCAAAGTGGCGCCATACCTGCAGCATCACGATGATCATACGGGTCATGGTGGGATTCTGCAGGAAATAGATGCCTTCATCAATCAGACCGATACTGATCAGGAATTCGTTGATATAGCCGTACTGCCAGTCAAACAGGTTGGAAAAGATGGAACCGATGGCAATAGGGGCGATGATATAGGGAAGGAAAAATACCGTTTCGAATGCACGCTTGGTGCGCTTGAGGGAGAAAACCGCATTGGCCAGCACCAGGCCCAGAATGGTCTGGATCGGCACGGAAAGCAGCATGAACTGGATGGTATTCCAGATGGCTTTCCAGAACAGCTTATCTTTAAACAGCAGATCCCGGTAATTGGCCAGGCCCACGAAATTCATGGCCTTGATGCCATTCCAATCAAAGAAGCTGAGGAAGAAGGAATAGAAGGTGGGATACAGGGTAAAGGCGACATAACACAGCACGTAGGGGGCTGCAAGCAGGTATGGCCAAGCCTTGTGCATACTCTGCTTTTTGATTTTGATTGACTTGTCCATAAGCCTCTCCTTCTTGGGCCCCGGCGCATCCCGAAGGATGCGCCGGAGCGAATTTCGTTCCGAATCAGAATACGTTGGCAGTGGGTTCGAGGAGCTGAACGTTCTCGATCACATAGTCAATCAGTTCCTGAGCGGTGAGGTTGGGGTTGATCATCATCTGCAGACGGGCATCCTTCACAACATTGCCCACGGTGGTGGTGTACTGGGTGAAGGTTTCGTAGGGAGCTACGTTGGTGCCGATCTTGTCATAGATGTAGGCGCAGATGTTCTGGCCATCATACCACTTGGAATAGAGGAAATCGCCGCGGATGGGGGAATTTTCGCCTTCATAGAAGCTCTTGAAGCTGGGGATCCAACCAATCTGTTCGTAGATGGAATCGTAGCCTTCAACAGTGCCCTTGAAGTACTTGATGAAGCCCCAGGCGCCTTCCTTGTTGGGGCTGTTCTTGTAGATGCCCTGAGAGGTGCCGCCGTTGAGCCAGCTGGTTTCGGGGCACTGGCAGAAGCGCCACAGGCCTTCGGTTACCTTTTCCTTGTCGTTGGAGGCAATGCAGCTGTTGGTGGACCAGGAAGCATGGTTGAAGAAGATAACGGTGCCATTGGTGTAGGCAGCGTTCCAGCTGGTGGAGTTCTTTTCATTCAGGCCCAGGGGCACGCCGGCATCCTGGATCTTCTTGGCGGTTTCGAAAGAAGCCAGATAACGGCCGGTGATGTCGATATCATCGCCGTCGATGAATTCAGCGTTGGTCTGGCCATGGATCATTTCGGCCAGGTCAGCGATGGACTGCATCATGAATACTTCGCCATTGGCAGCTTCCTTCAGCTTCAGGCCGGTAGCAATGAAGCTATCCCAATCCTTGATCAGTTCGTACACATCTTCGGGTTCGGTGACGCCGAAATACTTTTCGGTCAGGTCAACACGATACACGAAGCCGGAGGGGCAGAACTGGTTATCCAGGGATACCAGGCGGCCTTCGGAATCCAGCAGGCCGGGCACAACGGCATCGATGATTTCGTTGCGGTCATAGTTGTAGGGATCGGCTTCCAGATCTTCCAGGATATCCATGGCGAACAGAGCGCCGCGGTTGGAAACTTCGCAGCTGACGATATCCGGCACATCCAGTTCGGAGGCAACAGCGCCCATCAGCTTGGTGAGGAAGTCGCCATTGTTAACCAGAACGTAGTCATATTCCAGTTCGGGGAAAACTTCGGCCACAACCTGCTTTTCATGCTTCATGACCTTTTCGCCCTGGCTCCATTCGATTACTTTGCCAGTGGGATTGTCGCCATACTCGGCCAGAGCAGCAGTGCTCATCATCATCATGACAACCAGCAGCAACGCAAACAGTTTCTTCATCGTGTTTTCATTCCTTTCATTATTATCGTGTACGGGGGTGCATGTGCTCAGCGTGCACAGATGATTTTGATGCCGTTTCTTCTCCCTCCCTTTGGCACACAGTATAAAACCCATCTTTTTAACGCCTGCCGCACATGCGGCGCCTTCAATTGGAGACACCACAATGAGTAAAGATGTCTTTACATCATGATGTATATACTATAACATCCGTCCAGCGGCTTGTCAACGCCATTTCAGGTTTTTTTCGTATTTTTTTGCCCATTTCATCCATCTCACAAGAAAAAAGCCGCCCCGGTGATGATCCCTTCATCCCCGGAGCAGCCAATTGATGGTAATTATTCCAATGCCAGGTAATAAATTTTCCTACAGTCCTCCGCATTCAGCGGAACGAATTTTCCTACCGTTCCTCCCACCAGGGCGGCGCAATGGGCTGCCATCCGTTCAAAATCCCTGTCGTCAATCTGAATCTCCTTCAGACGGACGGGCATTTCCAGCGAGCGATAGAATGCTTCCAGCCGGCGGATGCCCTCCCGGGCAATCTCCTCCATCGTGCCCATCGATTCGGGCACGCCGAAAACCCGGATGGCGAACTGTGCCAGCTTCTTTTCACCGCCCCGGGGCAGCACATATTTCATCCAGGCCGGGAATATGATGGCCAGCCCGGCGCCATGGGCAATATCATATACCGCGCTCAGCTCATGCTCCAGCTTATGGCTGGCCCAGTCGCCGATGCGCCCGGTCTGCAGCAGGGTATTATGGGCCAGGCTGCCTGCCCAGGTAATCTCTGCCCGGGCGTCATAATTTTCGGGTTCTGCCAAGGTCAACTGGGCGTTATTGATCACGGTGATCAGCGCCCCCTCGATCATCCGGTCCATCAGCTCCACATGCTCCACCTGGGTGAAATAACGCTCCATCATATGCGCCATGATATCCACAATGCCGCAGGCCACATGATATTTTGGCAGAGAAAAGGAATCCTCCGGATTGATGATGGAGAATTTGGGGAAATTGAAGGGCACATTGCGGCCCACCTTGCACAGATCCGCTTCCCGGGTAATTACGCAGGAGCTGCTCATTTCACTGCCGGCAGCCGGAATGGTCAGAATGGTGCCAAGGGGCAAAACATGATCAATAACGCCCTTTCCGCAGAACAGATCCCACACATCCCCGTCATAGCATACGCCGTTTACGATGGCCTTGCCGGTATCGATAGCGCTTCCGCCGCCCACTGCCAGCACCAGCTGCACATCATGCTCCCGGCACATTTCAATGCCCTTGTAAACCAGCGCCAGACGGGGATTGGGCTGTACGCCCCCCAGTTCCCATACATGGGCCCCCAGATCCAGAAGGATTTTCATCACTTTATCATATAAGCCGGTGCGCTTGATGCTGCCGCCGCCGTATACCAGCAGGATACGCTTTCCGTATTTTTCCACTTCCCCGCCCAGTTGATCCAGTGCATTTCTGCCAAAGTGAATCTTGGTAGGATTCTGAAACGTAAAATCAATCATGGTTTTCCTCCTCCATCCCGTCACAGCCATATAATTTCATCGCATTGCGATACATCACATCACAAGCGGTTTCATAGGCCTGTTTTTCATCCATCAACCCTTTTTCAATATATCCCTGCAAAATCCGCTGTAGTCCCTGGCGGGCCAGACGGGCTGCCAGCCAGCTCATTTCCGGGAAATTATGCTGCCCTGTGCCCAGCATCAGCTTGTCATGCATGGCAATTTCCAGCGCTTCTGCCAGATTCCGCTCAAATCCCAAGGCCGTCCAGGGCAGCACCCAGCTCAGGTCCATATACACATTGGGGAAGGCGTGGGTCATCAGCGCCGCCCGGCGGATATCCGGATAATTGCCGTGCAATAGCACCAATCGGGCGGCCATATACCGCCGGTCCCGGAGCAGTGGGCACAGCAGATAAGGATCGTTGGAAGAAATCCTCATCTCCCCCTTCTGCGTTTTATCCCCATGGATATCACTGCCGGAATTGCCGGTGGTGCCGGTATGAATATGAATGGTGAAACCCAATTGCTGGGATAATATCATCGCCCGGCAGAAAAGCGCCTGATAAATCCGACCGAAGGCCTTCCTATCCCCCGCCTTTGCCCCTTCAAAGCAGAATGATGCTTCTTCATCCGATACGTCATAGGGCGTTTCATCCAATAGCTCCAGCACATGGCTTTTCAGCCCGATATAGCCTTCCTTCATTTTTTCATGCACCAGATTTTCAAACCAGCTGCGCAATTCCTCATAACTGCCGCTGACCGCCAATTGCCTGCGGATTGCCGGATCCATCTGAAACAGGCGCAGCACCTTTACCGGGAAGCACTGAAGCGAAGGATCATTCATGGGCACACCCTCATCCACCACTTCCGCAATCACCCTGGAATCCGCATACATTTCTTTTACATAAGCGGCCCCATCCCCGGCAGATCGCCGGTTTCTCTCTGCCGCCACCACTTCAGGATCAGCTTCACAGCCATAATACCGGGCCAACTGGCAAATCAGGGCCTTAAAAACCCCTGTATTCATGGCATGCTTTTCATATTCTGCATCACAGCAAAACCGCTCGGCAGACATGCCCAGCGGCGCATCATCTGGCAGCACCGGACCCCAGCCATGGCAAAATGCCAACGCCAGATCCAGCGGCTCCACAGGGGCTGCAGCCGCACTGATAAAATGAGTGTGATTATCAAAGAATGGAACAGCATCAATCTTCAGCATATCTTTTCTCCTGCAGGGATTTCAATTAATGCCATTATATCATCCATTCCTCAAATTGCAACCCTCATTCTCTCCCGATCTTTCATGCCAAAATTCCCCATTCCGGTCTTCCAAATTCAAAACATCCATAATCCATAAAATTTCATGGATAAAAAGAAAATTAATACTTGCTTTTTTTCTTGTGCTATGCTATACTAATTGGCGTTGGATACCTGGGATTATAGCTCAGTTGGTTAGAGCACCACGTTGACATCGTGGGGGTCATAGGTTCGAGTCCTACTAATCCCACCAGTGAAAAGCCTTGAGAAATCAAGGCTTTTTTCGTTTTTGGCTTGATATACAATTGTGGTTAGAAGGCAAAAATACAGAAAAGTGCAATTCCAGGTGCAAAACGCCGGGTTTCTTTGACAGGGAAAAGCAAGGAAACACAAGGGTTTGCGGCAAAATGTCCGGTACAATGGGCAGTGCATTTCCTTTACAGAAAAGCATTCAATGCCTCTATTGCGTTGCGCTGCTTCATAATACCTTCGTGACGAGCACGGGCATAGGTTGTTTCAATCATCCTGGTATCGGCATGCCCCAGCAAATCAGCCACGATAGCACTGCTTAATCCTTGCTCTTTTAACTGCGTGCCAAAGGTTGCACGCCAGTCATGATTGTTGAACTTACCAAGTATGCCGAGTTTTTTGAAAGCAGCATTGTAGGTTCGTTGGGCAGTAGAACACGATACCGGGCATTCGTGGCTTTCGCCGTGGATGACATAGCCGCTTTTTCGTTCAAAAGGCAACAGCAATTGCTTTAACGGGGCAGGGATAATAAAGGTGCGCTCGGATGCAGCAGTTTTAGGTTCTTCCTTCACAACTGTTCTTGCATTGTTGGGATATGTGACGACCCGCCGCACTTCCCCATATCCATCGGATAGGTGAATGTTTTCCCAGCCCAACCCTAGCACTTCCTCGCGGCGCATTCCAGTATAGACCAACAACCCCATGTAGAGCCGCTGACGCTCATCCTCCAGCAGAGGGATTTCACGCTTTATGCGGATTACTTCGGTATCAGGCAATGCTTTATGATGACCGCTACGGCGTCCGTTGTTACGAAGTAGCGTTCGTTTGAAAGGGGTATCTTCTATCAACTTCAATTCTCTTGCAACTTTAAACATCCGACTTGTCAATCCCCCAACACGGTCAATTGTGCGGCAAGTCAAATCTTGCTGCTTACCATATTCCGAGGCATGAGCCATCCAGTCATAAAAACTCTGAATATGCGCGACCGTGACAGCATTTAGCGCCATCTTACCCAGGAACGGTATGATATACAGACGGATATATCTGCTGTAATTAGCCTTGGTCGTTTCTTCCAAGCCGCGCATAAAGTAGGGCTTATAGATTTCATCAATGAACTGCATAAGCGTTGGATAGACCCGTTCTGACTTTAAAATGAGCGTTTCTTTCTGCCGAGTAAGAAATGCTTGAAACTTTTTGTCTGTATCTTTGCTGTTTACTCCATTGATAAAAATTGTTTGCTCTTTTCCATCTGTGTCAATATAGGTGTAAGTGCGGCGGACTTTGCTTGCCATATAGCATCTCCTTTCGCACTTCACTTTTGCGTGTTAAGTTGTCAAGATACGACGGAAATCCTTGTTTATATGCTATAAGAATACTATTGGGTTGTCAATCTGTAGAAAAATGATTATTAGGCTTTTCGTTTATAACTTTAAGATTTTTTCCTATCCTATTCTGATTTTGCCTTACAACTTTTTAACTTTCCATCATGATATCGTGCGTAATTGCTACAACTATGCTATAATGAGATATCACATTGTAAAGAAGGTGCGGCTATGCCCCCTATCAGCAAACCGGTTAAAAAGAAAAAGCGGAAGGTAGGGCGTCCTGCCTTCTCCCGCAAGGATATACCTGAAGAATTTTTCCGCTATTATGATGCATACCGCTATGGCTTTATGAATAAGCGTGAGTTTTCTGAATTCCTTGGTGTTTCGCGTCCTACGCTTGACCGTTATTTTGATGTTATTGGAGCAAAAGAGCCAATTGTTTCTAAAGCAGAAAACAACAGGTTGCGAAAGGAACTAAAGGTTGGGAGCACCCCAATGGAGTTGCTGAATTTTTCTGATTTCTTACGGGCACGGCACAACGATAAGAACAATTCAACAGGCTCCTATGGAATCTGATGTTGGCAATACATCGAATGAAATACCGAAGTGAAAATTTGAAAAAAGTAAAATTCTGAGGTAAAATAAAAGAAAAAGGGATAAACTCCCAAGGAGAAAAATGCTTATGTTTCAATAGAATAGGAACTATATTAACGCCATCAACAACTTCTGCGGCACAGCCAGCACCAACCCGGAACACAATCGGCACATCTGGCATATCGCCCAGTGCATTCAGGACGCCTTTGCCGCCAGCAATCTTCAATACGATATGGAGATTGCGGAACTGAAGCAGACAATCAAAAGTCAGGATGAACGGATTGCCCGTTTGGAAAGTATCATCCAGACGTTGGAGAAGAAAACGCCTCCGGCGACGCCCATTGCCGCGGATGTTTTCATTACGCCCAGTTCTCTGAAAAAAATGAAGCGAGATATCATCAACTATCTGAATTAAATCTCACGAAAATTGCGGTGCGGGCGGCATTTTGAAAATGCTTTTCCCAGGCAAAACCCGGAACCTATCCCCCACATACACAAAGGGAACAGACCATCAATGCATGGCTGTTCCCTTCCTTTTTATACTTTCTCGCCGCTATCACGCATAACAAGATTGATTTCCAGGTCACAACCCAGAGCATCAGCAATTTCCTTCAGTTCTTTTTCGGGGAAATTATCCCTGGTCATCTTGTTGGAAAGGTTCTGCCGAGTTTGTCCTGTACTCTCTGCCAGTTGCCCCATCGTCATCCCACGCCGCTTTAGAACAACTTTAATTTTCTCGCTGACCGAAAGTCCCATATTTATCCCTCCGTTCGCTTTTATTATACACACCACAGTGTCAAGCGTCAAGATGAAGTGAAAATTTCACTATTAAATTTCATTTTGGTATTGACATGTGACACTCTGTAATGTATAATAATATATGTAGAGAGGGTCAAAACCCCACAACAAAAGGAGGTCAACAAAATGTCAAACCCCAGCATGGAAGCCAAGGTCAAGGAACTGATGGAACTGAAACGGATGAAGGAGGAACTGGAAGCGGAGATCGCCGCCACAGAAGACGAAATCAAAGCGGTGATGGGTCAGGAGGAATTGCTCCTGGCGGGGTCTTACAAGGTCAGTTGGAAAACCTTCACCAGCAGCCGCATTGATACCACCGCATTAAAAAAGGCTCTGCCCGATGTCGCTGCGGCTTACACCAAGCAAACCACCGCCCGCCGCTTTGCCATCAATTAAAAAGCCGGAACACCTACCACAGCATTCCGGCACACTCTCCCGAAGAACTGACAGGAACCACGGGGAGCACTTAATTCTACCACACTTGGAGTGCTCCCTACAAGATGAAAGGAGCACAAAATGGATATTTACAGCGAAGTTACCAACCGGATTATGGAACAGATGGAAGAAGGTATCATCCCCTGGCAGAAGCCTTGGGTCGCCTGCGGCAAAGCCATCAGCAGAACCACCGGAAAGCCCTATTCCCTGCTCAATCAAATGCTTCTCGGTCGCCCCGGTGAATATCTCACCTTCAAACAGTGCCAGGAGGCTGGCGGCAAGGTGAAGAAGGGCGAAAAGAGCCAGATGGTAGTTTTCTGGAAATGGATTGAGACAGAAGACGAGGAAACCGGCGAGAAAAAGGAAGTTCCTTTCCTGCGGTATTACAATGTATTCCACATCGACCAATGCGAAGGCGTCACCGCCAAGCACACCACGGAAACTGCCTTTCCTGATGGCGCCGCCGCTGATGAAGCCGCCAAAGCCATTATCAGTGATTATCTCTCCCGGGAAAAGGTCAGGCTTTCCCATCAGGAAGGCGACCGGGCATTCTATCGCCCCGGCACGGATGAAATCGTCCTTCCCCTGATGAAACAGTTCCGTTCCACCGCTGAATATTACAGCACCGCCTTCCATGAAATCACCCACAGCACCGGGCACGAAAAGCGGCTGAACCGTTTAGAAAAAATCGCGTTCTTCGGTTCCGATGCTTACAGCAAAGAAGAGCTGGTGGCAGAAATCGGTGCCGCCGCTCTGGTGAGCCACGCAGGGCTTGAAACCTCCAGCAGCTTCCGCAACAATGCCGCTTATATCCAGAACTGGCTCTCTGCCCTGAAAGATGATAAACGCTTCATCGTCAGTGCGGCAGGCAAGGCAGAAAAAGCCGTCAACCTCATTCTGAACCAATAAGAGCGAAGAACCCGGCGGGGAACAATCCCCGTCGGGCATGGAGGGCAATATGATAGATTATGTATCCAAGACACTTTCGATTTCCAGTATCATGCGATTAATTGTGGAAGGTGCCATCGTGTTATACGAAGGGGATGCTGTTCCCCTCTATAACCTGGCAGCAGAGCAGCCGGAAGCCCAGGGGGCTTTCTCCACCATTGGCAGAGCTCTCTATGACCTGCGGCAATATGTCCTTGAACTGGAAGAAGCCTACCGCGAAGAAAATCAGCAGCAGAACGGTTCCAGGGTGTAGCAAAAACAGTTGTTAATCTTTATAGTTTTTGTCCGGAAATGATGTGCCGATTTTTCTGGATTTTCGGACGGAAAAAGGTGTAATTTGTCCGGATGACCCTTTCTTTTACAACGGGAGGAAAGACGATGATATATGGATACGCACGCTGCTCCACAAACGAGAGCAAGCAGGACATCAACAGGCAAATCAAAGAATTGAAAGCCGCCGGTGCCGATGAAGTCATCTTTGAATACGAGCACGGCGACGCCAAGACCAAGAAGGAACTACAAATGATGCTGGAAATATCCAAGGCTGGCGATACCATCATCACGCTGGAAGTGAGCCGACTGTCCCGCAGCACCCAGCAGCTCTGCGAACTGATAGACATTATCCGGCAGAAACGGCTGCGGCTGATGATTGTAGGGAGCATCACCATTGATTGCCGCACCGGCAAGACCGACCCCATGAGCGAAGCCTTTCTCCAAATGGCAGGCGTTTTCAGCCAACTGGAACTGGCAATGATACGGGCACGGGTGAAGTCAGGGATGGAAAACGCCAAGGCCAAGGGCAAGAAGATAGGGCGGCGGCCTACCACCAAGGAGGATATACCGGCGAACTTCCTGAAGCACTACGCCATCTTCATGGAGGGCAAGATGAACGTGTCGGAGCTAGCGCGAGTGTGCGGGTTATCAAGACCGACGGTGTACAAGTATTTGAAGATGATAGGATAAAAAGGGCCCCTGCGATGAAAAGTCGCAGGGGCCTGGGTGGTTTGAGCAAAGCGTGAAAGAAGGTATGTTTTCAACAAATGAAGAAAACTTCCAAGTTCAGAGAGAGCATAGACACTATTTCCTCTTGTAGTGGTCTTATCAGGGGCTGCATTATCACCACTGAATCATGTCATTAAAGATGGTGTTGTAGTTGTCGTTATCCAATTGAACGCCCTTCACTAGGAAAGGCACGGTGCCGTTCAGGCGGCCATCAAAGTTACCGCCACCATTGCCAGCTGCCGAAACCATATCAGTCATCGGCACCAGGCTGAAATCCTTGGTGCTGTTGTAATCGCAGAAGGCGAAATTGTTCGGCTTAGTCTGATCAGCATTCGTGATGTTGACCTTCACGCCGTCGCCGATATTCACAGCTACGTTACGGCCGATTTCAAGAGCAGAGCTCTTGGCCTTGGAGGTTACGCCTTCCTTGATCGTGGTACTGATATTAAAGGTAGCGCCGGAAACGTTCAGCTTAGCCTGGGAAGCCGCAGAAATACCCAGGTTGTAACCCGTAGGCTGGGTAATTTCGCCTTCTACATGGAAGGTGCCGCCGGTTACATTGATAGTACCAGGTTTATCGCTGGAGCAGATACCGGTTGTGCAATGCTTACCCTTTGCAGTAATGACGCCGCCGCTCATGTTGAACACAGCAGTGTCGCTGGCGAGATAAGCGCCGTTGACGCGGCCATTCTGGGTGTCGGTGATATAGACCGCCGTAATAGAACCGCCTTCCATATTGACAGTTCCGTTTGCGGCAACCAGAATACCAGTTTCAGTGGAATCGCCTTCGACGTAGATGTGGGCATATTCCTTGATGTTGGCAACTGCGCCATTGGTAACATAAATACCATAAGCATCAGCACCCACAACGTCGACCCTGGAATTATCTTCCATCGTCACAGTCGCATTGACTGCAACAATACCAACGTTACCGGCTTTGCCGCCAACTTCAACCTTCGCCGTATCACGAAGATTCAGGACAGCATCGCCTTCCTCTGCCTCAACAAGAATCATGTCGCTGCTCTCCGAATCACCGGGCAGGGTGATCTTCGCATCGCCAGTAATGTTCAGGGTAGCAGTCTTGCCGCTTTCTTTATTCACAACATAAATTTCGTTATTTTTGCTGCCGGACGTCACCAGGTTCAGCTCGCCGCCGCCCACGCTGTCGGTGATGGTCAGGGTAGCGCCGGTGTTCACAACAATGCAGTCCTTGTCCACTACATTCTTGACGGTCAGCTTATGGCCCTTCAGGTCGATGATGATGTCGTCATCTTCCTTGACGGTAATGGTGTCGTCCGTAATGGTCTCGTCGCGGCCCAGCTCAACCTTTTCTTCCACCTTGTCGGAGCTGTTGGCGAACTCGTCCATCGTGTCCTTGAAGGACTTGCCGTCGTACAGGTGGTCGAAGCTGTCGGCCTCGGCAGTCAGCTGGGACGCTCTCACATTCAGGCCCAGGTCGATGTGCAGGTAAGGCATGCTGTCATCGGTGGTCTTGCCGTTGTTAACGTTCCACTTGTTGTCGTTGGCAGTGGGCTCCCACCAGATGACCATACCGTAGGACTTGGAGCCGACAACGGCGCCTGCGGGAACATTCTCGTCCTTAATGTGGCTGTGCTCCACGGGCAGCAGCATGCCCTTGGTCTTCAGTTCAGAAAGGGTTTTCCAGTCAGTGGAGGGGATCTTGGCGATCACTTCTTCACGGCTGGCGGCAGCATCAATCAGGCCGTCCACGAAGCCAACCTTCAGCACCTGGGACAGCTGGGCGTCGGTGCCGTCGGTCATTTTGTTTTCGTTGATGGCATTGATGACCATTTCATACTGGAACGAAAGCGTGCCGGTGTTGACCACAGTCAGGTTTTCCCAGGCAACAGCGCCGGGCTCCCACAGGGTCACGTCGTTGAAAAGGGTCGTTTTGTTCTGGATGCTTTCCTTGTCGGCAGGATTGCCGCAGTAAACATCCACATCCAGCGCACCAGACTTGATAATATTGTTCGCACTGGTCACTTCATCGGTGAACCAGGCGATGGTGGAACCGGTAATGGCTCCGAAGCTGATCAGCAGCGCCAGAGTCAGTGCCAAAAGTTTGCTCTTCTTCACGAAATTTGTTCCTCCTCATTTTATTTAAGATAAGACCCGGATGAAGTTTGACACTTCTGAATTATAGCAAAAAAACTCCCCGGAAAGGGGAGTTTGGCATAATGTGTACTTTTGTGGCACAGATTGCAGTTCTTATTTGAGGTTCAAGCTGATTTTCGCTGAAAAGATGCCGTCCGCTGCCGAAAAATCATACATGCCGTCGTATTTGCCTGCCACTGCAATCACCGAATGGATGCCAATGCCGTAGAGCGAGTCGTCAAAGGTCATCCTTTCTTTGCAGGTGTTTTCCACTTTGATCAGCAGCCGCTGTGCGCTCTCCTTGATGGAAATGTCAATGGTCTTGTCCGGACTTTTCAGCGCAGCAGCGGCATGAACGGCATTCTCGAAAAGGTTGGCAATGACAATCACGAGATCCTGCGGCAAAATGTCAACATCCCGGCTGACGTCCGCAGAAATTGTGACTGCAATGCCGCTTTCTTTTGCTCGTCTTCCGTACACGGTCAGAACAGTGTTGACCGTCCTGTTTTCGCAATATCGCACCTCACCCCAGACCCTGCTGTCGCTGTCCACAAGCCTCCGGAGATATTCCCTTACGCTTTCCAGGTCATTGTTGTTGGCCAGCTCCAGCATCACCATGTTATGATGCCGCCTGTCGTGTCTTGCCTGACGATCCGCCGCAAGCTGCGCGCTTTCGGCTTCAATCTGCGCAAGCAGAAGCTTGTTTTGCTGTTCTGTTTCCCTTTTGGATGCCGCCTCAGACAGACTATTGATGTTTGAGAAAATGACAGGGTACACTGCCATGATGGAAACGCTTAGGAGCGCAAACGGAACAAACGAGGGATCCCTGAAGGTTGATAGCCTTGTCGGGAAGAACAAAGTAAAGACAAGAGTGATCAAAAAGATGATATTGACTATGATCAGCGGCGTCCATCCTGTGGTGATATTCTTCGCTGCAGTGCGGCACAGCGCGCACACATTGCGAAGAAAATAAGTGACCAGAGCGAAAAGCAATGTCGCTTGAATGAGCATGGTAAGGATTGAATACCGCTCGCCAAGCCCCGCTCTCACCATGAGGAAGAATGTGATGCCAATGCAAAAAAAGATCGAATAGGTCAGCATGGTGAACAATCGCTGCGCAAGCCTGCCTTTGGTGGTTGCAAAAAAGATCACATACTGTCCAATCAACGGCAGAATAAATGAGATGAGGAACAGCAAAGGCGACATTGGCAGCACGGATTCTGCGAAGAACATGATCATGCTTTGCACCGTCACCCAAACGCCCCAGATGATATAGGTGGTCTTTTTGCTGTATTTCAGCGTGGAAGAATAGATGCCGGCAGCGGCGTGTGCCAGCAGCAGGAATATTAGTTCAATGACATTGGCTTGCATACTCGCTTACCCCTCCTGCTCTTCGTATTGGAAATCCCAGAAAGCCTTTTTCAGCTCGACATGCTTTCCCCTGGGGATAGGGATGCTGATGTTGTTATACAGACGCACTTCGTGGGTTGAAACATTTCTGACATTGCGGAGGTTGATAATGTACGCACTGCCCGCGCGGATAAATCCACCGGTTTTCATCAGCATGGACAAAAGCTCGGCCACAGTCATTCTGACCTTCAGCTGCGTTCCATCCTCTAGTGTGATGTATTGGTAGTGTGCATGAGCCTCGGAGAATATCATCCGGCTGACGTCGATGTTCTCTACACCGTTATCCGTTTTCAGCTTGATTCGCCGCTCTCCAACCTTCCGTGCCTGCAGGAGCGCTGCATCCATGGCCTCATCGAACTTCGCCGGATTCAGCGGTTTCAGGAGATAGCGGAGAGTTCCTGTTTCAAAGCTTTGCGGAGCGTGTTCAAGGGAGGTTGTCAGAAACACGACGGGACTTTCAATGCGTCTGTTTCGAATTGCTTTTGCAAGCGTTGTTCCCAGTTCTTTTCCAATATAGACGTCAAGCACAAAGACGTCAAAGGATTTGCCGTCATCCAGAGCATTGATAAGCGTTTGCGCTGAATCGAAACAGAATACATCAAGAAGGAGGTGATTGTTCCTTTTCGCATACTGCGCTATATGCTGCGAAACCTCATCGAGTATCTTCGGATCGTCATCGCATAAGGCAATTCTGACCAATATGCCACCTCCTCTCCGTTGGTAAGTGAAAGCAGCCCACAATCGAATCAAGCAGTCATTCGGGATTGGATGCAGCTTTGAGTTCCTTTTCACAGTATACACCATCTGATATTGCGACGCAAGTCAGCGTGTTAGTTTTGAGAGGCTTCGATGGATGGGTTGAAGAGGGCAACTAATTTTTGTGGTACATCTCTACTTCGATATGGTAGGCCCCAGCAAACTGAGTGCTCAGATGTTTAGCTGCCTTCTGGATTTACCCCAGTTGTCCTTATACTTACAGAAGTTTTCCTCATATCACTTCATATCTGTGAAGAACTTATCACCGCGCCCAATGTTCCTGTATGCTTCATCTCGAATATCGTCAAGGTTTTCCTGTGGGATATCTGTATACAGCCTACTCGATCCCAGACACAAGGAGTTATCCGTCAACCTAGTCAAGAAGCTCTGTGACGGTCTGGAAATGACGATGGGCGAGTTCTTTTCCGCAAAGGTATTTGATGATTTGGAGCAGGAGATACAGTAACGACAATAGCGATAAATTTTTCATTTGGCACACCGGTGGTACATTAGTATTTGACGATGATGGAATAAAGGAAACCCCTGCGTTGGTGAAGCGCAGGGGCTTGACAAAATCGACAATCTGAATAATGAGGTTGAAGGCTATCAATCTTCTTCGTAATGAGGTGCATTGAATTTAACTACAGGTTGAATTTCCATTGCATGAAGATATTTGTCAATCTGAGTGTTTAACCAATCGTCGGTATCAGCAATTTTCAGGCGTGTATCACGAGTTCGACTCAAAATATACAATAAGAAGATCGGTAGCGTATCATCTTCACACGGCAATGTCATAAAGCCTTGATATGTATTGCTAGTTGTCACGTAAAACTTTTCGCCTTCGTAATAGCGCACACGAAAGATAATTGTCTTTTTCTTCAATAGGACAATCATGTCTGGCATCACAGATGGGTTGAGTGGCTTTACCTCATGGAAGTAACTTAAAACTGTTTTAACATCTACACTGTCATAAGCAAATACAACACCAAAAGGTTTGGTAAATCCACTTTTATTCCATGTTACACCGTGGATATCTATGGACAAATTGGGCAGCACTTGGCAGTCATCTGGAGACTCTTTTTGCAGCGATTTAAATGAAGCAATATTATTTATGCTTTCAAAAAATGATTGTTTATTCAAGAGTGACTTTACTTCTATTTCTCCATATGCAGATTCAAAGGGCATCATATGGTAATCTCCCATAGGAATAGCATATGAAAATAATGCATCATAGATTATGACATCAAGTTGCTTGCTAACGTTATCATGTGCGTCGAAGCATTCACCATTACATAGACCATATCTTTGAGGCAGAAACGGCCGGATAATATCTTTGAGAAGAAATTCCCGCAAGGCTCCTTTGCTTGCAGCATGCTGAACAATCCTACTCATATTATACTCTGCTTCCAATTTGGGAGTTGCTGCCTTTATTACATCATATAGTGTCAAGCCAATCGAACCTCCTCTCAAAAGATCGAGAAACAATAGTTTTTGTCATTCTGGAACCACACTTTAAAATTATATCATGTCAACTCACTCTGCTCAATCGCCTTCGTCAGATAAAGTAATGCCTCCACACCGAAAACAGCGGGAGGCATCGTTTGAAAAGTCAAATTCAAAAGTATCTATTATAAACGAAGATGCGGACGCGGTTTTTTTGTATGATTTTGCTGCGTTACATTCCAATTTTCTCTTCGTTTTTCATTTTTCCCATAAGATTTCTTATTGCCATTTTTCATTATTCCTCCTTACATAGAAGTCGCGTTGGTAAACAATGCACGCACTTTCTTACGGGGGACTTTTTCTAATAACGCTCTTCTTGTTAATCACTCCTTTCAGTAGACATAAATGCTTCAAATGTGACCAGAAATCACATTCAAAGAACACTAAGTGTATTCGCGAAATTTTTTCATTTTCCTCCATCCCCGGCGCCAAAATTTGTGAATTTTCAAATTCCGGGTTATAATATAAGTACAGTAAAAGAAAGAATGAAAAGCATTCAAATGCCATTGCTACCGCTGTCATGGATGGCGGCGTTCTTTTTGTCTGAATTTTTATAAAACAAGGAGTAACCCAGCATATGTACAATTACGAAAAACAGAAAACTTATCCCAACCAGAAAATGATTACCATCCACAAAGACCCTGTGAAGGAAAATTTCCTTCAGGTCAATATTTGCGAATGGCAGGAAGCCTTCGCAACACTCCCCCGCATTTCTTTCGGTCTCTATCTCTATCTTTGCGGCAACAAGGATCAATTTCATCTTGCCCTCAGCTCCGTTGATGTTCAGAAGTCCCTGGGCGTCTCTGATAGCAGTTATCGCCGTGCCGTGGAAGATTTGCTGGCGGCGGGCTATTTGATCATGCGGAACGGAAACGAACATACCCTTGATTTTTTCACCAAACCGCAGCCAACCGATTATGTGAAAAAAGAACGCAAAAAGAAAAAGCCCGCCACCGATGGCGGAGCCGCGGGCGCGGAACCTGTATCTATGGAGGATACCCCCTCTGAGCCTCCAGCCGATGATGATGAAGAAAATCTTTCCTCTTATCTTCTCTCTCAATATTCTTCTTCCAAATATGAATGGTCTTGATACCATTCCTCTTTTCACGCGCGAAGCGCGTAAATTATCTATTCTTTATCTGTTTATCTATTTATATATTTCTCTCTTCATGGAAGAAGGATTTTTCCCCGCAGGCGGTCAGCCCATCCCCTTCCATGAAGAAAAATCCGCCACCGGTACCATTCGTCATCCGTGATAGCTTGTTCATGGGCAGAGTCGCCGGTGAAAAAGGCAGATGGTTCATATCATTCCCTGACGCCGCAACAATTGTTTTCACAATCCTATACCATAAGAAAGCCCGCTGATAATTTCGTCAGCGGGTTATTTGTTTGCCCTGGGCGGCGATACTTAATATAATTATTCTTGATTTCTTTCTCTTCTTTCGTCCATGAAGTGGGGATGCCTCCAGCAAATGCGTGGATTTCTTTCTGGACAAAAGAAAAAGGCGAAGAACTTATTGTCTTCGCCGTTCAGAAATCCTTCTGTATCAATTCGTATTTTCTTCATGGTTTTTCATGTCGTGTGCTTCAATTAGTACAGCGCTACGATATCCGGATACGTTTTCCTCTATGTAATCAGCACTGGCATTGCAATAATTCTTCACTGCAATCTCATAGAACAAATCTTCTATAGCGCTTGAAAGGTCAGCTTCTGCATAAGACACAGCTTGCGCTAATTCTTTCTCGTTATGCGGATCCAGATTAGCGCCAACGCACATTTCGGCAAGGGTTATCAATTCAATCCTTTCGTCGTCAGAAAGATGAAATATAATAGGATCCTTCGGATTCTCAATCGCTTTCAGAATCATATCCGGGGAATGGGTGAAAACAAACTGCGTTTTGATTTTCATAGCAATTTCCTCCCGCGCTTTTGCGCTTTCAAAATGAATTGTTCATTCAGTTTGCCGCTGCCAGATTCACGAAGCCTTGGCAAGGACGTGTGCATCCGCGTTTTCTTCCTGCACAGAATTGTGAGCGATTTCATCTGCCGGAGCAACATTCTTTTCCGTTTCCATTTCCACCTTGGTTTTGACGATCAGAAAGCCATTGGCGTCAAACTGCGGCTGTTCGGAGTAGTTGGGGTAGTTAGCCATGAACCAGGTCTTCACATACTTGTAGGGACTGGTCTGCCCTTTGGAAAGTTCCTTGACGGTAACAAATTCCGTCATGCGTTTATCAGCGTTACGGCATTTGCTGATGTAGACCTCCATCTGCTTGAAGGTCAGGCCTTTCTTAGTCTGATGAGTCTCGTAACGTTCTACAACCAGGGCGTCGCCATAGGTTGCCATCAACTGACAGAAGGTGAGTTGTTCAATGGAACCAGGGATGGCAGCGCGCTTTTCAAATTCCTTGGAAATGGTCAGGGTAGTGGAGAACAGGTCGAAGTTGTAGCGGGCACAGGCAGACTTATTACACATAGTGATATTCCTCTCTTTCTTCAATCAAGCATTGGCGGCATAGTTGGCAGGAGTGTTGACAATGCGGAAGTTCTCGTCAAATTCAGGGACGGCGGCATGGTTGGGGAAGGTGCTTTCATACCAGTTTTCCACATACTTGTAAGGATGTTCTTCGCCCTTTGATGCTTTACGAACTGCTTCAAATTCGGCGAGATAGTGCCTGGCGTCTGCAAGGCAGCTAATGTGATGAAGCATCTGCATGTAGGTCAGCCGAGAAGAGGCTTTGCGCTTTTTCATCTTTTCCAGCACGATGGGTATGCCCAGCTCGCGGAGAGCCTTCATCGTTTCGTAGGTGTCGCCACCCAGGGTGCTGGCCTGTTCCAGGAACTTCTTGCTGACGGTGATGGTGTTGGTGATGTAGTTGATCTCGTAACCCTTGCGATTCATAGCGGTATCTCCTTTCACTCGTTGACGGTAGCGGTGGACTTGTGAGACAGATACTTTTCCTGATACTTTTCCAGGAACCAGTGCTTGACGAATCCGTAGGAACCGGCGTAGGCTTTTGCCCGGCGCTTGACACTCTCGTATTCGTCCAGGGCTTCTTGATTGCCAGGGAACCATTCTGCAATCAGGATTGCCATGTTTTCGTAGCTCAGCTTGCCGTAGGACTCGCGGTCGGCCTTCTGCTCAATCGTGTATCGGGCGGCGGTAAAGGTTGGATACTGGCCTCTGAGTTGCATATAACGTGCATACTCTTCCGTGCCAACGATGGCGGCCTTGCGTGCGAAATCCTTCGTCATAACAATCTTCTTCTCAACGAGGAGAACCTCGTAACCCATGGAATACTTCATTTTCTTACCTCCTGCGGTGCTGCCGCTTGTTGTTTGAGTTTCGTTGTTGTTGTGATCACAATACCAATTATACACATAATTTTATACACTGCAAATCGCATGAATATGCATATAATGTATAAAAAGACCGCAAAGCATTGGAATTCCTATGTATAATGGCTTTTAATAAAAATAAATTTATCTGTCTGGTGCCAAAAGAAAGTTTATACGTTTTGAATAGATTTCTGCATAAAAAGCGTAAAAACGTGAATATTGCTATGAATATCGACGCATAAACGGTGGGGGTATGCAGGAAAAATCAAGAAATTGCTTTAATTTCTTTTACGTTTTTTCTGCTTGTTGATATCTAAAATTGATATGTGCCAATCATTGAGACAGAAGTTCTATATTAGATTTGATAGTTGAAAAGAGATAAGTGATATCAGAATGTCAGAAAGTTGTAGCACGAAGTTTCAAACACGAAGAAAAAGTTTGGAAAGTTGTAGTAGAACTTTGGTAACTTGTATATAAGTATAACTGAATGATCCAAACAAAAAAATAGAACGCAAAACACGTTCTATTTCTAATGAAAAACACGCTAAAAGTGAAGCAACTGTATTTATTTTAAGGGTTTCCGGGGTGCCTTGACATCGTGGGGGTCATAGGTTCGAGTCCTACTAATCCCACCAGTGAAGAAAGCCTTGTAAATCAAGGCTTTTTTCGTTTTTGGCTTTATGCTTCTGTAAACAGAGGGGATCAAAAATCCCCCTCCGGAACCACGATCCATTATTTTCCAACGCCTAAAACCCTTATATTACAAGGGTTTCCGGGCATTTTTCCGGCACCATCAGGAACCACAGGCATAGGCCGCATTCATTGTTTCTACGGCTTTCTGATGCTTCAGGATGCCCTGCTTCCGGGTACGGGCATACACCGTTTCCACCATTCGGGTATCCGCATGCCCCAGCAAATCCGCTACCTGGGCGGAGGTAAAGCCCATCTCCTTCAATTGCGTGCCGAAGGTGGCGCGAAAATCATGATTATCGTATTTTCCAAGGATGCCCAATTTCTCAAATGCCGCCTTGTAATTCCGCTCCATAGTAGATGGGGATGCAGGCTTCTCTTTCGTTCTGCCGTGGATGATATAGCCCATTTCCTGACAGTACGGCGTCAGCAGTTGCTGTAAAGGCCTGGGAATGAAAAAGATTCTCTCCGACGCCTCCGTCTTGGGATTGTCCTTGACCACCGCTCTCTTTTTGTTGGGATACACCACCACCTGTACCACTTCGCCGTATCCTTCCTGAAGATGAATATTCTCCCATCGCAAGCCCATGATTTCTTCCCGTCTCAATCCCGTATACACCAGCAATCCCATATACAGCCGCTGCCTTGGATGATTCAGGGCGGGAATCAAGCGCTTGATCCTGTCCAGTTCTTCATCCGGCAGCGCCTTGTGATGCCCTTCCTTTGCTCCGTTATTGCGAAGCAGGGTATTTTTGAAAGGGGTATCCTGGATGATCTTCATCTCCATGGCCACTTTGAAGATGCGGCTGGCAAAGCCGCCGATTCGGTCAATGGTTTTACGGTTCAGATTCAAATATGTCTTAATTCCATTTTTCTGGTTTCAGATGTCTGTAGGTATAGTTATATACCCCCGTTATTTGCATCCTCCCGGTCAGGAAGGCAGCGCATCAGATCATAGAATTCCAATTCTGTCAATTGCTCCAGACGGTCATAATAATATACCTCCGTCGGTGTAAGCTCCCTGGGGTTCCGGATGCGGTATTGCCTGCCCAGTTCCTTCAATGTTTTTTTCACGGTCGTTTCCCTGCGAACGGGAGCAAAATAATAATTTCCACTGTTGGGCAAGCGTAAAGGCTTTTCCAGAGCGGCAAATATTCTGATCCGCCGCCAGTCAATCAAAATGATTTCCTTCTGACGGTCAAAGCTGATAAGGGCCTTATCCACCAGGCGCTTCCGCACCTGAGAAATCTTGTTGGCCGGAATTCCGGTTGCCCTGGTGATCAATTCCATCGAAGGGCGGAAATGATCCGCATGCCCTGCGTAGCATTGCAAAAGTGATTCCGTCTGGCTGCGCAGATGGATATTTCTTGCCGCATCCTGAATCATTTGTCTGTAATTCCAGGGGCGGGGCTCGCTGTGCTATATCCTGCAAGGGATCGTAACAAATGCTTCGTTTTGCTTCATATGATCTGATCCTTTCGTTATTTTTCTCACGCTTTAGAAACACCAATTTCAGTGATCTGGATAAAACACCTTACCGCCTGAAAATCGTGCCCGGAAACCCTTGATTTATAAGGGTTTTTCATGGTCTAAAGCGTGAGGTTTTTGCTCTGTTTTCCAATATCTCCGCCGCTGTCTTTCAGCATTCTTTTTCCGCTTCATCAGAATGCGGCATTTTTCACAATAGCGGCTTCGGTTTGAAACGGGATAAAACGGCTGATGACACAGTGCACAAGGCTTTTCCATTTTCCCCTTCTGCTCTGCAGCATGCTCCATTTTTGCCCGTACCAGTGCATTCAGCCCAGGATTCATGGGCAATACTGCATTCAAAAAATATGTGCATACCCATCCATGGCATTCATAGGCAAAGCATGGGCAATCCTGCGGAATGCATTGTCCATCGCAATCATTCGCGCATTCCTGCCTGGCATATTGTATGCAGCGTTTTTGCAGTGCCTTTTCCGTCAATTAAGTATCATTCCTTTTTCTCAGTAGATTCTATGGTTTTTCTGCGTTCCTGTGATGGTTTTCCTGAAAATTCAAATAGTTTCATAGCCCGCTCGTCCACAGACAAGCTATTACTTATGTTTTTCTACCATTTTTCATTTCTGCTCCTTTCGATAAAGTGTAGGCACTTCACGCCTTTCGCATATATTGGGAACATTTTTTAGAAAAAATTTCAGCATTTGGCAATTTTTCTTTCCCGGTCATGATTTTTTCCGTATGACAGGCATAGGCTCACGACCATATCACGATACTTTTCAAACGTAAACACAGCAAAAAAGCAGGCGGATCACTCCGTCTGCTTTCTTTTCGTCTTCAGTTTCTTTGTTATACCTTCTCTCCCGTTACGGGATCAATGAACGAAATTTCCAACTTCAACCCCAGCGCTTCAGCAATCTCCCTCAAATCTTTTTCGGTGAAATTGTCGCGCTTCATTTTGTTATGAAAATTTTGCGGAGATATGCCAATACGCCGCGCCAACTCAGATTCGGAAATATTTCCACGCTTGACCAGAGCAATCCGGATTGGTTCAACCATACTCATAACATATCACCTCAGATTAAATTATACATCTTCCCATTTGAAAAGTCAAATCATCGTATAAATTTTATATTAAAAAGTTTAATTTGCTATTGACTTTTTAAATTTTTTAGTTTAATATAGAAATCAATCAAGGGAAGTTTCAAACTTCCAAGAGTAAGGAGGAATAAAAATGAGTAACCCCAGCATGGAAGCCAAGGTCAGGGAACTGATGGAACTGAAACGCATGAAGGAGGAATTAGAAGCAGAAATCGCTGCCACAGAAGACGAAATCAAAGCGGTGATGGGTCAGGAGGAATTGCTCCTGGCGGGTTCCTACAAGGTCAGTTGGAAAACCTTCACCAGCAGCCGCATTGATACCACCGCATTGAAAAAAGCCCTGCCGGATGTCGCGGCGGCTTACACCAAGACCACCACCGCCCGCCGCTTTGCCATCAATTAAAAAGCCGGAACACCTACCACAGCATTCCGGCAACGCCCCACGATAAGTACCACCAAACCGGGGAGCACTTCATTCTACCACATTTGGAGTGCTCCCCACAAGATGAAAGGAGCACAAAATGGATATTTACAGTGAAGTCACCGCACGCATCATTGCCCAGATGGAAAACGGCGTCATCCCCTGGCAGAAGCCCTGGGTCGCCTGCGGCAAAGCCATCAGCAGAACCACCGGAAAGCCCTACAGCCTGCTCAATCAAATGCTGCTGGGTCGCCCCGGCGAATACCTTACCTTCAAACAGTGCCAGGAGGCTGGCGGCAAAGTCAGGAAGGGCGAAAAGAGCCAGATGGTGGTTTTCTGGAAATGGATTGAGACAGAAGACGAGGAAAACGGCGAAAAGAAAGAGGTTCCCTTCCTCCGCTACTACAATGTATTCCACATCGACCAATGCGAAGGCATCGCCGTCAAGCATACTACCGAAACCGCCTTTCCCAATGGTGCCGCCGCGGATGAAGCCGCCCAAGCCATTATCGCTGATTACCTCGCCCGGGAAAAGGTCAGGCTTTCCCATCAGGAAGGCGATCGGGCATTCTACCGCCCCGCTACTGACGAAATCGTTCTTCCCCTCCTGCGGCAGTTCCATTCCACCGCCGAATATTACAGCACCGCCTTCCATGAAATCACCCACAGCACCGGGCACGAAAAGCGGCTGAACCGACTAACCCATGCCGCTTTCTTCGGCACAGAGGATTACAGCAAGGAAGAACTGGTGGCAGAAATCGGAGCCGCTGCCCTGGTAAGCCACGCAGGGCTTGAAACCGACCGCAGCTTCCGCAACAATGCCGCATATATCCAGAACTGGCTGAAGGTGCTGAAAGATGATAAACGCTTTATCGTGTCGGCTGCTGGCAAGGCAGAAAAAGCCGTCCAGCTGATCCTGAACCAATAAGGACGAAGAAACCCGGCGGGGAGCAATCCCCGTCGGGCAGGGAGGGCAATATGATAGATTATGTATCCAAGACACTTTCGATTTCCAGTATCATGCGATTAATTGTGGAAGGTGCCATCGTGTTATACGAAGGGGATGCTGTTCCTCTCTATAACCTGGCAGCAGAGCAACCGGAAGCTCAGGGGGCGTTCTCTACCATCGGCAGAGCACTCTATGACTTGCGGCAATATGTCCTTGAACTGGAAGAAGCCTACCGCGAAGAAAACCAGCGGCAGAACGATTCTGGTGGTTAGTATGCACACATCAACTGTTTGTTCCAGCCACTTGCACTAAAACAAGACACAGTAGTCTGTTTTCCAACTTCTTGCTTTTCTCAGAAGTAACGTAGGCTGCCGATATATGCGTTTTTTCAACGAAACCTGGCGTTAATCAGCGCCAGGCCTCGTAAGTTTTTCATATTCAGTCAGCTCTATACTTTGGGAATCTTAAATCACTTAATCTGTTGCACGCCATCTGACAAATCGCCGGGGAACAGCATCACCGTTTCTTATCACTCCGCGCAATTCAGCGCATCAATGAGATGATCCAGTTGTTCCGTTGTCATCGTCCCGAAGGACTGCATGGCGCGCAGAGGCATGTAGCGCATCATAGCAGCGTTCATTTCATCGGTGATAGCCTCGCTTTCAGTTTTAGGGCGATCCCCGCTGAGCAGCGTGTCAGCCAGGGCTTCCTTGGTCACGGCGTTCAGCACTGTCAGCGCCCTAGGAGACATGTCCATCTGAATAGTGTCTTTGTCATAGACAGGACGGGGCAGTTCTGGGCTAACTACCTCAACAGGTACGGAGAGAATCACCTCATCTGCATGACGGCAGATTTGAATCTGATACTCACCGCCGGGAACATACCAATCATGGATATCTTCACACCAGTAAGCGAATGCACGCTTGTCTAATGTGAAGGCGACAGTCTTCGTTTCACCGGGTTCAAGGTGGATTTTCTCAAAGCCCTTCAACTCGCGCACGGGACGAAACACATCGCACCTGGGGCTGGATACGTATAACTGCACGACCTCTTTGCTAGGTACGTTGCCCGCATTGGTCACATCTACCGTCGCGATGAGAGTATCTCCATAGGCCATGCTGTCCGTAGATAGACACAGGCTGCTGTAATCAAATTTTGTGTAACTCAGACCATAACCGAAGGGGAACAGCACTTTCATCTTCCGAGCTGTATAATAGCGGTAGCCCACGAATACACCCTCTGAATACACAGCTGTGTTTCCCTCGCCTCCGTAGGTGAGATAGCAAGGCGTATCCTCTAGCCGCAGGGGAAATGTCTCCGGCAGACGGCCACTGGGACTCACCTCGCCCCAGAGCACCGCTCTATTAGCCCAACCCAAATTCTGGCCGCCCAGATAGCCCTCTATAACGCCCTTTACACATCCGATCCAGGGCATTTCGATGGGCGAACCGTTGTACAGCAGCACCACTGTGTTGGGATTTACTGCCGCCACAGCTTCAATGAGCGTCACCTGGTTGTCAGGTATACGCATATGAGTTCGATCGTAACCCTCACTCTCGAAACTATCCGGTAAGCCCATTACAACGATTGCCTTATCAGCCTTCTTCGCTGCATCGACCGCCTCCGCCACCAGCTGGGAGCTGTCGCCGCCGTCGAGGCGATAGCCCTGGGCATAAGTCACGCCGGGCTTGTCTTTCACAGCATCCAGCAGCGATGTAACACGGAAGGAATTAATATGGGAGCTGCCGCCGCCCTGGTAACGGGGCTTTTTTGCGAATTCGCCTATAATCGCTACAGCTTCACCCTGCTTCAAGGGCAGAACACCATCCTCATTCTTAAGAAGCACCATGCAGTCCGCAGCTAGCTGGCCTGCCAGCGCATGATCAGCTTCCATATTCCAGGGGGTGTCAGGTCTAGCGTTTTGCAGATAGCGCTGACTGATCTCCAGGATGCGCTCTGCGCATTGATCCACGCACTTCTCATCCAGACGGCCTTCGCGTACAGCCTGCATGACCTCCCGGTCACGCTCGCCGCCCGAGGCAGGCATCTCCAGATCTAGGCCGGCTTCCACGCCCCTGACACGATCGCTGACCGCTCCCCAGTCGCTCATCACATAACCATCAAACCCCCATTCGCCCCGCAGAAGATCGGTCAGCAGCCACTTATGCTGGGAGGCAAACTCGCCGTTAAGCTTGTTATAAGAGCACATGAACGTCCAGGCCTTGCCGCGTTTGGTCGCCGCCTCAAAGGCGGGCAGGTAGATTTCCCGCAGTGTGCGCATATCGATCACGCTGTCAGAGGACATGCGGCGATGCTCCTGATTGTTGGCGGCAAAGTGCTTCACGCTCACACCGATATTGCGGCTTTGAATGCCCTGGATGATGTTCACCGCCAGCTCTCCCGCCAGGTAAGGATCCTCGCTGAGATACTCAAAGTTACGGCCGCACAGGGGGCTGCGCTTAATGTTGATGGCCGGGCCCAGATTCACGGCCACCTGCTCGTGCTGGCACTGATCACCGATAGCCTCGCCGATGCGGCGCAGCAAGCTCCTGTCAAAGGAGGCCGCCGTGGCGCAGGCGTTGGGGAAGCACACAGCCTTTATGCTCTCGTTGATCCCCAGATGATCGGCCTTGTCGTTCTGCTTGCGCAGCCCATGGGGTCCATCGGAAACCATCACAGCGGGAATTCCCAGCCGCTCAATGGGTTGAGTGTGCCATGCATCCAAGCCGGAGAGCAGCGAACACTTCTCCTCCAGCGTCATCAGCGAAACCAATTCCTTGGGAGTCTTCATGAGGACACATCCTTTCTATGAAAAAATCACGTAAACAAAGCCATCAGCATGGCTGATTCAGCATCGGCCATAGCAGGCATACAAAAGCTGCCCGGATGGGCAACATTAAATTGTTCGTGCACAGGAAACAAGCGATCCGCCAACGCAGCAGTACGGCAATGAGCATCATCTGTACCGCATATCTCGGCTTTATTTTATCTTAATGGCAAGACGTTTCATTTGTCAATAGATAATACAAAAAACATATCCAAATCAACCCAGTTGCGCCAACAATAGTATTCATGCTATACTACCAATACTCAGTATTGCTCACTGTCGTACCTGGGAGGGATGATATGATCCTTGAAGAACTGAAATGGCTACCAGATCTGACTGAACAAGAAAAACAACTGGCCAATTATATCCTCAATCATCCGGATGCAGTTCTCAGCGCCACAGCACAAACCATTGCCATGAGCAGTTATACCAGTAAAAGTACCGTCACCAGGCTTTGTCAGAAGTTAGGCTTCACAGGCTATAGGGATTTCCGTCTGCAGTACGCTGCAGAACAGTCGATACAGGAAGCCAGCAGTCGTCTTCTGACTTCCGAATCCATCCGTGTTGCCGCCTCTTCCATGAAAGCGCCTCAATATACTGAAGACTTGCATACCTCCGTAATCAGAAAAACCAACATGCTGCTGGACAAGCAGGCACTCAGCCGTGTGCTGTTGCGCATGAAACGCTGCAATACCCTTATGTACTATGGTACAGGTACCAATTTTTTTCGTTTGCAGGGATTGTGCCTCCGGCTCCAGGCACTGGGATACCATGCCTATGCATACGATGCCTACCATCGATACAATGATACACAGATCGGGCGTCCGGAGCGCAAACGCATTGCCTTCGTAGTCAGCACTACAGGTAAGAATCCCGTTATGGTCGAATGTGCCAAGCTTCTGAAAAAGAATAACGTGTGGACTGTAGCTATCTGTAGTAAATCCAGCGATCAGTTATCTCAACTGGCAGATGAAACTCTCATCAGCTATTGGAACCCTGAACACGGCGAGATGATGATGGTTGCCAGGGAACTATCCCTGCAATACATATTGGATACGCTTTTTATATCCTGCTACGCAGAAACCCTAAAAACCCATGAATATGATTTCAGCGTCATCGAAGACACAAACGAATAAATACAATATTGTCTGAAAGTCCGGTCGAAAAGTCCGGACTTTTTTTATTATTCTGAGAATTCGGACCAAACACGCACAAACATCTTGTAATCCAATCCTTGGGCGATATAATGAGGGCAGGAGCAAGCGAAACAACATCATAAAAATAGCATCATAAGGAGATGGAAGCATGCCAAGAAGACTGATCAGTTCATGTTCAAGCGAAACACAGCGCATGACCGCAGCCCAGTTAAAAGCCTCTATCCGCGCATCCGAAGGCAGAGTAATCCTTTGTCAAACTTACGTAGATTTTGCGCCCCTGTGTGAAGGCACGCTGAATGCCGAACTGGCACAGGCCTTCGGAGCAGACATGATCTTCCTCAATGGTTATTCAATGGACGAAGACCATCTTCATCCTGGTCTGCAGACCGAAGTGTGGGACTTCAATGATTACAAGCCTACCGAATTTCGTCTACCTGATCTAAAAAAATGGATCGACATGCCACTGGGCATTTATCTTGAATGTGGCACTAGTGATGACGGCACTACTAGTACAGCACCGGAAAAGAAGCTTATCCGCAGCGACCGTATCGCCTCCCAAACCAACATTCTCAAAGCCCAACAAGAAGGCGCGGATTTCATCGTCCTGGGTGGTAACCCCGGCACAGGTACCTCCTTTGATAGAATCATCGAGGCCACGCGCAGCGCTAAGACGCTTCTGGGCGACAGCATGCTGATCTTCGCCGGCAAGTGGGAGGACGGCGTGACGGAGAAGGTACTGGGCGATCCCACTATACCATTGGAAAAGTCGGAACGTTTTGTCATGGATCTGATCGATGCAGGCGCAGATGTGATCTGTATGCCCATGCCTGGTTCCCGTCAAGGCATCTCGGTAGAGGACATTCGACATTTGACCACCCTTGCTCACACCTATCATCAAGGCGCACTAGTAATGACCTTCCTGGACGGCTCCGTAGAAGGCGCAGACGAGACCACCATCCGCCAGTGCTCGCTCTGGTCCAAGATGACTGGCGCAGATATCCACGCCATCGGTGATGCAGGCATGAGCGGCGTAAGTATTCCCGAGGATATTTACGCCATGTCCATCGCCATCAAGGGCCGCCGTCTGACTTTCCGCAAGCTGGGCACCCATCATCGCTGAGAAAGGAGACTGCCACATGACCGACAGAAGCTTCCCAGACGGTTTCCTTTGGGGAAGCAGTACCAACGCCCAGCAGTTTGAAGGCGGCTGGCAGGAGGGTGACAAGGGGCCTTCCATCGCCGACAAGCGTGATCCTACCATGTGGGGCACTCCTGAGATCGCTGCTTTCGATGCCTTCAAGATTGCCAGTGATCACTATCACCATCTGGAGGAAGATATTGATCTGTATGGCGAAATGGGCTTCACCATATACCGTTTCTCTATGGCATGGAGCCGTCTCTTCCCCAGGGGAGATGAAACAAACCCCTGTCAAGCAGGCCTGGACTTCTATGACAGAATGCTGAAGCGACTGGAGATGCATCATATCCAGCCCGTTTGTACTCTCTACGCTTATGATATGCCTGCATGGCTGGCCGAGGAAAAAGGCGGCTTCCTGAACCGCAGCTGTGTAGATGACTATCTACGCTATGTGAATGCAGTCAGCCAATATTTCAAGGGACGCATCAAGTACTACGTCCCATTCAACGAACAAAACACAATGGCTGACATCGCCCAATATGCCTGCGGTGTGAACGCGGATACGCCTGACAAACATTTCCTACTGGATCATCACCTGAATCTGGCATGGGCACAAGCCACAGTGATCATCCATCGCAACGACCCGGATGCTAAAGTAGGCGGCAACGTTTGCAACACCTGCGTATATCCCGCCAATTGTCACCCAGATGCCATCCGCGCTGCCGACATGCAAAATGCTTTCTTTGGCTACGCTTATGCAGATATCTTCGTTCGCCGACAGTACAGCCCTTTCTTCCGCCGCGTACACAGTGAAGCAGACATGGATGCGCTAATCCAACCAGGAGATCTGGAGATCATCGCCGCAGCTGAACCAGACTTCCTATCCCTGACTTACTACATGTCCACCATAGCTGATCAGTATGGGCACGTCGGCGACACGCTGCTGAACACTAAGAACGCCAATCCCTACGTTCAGCAGACCGAGTGGGGTTGGAATATTGATCCCTATGGTTTTCAACACTTCCTTGTCGACTTCGCCCACCGCTATCATATGCCCATTCTGGTTCTCGAAAACGGTCTGGGACATACCGACCGAGTGGAAGAAAACGGCGAGATCAATGACATATACAGGATCCGTTACCTACGAGATCATATCCGCGCTATGAGAGAGGCTATTTCTCTGGGCGCTAATGTGCTTGGTTATTGCACTTGGTCGGCCACCGATCTGTTCTCCACTCATGAAGGCTTTGAAAAACGTTACGGCTTTGTCTACGTGGACTCCGTCACACTGGAAAGAAAACGCAAACGCTCCTTCTGGTGGTATCAGCAGGTCATTGCCAGCAATGGGCAGCAACTAGACGAATAAGGAGGCTGTAGGATGTATCTTGCATTGGATGTTGGCGGCAGCTCCATCAAATACGCTCTTCTGGATGAACAATACCACCTTGTTAACAAAGGAACAACCCCCAGCCGTTTCTCCTCACCTACAGACTTTGCCCAAGGTATACGCCGCATATACGATGAAACTGGCTGCCAGGCCCAGGGTGTAGCCATCAGCTACTGCGGTGAACTGGATCCCTGCGACGGCTATGCCTATTCTGGCGGCTCGCTCCCCTACAACACAGGTGTCAGGCTGCGCACGCTCCTGCAGGAGTACTTGCCTGTTCCGGTTTCTATTGAAAACGACGGCAACTGCGCTGCTATGGCCGAGATGCATTCCGGTTGCCTGAAGGATGTGCGTAACGGTGCAACCTTCATCCTCGGTACAGGTATTGCCGCCGCACTGATGATCGATGGCAAGATTTACCGCGGCAGCCATTTTTCCGCAGGCTTTGCCAGTGCTATTATTACCGATCTACGGCAGCATATCAACCATGGCGAAACCTTTTCCAACTTCCTGTGCGGCATCAACAGCACCGATTATCAGCCCGGCAACTTATTATCCATGGGTATCGGTTATCTGGGGCTCACTGCTCCTTTGGCATATGCAAAGGGACTCGGACAACACGATCTGGATGGCAAGGCGTTTTTCCACATGCTTGAGGAGGGGGATCAGGATGCAGACGTGATCCTGAACAACTTCTGCCGGATCCTGGCCAACTTCGTCTTCAATATCCAATGTCTACTGGATGTTGATGTGGTCGCCATTGGTGGCGGAATCAGCCAGAATTCAGAACTGATCCGTCGCACACAGCGGGAGCTGGATAATTGTTACGGCATACTGCAACGTATGGGGCTGATCACTCACCCGCCTCGTCTATGCCGCTGCCATCACGGCACAGACGCAAATCTCATCGGAGCTCTTTATCATTATCTGCAAAAGGAGGAGCACAAATGAAGAAACAGTTTATCAGTTCCACCGGTCGCCGTATCGCCCCAAAGGATCTCATCGCCAATGCACTGGCTGAAGAAGGCGTGGCACTGGCCAACGGTGTCAGGAGTGTCAATGAAATCTCAGGTTACCAGTATAAGGGATCTGAAATCAGTTCCTTCATGGAAGTATGGGCTGCCTACGCCATCACCATGTCCGCCACTGACTACATGACCTGGACCACTGACGCCTTCAATCAGGACGCACCCAACGGCGTTGTATTCATCAATGAGTTTGCCATGGGCAACGGCGATGCCTTCCCGCAGCCAAACGGTCAGTTCGATCTGTATGTGGGACAGGAGAAACTCTTGTCCTTCAATATGAAGAAGCATGATCACCTTTTTGAGGAAAACGGCGTGCGCATGTTCCTGCAAGCCAAGAAACGTCGCTTTACCTCCGATGGCGACTGCTTCACCATGGATGAGTTTGTCCGCGATGAATGTGCCTATGTTGAGGGTGTAATGTATCTTTACCTGTCCCGTGAGGCTCTTGAACAGATTCCACGCGCCATGTTCGGCGCAGGTGACTCCATCCAGTTTACGCTTAAATCCTATAACGTGGATATGGTGTCCAAGCGGTGGTTCCGTCTCGGCTACAGCCCAATGCTGATGCTCATGACTAATGTCTACGACGGCATCAATACCGTCCTGCATGGACTAACACAACGCGCCATCGGCGGCAAAAATGTCTACTTTGGCGATATTCATATCCATTCCTGGGACACCACTTACTTTAAAGAAACCGGTTGCGGACGCAAAAGTGTACTGGAAAACCTCGATTACGCCCGTAATGTGGCTGGCTGCGACTTTGCTGCTATCACCGATCATGACTGGCAGATGAACGCAGAAGACTGGGTTAAGCTCCGCCAAGAAACAGAATCCCGAAACGATGAAGGTAAGTTTGTCACCCTGCATGCTTTCGAGTGGACAAGCACCCACTATGGTCACCGGAACATTTACTTCCGTGGCAACCCTGATGTCCCCGTGGGACAGACGGCCTTCGACTTTCGTCGTGTTCGAGTACCTATCAAGTATGGCGGTCCCACCATTCCCGAGGAGGATCCCACCCCTGCTGAGTTGTGGGCATGGCTGGATGAGAACAATTATGAGGCTATTAGCATCCCTCATCATCCTAATGCCTACCAATTCCCCATGGATTTTCATTATTTCTTCAGCGAGAAATATGATCGTGCAGTGGAAATCTACTCCGGCTGGGGATCTATGATGGATGCGTCTCATCCCATCAACACTAACGCCGAACGCATTCCCGAGCTGGGTATCCAGCATTACAACAACAGCGGACTCCACTTCGCCTTCATCGCATCCAGCGACAGTCACGACGGTAACGGCGGTGACAGCAATGTTACGCTATACAAAAAGCAATTCTCTCACTATCCCGGTAGCGGTCGCGTAGCCGTCCCCGCTGACAAGCTCACCCGCGAAAACATCTGGCAGGGTATCCACAGTCGTCACTGCTACGCCGTCACAGGCGAGCCCATCCTGCTCACCTTCTGCGCAGGCGAGGCTTCCATGGGCGACGTAATTACTAATTTCCAAGGCACCCTGACATTCACCTTCGAAGTCGAGGGCACTTATGACCTCAAGCATGTGACAATCTATAAGAACGGAATACCGCTCAAACGCTACACAGATCTCAACGGTTCCTGCCTGAAAGGCAGCGCCACCGATGATCATCCCGAGTGCGGCGCATGGTACTGGATGGAGGTGGAACAGAAGGATGCAGAAATGGCTTGGTCGTCCCCAATCTGGTACGAGCCTGAAGCGTAACGGATATGCACGATGCATATTCATATAAATTTAAAGGAGGTTTTCCCATGAAGAAATTGCTTTCCCTGGTTCTCGCACTAATGTTGCTCCTTGGCTGCACATCTTTGGCCTCAGCCGATGAAGAGGTAACGCTGGAATTCTGGATTGCAAGCAACGACGAAAGCTGGTTCAGTGCCTATGACGCTGTGACCAAGGCCTACATGGCTTCCCATCCCAATGTGAAGATCAACCTGAACATGTACGCCTGGGGCGAATACTTTACCAAACTGACCGCTTCCTTCGTGGGTGGCATCGGTCCGGACGTTTTTGCCATAGGTTTCGCACAATTCTACACCCTGGCTGACAAAGGCAACATGCTGGATCTGACCCCTTATATCCCCGCTGATTGGGATGGTTACGGCGATATCCCCAAGAGCATCCTTGATATGGGCTCCCTGGACGGTAAGCTTCATGCGTTACTGGTACCCGAGGGGCGCTCCATCTACTACCGCAAGGACATCGCTGACTTGCAGGGCGTTACTGAAGCTGATCTGCAGATTACCAATTTCGACACTTTGATCGCCTTGGCGGACAAGCTGACCCTCAAGGAAGGCAATGACACCATCATGGCGGGCATCGAGTTGTCAACCACCGCATCCTCCTCTCCTGAGCAGACCACCTATATCACCGGACGCATGGAAGGCGCTCCCAATCTGTGGAATGCAGACCTGACCGGCAACTTCAATCACGCTGCCTTTGCCACCGCACTAGCAAAAGCCAAGGCTATGGTCGACCGCGGCACCATGCTGCTGCAGACTCCCGGTCTGAGTTACTTCAATACCGACGCTTCCGCCATGATCATTTCCTCCCAAAATCAGGTGGAACCTCAGCTGGCGCAGTTGGCTGAGCTTGGCGGTGAGGTTGGCATCATTCCGCTGCCTGCTGGCACCAACGTACTCCTCGGTCAGTGGTACGCCGTCAACAAGGATACCAAGAAGGCCCAGTACGCCGCCGACTTTCTGCTGTACCTGAACAGCGTGGAAGGCGAGACCATTCTTATTGATCAGATGGGGCAGGTGCCCAACCGTACCTCTCTGGGCAATTACTACTGCAACGGCAACGAAATGCGCACTATCTACTTCAACTCCCTCATGTCTGATGCACAGGCATACGGCCCCGTTGCCAACGGTAAATTCCTCACCTGGATCAATGACTACCGCAGCGCCTGCGAAGCCTCGCTGGCTGGCACTATGGGCGTGCAGGAAGCGCTGGATAGCTTCATGGCCAAATATGCAGCTATCATGAGCGAGTAACACTGTTCCGTGGCGGGATGGGCAGCTAAAAAGCTGCCCATCCCTGTTCACAAGATGTGCAGTGAAGGAGGTTACATTCATGACCGCAGTGACTGCGACAAGCAAAAAGCCCAAGAAAAGCCTGGAGCGGCAACCCATCGGCTATCTATTCATTGCGCCCAATTTCTTCATCTACATCACCTTCGTGTTCATCCCGATTTTCTGGACCATGGGGCTATCGCTGACCAATTATGATCTGAACACGATGGAGTTCGTTGGCCTGCAGAATTTCATCGGCCTCTTCGGCGACAGAATTTTCCTCAAATCCCTGTGGAATACGATGCGATACACGGTCATGGTGCTGCCTCTTGGCATGGTAATAGGCTTGATGCTGGCTATGCTGATTCAGAAGAAATTCATCGGTCGTGCCTTCTTCCGGGCAGTGTTCTATCTGCCGCAAGTTATTTCATTGGTAGCCTCGTCACTGGCATGGATGTATTTGTTCGGCGAGAATGGCATCCTGAACATGCTCCTGCGTACTATGGGTGTTTCCCGAGTCGGCTGGCTGACTGATCCTAGTATCTCCATTTTTTCCATCGTAGTATTATCCCTGTGGATGATCAGCGGCTATAATATGCTGCTGTTCCTGTCAGGCCTTCAGTCCATCCCCTCACACCTATACGAAGCAGCAGCCATTGACGGAGCAACGCCTATTCAATCCTTTTTCAACATTACACTACCGCAGTTAGCGCCCACTACTTTTTTTGTGTTTGTGATGAGCTGCATCAGTTCTTTCCAGGTCTTCGGTCAGGTATATATGATGACCGGCGGTGGTCCTGACAATGCCACAACAACTCTCGCCCATCAGATCTACATCAACGCCTTTCAATACAACAAAATGGGCTACGCCTCTGCCATGTCAGTAATTCTGCTGCTCATTATCCTCCTGATTACACTTGTCAACTTCCGCTATGGCAATAAGGAGGTGGACTGATATGACACTCTCTTTCCGTAAGCATTCTCTAGGCGTACACACCGCCAGACGTATCAAGGGAATAGCACGCTATATCGCATTGATTACCTTATCTGCACTATGGCTTGTACCCATCATTTTTGTTATCCTCACCTCCTTTAAGTCCGCTTCAGAGCTATCTCTGCGCCAGTTTGCATGGCTACCCAGCAAGTGGAGTTTCGATAACTACATAAAGGCATTCTCGTATCCCGGATACGACTGGCCGCTGTATTTCCGAAACTCCATCTTCGTCACCGTTGTAACGGTCATCGGCAGTTTGTTCCTCAATTCTCTGGCAGGCTTTGCCTTCGCCCGTCTGAACTTTCGCGGACGAGACATACTGTTCATGATCTTCCTCGCCGGTATGATGGTACCGCCCCAATCCATCATCATCCCACAGTATTTGGTTCTTAAAGGCATCCCGTTTGTTGGCGGAAATAATTGGCTTGGCCAAGGTGGTAAAGGTCTTTTAGACTCCCTGTGGGGGCTAATCATTCCACAGTTGTGTGGCTCCTTCGGTGTATTCCTATGCAAACAATTCTACCTTGGCTTCCCCAAGTCTTTGGATGATGCAGCCCGTATCGATGGCTGTCGGGAATTTCAAATCTACTGGAAAATATATTTGCCCCAATCCACAACCATTCTTGCGACCCTGACAATCCTCAAGTCGCTGGCCGTATGGAGTGACTTCTTCTTCCCCATGATCATGACCCATTCCAACTCCACACGAACTGTTCAACTTGCGCTACAGCTATTCAAAAGCAGCTCAACCAAATGGAACGAGGTTATGGCTGTTGTATTGGTGACCATTCTTCCGTTGGTCATTATTTTCCTCTGCGCACAGAAGTATTTCATCCAGAGCGTCGTATCCAGCGGCATGAAAAATTAACTTATTTAAGGAGGCATTCCCAATGATCGCCATTGCCAGTGATCATATAGGTATTTTATTAAAAAAAGAAATCGAAGCCTTTCTAAATGAAAAAGGGCTTGTCTGGCAAGATTTCGGTGCCTATGACGAGCAACGGACAGACTATCCGATTTATGCTGAGCGCGCAGCCCGTGCCGTCAGCAACGGTACCTGCGACAAGGGCATCCTCATCTGCGGCACAGGTGTAGGCATCGGCCTGGCAGCCAATAAAATCCCAGGTATCCGGTGCGCGACCTGCTCGGAGCCCTATTCTGCCATTCTGTCACGCCAGCACAATAACTGTAATATGATCTCCATCGGTGCGCGTGTTATTGGCGTAGAAGTTGCCAAACTCATCATCGAGCAATGGCTGACTACACCTTTTGAAGGCGGACGACATCAACGACGCATTGATCAGATCGCCATTTTGGAAGATGGTGGTACGCTACAAGGAGGAATACACTGATATGAAAAGCATGCTTGCTCCTTCTATGATGTGCATCAGTCTGGACAAAGTGGTATCATCGTTACATATCTTTGAGCAAACCAGTATAGACTATCTCCATATAGACGTGATGGACGGTTTGTTTGTGCCCAATTTAGCCTATGGTACTGACTATATCCGCCAGCTCCGAAGCATGACGCATATTCCACTGGATCTCCACCTAATGATCGAACATCCAGAAAAAAAGCTTTCCTGGTTTGACATTCAACCTGGAGAACTGGTTTCAGTACATCCCGAAAGCACGCAGCATCTTCACCGCACGCTGCAAGCCATCAGCGATGTCGGTGCACGTCCCATGATTGCCCTCAATCCATCCACCCCACTCAATGTGCTAGATTATGTCTTGGATAATATCTGCGGTGTATTAGTCATGACAGTAAATCCTGGCTTCGCCGGGCAAAAGGCAGTTCTTAGTGCCATTAGAAAGATTGCTGACGTGCGCAGTTATCTGGATGAACACGGCTATCCACAGCATATGTTGGAAGTGGATGGTAACGTCAGTTTCGATTATGCACCCCTGATGCGCAAAAATGGCGGAAATCTCTTTGTCCTCGGAAGCTCCAGCGCACTTTCGCCCAAAGTTGATCTGCTAGACGGACTGAATCGCTTTCGCACCCTTGTCACCTAACCGATCTTCTCTTAACACAGAGAATCGAATCGTATTCCGCTATTCACTCTTATTTCTATAATAGAATGCATTTCGTTATTTCCAGTCAATTTCCTCTTCTTCCATTTCTTCTTTTCCAATCATAGACAATTATTCTTTCCGCACAGAAAAAGGGAAAGAGCCATTGCATTCGTATTCTTCTGTATCTTGATTCGTTACACCTTGAAATGCGAAGAAATAGGCTTTTATGTAAAGGAAATCCCCTTTTCCAAGATTCCATTGACATCGTGGGGGTCATAGGTTCGAGTCCTACTAATCCCACCAGTAAAAACCACCCCTTGTAGGTGGTTTTTTGTGCGGTTTGTGGGACGCTGAACCGTGGTCGCCACGATCGTGGGGGGCTGCAGCCGGGCGCACCCGGTGGGTGATACAGCGAGGCGAAGGCTCAATGAGCAAAGGGTTATAGCAAGCGGCAGCGAAGATAGAACCCTATTGCGAATTGTAGTCATAGGTTGGCGTCCTACTATTCCCACCAGTGAAGAAAGCCTTGTAAATCAAGGCTTTTTTCGTTTTTGGTTTTATGCTTCTGTAAACGGAGGGGGTCAAAAATCCTCCTCTGGAACCACGATCCATTATTTTCCAACGCCTAAAACCCTTATATTACAAGGGTTTCCGGACATTTTTCCGGCACCATCAGGAACCACAGGCATAGGCCGCATTCATTATTTCAACAGCCTTCTGATGCTTCAGGATGCCCTGCTTCCGGGTGCGGGCATACACCGTTTCCACCATCCGGGTATCCGCATGCCCCAGCAGATCCGCTACCTGAGCGGATGTAAAGCCCATCTCCTTCAATTGCGTACCGAAGGTGGCACGGAAATCATGATTATCGTATTTCCCAAGGATGCCCAATTTCTCAAATGCCGCCTTGTAATTCCACTCCATGGTGGATGGGGATGCAGGCTTCTCTTTCGTCCTGCTGTGAATCATATAGCCCTTTTCCTGACAGTGCGGCATCAGCAGTTGCTGTAAAGGCCTGGGAATGAAAAAGATTCTCTCCGACGCCTCCATCTTGGGATTGTCCTTGACCACCGCTCTCTTTTTGTTGGGATACACCACCACCTGTACCACTTCGCCGTATCCTTCCTGAAGACGAATATTCTCCCATCGCAAGCCCATAATTTCTTCCCGTCTCAATCCCGTATACACCAGCAATCCCATATACAGCCGCTGCCTTGGATGATTCAGGGCGGGAATCAAGCGCTTGATCCTGTCCAGTTCTTCATCCGGCAGCGCTTTGTGATGCCCTTCCTTTGCTCCGTTATTGCGAAGCAGGGTATTTTTGAAAGGGATATCCTGGATGATCTTCATCTCCATGGCCACTTTGAAGATGCGGCTGGCAAAGCCGCCGATTCGGTCAATGGTTTTACGGTTCAGATTGTTTTTCCGGCCCCGCTCTCCGGCGGTGGCCATCCAATCATAGAACCGCTGAATGGTATCCACCCGGATCTGATCTATAGGCATGTTTCCCATGAACGTGAGAATATTGAGGGACAGATAGGATTCGTAATTGGCATTGGTGGTGGCGGCAAGCCCGCTCATGAAGCTGGGGCGGTATACCTGATCCACAAATTCCCTGAGGGTCATGGCAGGCTTTGCCTTTTGTAAATCCATCAGGAATTGCTGGAATCTTTCATCCGTCTCCTGCTTGTTCATGCCATGCAGGCGGATGGATTTTCTTCCTCCATCCAAATCCCGATAGGAATAGGTTTCCCTGTATAAACTGGCCATGCTGGTTTCTCCTTCCAGCAATGGCCCTTCCCTCTCTGCTGTGCGGTTTTCAAGGTGCACGGCGGGCATGAATGTGCCCGCAGCCTATCACGATACTTTTCAAACGTAAACACAGCAAAAAGCAGGCGGATCACTCCGTCTGCTTTCTTTTCGTCTTCAGTTTCTCTGTTACACCTTCTCTCCCGTTACGGGATCCTGATCGCGATGCTTTGGCCGGTATTATACCTTGGTTCCGTCTTCAAATTCAAAACCGAAAAAATATTTTGCTCCCAGGGCAGCAGCAATCTTTTCCATTTCTTCCGCAGAAAAAGAACCCCTCTTCATTCGTTGATTTAAATTCGCTGGAGAAGTGCCAATTTCACGGGCCAACGCGGCCTGACTCATTCCTTTATATGCCAAAGCCATGTTAATTTTTTGCTCTATCGTCAAAGATATCACCTCAAAAGCATTATATCACGATAGAAAATATAAATCAATCAATTAATATTGCTTCTCTACAAGTTAATAAATTAATCGTAAAGTTAATTTTGCTATTGACAATATTAATTTCTTGATATATTATATTAATTGATGAAGGAATATCAATAACTTTCAAATATAAGGAGGTCATCAAAATGTCAAACCCCAACATGGAAGCCAAGGTCAGGGAACTGATGGAACTGAAACGGATGAAGGAGGAATTGGAAGCGGAAATCGCCGCCACGGAAGACGAAATCAAAGCGGTGATGGGTCAGGAGGAATTGCTCCTGGCGGGGTCTTACAAGGTCAGTTGGAAGGTCTTCACCAGCAGCCGCATTGATACCACGGCATTGAAAAAAGCCCTGCCTGACGTCGCCGCAGCCTATACCAAGCAGACCACCGCCCGCCGCTTTGCGATAAACTAAAAGCCGGAACACCTACCACAGCATTCCGGCAACACTACACCCTGAACTGTCGAGGAACCGGGGAGCACTTCATTCTACCACATTTGGAGTGCTCCCCACAAGATGAAAGGAGCATCAAATGGATATTTACAGCGAAGTAACCAATCGAATTATGGAGCAAATGGAGCAGGGAATTATTCCCTGGCAGAAGCCCTGGGTCGCCTGCGGCAAAGCTATTAGCAGAACCACCGGAAAGCCTTACAGCCTGCTGAACCAAATGCTTCTCGGTCGCCCCGGCGAATACCTCACCTTCAAGCAGTGCCAGGAGGCTGGCGGCAAGGTCAGGAAGGGCGAAAAGAGCCAGATGGTGGTTTTCTGGAAATGGATTGAGACAGAAGACGAGGAAACAGGCGAGAAGAAGGAAGTTCCTTTCCTCCGCTACTACAATGTATTTCACATCGACCAATGCGAAGGCATCATCGCCAAGCACACCACCGAAACCGCCTTTCCTGATGGCGCCGTCGCTGATGAAGCCGCCCAAGCCATCATCGTTGATTATCTGGCACGGGAAAAGGTCAGGCTTTCCCATCAGGAAGGCGACCGGGCATTCTACCGCCCCGGCACGGATGAAATCGTGCTTCCCCTCCTGCGGCAGTTCCATTCCACTGCTGAATATTACAGCACCGCCTTCCACGAAATTACCCACAGCACTGGGCACGAAAAGCGGCTGAACCGTTTAGAAAAAATCGCGTTCTTTGGATCTGACGCTTACAGCAAGGAAGAACTGGTGGCAGAAATCGGAGCGGCAACGCTGGTAAATCACTGCGGAATAGAAACCTCCAGCAGTATCCGCAATAATGCCGCTTATGTCCAGAACTGGCTCTCCGTTCTGAAAGATGATAAACGCTTCATCGTCAGTGCGGCAGGCAAGGCAGAAAAAGCCGTCCAGCTGATCCTGAACCAATAAGGACGAAGAAACCCGGCGGGGAGCAATCCCCGTCGGGCATGGAGGGCAATATGATAGATTATGTATCCAAGACTCTTTCCATTTCCAGCATCATGCGATTAATTGTGGAAGGAGCCATCGTGCTCTATGAAGAGGAAGCCGCTCCCCTTTTCAGGCTGGCAAAGGATAACCGGGAAGCCCAAGCCGCATTCAATACCATTGGCAAGGCACTGTATCTTCTGCGGGAACAGGTGAAGATGCTGGAAGAAGCCCATCACCGAGAAGCCGTAGGGTGTAGCAAAAACAACTGTTAATTTATACAGATTTTGTCCGGAAATGATGTGCCGATTTTTCTGGATTTTCGGACGGAAAAAGGTGTAATTTGTCCGGATGGCCCTTTCTTTTACAACGGGAGGAAACACGATGATTTATGGATACGCACGCTGCTCCACCAATGAGAGCAAGCAGGATATCAACAGACAGATAAAAGAACTGAAAGCCGCCGGTGCGGAGGAAGTCATTTTTGAATACGAGCACGGCGACGCCAAGATGAAAAAGGAACTCCAAATGCTGCTGGAAATAGCCAGGGCGGGCGATACCATCATCACGCTGGAAGTGAGCCGCCTCTCCCGCAGCACCCAGCAGTTATGCGAGATTGTGGAGGTCATCAAACGCAAGCACCTGCGGCTGATGATTGTAGGCTCCATTACGGTGGATTGTCGCCAGGGCAGCATAGACCCAATGAGTCAGGCTTTCATACAGATGTCAGCGGTTTTTGCCGAACTGGAACTTTCCATCATCCAGGCACGGGTGAAGTCAGGGATGGCGAACGCCAAAGCCAAAGGGGCTGCCATTGGCCGCCCACGTACCACCAAAGATGATATTCCCGCCATCTTCCTGCGGCACTACCCCAGCCTGATGAATGGGAAAATGAATGTCAGCGAACTGGCAAGGGTGTGCGGGCTTTCGAGGCCAACAGTGTATAAGTATATGAAAATGATGGGATAAAAAATGCCCCTGCTCTCCAATTGCTAGAGAGCAGGGGCTTATGTCAAATTAAATTCGCTTGCCCCTTATGTTGCGAAGCAGTATCACCAATGCGATACAAGACAAGCTTGTAAGGGCAATCCACAATACCGGATAACTGGAATCGCCGGTTTGAGGTAATTTAACCAACTTGGGAAGAATTACACCTGCTTCTAGAATTTCACCACAAGCCAGACAGCGAAGATCGCCGGAATAGCCTTCCTGTTCATATGTGGAATCGACAGCATTGCGAATTTCTGTACCGCTCGTATGAGGGCAAGGCGGACGCATCCTCATGAACATCATAGGCGCTTGATTTGACGGCAGAAGAACAATGTCCCATCCTGCATCATATTTCAGAATCATCAATGCATCCAGAATATCCGCATAGCCATCTGCGTTCACATCAGAATTGGCCTCGTTAATTGCCACATCCCATCCTGCGTCATACTTGAGCACCAGCAGCGCATCCAGAATATCTGCAATACCATCGTCATTAGCGTCGCCGGGGATCTGCGGCGCACCAGGTACTGTAATCCTGCATACCGCCTGAATTGCATCATCCGCAATGGCAGCAATTTCAGACTGCTCTTGGCCGGTGCAATCAACTGCAGTGGCAATGATATCCGCCGTTCCGTATCCCACAGCTGTTACCATCCCCTGTGCATCCACAGTTGCCACTGCCGGATTGGATGAAGAAAAGGCCACAAGCTTATTTTGTAAAGTTTGTCCCTTCGTGGTTGCTAACGCAGTAAGTGGAATCGATTCACCAAAGGCCAATTCAACCGCTTCTTTTTCAAAAACCACAGCAGTCACGGGATGGCATACATGCACGGTGCAGGAGCGGCTGGCGCCGCAATCGGATGTAACGGTGATTACTGCCTCGCCCGGCACCAGTGCGCTGATCTTGCCATTTTTATCCACCGTCAGAGATGTGGTATTGGAGCTTGTCCAGGTGAAGGTGGGATTGGCGTCTTGGGGCAGAATATTTTGTACGGCCAATTGACTCGTGTTCTTGGAGACGATCCACAATTCCGTCGCGGACAAATTGAAGGATTGAATACGCTGCTTGACGGAAACCTCCATTTGGGCACTGAGATCATCATATGTGGCTGTGATTGTAGCATTTCCTATACCCCTAGCTTCAATAACCCCATCGGTCACAGTGGCAACCATATCATTACTGCTTTTCCACTGAACCAGTGAAAGATTTCCTGCAGGTACAAGTTTCGGCATGACAATATAGCTATCGCCTGGCCAAAGTGAACATTTTTCAGGGATGGAAAGGCTGACGGATTGGTTTGGATCATTGGCATCCAAGTATATCACTTTGTACCCATTTGCTGTAGCCCAAAAATCTGTTGATGTAAATTCATAGCAATAGATGGTACAGTCTTTAGGAATACTGGTAGAAGAAATGGTGATATCTCCGCGCCTATAAATAATCACGGTATAAAGCTCGCTACAATCCAAAAAGGCATAATCACCAATACTGGTTACGTTCTCTGGTATCGTCACGCTAGTCAAACTGCGGCACTCTCTAAAGGCGTAATTACCAATACTGGTAACGCTGTCCGGAATCGTTATATTGGTCAAGTTACCGCAGCCTACGAAGGCTGAATTACCAATACTGGTCACGCTGTTAGGAATGACAATACTGGTTAGACTACTGCAGTCAGCAAATCCCAAAGAACCAATCTTCGTGCATCCATCAGTAATAGTCACCTTGGTGATCGTAGAACATAAGGGAAAATAACATTTGATTGTTCCCGCATATCCGCTGGAAATATTCCCGCTTACCACGCATTCAGGCACTGTTACTTCCGTGATGTTTGTGCAGCCATGGAAAGCATTAGAACCAATGCTGGTCACGCTGTCCGGAATACTCACGCTAGTCAGTCCGCTACAGCCAGAAAAGGCAGAAGAATCAATGCTGGTCACGCCATCAGGAATATTCACGCTGGTCAGACCGCTGCAGTTATAGAAGGCATAAGAACCAATGCTGGTTACGCTGCTGGGAATCGTCACGCTGGTCAAGCCACTGCAGCCAGAAAAGGCATAAGAACCAATGCTGGTCACACTGTCCGGAATTGGCACACTGGTCAAGCCGCTGCAGCCAGAAAAGGCATAAGAACCAATGCTGGTCACACTGTCCGGAATTGGCACACTGGTCAAGCCGCTGCAGTTATAGAAGGCATTAGAACCAATGCTGGTCACGCCATCTGCTATAGTAACTTTGGAAATGGTGGCATATGCAGAGAAATAGTCTTCCAGTCCGGAATCTCCATTGTATGAATTTCTTTCAATCAAGCATCCGGGCACGGTCACTTCTGTAATGTTAGGGCAGCCAGAAAAGGTAGAAGAATCAATACTGGTCACGCTGTCCGGAATACTCACGCTGGTCAGACCGCTGCAGTTATAGAAGGCATTAGAACCAATTCTTGTCACGCCATCAGGAATATTCACGCTGGTGAGGCCGCTACAACCAGAGAAGGCATTAGAATCAATACTGGTCACGCTGTCCGGAATTGTCACGCTGGTCAGACCGCTGCAGCCAGAAAAGGTAGAAGAATCAATGCTGGTCACACCGGTCGGAATAGTCACACCGGTCAGCTTACTGCAGCCTTTGAAGGCATAAGAACCAATACTGGTCACGCTGTCCGGAATACTCACGCTAGTCAGACCGCTGCAGCCAGAGAAGGCATAAGAACCAATACTGGTCACGCCATCAGGAATATTCACGCTGGTCAGGCTGCTGCAATCCCTGAAGGCAGAATCATCAATGCTGGTTACGCCATCTGGAATGCTCACGCTGGTCAGACCGCTGCAGCGAGAAAAGGCAAAATCACCAATACTGGTCACGCTGTCCGGAATGGTTACGCTGGTCAGACCGCTGCAGTTATTAAAGGCAGATTGGCCAATACTGGTCACGCTGTTAGGAATGACAATACTGGTTAGACTACTGCAGCCGTAGAAGGCACTACCACCAATGCTGGTTACACCATCTGAAATACTCACGCTGGTCAGTCCGCTACAGCCAGAAAAGGCAGAATTACCAATGCTGGTTACGCTGCTGGGAATCGTCACGCTGGTCAAGCCGCTGCAATTATAGAAGGCATTAGAACCAATGCTGGTCACGCCATCTGCTATAGTAACTTTGGAAATGGTGGCATATACAGAGAAATAGCCTCTCAGTCCGGAATTTCCATTGTATAAATTTCTTTCAATCAAGCATCCGGGCACGGTCACTTCTGTAATGTTAGGGCAGCCATAGAAAGCATTAGAACCAATGCTGGTCACGCTGTTGGGAATCGTCACGCTGGTGAGGCCGCTGCAACCAGAGAAGGCCTCATAACCAATGCTGGTCACGCTATCCGGAACGGTCACGCTGGTCAGCCCGCTGCAGCCGTAGAAGGCACGACCACCAATGCTGGTTACGCTGCTGGGAATCGTTACGCTGGTCAGACCGCTGCAGCCAGAGAAGGCATAAGAACCAATGCTGGTTATGCTGCTGGGAATCGTCACGCTGGTCAGACCGCTGCAGTTATCGAAGACATCATCGCCAATACTGGTCACACTGTCCGGAATTGTCACGCTGGTCAAGCCGCTGCAGTTAAAGAAGGCATTAGAACCAATACTGGTCACACTGTCCGGAATTGTCACGCTGGTCAGGCCGCTGCAGTAATAGAAGGCATTAGAAACAATGCTGGTCACGCCATCTGGGATAGTCACTGTGGACAGGGGGGCAGA
>JAFQOD010000029.1 GCA_017395685.1 Clostridia bacterium
AGACTACCAGGTGATAGGTCAACGCTGGAAGTGTGGTAACACATGCAGGTTGTTGATACTAATAGGTCGAGGGCTTGATTTCAAGAGCGCGAATGAGACTAAGAAGGTCAGAAAGATGAATGTTTTTTCGATGTGCAGTTGTCAAGGTGCGGGAAGAGAATGATATAATTTCCGGTGGCAATGGCGAAGGGGTCCCACCTGTTCCCATACCGAACACAGAAGTTAAGCCCTTCAGCGCCGAAAGTACTTGGTTGGACACGGCCCGGGAGGATAGGTCGCCGCCGGATTCCAATTGAGCATCTCCTATGAGATGCTTTTTCTTTTTTATAATATTTTATATGTAATAGAAGCATACACTTAATATAGTGGAAGATATGCTATTCAGCGAGGTCATTATGAAAGCTGATTATGACCAGACTTAAAAAATTACCAAAAACTAACAAGAAAAGAACCAATGAGTTATAGCGGATTACACTCAAAAGAAAAGCGCTTAAAGAGATCATGAAAAGGGAATTTCTGATGTATTTGTCGCTGTAATCGGTGCCGGTTTCCTTTTTCAGCTTCTCTGCCACATCCTGCAGCCTGTTTTCCATGCCCCCGGCTGAATGGCCGCAGCCCCTACCACATCCCCCAGGTATCCTTTCCCTTGGGTTGCCATGCTGTACAGCTTCTGCACCATCTGCAGCGCCGCCTTCGCATCCTTGTCTGTGGCCACCTGGGCGGATAGTTCCGCATCCTCCCCAACATCCGGGATGGATTCGTTGGGGGGCTGAAGGCTGTAACGGATATCAGAATTTTTTCATCAAATTTTCCAAGATTTTTTTCCTTGACAGAATCGATGTTTTCTGCTATATAAGAATTAACGCTGGTATGTTTCAATTCGGAAGGCCCCGAGATCCCCAGCGCACCGGCTGCGGCAGCGATGGCCTTATCGTTGTTAACCTCCGTCTTACCACGGTGGGCAGCAGGTACAGAAGAGCGCAATTTAGCGCTCTTTTCTTTGTTTAAAGCATAATATGTATAAACAAAGTTCTCGCTGCTCTTCTCCTTCACATCAATGAACACCGTGTACGTTTTTTTATCGCCTGACATTTCTTCTGCAATGATATCCGTAGCAAAATAATGCCACTGTTTCACACCAGTGTGCGTATCCTTCTGTTTTCCGTTTTCTTCTTCACTTGTCAAGTAAGAAGAATCAGAAATAATCTGATACATATCTCCAGAAGGCCCCAGTGTAACCCTCCGTTCTTTCGAGTTTCCCATACGGTTACCGTATACCATTTTCCCGATATCCGTTAGACGGTTCCCTGTTGGGTCAAAGTCCGGATCAAACTGTGCCGAAATCTGCCGTTTTACACCGTCATCGTCAATGGTAAGGATAATAGGATTTTTTGCCTATACGTTGCGGATCATCTCTGCAAGCGCAGTTTGCTTCTCAGTCTTCGAAAGGCCCACACCGAAATCCACCCGATAGATTTTTAGTCCGGAATCCTCGTCAACCCCCTGGAAAGAATACTTCACATCACTACTATATTCCTTGTCCCCCTCCATCATCGCTTCCTGCTGGCCCAGGTATACGGAAAGCAGCATATTTTCGCTTCCCTCTGCCGGGGCAATGAAGCCAGCCGCCTCCAGCGCAGTGGCTACGAATGCCTCGCCCTTTCCATAGCGCAGCAGGGCGCCCCGGAATTCCTTGAGCGAAAGATCAATATCCGCATTCCGGTTCCGCTCCAGCCATGCCTTTTGGGTCTGCATGAAGATCCGGGGAACAAAAAACGGAATACGATCAGCCAGGAAAGAAGAAAGTATACATTGCGTTTCTCAATGAGATATGATAGGATAGAGAAAAAAATTTGCGAGGCATATATGGATCGGGAGAATATCCGAAAAGAATTGCAATGCGTGATCCATCCGCTGAATTCATTGGGCGGATATAAATATGTGGTGGTGTGCAGCTGGTATCGGGGCCAATGGATTCTGAGCCGGCACAGGAACCGGGATACCTGGGAAACCCAAGGAGGGCACATTGAGCCGGGGGAGACGCCCCTGGAGGCCGCGCGCAGGGAATTGCAGGAAGAAAGCGGCATTGAAAATGCTGCCCTCTATCCCGTATGTGATTATTATGGATACAATCATCTGGGCCATGCAAACGGCATGGTTTTCCTGGCAATGGCAGAGGAACTGGGAATGCTGCCGGAAAGTGAAATGAAGGAAATCAGGGGATTTTATCCTTTGCCGGGTAATCTCACCTATCCTGACACCACGCCGGTGCTAATCCAGGAAGCGGAAAACCGAAAGAAATTGCTGGAATAAAAAAGAACCAGGGAAAAAGAAAATATACAGAGGATAAGCAATGATTGAGGAAAGAAAATGAATTATCAGGAAGTGGCAGAACGCCTGATGGCAATGCAGCCTGATCCCATTCCCCGGTATGTGCTGATGAAAGAATATCTGGGGGCGGATCTCCGGTCAAAAGAGATGCAGGCGCTGTATTGCCAGGTATGTGAACATCCAAGAATCAGGAAAATTGAGGCAGAGCAGCGGCCAGACGGCGACTGGGCGCCTTTTCATGGCAATACGGAGGGGAAGATCAGGCTGCTTCTGAATGCCGGCCTGGATATCCAGCATCCGGCATTGAAAAAAGCCAGAGATTATCTGGTTGATCTATTGGAGGGCAGAACATCTACCGGGCAAGGGGAAAAGCAGGATGATCCCCGGTGGTATTCCATGATGTTGGAACCCCTGATCGCGGCTGCCATGCTTTCGCTGATCGATCCACAGCATGAATTGGTGCAGAAGCATAAGAAAATCTGGGGCGGGCTGGCCGAAAAAGCCTCTGAAAAAGGGGAGTATTGCCTGGAAGCTGATCGGGAGGCCAAGGCGGAGCACTTTGGATTTAAGGTGAAGCGCCCCATTCCTCCCTTCAATTATTTCAATCTGCTGCTGCTTTCCCCCCGGAGCGGCCGCATCCTCAGCCCGGAAACGGATCAGGCCATTGTGAAGCATGCATTATTCAATGAAACTGCACTGGGATATGTATATAATGAACGGCCGGGCACGTGCATCCCCATCGGAACAAAACGCCGGGACAGCCGGGATTTCTGGCACTGGATCCGGGCCCTTTCCATTATCGGGCAAATGGATGCCTGGGAGAATATCAAAGAAGATTATGAAAGCTTTATTCTGGGCCAGAGGAATGAAAACGGGCTATGGGAATTGCCGGGGAGATTTGAATTCATCCTTTCCGATCGCTGGCAGGGAAAGGGAAAGATGATTGACAGCACCATCTTTGTAATGCGGCTGCTGACAGGGAAAAAAGCGTTTTGATTTACTGCCATGAAAAAACGCCCGGATGATACCGGACGTTTTTTTGATTAATCGATATTTCCTTCCACTTGCTCTTTCAGGGCGGAAAGCAATTCTTCCGGTGCTTCTCCTTCCTGATCGGCGGTGGCCAGGGCGCTTTTCAATGCTGTGTATGCGGCAAAATGCTCCGCCATTTCTTTTTGCTCTCTGAATACTTCCTTTAAGGATTCTCGGGTGGCAATATGATCGATGATCTTTTGCATCAGGCGGAAAAGCTGCTGATCAGGCCGGTAATCCGCCGGGGCGTAGTAATTGATGCGGCCGTCATGGAACAATTCGTAAACCCTGCGGCGGTTATCCTTTTGCGGATCGAATACGCCGATGGAGGTGCCGCCCTTGCTTTTGACCAGGCGCATGCAGGGAATATCCGTTTCGCTGTCGCCAATATAGATCATGTTTTCATAGGGGACATATAATTGATCCTCCGGCATGGTCTGATTGACGGAATCATCATTTTCTTCCAATGCGCCCTTGGCAATGCGGAAGATATACTGGGTTTTATTGGTGTAATTGACCGCTTGGGCTGGCCAGCGGGCCACATCATCGGCGCCGTAATAGAAGGATGAGGCATAGATGCGCTTGAAATGGTGGCCGATACAGCTGCCCTCGATGATTTCCTTCAGGCCGGAGGAAATGATATAATGATCCACTGCCAGATTTCTTTGGGCAGCATAATCATCGATTTGCTGAAACCATTGCTCCACACCCTGATACAATTGAATATCCTGGCCCAGGGCCTGGAAGGCGGCGCGCTGAATGGAAATATTCTTTTCTTTGGCCTTTTCAATCATCAGCCACATCCATGCAAGATTTCTTTCCATGCCGTTCTGATTAGCCAGAAGGTTCGTTTCCTTCCAGAAATCATCGCTTCTCATTCCCAGGGAGGGAATGAAGGTGAAGGCCTGCATATCATCAGGGGCCAGGGTTTTATCGAAATCATAGCAGATAGCAAGACGCTTTGCTGCCATACAAATTCCCTCCTTTGGATCAATGGCAGAAAATTACTTCATGAATACAAAATTTTTCAGTTCAAACAAGGGCTTATCCGTGAAATAATCGGCCATCCAGCCTTCCACTGTATGGCGGCAGACAAAATAGATGGCATGCCGGCCGGTCAGGGGCTTTACCTTGGCCTTATAGACGCCGCTGGCAGCGCCCACTTCGCATACGCCGATCTCTTTGCCGTTTTCCCAGTCATCCAGCATAATCCGTACCTGGCAATTGGTGCCCATACCGCCGATATCCAGGGCCAGGGTCATGGAATCGCCGGTGAAATCCTCGCCGAAATCGAAGTATTTATAGCCCATCACGCAGCCGCTGGTGATGCGGGCGATGGACCGGTCAAAGATGTTCCTTTCAATTACGAAACAGCCGCCCTTGAGCACGCAGGCAATATCTGCCGGGGTGATCTTATAGGGATTCAGCGCCTCTTCAAAGCCCAGGGAGGTCATTTCCACCGGCGGAATGGTGCCGTCGGGCAGGATTTCAATCCTTTCCACGCATGCCCGGCGGGACATGATGGTATTGTTGGTCATCCGGTGATAGAATACATACCACTGCCCATTGAGGCAGGCAATGGAGCCGTGATTATTGCCGGCGGGATAATCCACCCCGTTATCGATGATATAGCCCCGATACGTAAAGGGACCGGTAGGGGAGGGGGCGGTGACATAGGCCAGGCGGCTGCCCTTGCGGGGAGAATAAATCAGATAATAGGTATCGCCCACCTTGCGGGGGGAGCTGGCCTCGAAAAAGCGTTGTTCCTCCGGCACCTCTTCTCGATCGTCAATGACGGGACGGCGGTAGCTGCCGGGGATGACGGTGCACATATCCCTGCCATCCAGTTCATTCATATTGGATTCGGTAAAGCCGTAATAGACGTACACCTTGCCATCCTCATCCACCAGCACCCCGGCGTCGTTGAAAATGCCGTTATCGCCCACCTGGATATTTTCATCATATTGATACTGGGAAAGCAGCCGGAAGGGGCCTTCGGGGTGATCGGAAACGCCGATGGCCCCCTTGGCGCCCACGATGTAGGCATACAGATAATATTTTCCGTCCTTTTCAATGACGTCCGGGGCGAAGAGGGCATTGCCGGTCCAGGGGGTATCGGCAGGCCGCTGCCCATCCCGGGTACGGAAGCTGTCCCCGTGGCATTGCCAGTTATTCAGATCATTCAGCGGGGCAGACCATACCTTCAATTTATAATCGCAAAAGGATTGCCCAGCCGGCCGGTCATGAGAGCCATAAAGATAAACCCGGTCGCCGAACACCCGGGGCTCTCCATCGGGGATATATTCCCATAAGGGCAAAATAGGATTGGGCATTGTTCATTGCTCCTTTCCATTTACTGGAGGATTGGGTGATACTACCCTCATTTTATCATAAGGCTGGGGCCGACACAAGAGGATATCAGGAAAGAAAAAGGCGGGGAATCCCTTATCCCCGCCTATGATGATCATTCCTTAGTGTGATAGATTTCAAATTCTTTGCCATCCCGGATCATGACAGGGATCACGTCGATGGGGGCAGGCACGGTGACGAATTGCCCGCCCGCATAGGTTTTAAGGGTGTAAGCATCCGTCCATCGGGCTCCCTCGGGCAGATAGATGCGGCGTTGGGATACGCCTGATTCCATCACCGGGGCCACCAGCAGATCGGGGCCGAACATATAGCAATCCTCCGTCTTCCAGGCCTGGGGATCCTGCGGGAAATCATAGAACAGGGGGCGCATCACCGGTGCGCCGGTTTCATGGGCGGCCTGCATCAGGGATCTGATATAGGGGCGCAGCCGTTCCCGGATGAAGAGATATTGGGTCAGGATGGGGGTATTCTCTTCGCCGAAGGCCCATACCTCGTTATCCTGGCCAGAGGTGAGCTGGCGCACCCCATTGCGGAATTCCTCTTCCCGCTCATACCAGGGGCTGCGCTCCCCGTGCATGCGGAAGACAGGGCTGAAGCATCCCCAGGCGAACCATCTCAGCAGCAGTTCCTTGAAGGCGGGATCGGAAATATCGCCCCCCATAAAGCCGCCGATATCGCTGGTCCACCAGGGAATCCCCGCCATCTGCATGGAAAGGCCGGCCTGCAATTGCTCCCGCATGGCCCGGAAGGAGGAATAAATATCCCCGGACCAGGTGAGCACCGCGTATTTCTGGCTGCCTGCCCAGGCACAGCGGGTCAGGCTCATGATTTCGGTTTCGCCTTCGGCCCGGAGGCCGTCATAGAATCCTTTGGCGTAGCCTACGGGATAGATATTGGATGTCTGCAGTGCCGGGCCTGCCCAGTAGCGGTAATTATCAAATTCATAGCAGCCGTATTCCGGCTCCGCTTCATCCAGCCAGAAGCAGCGGATGCCTTTTTTATAGTAGTTTTCTTTGCATCTTTCCCATACGAATTTCTGGGCGCCGGGGTGGGTGGCATCAAAATATACAGCGGCCCCCATCCAGGTGGATACATCATTGCCCCGGTCTGTGCGCACCAGATAGCCGTGATCGGCCATGGCGCCGTAGTTTTCGCTGCGTTCATCGATGGTGGGCCATACGGAAACCACCGTTTCCACGCCCATTTCCTTCAGTTCTTTTACCATGGCATCGGGATCCGGCCAATCCAGGGGCTCGAATTTGAAATCCCCCTGTCGTGTCCAGTGGAAAAAATCCACCACGATGGCATCCAGGGGCAGCCCCATGGCTTTATGCTTCCGGGCCACGGCCATCAGCTCATCCTGGGTGCGGTAGCGCAGCTTGCACTGCCAATACCCCAGGCCGTATTCCGGCATCATGGGGGTGCGGCCGGTGGCGGCGGAATAATTGCGCAGGATATCTTCCGGGGTATCCCCGCAGGTGATGAAATAATCCATTTTCTTGGTGGATCGGGCAGTCCATTCGGTGCGGTTCATGCCGAAGGTGGCAGTGCCGATGGCGGGATTATTCCATAAAAAGCCGTAACCCCGGCTGGAAACATAGAAGGGCACACTAGCCTGGGAATTGCGATGGCACAATTCCAGGGTGGAGCCCTTTTTATTCAGATGCTTATCCTGATACTGGCCCATGCCGAAAATCATTTCATCATCGAATGCTTCGAACCGGGCGGAGAGGGCAAAATCATTGGTGCCGGGGATGGGCTTCAATTCCCGTGCTGGGATGCGCAGGGAGGTGGAATAGCGGTTGATGCGGTTGCGGTTGCGCCAGTATTCTTCGGTAAGCAGATCCCCCTTCTGATTATAAAAAGAGAGCCAGCCCTCGTGATTGATCTTTACCGTAATTTTTCCGTTTACAAAGGTATATTCCTTGCCGGTCTGATGATAATGGGCGTATTCAGGGGCTTTATACCAAGGATCGGTGGTATCAAGCTCCTGAACGGTGATCAGGGGATCGGCAGCTTCGACCGGTTCCGTCAGCGCCCAGTCGTGCCCGTCCATTTCGGGTTCATTGGTCATGCGGATGCGCAGGCTGTCCTCTCCCCAGGGATCGATCCACAGCTGGGTGCAGCCCTCATGAATGATCAGGCGATGATTGTGAATTTCGATACGCATTCAGGTTTCCTCCCTTTCTCCGTATAGCAGGCCGCTGGAGCCTGTGGCAAGATAGAAGCGGCCAAAGATTCTTTTATCCCCGTCGATGGAATGGATACGGCCGTACATCTGCTTTTCATGATTGAGCCGCTGATAGGTTTTTCCCTCATCCAGGGTGCGGTAAAAGCCGTAAGCGCCACCCAGAATGCCATTGAAATATAGTGCCTTCGGTTCTTTTGCATATTCACCGCCGGGCCGGCCCAATCCCAGCCCGATGCAGAAGGCGCGGTCGCCCGGCTTTGTCAGACGGCGGCCGGAAAAGCAATCGGTGGCTTCATCATAATGCAGCTTCCACAATCCTTCCCCAGTGGCAATGTACAGATCCCCCGGCTGGCCGGATGCGGCCCGGATTTCCGTCTGATCAGCGCAATCCACCAGGCCGAAATTTACTTTGGGGAAGCCTTCCGGCGGCTGTTTTTCGCGGAAGGTATCGCCGCTATCGGTGCTGACGAATAATTCCCCCTGATCGCCGAAGCCGTAAAAGATGCGGGGCAGGCAGCGATCGGCAATGGGCTTCATCATTCCCTGAGCGGGCAGTCCTTTCTGATCCAGCACCCGGGCCCTGTGAAAATGCTGCCCTTTATCATGGCTTACCAATAGATTGCGGGCGTACAGCATCACCCTTTGGGCCACCGCCCACAGATAGGTATTGCCATCGGCGCTTACGGCGGCCCAGCCTGCATTGGTATTGGGCTGTTCGATTTTTTGCAGCAATTCATCCATATCCGCCCCGCAGCCCATGGGCGTGGGCAGGCGACGCCAGGATTTGGCCCCGTCCAGGGATTGGATCAGGCCACCCTTGGTTTTTCCCGTCCAATTGCCCCGGGCGGTGACCAGGATATGATCGGGCTGATCATCCGGCCAATCGGCATTGAGGCAGGTAATCCAGCGGTTGTTTTCAGCATCGGCAAAGGTATTTTCACAGTGCTTTTTCACATCCGTAAAGGCGAAGCCCCCCAGATCCCCTACGATATCCATGACTTGCACCCTGCCGCCAGGAGGTGCATAAACGCCGATATGCACCGTTTCTTCCAGGCCGTCGCACCAATCCTGCCAGATGACTGGATCGCCGGTAAGATTTTCCGTACGGAATACGCCGGTGCCGGTATTGAACCAGGCGGTGCCGGGGCGATGGGGATCTATCTTTACATCGGTCATCCAATGCACCAGATTGCCGCCGCCATTGTTTTTGGGCTGCATGTAGGGCAGACGGAAATCCATCCTTCCCGCTTCCAGCCGGTGCAGGATTTTCCGCCAGCTTCTTCCTTGATCGGAGGAAAGGTAAATGGCGTCCCCGTCCATGCGATGGGCGGTGGCGGTGATCAAAAGACCATGCCGGGCGTCGACGGCAGAATATCCCCACCGGCCCTTTTCCGGGGTGATATCCTCCATGGGGCCGATGCCCTCCGGGACAAGGGGATACCTTGCCAGCCGACCGGCGCTGCAATCCCCGCAATCGCAGGCATATCCCCGCTGGATATTCTGGCTGTAGGGCCCATTGGCGGAAAAGGAAACATACAGATCATTTTCGTCAAAGGCGCAGCGCTGGGCCACCAGGCCGTGAAGCTTGCTGCCCTCTGCATATTCATATTCTGGCTGGGGCAGGGGGAAGAAGGAGTGGCCTCCATCCAGGGAGGCATACAGGCTGTGGCCCCGCTGATCGCCCTTCCTCAGGGCGATGCCCTCCGTTCCGACCAGCAGAAGATTGCCTTTCTTTATTACAAAGGTGCAGGCCGTTTCCGGAAAAGAGGAAATCTTTTCCCAGGAGGCACCTGCATCATCAGATCGCCACAGGCCGTCGCTCTGGCTGGCAAGATACAATTGATCGCCCTCCGCCCATAGCCTTTCCCCAGCGCTTCGGCCGTGCAGATTGCCGTGGGCATAGACAGGCAGTTCATGGGCAGAAAAATGCTCCCCTCTATCATCGGACAGGGTGAGCAGCCCCTTGCTTTCCGGATCCCACAGGCCGCTGACAATATAGATGCGCTCAGGTCGGCCTTCATCCAGGGCAGCAGAAATGGGGCAGGTTTCCCGCAGATCCTGCCAGGATACATGATCCATCAGGCTGATCCACTGCTGGGCAGAATAATCAAACCGGTATACGCCGCCGATATCCGTGCGGCAATAGAGAATATCAGGATCGGAGGGATGAAAATAGAAGCCGGTTACATAGCCGCCTCCTCCGATGGGCAGGTGATGATAGCGATAGGGCAGGGAAGGGATCATAACATATTCCTTTCTGCGGATTGATTCCGGATCTATGCATGGCTGAATTTGTCAGTATTATATCACAGACGAAAGAACGGGGCAACCGCTGGAGGATGATTGCTTTGCCGGGGAGGCATGAAAAAGAGTGGACTGACGGCAACTGGGGCGGAGCGATCCACTGAAGAAATGAAAAATCCCCCTGCGCCGGAGGCGAGGAGGATATGGAGGAAGCGCTGTCAGGAGGGGAGCGCCTCCAGCGTTTCAAGTACAGCCAGAACCTGGCTTTCCGGAACCATGGGCGAGGGAATATTCTTTTCTGCACAGGCAAGAAAATGCCCCAATTCCCGGAAAAACCAGCCGTTGGCGGGCAGATTGATGCCGCCGACGATCTGGATGGGATCGGTGATATCATATGCATCGATGCTGCCATCGGCCCTGTATCCTGTGATGCATTGCCCGTCATGGATGAGCATGCCCCGTTCAAAATACACCCGCCAGCGTGCCGTAAAAGGGATGGCGGCATTGAACCAGGCGGCCTCTGCACAGACGGTCAGCCCGTTTTTCCAGGCATAATCGACCCGAAGATGATCCCGGAGGCCGTTATTTTCACCGCAGGCAGCGATCCGGGCCTCATCAGGCTTTCCGAACAGGCTGACAATCAGATCCAGATCATGGATATGGAGATCGAAGGGCAGCAGGCCGCTTTTTTCTTTATCCAGCAGCCAGGAGCCCTGAGACCAGGCGGGCTTTGCGCTCAGCCGTTCAAAGAAAGCGTCCAGGGGCTTTCCGTACCGTTCATCCCGGATGACCGTGCGCAGGGCCTCCGTTTCCAGGGTAAATTGCAGCACCTGGGCCACATACAGCTGACGATTGGCCTTTCGTGCAGCGCTGAACATCTCTTCCGCACTTTTTCTGGTCAAAGCACAGGGCTTTTCAGTGATGACGTGCAGCCCGTTTTCAAATGCTTCCAGGGCCAGGGGATGATGCAGGAAGGTGGGAACGCACAGATCGGCGATGTCAATGGGCTCAGCCTGTACCGCTTCGGTAATGGTGGAATAGAGGGGAAGGCCCCATAGGGCTGCCGCCTGCCGGTCCGCATCCGTTTTACCCACGATGGCCTGAACGTGTGCGCCATCGATGTGGGCGTAATTCCGGAAATGGGCAGCGCCCATACCGCCGGCGCCAACCAGCAGCACATTCATCTTCAACACCTCTTATCATGCATATTCAGCAGGATGATGGATTGCGGCATCCTTTATTGGTTCACTTTCACCGTGCATCCTGTTTCGGAAGATTGAACGGCGCCGAAAACGGCCCGCATGGCGGTCAGCACGCTTTCACCGGAGATGCAGGGCTTTTCGGGCTGCAGCAGATGATCCACAAACAGATCGATGATGCCGGATTTGGTCTGGTTATCATTGGTCTGGATCTGCTCCACATCGTAATAAAGGGTTTCGCCGGTGCGCTTTTTCAATACAATGCTGTGATTGGGATCATCATAGATGCGCAGCATACCCTCCGTTCCGGAGAGAATGGTGGAATTATCTTCATCACAATAGTTCGTCCAGGAGGCGATCATGGTACCCACCGCACCGTCGCTGAGGCGATAGATGCAGATGGCGTTATCATCCACGGTAATGGGGGTGCCATCGGCATATTTTTTATCCAGTGTGCCCAGCCAGGCGGTAACCTCGGTAACCGTCTGCCCGGTCAGATACTGAATCAGATCAGTTTTATGAATGCCCAGATCGGCCATGGCGCCCATGGCCGCCCGATTCTTATCAAAGAACCAGGTGCCCGCCCCGGGATCAACGCTCCAGGTTTCGGGGCCGCCGTGCCTGAAGGATGTCTGGAAGGAAAGAATGCGGCCGATGGCCCCTTTCTCAATCAGGGCACGGGCCTTGATATGGGCGGCGGCCAGGCGCTGATTCTGATCAATCATCAGCGTTTTCTGGCTTTCCCGGGCCGCTTCCACCATGCGTTCGCAATCGGCCAGGGTGGTGGCCATGGGCTTTTCGCATAATACATGCTTCCCTGCCCGGAGGGCGGCCACCGTCATATCGGCATGGGCAATATTGGCGGAGCAGATGCTGACGGCGTCGATCCCGGGATCGGCCAGCATTTCCTCATAGGTGGCATATGCGGTGGCGCCGTACTGATCGGCCAGTGCGGCGGCACGATCCTGATTCAGATCGAACAGGCCGCAAATCTGCACATCGGGCCGGGCCTGATATTCAGGAAGATGCCGCACCTGTGCAATCTTGCCGCAACCGGCAATACCAATGCGAATCATTCGTATACGCCTCCGTTAAGCAGCCTTTTCTTTCTTCTGCAGCAATACAGCGGCAATGACGATGAAGCCCTTGAAGGCTTCCCGCAGGAAGGGGGTAACATGCACCAGATTGAGCAGGTTATCCATCACGGCAATGATCAGCATACCCAGTACGGTGCCCAATATGGCGCCTTTACCGCCGCTCATGCTGGTGCCGCCTACGACGACCGCAGCGATGGCGTCCATTTCATATCCGCTGCCGGCGCTGGCATAGTCCATGCTGCCGATACGGCCCACATTGATTACCGTGGCAACGGCGACCAGCATGCCGGAGAGAACATAAACCAGCGTCTTTACCCGTTCCACATTAATACCGGAAAGACGGGCCGCCCGTTCGTTGGAGCCGATGGCATAGACATGCCGGCCAAAGGGCGTTTTCTTTGCGATCAGCATCAGCAGTGCGGCAATGACCAGCCAATAAATGATGGGCAAAATGATTTCACCGCCGATGGTGGTGTTGGTGATGGCACGGAATTCCCTGGGAACGCGGGCACCGGCCGTCTGCATGAAATTCTGCGTGACGCTGCGGCAGATTTTCATCGTGCCCAAGGTTACAATGAAAGCGGGGATTCTGCCCCGGGCCACCAGGAAGCCGTTGACAGAGCCGATCAGGCTGCCCATAAGCAGCGCAGCCGCGATACCGATGATGAAGGCGGGCACGCCAGTGATGCCGGCGGAGGTGAGCACGCCGGTGGTATTGGAATTGATCATGGTGATCATCACAGCGCCCACCGCAACCAGGGTGGAGCCTACGGCCAGATCGATGCCGCCGGAAATGATAACAAAGGTCATGCCCAGGGCGACGATGCCCACGCTGGCATTATTGCGCAGGATGTTGATCCAGTTTTTGCCCCAGCTGGAGAACCAGGCGCCGAAAGAGGGATAATCAAAGCCCAGGGCGATGGTCTGAACGATGATCATGATCACCAGCACCAGGGTGGTGGAATACAGGGGATTTTCCTGCCATTTCCTTGCAAAGCGCTTCAGCAGGGATGCATCATTGGCAGCAAGGGTGGGTGCTGCGCTGTTTTTCTTGAATTTGAGGGAAATATTCCCCAGTTTATCTTTGAAAGCCATTGTATCTTCCCCTCTCTTATCAGCCGCCCGTGGCCAGGCGCATCATGTTTGCTTCATTCATGGTTTCGCCGGAAACCTCGGCGCGCACATCCCCGTGGTACATGACCAGGGCCCTTCTGCACACGCGGATGATTTCCTGGGCTTCATTGGAAAGCACCACCACCGCTACGCCCTGCCGGGCCAGGCGGAGAATGATATCATAGATTTCTTCCTTGGCGCCCACGTCCACGCCCTGGGTGGGATTATCCAGGATCAGCAGCTTGGGCTCCGCCGCCAGCCATTTGGCCAATACGACTTTTTGCTGATTGCCGCCGGACAGGCTGCTGATCATATCCGTGGGGCTTTCCATCTTGATCTGCAGTTCCTTCCGCTGCCGTTCAAAATCCTGCAGCTGCTTTTTCCGGTTGATCAGGCCGAAGCGGGTATTCTTTTTCAGGGTGACGATGGAGCCGTTATCCAGGATATTCATATCCTTGATGATGGCGTTTTCCTTTCTGTTCCGGGGCAGATAGCCGATGCCCAGGGCCAGCGCCTGACGGGTGGATTTGATGTGGACGGGCTTTCCATCCAGGATGATCCGGCCCTGATATTTGCCGCCGTCGCCGAATACGGTGCGGAATAATTCGCTGCGCCCGTCGCCCAGAAGGCCGGTAACGCCCAGCACTTCGCCGGCATGAACGGAAAGGGATACATTACGGTAATGAGGCTCCTGGGTGAGATTTTCCAGCCGCAGGATTTCTTTATCCAGCTGCGCGGTCTGGGCCAGCGCTTCGGTACGCACATCATGGCCCACCATATTCCGGGCAATCTGGGCGATGGTAGTATCCTTTACCGGGCCGCTGGCAACCAGTACGCCGTCCCGCAGCACCACGTGGGTATCGCAGATTTCCATAACTTCCCGCAATTTATGGGAAATAAAAATTACGCCCACATTCTGGGTTTTCAGGGTTCTGAGCATATCAAAAACGCGCTCGATCTCCGGATCGGTGAGGGATGTGGTCGGCTCATCCATGATGATGATCGACGCATTAAACATCAGTGCGCGTGAGATTTCAACAATTTGCTTATAGCTTGCATCCAGGGATTCAACCTGCGCCAGCGGATTGATATCGATATCCAGCTTGGCAAATAATTCGCGGGTCTGGCGGAGTTCTTCCTTATGATCGATCAATCCGCCGAATTTCTTGATTTCCCTGCCGATAAACATATTTTCATATACCGGCAGATCGTTGATCAGATTCAGTTCCTGATGGATAAACGCAATGCCCGCTTTCAACGATTGAGCGGGGGAATGAAAAGCAACGGCCTTTCCATCCAATTCAATCTGGCCCTGATCAAGCTGCAGCACCCCGCCCAGGATGTTCATCAGCGTGGATTTGCCGGCGCCGTTTTCCCCAAGCAGTGCGCAGATTTCCCCGCCTTTTACGGAAAAATCCACCTTCCTGAGTACATCATTGGCACCGAAGGATTTTACGATTCCTTTCATGGAAACGTTCATGGCTTCACTTCCTTGAAATGTGCTCTGTCTGAAAGAAGGACCGTGGGGGTTAGCCACGGTCCTTTCTGGAAAGAAACAGGGATTAATAGATGGTGTTGCTGGGATCCAGATATTCTTCTACGTTTTCAGCAGATACGATCTGGGAGGGGATCACGGTGACGGCCTGCACTTCTTCGCCAGCCAGCTTGGCCAGGGCAACGTCGAAGCAGTCACGGATCATCAGGGGGCTGTACAGGGAAGAGCTGACAGCGATTTCCTTGTTTTCCTGGATCATCTGGAAGTATTCCTGGCAGCCGCCGCCGCCGGTGATGGCCTTGATATCGGTGCGGCCGGCATCTTCGATGGCCTGCAGAACGCCGATGGAGGTTTCGTCATCCAGGCTGTAAACGGCGTCGATGTGGGGATTGGAAACCAGGATGTCAGCGAAATCCTTCAGGCCGTCTTCACGGGTGAACTTGGTGCCGTATTCCAGAACCTTTAGTTCGGGGGCGATTTCGGCGATGGTTTCATTGAAGCCAGCCATACGCAGTTCGGAAACGGAGCCGCTGGTGGGCACGGGCAGGGCGATAACGGTGGCGGTGGGGCCAACCTTATCAACGATGAACTTCGCGCCGGCAACGCCCATGGACTTGTTATCGCCGGTGACCTTCAGGATGCCTTCGGCGTCAATATCCATGTCGAAAGCAACGACGACCAGGCCCTTATCGATGGCGTCCTGAACGGGGGCTTCCATGCCGGTCCACTGGGGAGCGATAACCAGAATCTTGGCGCCCCACAGGATGGCTTCTTCGATCTGGGTGGTCATTTCTTCAGCGTTGCTGGAGGTGGTGAGACGATAGTCGATCTTGCCTTCAGCCTTCAGCTGCTTGGCATAGGCGTCAGCCTGATAGGTGATGCCGCTGACCCAGCCGTGGGTCATAACGGGAACGAGCACGCCAACCTTGACGGGGGCAGCGGTTTCCGCAACGGCGGGAACCAGAGAGATGCACAGCATCAGAGCGAGAACCAGGGCAATAGCCTTCTTCATTGGGGGTTCCTCCTTTTTTGTTGTACGACATTTCGCAGACCCGTGGATGTTCACGGCATTGCGACTACCATTATAATAATACACTCATCATGGTATGTCAATGAATTTTGAAAGTTTTCTTTCATTACTGATGCAATTATTTCCATATAAATGTGTTTTTAGGAGGATGCGATACGGATGCTTGGAAGCAGGGAATGGCTTTTGTATAAAGAAGCAGGGGAATGATGGAAAATGCATTCTTGAAGAAGGGGAAATAAAGGACAGCTGTATTCAGATGCGAGAAATTATTCAATATGAGTTGAGATTTCTGTCGAAATAGTGTATAATAAGAAGCAATAGTCTTTGAGGGGGACGGTGGATGCATGACGGACCGCCAGCATGCCAGACACAAGCTATTGATCGCGGTCGGGGTATTGCTCGCTTTCGGCATACTGGTGCTGTTTGCAATTTCCGGCAGTAATAGTGAAATTCTAAAGAATCTGTTTACCCAGGAACTGTCAAATGAAGAATTACGGGATCAACTGATGGATTTCGGCTGGCGCGGCTACACTGTGGTCGCGGTATTGGCGACCCTGCAATTGATATGTACGGTTTTACCTGCAGAACCGGTTCAGGTGCTGGCAGGCTTTTCTTTTGGTTTCCCAGTAGGGGTGCTCTGCTGCATGGCGGGCGTATTACTGGGGAGCTCGCTGATCTATCTGCTGCAGAAAACCTTCGGGGATCGGCTGCGGGGATATTTCATCAGGAAACTGAATCTGGATCTGGAAAAGATTGCACGCTCCAATAAAGCTACGGTGATCATGTTTATTCTGTATTTCCTGCCGGCCATTCCTTACGGGATGATCTGTTTTTTTGCGGCGAGCATGGGCATGTCCTACCGGCGGTATACCACGGTGATGATGCTGGGGGCGCTGCCCTCCGTCTGTATCGGCGTCGGATTGGGGTATGTGGCCGTTGTATCCAACTGGATTGTGACGGTATGCATATTTGCCGTGCTGATCCTGGTGATGATCATTATTTTCTGCAAAAAGGATCTTTTATTTTCCCGATTGAACAACTACGCTGATATGCATAAAAATGTCCCGCTCAATAAGGTGCGGGATGTAAACGGCTTTGTGATGTCCATCGTATATTATGTGATCCGGGCGTTTTTCTTCCTGCGCGGCATCCGGGTGAAATCCGTCAATAAGGCGGGCGATCTGAAGGGCCCGGCGCTGGTGCTGTGCAATCATGGATCCTTTATTGATTTTATTTATGCGGCGACGGTGCTGCGGAAATTCAAGCCCAATTTCATCAGTGCCAGGCTGTATTTCTATCATAAGTATCTGGGCTGGCTGATGCGGTGCGTGGGGGCATTCCCCAAGAGCATGTTTGCCGTGGATATGGAAAATGCCCGGAATTGCTTTACCGTGCTCCGGCAGAAAAAAATCCTTGCCCTGATGCCGGAGGCCCGGCTTTCCACTGCCGGCCGATTTGAAGATATTCAGGAAAATACCTATTCATTCATCAAATCGGCCAATGCCAATATCTATTCCATCAAAATCAGCGGCGATTATCTGGCCGATCCCAAATGGGGGAAGGGCTTCAGGCGCGGGGCTGAGGTGGAAGTGGAAATGGATGTGCTCCTGACGGCGGAACAGACGAAAGAGCTTACCCTGGATCAACTGAAGCAGGCCGTTGTAGAGCGGCTTTCCTATGATGAATTCGAGTGGCTGAAGCAGCGACCCCACATTCATTACCGTTCCCGGCATATGGCGGAGGGGCTGGAAAATATCCTGATGACCTGCCCGGTATGCGGGAAAAAGCATACCCTTGCCACGAAAAAGGATCAGATTTCCTGCGAGCATTGCGGCCTGCTTACCACCTTGAATAACCGGTATGAGTTTACTGGCGGGTTCCGGTTTGAAAATCTTGCCCAGTGGTATGAATGGCAGAAAGAAAAGCTGAAAGAGGAAATCATCGGGGATGAGCAGTATTCCCTTTTCTCCAAAGTGGAGCTGCGCCTGCCCAGCAACGGCAAGGGCTTTACCCGCCACGGCGGCTGGGGAGAATGTACGCTCAGCCGGGACGGCCTCACATATGAAGGCACCAAGGATGGGGAGAAGGTTCATATTCATTTCACCATTGAGCGGATTTACCGGCTGCTATTTGGGGCGGGCGTCAATTTTGAAATCTATAACGGCCCTGAGATATTGTTTTTTGTACCGGAGGAAAAGCGTTCGGCAGTGGATTGGTATCTGACATCCATGATTCTGTATGATGATGCCTTCAAAACTGCCGTATAAGGAGGAATTCACGTGAGCTTGGCGACAGCAAAACGTCCCAGGGAAAAAGAAAAGGCATATTCCAATATCAGCGCCCGTTCCTTTCTGGTGGTAGTGGCGATTCTATTGGTTTTCCTGCTTTTCTGCGGCTCGCTTTCTTATTTCATTCCCCAGGGTGCTTTTGAACGGGATGCAAACGGCAATATCCTGCCCGGCACCTATGTAAAGGGCCAGCTGAAGGGCATTGCCATCTGGCGCGTCATCACTGCGCCGGCCCGTGTATTTGCATCGGAGGATGCCCTGACCATTATCATGATCAGCATTTTCCTGCTGGTGATGAGCGGCGTATTCAATTTGCTGGATAAAACCGGCGGCGTCAGGACATTCATTATCTATATTATGCGCCGGCTGCGGGACCGGGGCGGCCCGGTGGTCTGCATGACTGTGCTGATTTTCATGCTCTTTGGCAGCCTGTTCGGCATGTTTGAAGAATTGGTGACCCTGCTTCCGCTGATTATTGTATTCATGCTGTCCATGAAGCTGGATACCATGGTGGGCCTGGGCGCCTGCCTGATGGCGGCGTGCTTTGGGTTTTCCACGGCCATCACCAATCCTTTTTCCGTTGGCACGGCGGCGCAGCTGGCCGAAATCCATGTTTCTTCCGGCGCATGGCTCAGAATCGTATTTTTCGGCATCGTCTATCTGGTTCTGTGCATTTTCCTGATGCGTTATCTGAAAAAGCTGAGCCGGGATCCTCAATCCTCGCCCACCTATGAAAATGATCTGAAGCGGCGTGAAAGCCTGATCGATCAGGCGGATGATGCGCCCAAGGAATTGAAAAAGATCTTCCGGGTCTATTCTGCCTTCTTTGCCATTCAGGGCGTTTTGCTGGTATCCATTGCCTGCATCCGGGCGATTGCGGATTTTGCGATTCCCCTCCTGGCGGCCAGCTTCCTGATTTCCGGGCTGATTTCCGGGCAGATCGTATGCAGGGATTTTAAAAAGGTGCTTTCCTGGTTCCTGAAGGGGGCAGCAGCCATGCTCCCGGCGGTTTTCATGATCGCCCTGGCCTCTTCCGTAAAGCTGGTCATGGTGGAAAGCAATGTGATCGATACGGTGATGCATACGGTGCTGCAGCTGCTGGGCGGCAAAGGAAAACTTATCACCATCCTGCTGATCTATGCGCTGATTCTGTTTCTGCAGCTGTTCATCGGCTCCGCTTCGGCGAAGATTTTCCTGGTGATGCCCATCGTTTTGCCCATTACCACCGCTCTTGGTATTTCCCCGACGCTGATCATCCTCACCTATTGCATGGCGGATGGCTTTACCGATGTGATCCTGCCCACCAATCCGGTGCTGTTGATCGGCCTTTCCATGGCCAATGTATCGTATTGGAAGTGGCTGAAGTGGACCTGGAAAATCCAGCTGCTGCTGTTTGCCATTTCTGTGCTGGTGCTGCTCTTTGGTGTGATGATCGGTTACTGATTGGGTAATGATTGAAGAATTATTTTCAGCTAAAAAATACAGTGAATAAGTGAACTGCTCCTCATGTGTTTTCAGTGTAGGTGTCATGATATTGATAGTTTTTGTGGCAAGGGCAAACGTAATCTACCCCGTCTTCTGGCAAGTGGAAGACGGGGCTTTGCTTTGAAGTCACAATGATTAACAGTGATTATGAGTTTGAGGCATCAATGATTTCTGCCACAATCGCGCAGATATCCGGTTGTGCAGCCGGAAGCAGTTCATGCAAGAAGCTGCCTTCTTCGCCATTACTTAGGCGGATTTGGGCATCTGAAGATCTGCAATGATAGCGATGCCATCCCTCCAGCGCATTTATCGGACGCATATGTTTCTGCAGCGTTCTCAGGTATACCGGCCATATCTGTTCTTCGGGTATGCTTTTTGTTCTTAAAACAATCAGGAAAACATAAACGGCTTCTGATATCCGATCCTCAATTTCAATGGCAGTCCATTTCCATTTGCAATGCCTGCGAATTATTGGTTCCATCATTTGTAGAATAGCGGCTTCATTTTCTCTGGCGGTCATGTGTTCTCAACTCCTGCCAGAATCCTGGCGGGATCCACTTTGCGGGGACGTTTGTTGGGCTTGTTCGTGGGAATTGTATCGGGAATGCTGACTTCATCTGCAGTGGCGATCCAGTAATCATCTTGCCTGTATGCAGAGAAGCTGATGGGCGGCTTGATGTTTCTTTCCATCAGTACAGCGCTTAATTCCTTTTTTTGCAGCGATCCACTGACTGGTAAATGAATGCCGCCGCCTTCTTTTACTTTTCGTAAGCATAGTACAGGATCTGTGGGATGAATAAAAATCTCAATCCATCGCCCCAGCTCGTTCAGCAATGCACCATTGATGTTAAATGCACGTTCGTTGCGGAAATTGATAGCATACTTGTTCTTGGGCGACAGGACAATTGGAATGAAGTCGTCGATATGATATTGTTTCATGATTCTTTCTCCTTTGTATAAATGTGTGAGAAAGAGCGCTCTTTCTATGTCATATACCCGGAAAAGGGGATATGGAAACAAAAGAAAAAGGATATTCCAAGCGAAAAGGCGAGGATGAACTAATGAAACGCCACATTGTAAACGCTTACGCTAATTTACATTGACAGTTGTGTGTAAAAAAGCCACAATACAATTAGCAATCGCAACTTAGAAGAGTTGTGAAATAAGGAGGAATAAAAATGAAAAGGCTTCTTTCCATCATCCTCGTTTTGGCCATGTGCTGTGCTGCTGGCGTGGCGATGGCGGAAGACATCACCCTGAAGGTTTGGGAAGGACAGGAAGATCAGGAACTGCTGAAGGAACTGTGCGAAGCATACGCAGCATTGCACCCTGAAAACACCTATACTTTCCAGTATGGTGTTGTTGGCACTGCTGATGCAAGCACCCGCTATCTGGAAGATCCGGCTGCTGCTGCAGACGTGTTCGTTTATCCTGATGATCAGCTGATTCGTCTGGTGCAGGCTGACGCTCTTTACGAGGTAACTCGTAACCACGATGCGATCGTCGCCGCCAACAGCGTTGGTTCTGTGAATGCGGCAACGTACAAGGACACGCTTTATGGCTATCCTATGACCTCTGATAATGGTTACTTCCTGTTCTACGATAAGTCTGTTCTGACTGAAGAAGACGTCAAGACTCTGGATGGCATTCTTGCTGCTGCCGAGAAGGCAGGCAAGCTGTTCAACTTTGATATCGCTAATGGCTGGTATCTGGCTTCCTTTTTCATCGGTAATGGCTGCACCATCACGCTGGATGACAACGGCAACCAGGTATGTGACTTTAACAATGAAAAGGGTCTGGAAGCCGCTAAAGCTGTGGCTGCGCTGTGTGCACACCCCGCCTTCCTGCCTGGCGATCAGAATATTCTGACTGGTACGATCGGTGAAAGCGTTTGTGCCGGCGTGTGTGGTACTTGGGTGGCTGATGCCATCAAAGAACGCCTGGGTGATAACTATGCTGCGGTTAAGCTGCCTACCTTCACGGTTAACGGTGAGCAGGTTCAGATGGGTTCCTTTGGCGGTTGCAAGATTCTGGGCGTGAATACTCAGAGTGCCTATCCCGTTGAGGCGATGAATCTGGCTGAATTCCTGACCAGCGAAGCGAGCCAGTTGCGTCGTTTCGAAGTTCGTGGTTATGGTCCGTCCAACATCAACGCCGCGAACAATGAAGCCATCGCTTCCGATCCTGCGCTTGCCGCTCTTGCCGCACAGAGCAACTATGCCATAACTCAGTTGATTATTGGTGATTTCTGGACGCCTGCAACTGCATTTGGTAATGCTCTGATCGCTGAGCCCAATGCGGATCTTCAGCCGCTGCTTGATCAGTGGGTGGCTCAGACTGTTGGTCAATAATTCGTCTACTCCAGGAAAGGCTGCCAGAACATGGCAGCCTTTCCCGGCTTTCCGGAGGTACATTTTATGAAACAGCTGCTGATTGGGATGCGGCAAGGAGATATCTGGGTAAAGGGTTCCTGCCTGGTTATGGGGCTTGGCTGCATCAGGCGAAAGCAAATAGTCAAGGGCTTACTTTACCTGGCTGCAGAAGGTATGTTTTTCCTCTTTTTCTTTGGCTTTGGTTGGAAATACCTGCAGCACTTTCTGACGCTGGGTGAGAATGCACAGAAACGCATCTGGAATGAGAGTCTGCAGATTTATCAGCGAGTTCCTGGCGATAACAGTATGCTGATTTTGCTTTTCAGTGTACTGACAGTTGCGATGATTGTATTGTTTGTTTATCTGTGGCTGCTGAATCTGAAAAGTGCTGTTCATGTGTACCACTTGGAAAAAGAAGAGAAACATATTCCTTCTTTTTGCGAGGATCTGCGCAGCTTGTTGGATGAGAGATTTCACCTTACGCTTCTCAGCGTTCCAATGACTACGCTCTTGCTATTCACGGTGCTTCCAATCATCTTCATGATCTTGATTGCCTTTACAAACTTCGATGCCAATCACCAGCCTCCGGGGAATCTATTCACATGGACAGGTTTGCAGAATGTAACGGATATTTTCCTCGGCAATGCAACAAAGACGCATACGTTTACCGGCATTCTTGGATGGACAATGGTATGGGCTGTCTTTGCTACATTCACCAACTACATTTTCGGTATGCTGCTTGCAATCATCATCAATCACAAGCTGGTACGCCTGAAGAAAATGTGGCGGACATGGTTCATGATCCCGATTGCAATTCCGCAGTTTGTCAGCTTACTGCTGGTTTCCCGAGCACTGGAGCCAACAGGTGCAATCAACGTAGCACTGATGGAACTTGGCTGGATTGATACGCCGCTTCCTTTCCTGACGGATGTCACACTATCGCGCATTGTAGTCATTGTTGTCAACATGTGGATTGGCATTCCTTATACCATGATGACATTCTCGGGTGTTCTGATGAATGTGCCAGAGGAACTCTATGAAAGCGCTGCGATTGATGGCGCAGGCCCTGTACGCAAATTCATCAACATTACATTACCATATATGATTTTTGTCACAGCACCTGCCACCATTACCACATTCGTCGGTAACATCAATAATTTCAATGTGATTTACTTGCTCACTGCTGGTGGCCCTGCCAGTCTTGACTATTACCAGGCTGGTAAAACAGACCTGCTGGTTACCTGGTTGTACAAGCTGACAGTTGATCAACATGACTACGCTCTGGCATCCACCATTGGTATTTTCATTTTCATGATTGTTTCCGTATGTTCCCTGACCGTGTATAACCGCACTGGTGCCGTAAAGAAGGAGGATATGTTCCAATGAAAAAGCATGTGAACAAGCGCAATTTGCGCACCTCCATCGGGCTGCATACACTTTTGACAGCCCTTTCGGTCCTGTGGATGCTGCCGGTTTTCTGGCTGTTGCTTTCTTCCTTCCGCAAGGAACCGGGCGCATATACCCCCTATCTTTGGCCGAAGGGCTTTACCTTTGACAATTACACGCGCCTGTTTACAGATACACGTCTTTTCAACTTTCCTCGCTGGTTCATGAATACATTGTTTGTAGCAATATGCTGCTGCGTGCTGACAACCATCCTGACGCTGATGGTTGCATATGTGTATTCTCGTCTGCGTTTCAAGAGCCGTAAAGCCATTATGAACATATCTCTCATTCTGGGTATGTTCCCTGGCTTTATGAGCATGATTGCAATATATCATTTCATGAAGGCAATCGGATTGGATCAGACTTTGTTGGCACTGATTCTGGTCTATTCCGGTGGTGCTGCTTTGAACTATTACATTGCCAAAGGTTTCTTCGATACGATTCCGAAAGCACTGGATGAGGCTGCAACGCTTGATGGAGCATCAAAAAACACAATTTTCTGGAGGATCATCCTTCCAAACTCTAAGCCTATCGTTGTGAACACAGCAATCAACGCATTCATTGCTCCCTGGGTCGATTTCATCTTTGTTTCTGTTATCATGAAGGATAACTACAATAACTACACTGTTGCCAAAGGTCTGTATACGATGGTAGATAAGGCAAATATCTACCATTACTACACGGTATTCTGTGCCGGTTCTGTTATTGTAGCCATTCCCATCGTCCTTCTGTTCATCCGACTGCAAAAATACTATGTTGCTGGCGTTACCGGCGGCGCGACGAAAGGATAATCACTATGCAATATGCTGCCATTCTTCATCGGCCTATGAGCGAATTCGCCTTCCCTTTGGACAGAACACATTTCGTTTTTCGCCTCCGGACAGCCAAGAATGATCTGAAAAAAGTGACCTTTTATTATGCCGACCGGGCAGACATGGCACCGGAATTAACGTTCTTTTCACTGCCAATGCCATTAATTCGCTCTGATATGCTTTATGATTGGTATGAAGTCACATTGGAGACGCAATGGCAGCGTGTTGCCTATTACTTTCTGCTCGATGATGGCGACTCTCAATGCTGCTTTGCTGGAGAATGCTTTGAAAAAGCAGAGGCTATTATTGAGCGTAGTGAATATTTTCAGTATCCTTTCAATCATAAGGCTGATCTTGCGCAAATACCAGAATGGGTAAATGAGGCCGTTGTCTATAACATTTTCCCTGACAGTTTCGCAGATGGAAAGCGCAGAATTTCCTGCAATGGGAGAAGCGAAACTTATGGGGATTATCCTTCTGTTTCAAATTACGGCGGCACGATCAATGGAATTAGGGAAAACCTCGATTACATCAAAGATATGGGGTGCAATTGCTTATACCTTAATCCGATTTTCACAGCTGGTGCCTATCATAAATATGATACGCTTGATTACAAGCATATTGATCCTTGTTTCGGAACAGATGATGATTTCAAAGCAATGGTGCATGAGGCACATCGTTTGGGAATTCGTGTGATTGTGGATGGAGTTTTCAATCATATGAGTTGGTATCATTTTTCTTTCCAGGATGTTCTCAATAAGGGAAAAGCATCGCCATACTATAACTGGTTCTATGATCTTCCTGATCCGCTGGTATTGCCGCAGGGCAACGAAGTACCGCAATACACTTGTTTTGCATATGTAGCCAATATGCCGAAGACAAATACTGCTTGTCCTTCTTTACAGGCATATTTCTGTGAAGTGGGCCAATACTGGCTGCGGGAGTTTGATGTAGATGGCTGGCGGCTGGATGTGGCAAACGAAGTTGATGATAGTTTTTTGCGGGCATTCCGAAAAGCGGTAAAAGAAATCAAGCCTGATGCCATAATTATCGGTGAAGTCTGGGAAAACTCGGAGCATTACATGACAGGTGACATGGTAGATGGGGCTATGAACTATGATTTTCGTCGTTTTGCCACACAGTATTTTGCTGAAAACATCCTGACAGCGGCCGAATTTGATCTCAGGCTTAGCAGCTTGCTGATGCGATATAAGAAGCAAATGCTGCCCGGGCAGCTGAACTTGCTGGATGGGCATGACACACCTCGCTTCTTGTCGCTTTGCCAGGGTGACCTTAGAAAGATGGAACTGGCTATCCTTTTCCAGATGACCTTTGTTGGTATGCCATGTGTCTTCTATGGAAATGAAAAGGGAATGATGGGAAGAAAGGAAGCAGAATACCGTATGCCCATGCCCTGGGAGAACGTTTCATCTCTGACTGACATCTATCAGCAAATGATTGGTCTGCGCAAAGGGAATATGCCTTTGACACATGGCGATTTTGAAACGATAAAGGCAGAAGGCATGCTGCTTCATTATGCTCGCATTTGGCAGAATGAACGCATTGACATCGCCATGAATCCAGGTCAAACCTCAATAAAATATGAAATCAGTGGGGAATGTCTATTGAAAAAAAGAGCTTCCTGTGGTTTACTGATGCCAGGTGGATATGTGATTACAAGGAGCGTTATCAATGGCGAACACGATTTATGATTTGGCTGAGGCAGCTGGTGTATCTATTGCAACGGTATCGCGCGCATTGAATAATCACTATGCCGTTTCAGAAGCAACCAAGAATCGCATTCAGGCGTTAGCAAAGGAGATGGATTTCCATCCAAGTGCCAGAGCGCGCAGCTTTGCGAAAAAAAGATCCGGAATTGTTCTGTTCGTAACCGATCTATACAGGAATATTGCCTTTGAGAACCCGCACATGTTTGAGATTATCACAGGAATATCCCAATACTTGGATTCCAAGAACTACTCTCTGTTGATTAAGCATATTTCTGCAAAAGATGCACCAGCAGGCATAAAGGATCTGATGAACAAGGAACAGGCAGATGCCGTGATTATTCATGCGGCAATCCTAAACCGTGCTTTGGCAGGGGTGATCAGCCACATGGCGCTGCCACATCTGATCATTGGCAAGCCTGATTTTCCAACATCCATATGCTGGATTGATGTCGATCACGAGCAAGCAGGACAAAAGGCGGCAACATATCTACTGGATAAGGGATATCGCCGGATGGTTTTCCTGATGGGCAACAAAGAGACTGACAAAATTTCTTTAGCCCGCAGGAATGGTATGCTGAGTATGTTTGAGGAAGAAGAACTGTCATTCACCACATTATATGGAGATAGCAGTTATGAGTCCGGGATTGCTCTGGCGGAAGAAGCGCTGTCTCAGAATTCATCACCTGATATCATCCTGTGTACAAATAACTATATAGCCATGGCGTGTTTACAGGTGGCGCGACAAAAAGGTCTGGATGTCCCTGATACGGTTGCAATCATGACGTTTGATAATTATCCCTTTTCCATGCTTGTCCAGCCGCAGTTAACTGCCGTAGAGGCGGATATGTATGATATGGGGCAGGAAGCGGCACGGTTCATTCTGCGGAAAATTAAGCTGCCCGAGCTTCAAACCCAAAGCTATTGTACCATTCCAAGGATTGTTGAGCGTGCATCCACATAAAGTTAAAAGCTGAAGATACTTAAAGGATATGGAGGTGAAAAAATGCTTGTTTATTTTATGCTCTCTGAAAAAAATGGCGATATATATCAGTATCGTGGCTGATTTACTGGGTCATGCCGATACCAGGATGATTGAAACAACCTATGCCCGCACTCGTCACGAAGGTATTATGAAGCAGCGCAACGAAATAGAGGCATTGAATGCTTTTCTGTAAAGGAAATGCACCGCCCATTGCACCGGGGATTTTGCCGCAAGCCCTTGTATTTCCTTGCTTTTCCCTGTCAAAGAAACCCGGCGTTTTGCACTTGGAATTGCACTTTTCTGTATTTTTGCTCTGAGTTCATAAACTAATCCAAACCAAAAACGAAAAAAGCCTTGAAAAATCAAGACTTTTTCACTGGTGGGATTAGTAGGACTCGAACCTATGTCTACAATTCGCAATAGGGTTCTATCTTCGCTGCCGCTCGCTATAACCCTTTGCTCATTGGGCCTTCGCCTCACTTTATCACCCACGGGGTGCGCTCGGCTGCGGCCCCCCCACGATCGTGGGGACCACGGTTCAGCGTCCCATAAACCGCACAAAAAAACCACCCACAAGGGGTGGTTTTCACTGGTGGGATTAGTAGGACTCGAACCTATGACCCCCACGATGTCAACGGAATCCGGGAAAGAGGATTTCCTTTACACTTGAAGCCTGTTTCTTCGCATTTCAAGGTGCAATAAATTAAATTCAAATGAATAAGAATGCAATGGCTCTTTCCTTTTTGCTGTCGATGAAGAAGAACAATTCCGTGTGCAGTTTAAACCGTCTCTGAAACTCGTAAAGGATATTACAAGAGTTTAAAAAAACATTGAGGAAGTATTTGAATTCATTGAAAATGAGAAAGAGTAATGTGTGGTACGAGAAAATGATCTACCTGCAAATGGTATATTTTCTGATTCAGACGATAGTGTGAGAAAAAATTAGTTTTAGGTGTCATAGTATCAATACTTTTTGTGGAAAGAGTAAATATAATTTACACTGGCGAAAAATATGTGGAAGTATGTTTTGCTGCAAAAGAGATTGCCGCAGAACTTCAAAAGGCTGGCGTAAGGGACTTTGATGTCTGTCACCCAGAACTGATTGGGCCGCACCTGATCAAAGCGGCGATTCAGCAGATTGGGATACTTGTGAACAGCCTGCTGGTAACGGGTATATGCCCAGCGGCGGCGAATCACCGACAGCAGGTTCAGTTTGCGCATCACTCGCAGAATCGCCTTGCGATTCACATGCTTCTTCTTCCGGCACCAGAACCAGCTTTGCACCCGCAGGATTCCATAGGTCTGCTTGCTGTGCTGCTGACACTCTACGATCAGATCAACCAGCCACTGATCCTTCGCTTCCTTTCCCTGCCTTTTCCGCCATGCGTAATACCCGCTGCGGGATACTTCAAACACCTTACACATCGCTTCAACACTGTACTTCCCACGGAATCGTTCAATGACCCGATCTTGAATTTACAATGTAAGTGCACCAATGAAAAGAAAAAGTGATTCAAAGAGAAAACTCCTTTAGAATAGTGTTTGCGGACAACTAGGAAAGGAGTAAGTCAATGAGCTACTACGAACATCTTAGCATAAAAGAGCGGGCAAGTATACCGAATCATTTAATAACGGGGATAGGGAGTCGAGAGATCAGCCGCGTGCTGGAATGAAACGCTGGCACGATCGGCAGGGAAATGAAGAGGAATAGCGGAAAGGATGAATACTGGCCAACACAGCAGAAAAGAAGTATAGGAAGCGGAGAAAGAAATGTTGTCGTATCATCCATGAATATTGCCCCAAGTCTATTGATCTGGAATCCTTTGATCCCGCGTTCTTCCATATCCTTATCAACAAGATTAATTTTCGCCCGCGCAAATGCCTCGGCTGGAGATCTCCTTTTGAGGTTTTCTTCAATCTGCTGTTGCACTTGACTTGACAATTCAAGATAGAAAAACCTCCCACAAGGGGAGGTTCAGATCGTTAACAAAGTGGTCTGACGCGGGAATGAAGCCTTGGGTTTCATTCCTGCGTTTTTTATACAAGTTTTTACATATTAATTTCATAATATTTCCAGATCATCATCTCCCGGAAATGCAGGAAACGGCGCAGTAGGCAGCGTTTGATACCAGTATGCGGTTGAGCAAATATCATGCTGCCCATGATGATAGCGACCATCGGATCGCCAGCCCAACGATTGAACCGTGACCCGAATATCCTTTTCAAAATAAATGGGATCAGGAATATGCCAGCGATACATCCCGAAGCGGGGCTGTAAATGATAAAGTTGATCGCCGGGGTAATATTCGTGCATTCCTGCATACAGACCGGAATAGGTCTGATATTTGCCTTCCACTTCCCAATCATACGAACCTAGAAAATAATCCTCCGTTCCTGTTCCACAGATTGTAGGGAACTCCCCATCCCCATCCAGAAAAAACTTCACTTCCCCCTCGCCCCACCATAGATTAGGGGTATTGATTCCCCAGCCCATGGAGGTGCCCACATAATGTCCTCTCCCACATATGCCATCCAGGATGACATATACCTCCATGGCTGGCAAAGGCTTTTTTATGCGGAATTGTGCATGAAAATATGCACAATTATCCGGCACCTGATCCAGTAGATAGTCTATCTGGTAATATACAGGGATTTCTGCTAATTTGTTTCTATTCTCCAATGTGATTCTACAGTGTTTCCGAAACGGCATTTTCCAGAAACAGTTGAAGCCTCTGTAGGGCGCAACCTGAATCGGCACAGAATTGAGGGGAAAATAAGGCCCAGGGGGAGTACCTGTCGGCGAAGGGTTAAACCAGTGCTTGGCAAAAAAATCTCCCAGCGGGCATTCTACAGAAGGCTGCTCTTGCTCGTCCCAATAAATGCGAAGCACAGCGTCTCTTCCTGCGGGCCCTGCAATCCAAATATGGGTTATTACACCAGGTCCTTCAATGTCCGCCAGCGTTATGGTCTCACCAGGCGCTGCCTTCACTGCAGGGCTTATCTTCCAACCCTGTCCCAGTTCCCGGGCTGCATTCGCCCCAAATCCCTTTGTGGCCATGCCCCCTTTTCCCTTTTCTCCGGTAAAATTCTCTGCAGTAATGGAGCGTGAACGGGCATTGGATAAACGGCTCAGCCCCTCCAAGCCCAAATCATGATATGAAAGGTTCATGCGATTCCTCCTTGCCTTTTACATTGCTTTACGTATCGTTTCATCTTTCTGTTTCGTGCGCATTTCGTTGCATTTCTGTCGTTCTTTTCTTTCGAGAGTATTATATCGTATATTTTCCCTTTGCGTCAATAGGGGAAATCAATTATATTCGAAACGTTTCTTACTGTAGTGCTTAGTTTTTCTATATTCTGTGCCAATTCCGCCGGTTTTTGAACTTTTCTGACGAACATAAGAAATTAATTTTTATTTTTTTAGAAAAATCATGGTTATTTCTATTGATATTTATCCCATTATATGCTATTCTAGTTGAGACAAAACGTTTCGTCTTTCAAATCGGTATTCTGGAAGCCAACAGAACGGATCATTAAAAAGGAGGTATATGAAATGGGTCAGTTTTCATTTAATCTACCCGTAAAGATTCATTTCGGCACTGGTAAAGCATCTGAAATCGGTAAGATCGTTGCCAAATATGGCAAAACCGCCATGATGGTCACCCGGCCCTGGACGGGCGTTCAGAAGGCAGCCTTTGAACGGGTGCGCGCCCTGGTGGAGGCCGAAGGCGTGAAGGTGATCGTATTTGACAAGGTCACCCCTAACCCCACCACCTATGCCATCAACGAAGGCACCCTCATCGCCAAAGGCGAAAATGTGGATGTGCTTCTGGGAGTAGGCGGCGGCAGCAGCATTGACGCCGCCAAAGCCATCGCCGTAGCTGCTACCCATCCCGGCCCCGCCTGGGATTATGTATACACCAGCAGCAAGACTGCCGATCCCGCCATTACCCTGCCCATCATTGCCGTTACCACCACCAGCGGCACTGGATCTCATGTGACCAAATATTCCGTATTTTCCAATCCTGATGTGAAGGTGAAATCCACCATCGTCAACGAGGCAGTATTCCCTAAGGAATCCATCGTGGATCCCGAGCTGTGCACCACCATGCCCGCTTTCGTTACCGGCACCACCGGCTTTGACGCCTTTGCTCATGCCTTCGAAAGCTACACCAATATCAACGCCAATCCCTTCATCGATTCCATCGCCCTGCAGGCCATTCAATTGATCGTGGAAAATCTGGAAAAGGCCGTCAAGGATCCGGAAAATGTGGAGGTTCGCGAAAAGATGTGCTATGCCGATACCCTGGCCGGCATCAGCATCGCCAATGTGGGCACCACCCTGCCCCACTCCATGGGCCAGCCCATCAGCGGCAAATGTCCCTGGGTATCCCACGGCCAGAGCCTGACGCTGGTCTATCCCGAATTCATCCGCCTCACCCAGGCCTCCTGCCAGCAGAAATTTGCCGTCGTGGCCCGGATGATGGATCCCGCCCTGAAGGATAAATCCGACGCCGAGGCCGCCGCTCAGCTCAACGGTCTGATCATTGACTGGCAGAAGCGCCTTGGAATCTATACCTCCCTGGAGGAAATGAAGGTGCCCATGGAGGAAATCGAGGGCCTCACCGCCGACGCCATGGCCTGCCCCGATACCTATGTGAATCCCGCCGTTCCCACTGCCGAGCAGGTAAGGGAAATGTTCATGAATATGTGGAGCAAATAATCATTCATATGCAAAATTGAAGGAGGAGACTATGATGTTGACCCGTGAAGAATTTGCCAAGATGCAGGATCATTCCATTCTGGAGCCCTATCAGGTATTGGAAGATATCGATAAAATGATCGGCCAGACCATCGAATACGGTTTTAATGCCACCTATGTGGAGCCCTGCCACGTAAAGCATGCCCGCGAACTGAGCGGCGACAAAGCCAAGGTAGGCACCGTAATCGGATTCCCCTTCGGCACCAACACCACCGAAATCAAGATCGCAGAAGGCCTGCAGTGCATCCGCGACGGCGCCGACGCCCTGGATCTGGTGATCAACTATTCCATGCTCAAATCCGGCAAGGATGAGTATGTGAAGAATGAAGTGAATGAATTCGTCAAGGCCATGAAGGCCGAAAACCCCGAAGTGGTGATCAAGGTGATCATCGAATGCTGCTATCTGACCCATGACGAAAAGGTGCGCGCCATCGTGATCGTCCGTGACAGCGGCGCCGATTTCATCAAGACCTCCACCGGCACCGGCTCCGGCGGCTGCCGCATCGGCGATATCCGCCTGATGAAGCGCCTGTGCGGCGAAAAGTGCCAGATCAAGGCTGCCGCCCAGATCACCAATATCGAAGATGCTCTGGCCGTTATCGAAGAAGGCGCTACCCTGATCGGCGAAAATACCGCTGTTAAGCTGCTGGCCGATTGGGATAAGGAACGCTGGACCCGCTGATTGGAGAGAATGCCAATGAAAAAGGAAGATGTGCTGCGGATGCGTGAATGTGCTAGGGAGTTATTTGCCCAAGCTCATATTGTAATCACCGAAGATGAAAGCGTCAATGTTGAGGTTTCCGATATGGGATTAGGCCGGATCGATCAGGTAGGGCTGGAACTGATTACCTATGTGAATACCGATCGGTGTTGCGCCAAGGAATTGGCCCTGGCGCCCGGCCAGATCTGCCCGGAACATCGCCATCCCCCCTTCGGGGACAATCCAGGAAAGGAAGAAACCTTCCGCTGCCGTTACGGAGTAGTTTATCTCTATGTAGAGGGTGAAGAAACCCTCGAGCGCAAGGTTGTCCCTCCTCAAGAAGACGAGGAATGGTATACTGCCAAGCATGAAATCGTGCTGTATCCCGGTCAGCAGTATACCCTCTTCCCCAATACCCGGCATTGGTTTGCTGCCGGGGCTGAGGGAGCGGTGGTTTCGGAGTTTTCTACCCATTCTAATGATGAGAGCGATATTTTCACAGATCCTCGGATCATCAGAAGTCCTTCTGTTTAATAAATACCCTGTATTCGAATATACGCAAACGCCCCGCGCTTTCCTGCGCGGGGCTTCTTCAATACATTTCTTACATCAAATCTTCATACCGGATTCAGAAGCAGATTGCACACCGATTCCCCATGCACCTGTCGGGTGGGCAGGGTTATAATAGTGGATTGCCCCTGCTTCCCCTTTTCCTCTCCCAGCCGCTGAAGCATCAGTTGCGCTGCCTGATGCCCAATCTCCGTCAGGGGCTGCTCAATTACCTCCAGGCGCGGATGAAAGATATTACAAAGCTGCATATTGTCAATGCAGATGATTGAAAGCTCCTGCCCGATCAGCACATTCTTCTCATTGCAGGCCATAATCATCCCCAGCGTCATATCATAATTCGTAACCAATAGGGCCGTCATATCCGGCGATTCCTCCAGCATTTTTATCGTCTGTTCATAGCCGGACTGAACGGTATAATCACCATAACCCACAAAACGCTGTTCAGGAAAGATTCCGTTCTTCAGCATGGCATGACGGAAACCAAGCAAGCGTTGCTGAGAGGTAAAAATATCCTGTGGACCGGCAATGATGCCAATATTCCGATGACCGTTGGCAATAAAATACTCGCAAGCCTTCTGAGCTGCGCCAATATTATCGATCAGTACAGCATCCAGCTTGCAGTCACTGACGACCCGGTCTATCAGCACGATGGGGATTCCACGGTCAATGGCAGGCTGCAGGTTTTTCTTGCTGTGGCAGACTGGCATATTGATCATACCATCCACCCGCTTTCCCAGCAGGAAAGAGATGGCGTCCGCTTCCCGCTGTACGTCCGTCCGGCAATCGCAGACAATAACCCCTAAATTATGCTGACGCAGCACATCCTCCATTGCGGAAATAATACACGCAGAAAACTGTATGCTTAATTCCGGGATCACCACGCCAATGGTTCCCGAGTGGCCCGTTTTCAGGCTTCTTCCAAATTCGTTTACATGATAATCAAGTTCTTTGATTGCCTGATCGATCTTGATTCTGTTCTTTTCTAGAACATTCCCGCCGTTGAGGTATTTCGAGATGGTTGCCAGGCCCAGCCCGGTGTGCCGGGCTATATCCTTGATTGTGACCGCCAATGCATTCCCTCCTGATAATCGCTTGATTTTATTATTATATCGCGCCTGGCAGAATTTTGTCAATTCATCACCTCCTGGATCGTCAAAACATGAAACCCGGTGATTTACGAAGCAATAACAAAGCATAGTAAAATACACATATGTAAAAACTGCGCCAGGATGCTGATAACCGTCCTGTCGCAGTCATGCTTTTATCCCTTGAGACCGGATATCTTGATTCCTTTGACGATAAAGCGCTGGAAAAACATGAATAGCATGATGGGCGGTACGGCCGCAAGAAAGGAGCCGGCCATCTGCACGCCATAATGTATATTCCGTTCCGTGCGGAAAAACGCCAGTTGCTGCATGATGGGATATAGTTTCGTTTTCGATATTGTAAGCAAGGGCCAAAGATATTGGTTCCAGTACCCAACGAACGCGCCAAAGCCCACGATTACAAAGGGGGCAGCAGACATGGGGATGAACACATGAATCAGCGCCTGCACCCTGTTGCCACCGTCAATCTGAACGGCTTCCTCAAGGGAAAGAGGAATACCCAGGAAATACTGACGCAAATAAAAGATATGCCCGGTCTGAGCTACGCCAGGAATAATCAGCACGGCCATGGTATTCAGCATTCCCATTTTGTGTACCACTACATAAGAGGGGATCAGAATAGCAATGCTGGGAATAAACATGGGTAATAGGCAATATGCCCAGAGCAGCTTTTTTCCTTTGAAATCAATCCGCGCAAAGCCATATGCAGCCATGGCGTTGATGATCAAGCAGCATGTCGTGGATATGCTGGCACCCAGCAGCGTTGTCAGCATGGAATTGGGGAAATTCTTATGGGTCAGTACCTTGCTGTAATTGGCCAGATTTGAAAAGTTATCTGGAAAAAAGGAAAAGGGAACCCGATATACCTCTGTTTTCTCTTTGAAGCCAGTCATCAGCATCCAGATGAGCGGAGCCAAAGAAATCAGCACGACAATGGCGCTCAAGGTAAGATACAGTAATTTCAGCAGTTTATTCTGTTTCATTTTTTCCCACCTCATTCCATGGATTTTTCTGAGCTGATCAGGCGGAAGATCACGGCTGTCAGTCCGGCTAGCAACAAGAAGATCACAAGGGACGCTGCTACCGTATAGCCCAGGCTGGTATCATTGATGAAGTGTGTATAGATGTGCAGATTCGGGGTGGTGGTACTGTACAAAGGCCCGCCATGTGTGATCAGATTGGGCAATTCAAATACCTGCATGGAGCCCACAATGGAAGTTACAAGCAGATATATGAATACGTTCCGCATAGAGGGCAATGTGATTTTATACAGCTGCTGGAAGGCATTCGCTCCATCGATGGACGCCGCTTCATAATAAACCGTTGGGATATCATTCAGACCGGATAGCATGATCAACGTAGTACCGCCAAGACTCATCCATATCGCAGGAATCGCCACAGCCAGCATGGCGTACTTGGTGTCCGTAACCCATCCGATTCTTTTGATCCCTATTTTCTCCAGCAGCACATTGGCAAGGCCGCTGTCATAATCGTAAATGAAGATGAAAATGACAGAGGTGATAACGCCGGAAATGACGTTGGGAATATAAATCGATGCTTTGAAAATGCCGGCTGCCTTCTTAGGAATACGGATCATCAGATTGGCGAGCATAAATGCCAGCAGTAGTGAGGCAGGGATTACGTACAGCATATAACGGAAAGCTGTTTTGAAGGTAGACCAAAACACGGTGTCATGAAGCACCCGCTGGTAATTTTCAAAACCTACAAATTCAGTGCCCGTATATAGGCTCACGTCATATACACTGGAAAACAAAGCGTAGATCATTGGAATAATTGCAAAAATCGTTATCAGCAACAATGCTGGAATAACCAGAAGCATTCCTTCAAGGTTATTTCGCAGTTGACGTGTCAACTGCCGCCTGCTGCGTTTCGGCCCTTTCGAGGCCGTCAACCCTGTGATATGCCTTTCATTCATCACGTTGATTTGCCTCTTTTCTTATAATTAGGGTTGCGAATAAGAAGCCTATATCCGCTGAAACGGCCCCTTTATTCGCAACCCTGACGAATATCAGATTAGTTCTTCAGGTTCTGGCCTGCCAAGCCGAAATTCTCAATATATTTGTTTACCTCGTCATCGGCAATGCGAAGCGCTTCCTCTGCATCATATCCTTCCAGCAGAATTCGATTGACCGCCCTACCGAAGGCATAGGTTACCTCCCAGGGGTAGATGGGTTCGGGAATGGAATAGGGGATTACGGTATCCATAACCGTTTCCAGCCAGGGATTGATGCTGTAGGTATCGGCCTGCGCAATCATGCTTTCAACTGATTTCCATGGCGAAAACTTAGAAAAATGAGACCGTTCAAAGAAATCGTACATGACAGCCGGATCGCGGGTAAACATCCATACCAGGAAATCTGCGCATTCTTGAGGATGCTCCGTTAGTTTATCCATTAGCACGCAATAGCCGCCCATGGAGGCAGTGGCATGATCATAGCTTCCATCTGGTGTCGGAAAATGGCTGACGCCGATTTTATCCACCATCTCGGGATAATCAATGAGTACCGTTGCCAGTGACCAAGAACCGGTCATCAGCATGGCGCACCGGTTTTCACACAGTGCATCAATGGAGCCGTAGCCATAGATGGCCTGCTCTGGAGCAATATTCGCCCAGTAGACATCATTGAAAAAATTTGCCAACTGATGATATCCTTCTAGTTCGCTCATGCGGCTCTTTGACCAATCGTCATTCAATGCCAGACTGCCGCTGAGGCCATACTGCATCCCCCAGGTGGTCCAGCCGATATCCGCCTCGTTGGTGGGAATATGAAGCCCCCAGCATGTATCCGTTTTAAGCTTCTTTCCCGTTTCAATCAGTTCGTCCCATGTGGTCGGAGGCATTTCGGGATCCAGGCCTGCCGCTTCAAACAGATCCTTACGCCATAGCAGCATGGCGGAAGGCTCCAGATACCGTGGGAAGCTCCAGTAAGAACCGTTGATATAGGTATACTGCCGCGCCACATCCGTCAGATCCTCCCAGATGGCAGGATCGACGTATTCATCAAAGGCGAGCACAGTACCGTTTGTTACGTTACGCCCCGCATCTGCCAGCGGCATCCCGTAAATATCAGGGGCAGTTCCGGCGGCTTGTGCTCCTTTCAGTTTTACATTCCAGCCGTCCATCGGCACCCATTCAAGTTCAACATATACTTCGTTCTGTGAATTGTTATACTCCTCAATCCATTCCTCCCACCAGGCATCACTGTACTCATCCTGGGGATAATGCCAAAAGATGATTGTTGTGCGCGCAGCGAAAGCATTGGGTATGCAGACCAGCAATAATGCTATCGTTAGGAACAGTGCAACAGCTTTTCTCATGTGTTACCTCCTTTTCAATCTGGAAGTGCGATAGTGGATAGGAAATACCAATCATGCCGTAACGTTTCGTTACTTTTATTATAACACATCCGCTTTTTGATTGCAATACTTATTTATAAATTATGATTTGGAAAAATTTATCACACTATTGACAAGTTTTGCCCGTGGTTTTATAATGTAGCCACGCACAAGGCATAACGTTTCGTCTTGTCTATTGACCGTCAACTTTCTGTACAATGTGTTTTCCATCCGTTCATGCCACTGCTGCTGCAAAACTGTTTTTGTTAAAAGGAGGTATTCTACTTGCACTATCGGACGCTTCTTATCCTTGTTATTATATTGGTAGCAATTTTTCTCCCTTGTGGACTGGCAGATGAGTTTTCTGGCGACCAACTGGCAGCCGGATGGCGGACGGTTTGTCCGCTTCCCGAATCCAAGCAAACCATCGTAAACGGCGTTGTCAGCCTGATTAATGCACAGGGTGCCAGCCAAGATCGTCAGGATCTGGGATGCAAACTCCTGCGTCCTGCCCTGGACGGGGACTGGGTGATTGAAACACACATTCTGGATCTTAAGTGCCAGGACGCCTCCAATGCCTATGGGCTGCTCCTGTATAATGATTCCGACAATTATATTACCTTGGCTCGCACCCAACAGGGGGTGACCGCCTACGGTATGCTGGATGGAAGCTTCCAGCAGCTTTTTGAAGCCGAAGATGCTGACTTTCTGCGGATCAAAAAGAATACCCGGCTTCAACCACATGCAACCTACGCATTTTACACTTCCTTTACCTCCACCGGAAGCTGGAACCACGTCGGAAATTATGTTGATGAAACTGGTCTGTTCAACGGCGCTGAATACGGCCTGCTGGGGGCCGGTCAGGCTGCCGGATATGCGATCTTTGATTTCTTCACAGATGCCGTTTTAGAATCCGTCTATGATGATTTTAATGTGCCCAGCTTGGATCTGGGGCTTTGGCGACAGACGAAAAATGGAACGCTGGCCACCGGTGGCACCCTTAACGGCACCTTTACCACGCCTACCAAGGGGAATCCCGGCTTTCTCATGCGCGACCCAATGCACGATGAGTATATCATCGATACGCGTCTTTCCTTCCGGTCCACCAGCAACACCAGCTGCGCTGGCTTATCTATTGAAAAAGGGAATGATTATCTTTTCTTCGGCGCTCAAGGACCCGGGGAAATTAAAGCAACCGCCTATGTTGATGGTGAAGAAGAAACACTTTTCCTTCTGGAGCATAGCGGTAACTGGCTGCGTATCCGCCGCTTCCCGGATCATTACCTTTTCGAATGCAGCTATGACGGCATTGAATGGGTACATTGCGGAACATATGACGATCCTCAGCGCAGTTTCTCTGACGCCTCCTATGGACTGGCTTATCAGAGCAAAATTCCGCTAATGAAGGTGCAATATGATTTCTTCCGAGAACGCCCCCTTCCCCAGGGTATTATCCAGGGAGTGGAATCTATCCATGAAATCGGCCAGCTATTGGGCTCCAGTGGAAGCAAGCTCATCAACGAAACTATGAGTACTTATAATGTAAACGGCGCCGATATCGGCAACATGGTAGATGCCGGGGATAAGGTATACATGATGTTCGGGGATACATTCAGCGGTTATAAAACCGGTTCCTGGCGGGCTAATACCCTGGCCGTAATCACCGATACGGATCCATCTGATGGGCTGACCTTCGACTACTACATCACCAATCCTCGAGGCCATGCCAAGGAGGTCATAACCTCCCGCCATGTAGATTATGAAGATATGACCAGCATTCCTACCAACGGTGTCTATCTCAACGGCAGACTATATTATCACTATTTTAACGTATTCCATTGGGGAGCGGCCTCCCATTGGGATTGCAATTACAGTTCCTGGGCATATTCGGACGATGGTGGAAATACTTTCGTTAAGGCAAAGCCCTTCTGGGACAAGGATACCAATTTTATTCATGTTTCTATTGTGGAGGAAGGCGATTATCTCTATATTTTCGGTATCCCTAGTGGCCGCTTTGGCAGTGTCAAATTGCTGCGGGTGCAGAAGGAAAGCATTCTTGTTCAGGATGCCTACGAATACTATGCCGGGAAGGCAGCAGATGGCCGAGAAATCTGGATCGATAACGAATATGACGCCATTTCGCTGACCCCAGCCTACACCGGAGAATTATCCGTGGTATATAATCCCGCTATCAGGCGATATGTGATGATCTATCTGAATGAAAACACCTTCGATATCGAGTTGCGAGAGGCAGAAGCACTGACAGGACCCTGGTCTGCTCCAGTAACGCTGGTGGATCATAACATTGATCATTATTGCCTGTGGGTCAATTGCCCCTATATGCTGCCCCGGTATGTAATGGAGGATGGCAGTTTCTATTTCACCCTTTCCAAGGGCACTCCCTATTGTGTATTCTGGGAATACGTTAAGCTGGAATTGGCTCCTTGAAAAAATTTCAATAAAAGACTTGCCAAATCGAAGGCTATATGTTATAATTGAGCAAAACCGTAACGTTTCGTCTTTCTGTAAAAATAAAAAGGAGGATTTTCCAATGAAAAAGTTTTTGCTCGTATGTCTGCTGGTTCTGTCCATCGCATTGCTTCCCCTCACCGGTCTTTGCCAAGAAGGCATAACGTTGGATCTTTCCAAGGGTGATGTTATTATCACTGCCGATGGCTATACCCAGGCTGAGAAGACAGAAAAGGCCGCGGGGCCCTATACCATCATCCAATCCGATCCTGCAGTTCCCGGTTTACTGAGTGTCAACGGTGCCAAGGTTGAGATTACGCTTGTGAATCTGGCCCTGGCGAATGCTGCTGCCAGCCCTATTGATATTTTCAATGAAGCGCAGGTCACCCTGATCTTTGACGGTATTAACACTCTGGATGGATCTCTTGCTGAGAACAAAGCCGGGCTTCGTGTCGCCACCGACAGTGCCCTCATCCTCCAGGCCGCCAATGAAGATGCATTTCTGGATGTAAAGGGCGGCTTCCATGGCGCCGGCATTGGCGGCAATAATGAAGAAACTGCCGGATCCATTACCATCAAAAATGGCACCATCAACACGCTGGGTGGCGTTGCAGGCGCTGGCATTGGTGGTGGTTTTTCGGGCCACGGCGGCAATATCACCATTGAAAACGGCTATATCATCGCTACCGGCAACGAAGCCGGCGCAGGCATCGGTGGCGGATGGATCGGTAATTGCGGCAATGTGGTTATTCTGGGTGGCGTGATTGAAGCAACCGGTGGTGCCCGTGCTGCAGCCATCGGCAACGGCTCTGATATGGGCGGCGGTTTCATTACCATCAAGGGCGGAACTATCAATGCCACTGCTGGGCTTTCCTCCTCCGCTATCGGCGGTGGTCTGATGAGCCAGCAGGGTTGCACCATCGTTGTGGAGGGCGGCATTGTCAACGCCACTGCTGTGCAGGACGGCGCAGGCATCGGCTCCGGCTTTGCCATCAACTACGCTACCAAGGATGGCGGCACACTGCTGATAACCGGCGGCTCCGTAACTGAATACAGCACCGGTTACGAATACCTGAACGCTATTGTCACGCTCCGGGGCGGCGAATATATGTCCAAGACTACCATTACTGACGGAATTATTCTGGAAGGTGGCACACTGAAGATCATGTCCACTGGTCGATCCGTGGTGCCTCAGCCCATTGCTTCCGTGGAAGATACCGCAGAAATCGTTATCAATTACCATACCAAGGATGTGGAAGACGCAGAAACCGTATATAAAGTAACTGGCGATTTCGTTTTGCTCACCACCAAAAATCCCGAAGTGACTGCTGAATGCTTTACCATCCACGGCGCTCCCGATGCCAAACTGGTTGGTACGGACGCAAACGATATCGTTTCCTTCACTATCGTAAAATAATCACAGCCTTAAAAGACAGCAGGAGGCATTGCTGTCTCCTGCTGCAAAGAGTTCTCTAATTTGTTCTTCGCTCCCTGCGTACAGCCGTCCGGAAGCCATTTTCCGCTGCACGCAGGGCTTTTTATGAAAATTGATGTTCATCGGTTTTGCAGACCAGCACTCAGTAAGCATCAGCCGTTTCCTGTAGTTCCGGGATCGTAGAGCATATCCTCGATCATGCCGGTATTCAGATTGACAGCCACCCAATACTGGCCATCCTTTTCGGTGAAGCCGTCATCGCCCTGCCACAATCAGAAAAGCAGATGGGCTACGGGCTGATCATCATCAAAGGGGGCATAGGTGCTGTTCGGTTCTAGGATCAGCATTTTCATTTGATCATCTGACAAACCGTATCCCTGGGTAATGTCGTTTTTCGCTCGTTCTGCGGTCTCCTGGATTGTGATCTTGCCCAGGGCTTCCAATGCCCGGATAAAGGACTTCGTTCCTCATCGGCCTTTTCAGCGGATCTACCGCCTGCTGATCCTCCTCTATCCAGGGCCGATCCTAGAGTGCAGGGGCAGGGGCGGATTTAGCGGAAATATGCAAAGAAAGGTGTGAACCGGAAAGACTTACCTTTACTTTTGATCGCGGAACGAAAGACTTCTTACTTTGGATAACCGGATTACTCTCTAAATACACCAATCCCTATCTAGATTGAGGATGAAAGAGTTCCTTGATTGGAACCTTGCAATGGATGAATAACCCCTGTATAAAATCGAACCCCTTCGTTGAGGAAGGAGGAACCATAATGAAAACCCCTGTCTGGGTTGTGAAAGAGGTCATCCCCAAGGAAGACTACACCCTGCTGATTACCTTCGCTGATGGCGGCAAGCGGGTGTATAATGCATTGCCGCTGCTTCAAAAGCCCATCTTTGCTGACTTGAAAAGCCTGCCCTTTTTCCTGAATGCCCGTGTCAGCGGCGATACTGTCATCTGGAATGATGATGTGGATATCGCCCCGGAGCATTTGTATGAGTGTAGTATTCCCGTCTGATTCTTAAACGCAACGGCTCCCCGAGGTTTTCGCTTCGGGGAGCCTTTTATTTTGCTGATATATTTACTGTATCTCCTGCTCCAAATCATCAAACACCTTTGCGGAAAAGAACTCGCCCATCGTCATTTCCAGACCGTCACAGAGCTTCTTGACTAAATTAACCGAAACCTCCTTGCGGCGGGGATCCAGCATAGAATAAACGGAAGAGGGCGTCACCCCGGCACGGTTAGCCAGTTCGTTGGTTTTGATATTTTTCTCTTTCATAATTTCCTGAAAGCGAGTGACCACCGCTTCTTTGACTGTCATCATTTCTTATCACCTCAAAAAGATGATAAAGATAACAACGCAAATGCGTATTCGCACTTGCGTATTTTTTAGAAAAGAGTTATAATTTAGGAAAATACGCACGTGCGTATTTTGCGTTTTGATACATTAATCAGTATCAAACGTAGTATATGGTTTTAGGATTTGGATATCATAGGAATCTTTGCGTGTTGGTTTTGAGGGTTTCCAAACATCAACAGCAAAATGAAATGAATGTGCAGTGCAAATCAATAGAACGAGGAAGTGGAATTTGATGAAAAAGTTGGTTGTTTTCTTGTTTGCGATTCTTCTCGTCAGCATATGCCATACTGCCCTGGCAAAAACAGTGTATCCTGGAGATACATTGACGATGAGCATCTCCATCACTGCAACGGATGGAGGCGAAACTGCACGTGTCAGTTTGAATACCAATGGTGCACCTGTTACATTCGTCGGCGCAACAGCAAGCAGCAGTGGCGGAAATACTGTGGCTCAACCGCAGAGTTTTTCAGGTCGCTTCAGTATTATGAATATGAATGGGGTGGCCACCGGTCCCGTAGGAACGGTTACATTTCGTGTGAACAGCAATGCCCTGCCAGGGACATATTCTGTTTCTGCGTCTGGCTCAATGGCAGCCACTGGGGTATCCGGCAGCATCACCTTTACCGTTGTCATTCCGTCTTGCAAAACGCACAACTGGGATGGAGGAAAAGTGACAACGCAGGGAAGCTGTACCGTCGATGGCGTAAAGATATATACCTGTTCCGCCTGTGGAGAAACCAAGACGGAAACAATCACTGCTCCTGGGCATCAAGCCGACGCCGGAACTATTGTTTCTTCAGCTACCTGTACAACATCTGGTGAAAAAGTATATAAGTGCACCGTTTGCCAGACGGAATTGAGGAAAGAATCCATCGCTGCCTTGGGGCATAACGAGGATGCAGGACAGCTGATTACCAATGTGAGCTGTACGATAGACGGTGTTCGCATGTTCAAATGTACCCGCTGCCAGAATGAAGTACGTCGGGAAACGATCACCGCTCCCGGGCATCAATCTGATGCAGGTACTGTCACTACGGCCGCCACCTGTACCGCGGCCGGTGAAAAAGTATATAAATGCACAGTCTGCCAAACGGAAATAAAAAAAGACCCCATTTCTGCTCTGGGTCATAACGAGGGTGAAGGCGAAACCGTAACCAACGCCACCTGTACGAGCGACGGGGAAAAGGTTTATAAGTGTACTCGTTGCCAAGACGAAGTACGTCGGGAAACAATTACCGCTCCTGGTCATCAATCTGATGAAGGTACAGTCACTACGCCGGCCACCTGTATCACTGCAGGTGAAAAAGTATTCAAATGTACAGTTTGCCAAGTCCAACTCAATACAGAAATTCTGCCCGCTTTGGGACATGTAGAAGACGGCGGCACTGTCGTTACAAATCCCACCTGTACAGCCGATGGTGAAAAGGTGATTTCCTGCACTCGTTGCCAGAGTGAAGTGCGCCGCGAAAAAATCGATGCGCTGGGCCATTCCTCTGACGCCGGTACGGTAACCCGTGCGGCTACTTGTACCGCTACTGGTGAAAAAGTATTCAAATGCACCATTTGCAATGAAGAACTTGAAAAAGAAACCTTGCCTGCGCTGGGACATTCAGAAAACAGCGGCACTATCGTTACTAACCCCACTTGTACCACAGACGGCGAAAAGGTGATTTCCTGCACTCGTTGCCAGAGTGAAGTGCGCCGCGAGAAAATCGCCGCATTGGGCCATTCCTCTGACGCCGGTACGGTAACCAGCGCCGCCACCTGTACT